>NZ_BONE01000052.1 GCF_016862555.1 Asanoa siamensis | reverse complement strand
GCCACCCGCCGCGCCACCGGCTCGTCGTGGCCCGCCAGGGCGCACGCACCCGGCGCGGCCTGCTGGCACTGCTGGACGAACTGCGCGAACACCTCGTCGGCCGCCGAGACGGCGTTGGCGACGTTGGTCTCGATGCTGGTGGTCTGGTCGACTGCGTCGACCATGCCGTCGAAGAGCAGCGCCCGCACCCTGTCCGGGAACAGGTTGACGTAGGTCTGGCCGATCATCGTCCCGTACGACAGCCCGACGTAGGTGATCTTCTCGTCGCCGGACAGCGCGCGGAGGTGGTCGAGGTCGCGGGCCGTGTCCGCGGTGGTGATGTGCGACAGCAGGTCGCCGCTCACCTCGCCGCACCGCCGCGCCAGGTCGGCGGCGCGGGCCGCGTAGGCCTCGGACTCGGCCCGCGTCGACGGGACCGTCACCCCCGCCCAGAACTCCTCCTGCGCCTCCGGGCTCGTGAAGCACCGCACCCGCGTGCTGTCGTTGGTGCCCCGCGGGTCCCAGCCGATCAGGTCGAAGCGGCCGCCACCCCAGGCGTCGAGGTCGTCGCCGCCGTCGCGGACCAGGCCGACCCCGCTCTGGCCCGGGCCGCCCGGGTCGAGGAACATCGACCCGATCCGCTCGTCGGGTTTGCTCGCGAGGTGCCGGATCACCGCCAGCTCGATCTGCTCACCGTCGGGCTCGGACCAGTCCAGCGGAACGGGCACCCGCGCACACTGGAACTGCGAGCCGAGCCCCTCGCAGCCCGTCCACGCGAACCCGGGCGCCGGCTCCGGTGGCCCGTCGGAAGCCGCCGCGCCGCCGCCCGCGAGGACCGCCGCGAGCGACGCGGCCACCAGGGCCGACGTGCGCCGGAGCCGAGCTGGGACGCACCTGGCCATCTGGACCCCCGCCTGCCGGTGACCAACTCCGCTCAGGCTATCCAGCAACCGTCCATTGCGAACCAACTTCGCATTTGCCGCACACGGCCGCGCGGGGCTAGTCGTCGGCCCCCGGGGTGACCACCTCGACCGGCTGCGCGGTGCGCGGCCGGGGTGCCGGGAACGGCGGCGGCGTGCCGCCGAAGCTCGGGCACACCGACTGGTGGGCGCACCACCCGCATAGTCGGCTCGGTGTCGGCCGGAACTCCTTGGCCTCCGTCGCGCGTTCGATCGCGCGCCACAGCGCCACCAGCGTGCGTTCGAAGCGGGCCAGCTCGTCGGCGTCGGGGGAGTAGTCGCAGACCTCCTGGTCCTTCAGGTAGAGCAGCCGGAGCACCCGCGGCACCACGCCCCGGGTGCGCCAGAGCACCAGGGCGTAGAACTTGAGCTGGAACAGCGCCCGGGCCTCGAAGGCCTCCCGCGGCGCCCCGCCCGTCTTGTAGTCGACCACCCGCAGCGCCCCGTCGGGCGACACGTCGAGCCGGTCGATGTAGCCCCGGATCAGCAGCTGGTCGTCGACCACGGCGCTGATCAGGCTCTCCCGCTCGGCCGGCTCGAGCCGCCGCGGGTCCTCCACGGTGAAATAGCCGGACAGCAGCCCCCGCGCCGAGGCCAGGAAGTCGTCGACGCTCCAGGGCCGCCGCACGTCGACCGCCGGGTCGGAGATCAACTCAGGCGCGTCACCGGAGAACAGCTCGGCCAGCTCCGGCACCTCGCCGACCATCCGCTCCCACTCGGGCGCCACCAGGCCCGCGGCCGCCTCCGCCGTGCGCCCGGCCGCCGGCAGGTCGAACAGTCGCTCCAGCACCGCGTGCACCAGCGTGCCCCGGGCCTGGTCGGGGGTCGGCGTCTCGGGTAGCCGGTCGATCGTGCGGAACCGGTAGAGCAGCGGGCAGGTCTTGAAATCGGCCGCACGCGACGGGGACAGCGAGGGATAAACCGGCGCCTCGTCGTGCGGCTCGGCGGACACAGCCTGCGTCGTCATGCCCAAGACGCTAAAGGAGGGGTACGACGAATCCGCGTGGGTGGGTCGTGTCGATACGATCGATCCGATGGCAGACAACGCGAGCGGTAACGATCGGCCCGAGCGACGCCCCGGGCTGGTGGTCGGCCGCCTCTGGGGTGTCCCGCTCTACCTCAATCCCTCCGTCCTCCTGCTCGCGGGCCTGATCACCCTGCTCTACGGCAACTTCGTGCGCCAGCAGCTCGACCTGCACCCCGGCGCCGGCTACCTGGTCGGTTTCGGCTTCGTCGTCTGCCTGCTGGCCTCCGTGCTCCTGCACGAGCTCGGCCACGCGATCACCGCCCGCCGCTTCGGCATCGGCGTGAAAGGCATCACCCTGGAGCTGCTCGGCGGCTACACGGAGATGGACCGCGACGCGCCCAACCCGCGGGTCGACCTGCTGGTCTCCCTGGCCGGCCCGGCGGTCTCGCTGGTCCTGGGCGGCGCCGCGGTCGGCCTCACGCTGGCCCTGCCCGACGGCACCCTCTGGAACGAGCTGAGCTTTCAGGTGGCGTTCAGCAACGTCGTCGTCGCGATCTTCAACGTGTTGCCCGGCCTGCCGCTGGACGGCGGCCGGGCCCTGCGCGCCGTGGTGTGGTGGTTCACCAAGGACCGCCACGTCGGCACCGAGGTGGCCGGCTGGGTCGGCCGCGGCCTCGCGGTCGCGGTGGCCGTCGCGGTCGCCGCGCTGGCGTACTACGACATCCTGTCCCTCTTCGGGCTGGTCTTCATGCTCCTGATCGCGCTGACCCTGTGGCAGGGCGCCGGGCAGAGCATCCGGTTCGCGCGGATCAGCCGCCGGTTCCCGCTGATCGACCTGGCCCGCCTCGCCCGCCCGGTCTTCCGGGTGCACAGCGGCACCCCGCTGGCCGAGGCGCAGCGGCTCGCGCTGGCCGCCGGCTGGCAGGACGCCCCGCTGGCCACCGTCGACTCGGCGGGCCGCCTGGTCGGGCTGGTCGAGCGGGCGGCGGTCGAGGCCGTCCCGCTGGAGCGCCGCCCCTGGGTCTCGGTCGACACCGTGGCGCGGGGCATCGACGGCGTGCCCACGATCCCGGTCGGCACGAGCGGCGATCAGGTGATCAGTACGGTCCAGCAGAACCCGGGCTCGCAGTATCTGGTGACTTCGGGCGAAGATGTGGTCGGTGTGCTGCGCCTCTCCGATCTGGCGCAGCTGCTGGAACCCAACGGAAAGACGAGGACGTGAACCCGACCACCACCGCACAGACCGAGCCCGAGACGACCCCCGCCAACCGCGGGCCGTTCCGGATCGGCGAACGGGTCCAGCTCACCGACCCCAAGGGTCGCATGCACACCGTCACCCTGGAGGCGGGCCGCGAGTTCCACACGCACCGCGGCGCGCTCGCCCACGACCAGATCATCGGCCTGCCCGACGGCTCGGTCGTACGCTCCGCCGGCGGCACCGAATATCTCGCCCTGCGCCCGCTGCTCTCCGACTACGTGCTGTCCATGCCGCGCGGCGCCCAGGTGATCTACCCGAAGGACGCCGGCCAGATCGTCACGATGGGCGACATCTTCCCCGGCGCCCGGGTGCTGGAGGCCGGCGCCGGCTCGGGTGCCCTGGCGAGTTGGCTGCTGCGGGCCGTCGGCCCGTCCGGCGACCTCATCTCGTACGAGATCCGCGAGGACTTCGCCGCCATCGCCCGCAAGAACGTCGAGGCGTTCTTCGGCGGTCCGCACCCGGCCTGGACCCTGCGCACCGGCGACGTGCTGAGCACCACCGAGACCGGCTTCGACCGGATCATCCTCGACCTGCTCGCGCCCTGGGACGCGGTCGACCTGATCTCCCGGGCGCTCGTGCCGGGCGGCGTGTTCATCGGCTACGTCGCGACCACCACCCAGCTCTCCGACCTCGTCGAGGCGCTGCGCGAGAAGGGCGGCTTCACCGAGCCGCGGGCCTGGGAGTCGCTCGTCCGGGACTGGCACGCCGAGGGCCTGGCGGTCCGCCCCGACCACCGCATGATCGCCCACACGGCCTTCCTGGTCTCGGCCCGCAAGCTCGCACCGGGCGTCATCGCCCCGCCGCGGCGGCGCAAACCTTCCAAGGGCGCCGAGGCGTACGCGCTGCGCAAGGCGGCCAACCGCGCACCCGAACCCGACGGCGACACGCCCGGGCCCGGGGACGAGCCGAGATGAGCCGGCCCTCGTTCGGCGGCGGCAACGACCTGCCCGCCGTCTTCCCGGACTGGTCGCCCTATCCCGACCTGGACTCCGCCGCCCGGGCCTACCTGCGCGACCCCGACGTCGCGCTGGAGGCCCTGGGCGGTGTCCTGAACGGCGCCACGGTCGTCTGCTTCACGCTGGAGCGCTTCGTCAACGAGGTCAACGGCGTGTGGCAGGAGGTCGTGGTCTGCGACGGCAGCCGGCTGATCCTCTGGCACGGCGAGGACGTCCCACCCACTGACGGGCCGGCCGGCTCGATGACGTCCTCGTTGCGGGTGGTGCCGCTGTCGACGGTCACCGAGGTCGGCTGCCGCCGGCGGCTGTCCCGGTCGCCGAGCGGGCAGGCGCGGACCGACTCGATCGACGTGTACCTGCTGCTCAGCTCCATGGACGAGGCCGGCGCCGCCGAGGAGGGCACCCACGTGCCGCGGCACGACGCGCTGCGCTTCGGCAAGACGCTCGACGACGGGGGAGCGGGGCAGATCGCCCGCCTCGAGGACTTCGCCCGGCTCGTCGCGTCCCTGGTCGGCCGTCCCACTTTGTGAGACGGCGGCCCGATTTATTCGACGGGCGCGGCCGGCCCGGCGACCTCTTCGTCGGAGTCGCCGCGCATCACGTGGATGCACTCGCCGGGGCAGTCCTTGGCCGAGTCCAGCACGTCCAGCCGCAGGTGTTCGGGCACGTCAACCCGGACACCGGGGGACACCTGGAGCTCTCCCGACGCGTCCTTGACGTACGCCAGGCCGTCGATGTCGAACTCGAAGACGTCCGGCGCGTACTGGACGCACAGCCCGTCGCCCGTGCACAGGTCCTGGTCCACCCAGACGCGTAACTGATCAGTCTCGGTCCGAGTCGTCACTGGGCCTCCCACGAGCTACGTTCGTACGTTCATGACCGTACCCGACGAAGCTTTTCCGACCCGTTCGTGAGTGACCAACGCCAAACCGGACGAGATCAAGAGTCGGTGACGAGGGTGTTGCCTGGGTCTAAATCGTCGTCGGACCGGTTAGTGTTATGACAGAACGTTTTTAGCCCCCCGGGGAGGTGGGACGTGGCACGCAGCGACGACGCGGATGCGCGCGCCGCACGGTGGGAGAAGGAGACCCACGATCTCTCCACCCAGGTCGCGTTCCTTCAAGAGGAACTCGCTCTGGTGCGGCGCAGGCTCACGGAGAGCCCCCGACACGTCCGTCAGCTCGAGGAGCGGCTCGCGGCAACGCAGGCGCAGCTGGCCCGAGTGTCCGAAAACAACGAGCGGCTCGTCACGACCCTCAAAGAGGCTCGGGCCCAGATCGTCACACTCAAGGAAGAGATCGACCGCCTGGCACAGCCGCCGAGCGGTTATGGCGTCTTCCTGACCCGCCACGACGACGGCACGGTGGACGTGTTCACCGGCGGTCGCAAGTTGCGCGTGGCCGTGTCTCCCTCGATCGACACCGAAGAGCTCAAGCGCGGCCAGGAGGTCCTGCTCAACGACGCGCTCAACGTGGTCGACGCGTTCGGCTACGAGCGGGTCGGTGAGGTCGTGATGCTCAAGGAGGTGCTCGACAACCCCACCGGTGGGCCGGGCGACCGCGCACTGGTGATCTCGCACGCCGACGAGGAGCGCATCGTGCACCTCGCCGAGGCCCTGATCGGATCGGCGCTGCGCAGCGGCGACTCGCTGATGATCGAGCCCCGGTCGGCGTACGCCTACGAGCGGATCCCCAAGAGCGAGGTCGAGGAGCTCGTCCTCGAGGAGGTCCCCGACGTCGGCTACGAGGACATCGGTGGCCTGCACACCCAGATCGAGGCGATCCGGGACGCGGTGGAGCTGCCGTTCCTGCACGCCGACCTGTTCCGCGAGCACCAGCTGCGGCCGCCGAAGGGCATCCTGCTCTACGGTCCGCCCGGCTGCGGCAAGACCCTGATCGCCAAGGCGGTCGCCAACTCGTTGGCGAAGAAGATCGCCGAGCGGCGTGGCGAGGAGAAGCACACCAGCTACTTCCTCAACATCAAGGGTCCGGAGCTGCTGAACAAATACGTCGGTGAGACCGAGCGGCACATCCGCCTGGTCTTCCAGCGGGCCCGTGAGAAGGCCAGCGAGGGCACGCCCGTCATCGTGTTCTTCGACGAGATGGACTCGGTGTTCCGCACCCGCGGCTCCGGCGTCTCGTCCGACGTCGAGAACACGATCGTCCCGCAGCTGCTGTCGGAGATCGACGGCGTCGAGGGGCTCGAGAACGTCATCGTGATCGGCGCGTCCAACCGCGAGGACATGATCGACCCCGCGATCCTGCGGCCGGGCCGGCTCGACGTGAAGATCAAGATCGAGCGTCCGGACGCCGAGGCGGCCAAGGACATCTTCAGCAAATACATTCTGGCCGGCCTGCCGCTGCACGGCGACGACCTGACCGAGCACGGCGGCGACGCCAACGCCACGGTCGAGGCGATGATCGAGGCGGTCGTGCTCCGGATGTACTCGGAGTCCGAGGAGAACAGGTTCCTCGAGGTCACCTATGCCAACGGTGACAAGGAGGTCCTCTACTTCAAGGACTTCAACTCCGGCGCGATGATCCAGAACATCGTCGACCGGGGCAAGAAGATGGCGATCAAGGAGTTCCTCGCCTCGGGCCGCAAGGGCATGCGCCTGCAGCACCTGCTCGACGCCTGCGTCGACGAGTTCCGCGAGAACGAGGACCTGCCCAACACGACCAACCCCGACGACTGGGCCCGCATCTCCGGCAAGAAGGGCGAGCGGATCGTCTACATCCGCACGCTCGTCTCCGGCGGCAAGGGCACGGAGGCCGGCCGCTCCATCGAGACGGCCAGCAACACCGGTCAGTACCTGTAACAAGATCCATAGATCAGGGGTGGGGCCGGTCGGCCCCACCCCTGATCGCTATGTACCTCTGACCGGCCGGGGCAGCGCGTAAAGATCAACATCGGTAGGGTGTCCGGGTGCGTCGATCCCTTCCTGTTCTCGCCCTGGCGGCCGCCCTGTTCCTCGCCGGCTGCGACACGCCGTCCAACGACCCGGCCGCATCCCCGTCGACGGCGGCCTCGCCGTCGCCGACCGCCGACTCCCGCGACTCCGTGACCGTGGTCAAGGAGTCGTTCGCCCGCGCCTTCGAGGCGAAGACGTTCGCCATGACCGCCACGATCTCGGCGGGCCCGCAGCAGAGCGTCGACATGACCGCGTCGGCCGACCTCGCAGCCGAGAGCATGCGGCTCACGATGGGCGGCCCGGTGGACATGGAGATGGTCAAGCTGGGCAAGGAGCTGTTCATCAAGGCACCGGACCTCGGCTCCAAGCCCTGGGTGCGGCTCGACGTCGACAAGCTCAACTCGACCAGCTCCCTGCGCCAGTCGCTGGACCTGACGCAGCACTCCGGCATCCTCGGCGGGGTCGTCACGGCCGAGAAGCGGGACTCCGCGGCGGGCACGGTCACCTACGAGGGCACCGCCGACCTCAAGAAGGCCGTCGAGGCCGCGCCCGACGGCGCGAAGGCCCAGATGGAGCCGGTGAGCCGGTTGGCCAAGAACGCCACGGCGGTGCCCTACAAGGCGACGATCGACGACCAGGGCCGGCTGACGGAGCTCTCCTACACGGTCGAGCTCGCGCAGGGCGAGATGCTCTCCGAGATCAAGCTGGCCGACCTGGGCAAGCCGGTGACGATCGCCAAGCCCCCGGCGGCCGACGTGGCGGACGCGACGGAGGAGCAGTACGCCTTCTTCTGAGCCACGACCGCCCAACCGCACGGAGCGCTGTGACCGCCATGCTTCGATCCATGTCCGTCCTCGTCCTCGTGGGCTCCCTGTTCGTCGCCGGCTGCGGCGCGTCGGCGGCCGGCCCGCCCGCCCCCGACGGCCTCGCCCTCGCCGACCGCCGACACCCGCGCGTTCGTCGAGGCGGTCAAGGGCTCGTTCCAGCGCAACCACGACGCCGGGACGTTCACGATGACCGTCCGGACCTCGGGTGAACGGCAGCAGTTGACCGTCGACCTCACCGCCTCCGTCGACCTCACCGCCAAGACCGTGCGGGTCGCGATGAAGCAACCGGTGGAGATGGAGGTCGTGCAGGTGGGCAGGGACATGTTCGCCCACATGACCTACCTCAAGGACGAGCCCCTGGTGCGTCTCCAGGTGTCGAAGCTGCGGCCCACGAGCACCCTGCGCGACGCGACGGACGTGGCGCGGCACGTCGGCATCCTCGGTGGGGTGGTGACGGCCGAGCAGCGCGACGCCGGCCGCTACGCGGGTGTCGCCGACCTCGGCCTGGCCGCGCAGAACGCCAGTGGCACGGCGCGGTCCCAGTTGGCGGCGCTGGGCCGGGTGGCCAGGAACGCCTCCGCCATGCCGTACGAGGCGACACTGGACGCCCAGGGCCGGCTGACGGCGCTCTCGTACACGGCAGAGACCGCGACCGGGGCGCTGCGCACCGAGATCGAGCTGACCGGTCTGGGCGAGCCCGTCCGGATCAAGCGGCCGGCGCGCGCCGAGGACGCGACAGACTGGTACTACGAGCGGTTCTGAGCGGCTCTGACCGCCGAACCGGACAAGTTCGCACGCGGCCCGGGGGCCGTCAGGGGTCCGGTCGGACTACGCTTTGACGTCATGGGGCAGCGGAACGAGGTGGCGACGTGACGGTACGGCGAATCATGGGCACCGAAGTCGAATACGGGATCTCGGTGCCGGGCCAGGCCGGAGCCAACCCGATGGTGACGTCGTCGCAGGTCGTCAATGCCTACGGGGCCCGCCCCGAGCTGACCCGCGGTGGCCGGGCGCGCTGGGACTACGAGGAGGAGTCGCCCCTGCGGGACGCCCGCGGCTTCACCTACTCGGGTGCCGCCTACGACCCCGCCGAGGCGCTCGCCGACGAAGATCTCGGGCTGGCCAACGTCATCCTGACCAACGGCGCCCGGTTGTACGTCGACCACGCGCACCCCGAATACTCCACGCCCGAGGTGACCAACCCGATGGACCTCGTCCGTTGGGACAAGGCCGGCGAGCGGGTCATGGCCGAGGCGTCCCGGCGGGCGGCGACGATCCCCGGCACCCACCCGATCCACCTCTACAAGCACAACACCGACAACAAGGGCGCGAGCTACGGCGCCCACGAGAACTACCTGATGAAGCGGCAGACCCCGTTCGCCGACATCGTCGCCTACCTGACCCCGTTCTTCGTGACGCGCCAGGTCTTCACGGGCGCCGGCCGGGTCGGCATCGGCCAGGACGGCTCGCAGCCCGGCTACCAGCTCACCCAGCGCGCCGACTTCTTCGAGGTCGAGGTCGGCCTGGAGACGACGCTGAAGCGGCCGATCATCAACACCCGTGACGAGCCGCACTCCGACGCCGACAAATACCGTCGCCTGCACGTGATCATCGGCGACGCCAACCTGTCGGAGATCTCGACGTTCCTCAAGGTGGGCACCACCTCGCTCGTGCTCACGATGATCGAGGAGAAGGTGCTCACCCCCGACCTCGGCATCGCCGACCCGGTGGCCGAGCTCAAGTCGGTGAGTCACGACACGACGCTGACGCACCGCATGCGGCTGCGCGACGGGCGCCGGCTCACCGCGCTCGACCTGCAGTGGGCCTACTTCGAGCGGGCCAAGGCGTTCGTCGACGACCGCTACGGCACCGACGTCGACGCCGACACCGCGCAGGTGCTCGAGCACTGGGAGCGCATCCTCGACAAGCTCGGGCGCGACCCGATGTCCGCACAGGACGAGCTCGACTGGGTGGCCAAGCTGCGGCTGCTCGAGGGCTACCGCGACCGCGAGAACCTGGCCTGGGCCTCGCCCAAGCTGCAGCTCATCGACCTGCAGTACAGCGACGTCCGCCCCGAGAAGGGCCTCTACCACCGGCTGGTGGCGCGCGGCGCGATGAAGACGCTGCTGACCGACGAGGAGACGCGTACGGCCATGGTGGAGCCGCCCGAGGACACCCGGGCCTACTTCCGCGGCCGGTGCCTCGCGCAGTATCCGTCCGAGGTGGTCGCCGCGTCCTGGGATTCCGTGATCTTCGACGTCGGGCGCGAGTCGCTGGTGCGGGTGCCCATGATGGAGCCGGAGCGCGGCACGAAGAAGCACGTGGGTGCCCTCTTCGACCGCTGCCCGAGCGCCAAGGACCTGCTCGAGGCGATCACCGGCGGCTGATCGCGGCCTGTCGGGCGCGCCGCCGTGCGTACCCCATCGGGGTCTGCCATTGTCCCGCAAGCGTCCGCCGTGCGCGAAACATCGCGCGCGGCGGGCCGGATTGTCGCATCGGCGAGGTAGGTTTTTCGCAGGCACATCTGAGGCCTGTTGAGGGAGGGCACGCATGGCAACTCGGGACAGCGGCGGCCAGTCGCAGTCGGGCAAGGCCCGCCGCGACCAAGAGGTTGAGGACGTCACCACCGAGGCCAACCCCGAGGTGGCCGAACGGCAGCAGGAGATCACCGAAGACGTCGACGACCTGCTTGACGAGATCGACTCGGTGTTGGAAGAGAACGCCGAGGAGTTCGTGAGGGGGTACGTCCAAAAGGGCGGCCAGTAGGCTTTGGTCCGGTTTGGTGCGGCGCGGCGGGTCTGTCCCGCGGCGCCGTACCCGTTGCGGAAGAGGGCCGTGTGGGCGCGCATCGTCGCGAACGCGCCGGTCCCAAGATAGTCTGCTCCAGCGCCGAGACCGGCGCCTACATCTGAAAGGGACCACGTGGCAGCGGGATTCGATCCTTCCGGGCGCCTACCCGACGCGTTCACGAGCTCGGGCACCTCGTCGTTCACGCAGTTCCTGAGCCAGGTGGCCCCGGAGCTCCTGCCCGGCCGCCGGCCCCTTCCGCCCGGAACGGCGGCTGACATGGCACCGCACGCGACCACGATCGTGGCGATCACCGCCGTCGGCGGTGTGGTGATGGCGGGCGACCGCCGGGCGACGATGGGCAACCTGATCGCCAGCCGCGACATCGAGAAGGTCCACCCGGCCGACGAATACTCGCTGGTCGGCATCGCCGGCACCGCCGGCGTCGGCATCGAGCTGATGCGGCTGTTCCAGGTTGAGCTCGAGCACTACGAGAAGATCGAGGGCGCGATGCTCTCGCTCGACGGCAAGGCCAACCGGCTGGCCGCGATGATCCGGGGCAACCTCGGCGCCGCGCTGCAGGGCCTGGCCGTCGTGCCGCTGTTCGCGGGCTACGACCTGTCGGCGACCGACCCCGCCCGGGCCGGCCGCATCTTCAGCTACGACGTCACCGGCGGTCCCTACGAGGAGCGCGCCGGCTACGACTCGATCGGCTCGGGCTCGCTGTTCGCCAACGCCGCGCTCAAGAAGCGGTTCCGCCCCGGCCAGTCCATCGAGGACGCCGCCCGGCTGGCCGTCGAGGCCCTCTACGACGCGGCCGACGACGACACCGCCACCGGCGGGCCCGACCTGACCCGCCGGATCTTCCCGGTCGTGATGACGGCGACCGCCGAGGGCACGCACCGGTTGACCGACGAGGAGACCGCGGCGATCGCCAACGCCGTCGTGTCGGCCCGCATGGAGAATCCGGGCGGCTGAGATGGCAGTTCCGTTGTTGTCCGACCTCGAGCGCTAGGGAGCCGCCGCCGTGGCGATGCAGTTCTACACCAACATCGACCAGATCATGCGGGACCGCTCGGAGCTGGCCCGCAAGGGCATCTCCCGCGGCCGCAGCGCGGTGACCCTGACCTACACCGGCGGCATCCTGTTCGTCGCGGAAAATCTGTCGAGCTCGTTGCACAAGATCAGCGAGATCTACGACCGCATCGGCTTCGCGGCGGTCGGCCGCTACAACGAGTTCGAGAACCTGCGCCGGGCGGGTGTTCGCAAGGCCGACCTCGACGGCCTGAGCTACGACCGCCGCGACGTGACGGGCCTCGCGCTGGCCAACGCCTATGCGCAGACGCTGGGGGCCATCTTCAGCGACCAGCAGAAGCCGTTCGAGGTCGAGATCTGCGTGGCCGAGGTCGGCGCGACGCCGGCCGACGACCAGATCTACCGCCTGGCCTACGACGGCTCGGTCAACGACGAGCCCGGCTTCATGGCGATGGGCGGGTCCGCCGAGGCGATCGCGAGCGTGCTCAAGGGCGCGCACAAGAGCGACATGTCGCTGTCCGACGCGGTCAAGCTGGCGGTCAAGGCCCTGAGCAGCGTGGGCGGCGACGGGGGAGCGGCCCGCACGATCGCCGCGAACCAGCTCGAGGTGGCGATCCTGGACCGCGGCCGGCGCGGTCGTACGTTCCGCCGCCTGACCGGCTCGGTCCTGACCAACCTGCTCAACGGCGACGCGGCCGCCGCCGCACCGTCGGGGTCGGCGTCGGACAAGGCCAACGGCGGCGAGTCCGCTGACGACAAGGCCGCGGAGGGCACCGAGGGCGGCGCCAAGCCCCCGGCGCCGGGCCCGGACAAGCCGACCTCCTCGGCCGGCTCCGCCGACCTGGAGTAGCCCGGACCACACGTCGAAAGGCGCCCTGACCCCAATGCACGGGGACAGGGCGCCTTTCGTGTAGAGCGTCATCCTAGGACGCTTTAGACGGTGTGACCGGTTCGCCGGGACACGCCCGGGATCGTCAGCGCCGGCCATCGGCCGGGCCGGCCGCGCTCGGCGTGGCCGCGAGGGCGCTTTCGCCGGCCATGCCCGCAAGCCGTGCCGCATGGGGTGGGGGCGCCTTCGTCGGCCGTGCCGGGCCGGCTTGGTCAGGCGGGCAGGGTTGCCATGTGGCGGCCGGCTGCCGCCGCGGCGTCCGCCGGCGAGTGGCCGGTCGAGCGGGCCACGATGTAGGCCGCGTACCAGTCCGACCAGTGGTGGGCGGGCGCGGTCGCCTCGTACGCCCCGTGGTGTTCCTCCGCCTCGCGGAGCAGCGCCGTCAGCGCATCCATCGCCGTCACCGCCCCGGGATTCGGGTCGTGATCTCCTGCAGCGTCCACTGGTTGCCGTCCGGGTCCGTGAACGACGCGAACGACGCGTAGCTGCGGCGCTCCGGGTCGGGGCCGTCGACGCGGGCGGCAGTGCCCGCATGGTGGAACACCCCGCCCGCGTCGTGGAAGACCGCGCTGACGTCGACACCGCGCGCGACCAGGTCCGCCCGGGCCGCCTCGACATCGTCGACCACCAGGTGCAAACCCTCCACCGAACCGGGCGCCGCGGCCGAGACGCCCGTGCCGAAGATGACCGATGCGGGGGAGCCGGGCGGGGTCACCTGGATCACCCGCAGCGACGGGTCCCTGCTGAAGTCGGCGTCCAGGCGCCAACCCAACCCCGTGTAGAACTGCTTGGCCTTGTCGACGTCCGAGACGGGTACGACGACCACCTCTAGCTTGAAGTCCATGGGCCGAACTGTCGCACGACCTAACGCCTATCAGACCCAGGGGAAAGCACTGGTCCGGCTCCCCGGCCTGCGTAACCTGGGACGCGGAGAGGGGGGTCCCCACATGCGTGCCGACATCATTCCGGGCGGAACCTTTCCGGATTACGCCCTGCCCGACCACACCGGCACCGTCCGCAAGCTCAGTGAGCTGCAGGGCGACGACCCGATGATCCTCACGCTGGCGCGTGGTCACTACTGCCCCAAGGAGCACCAGCAGCACCAGGAGCTGGCGGCGATGCAGTCGAAGGTCGCGGTCGCCTATACGCGGATGGCGACGATCGCCACCGACGAGCACCACACGCTTCAGGAGTTCCGGGCGTCCGTCGGCGCCAACTGGCCGTTCCTGTCCGACCCCGGGCGGATCGTCCAGCAGGACCTGGACATCCAGGAATACACGGACCCCGAGAACAACCCGATGATCCCGCACACCCTGGTGCTCAAGCCGGGCCTGGTCGTGCACAGCGTCTACAACGGCTACTGGTTCTGGGGCCGGCCGTCCACCGACGACCTCTGGCGCGACCTGCGCGCCGCCACCGCCGAGATCCGCCCCGACTGGGACCTGGCCGCACCCGGCCTACGCGCGGCCTGGGACGCGGGCGACATGTCGAAATTCCACGGGTACGACCGAAAGCCGGGAAGCTAGACAGCGCCGAACAGCGGCAGGCAGGGCGAAAGCCCGGTGACCGAGACCGGCGGCCGGGGGAGGGATTCCCAGCGGGCCCGGGTGAGCCGCAGCCGCTGCGAGACGACCACCTCGCCGTGCAGGAGGTCGCGGGTGATGCCGTCGTCCTCGTAGCCCAGCTTGCGGGAGACCCGCAGCGGCGCGGGGTTGTCGACGAACGACCCCGTCGTCGCGCAGGCGGCCGACAAGCCCGAGAAGGCCAGGTGCAGCACCGCCTGGCGCATCGTGGTGCCCAGGCCGGCGCCCTGGTGCGGCAGGCCGAGCCACGACCAGGTGCGCACCTCGCGCAGCAGGCCGAACGACGTTGCCGACATCCCCTGCATCCCGACCGCGACACCGTCGACGAAGACGCCCAGCCGCAGCGACCAGTCCTCCGGCGTCCAGTCGCCGCGGTCCGTCCACACGCCGCGCACCACGTGCCGGGCCCGCTCGAGCGGCGGCAGGTCCGTCCACGGCGTCAGGAACGTCCGCGTGCCCGGCTCCTGCATGCCCGCGAAGGCCACGTCGGCCAGCGCGGCCAGGTCCGCGTCCGAGGGCGGGCGCAGCTCGACCGCGCCCACCCGCAGCCGCAGGTCGACCAGGGGCCAGTAGTCAGCCAGCACGGACGGCACCGGACGACACCGCGTCGGCCAGCGCCTCCCGCCAGTCGGCCATCGGCGCCAGGCCCGCCGCAGCCCACCGGTCATGACCGAGCACGCTGTACGCGGGCCGCGCCGCCGGGCGCACGAACGCGGCGCTCGTCGTCGGCCGCACCCGCTCCGGGTCCAGCCCGGCGAGCGAGAACACCGCCTGGGCGAACCCGAACCACGTCGTCTCGCCCGCGGCCGTGCCGTGGTAGACGCCCGCCGGCGCCGACGAGGACGCCAGCGCCACGAGCTGCCGGGCCAGCGCCAGCGACCACGTCGGCTGCCCCCGCTGGTCGTCGACGACGTCGACCGTCTCGCGGGAAGCCGCCAGCCGCAGCATCGTCGCCGCGAAGTTGCGCCCGTGCTCGCCGTAGAGCCACGCCGTCCGCACGACGTAGCCCGACGTCGGCAGCAGCGACAGCACCGCCTGCTCGCCGACGAGCTTGCTGCGGCCGTAGGCGTTGATCGGCGCGGTCGGCGCCGACTCCGGATAGGGCGAAGACGCCGACCCGGAGAGCACGTAGTCCGTCGACACGTGCAGGAGCCGCGCGCCGGAAGCGGCGCAGGCCGACGCCAGTGACGCCACCGCACCGCCGTTGAGCAGCGTCGCCGCGTCCTCGGCGGTCTCCGCGCCGTCCACGTCGGTCCAGGCCGCCGCGTTGATCACCACGTCGTGCCCGGGCACCGCCGCCGCCACCGCGGCCGGGTCGGTCAGATCGAGATCCGCACGGCGGGCCGCCGTGACCGTGAACGACGGCGTGGCGGCCAGCACCGCCAGCAGGTCCGACCCCAGCATCCCGCCGGCGCCGGTCACCAGGACCTTGGTCATCGGCCCGCGGCCGCCTTCAGCGGCTCCCACCACGCGCGGTTCTCCTTGTACCAGGCCACGGTCGCGGCGAGCCCGGCCTCGAGGTCGACGCTCGGCGCGTACCCGAGCTCGTTGCTGATCTTGTCAATCGACAGCGAGTAGCGCCGGTCGTGGCCCTTGCGGTCGGTCACCGGCACGACCCGGTCCCACGTGGCGCCGCACGCCTCGAGCAGCCGGCCGGTCAGCTCCTTGTTGGTGAGCTCCGTGCCGCCGCCGATGTGGTAGACCTCGCCGGCCCGGCCCTTGTCCTGCACCAGCGCGATGCCGACGCAGTGGTCGTGCACGTGCAGCCAGTCGCGGATGTTGCCGCCGTCGCCGTAGAGGGGCACCGTGCCGCCGTCGAGCAGGTTGGTCACGAACAGCGGGATGACCTTCTCCGGGAACTGGTAGTGCCCGTAGTTGTTGGAGCAGCGGGTGACCACCACGTCCATGCCGTGGGTGCGGTGGTAGGCCAGCGCCAGCAGGTCGGATCCGGCCTTCGAGGCCGAGTACGGCGAGTTCGGCGCGAGCGGCCAGTCCTCGGTCCAGCTGCCGGATTCGATCGACCCGTACACCTCGTCGGTCGAGACGTGCACGAAGCGCTGGGTGCCGTGCCGCAGCGCGGCGTCGAGCAGCGTCTGGGTGCCGAGCACGTTGGTGGTCACGAAGACGCCGGCGCCGTCGATCGACCGGTCGACGTGCGACTCGGCCGCGAAGTGCACGATCACGTCGTGGTCGCGGACGACCTCGTCGACCAGGGCGGTGTCGCAGATGTCGCCGTGCACGAAGCGCAGCCGCGCGTCGTCGGCGACCGGCGCCAGATTCGCCTGGTTGCCCGAGTAGGTGAGCTTGTCCAGCACCGTCACCGCGCTCGGGGCCAGATCCGGCCCCGCGCCCGGGGTCAGCAGCATGCGGACGTACTCCGAACCGATGAACCCGGCTCCGCCGGTAACAAGGATCCTCACGGGTTCCGGAGTCTAGACGACCGGCGCCGCCCCCGAGGACTGCCGGGCATGCGCCCGAAACCCGGCACCAGTAGGCTGCCCGCCGTGCGAGGGATTCTTCTGGCCGGCGGCACCGGATCGCGGCTCTGGCCGATCACCATGGCCGTTTCGAAGCAGCTCATGCCCATCTTCGACAAGCCGATGATCTACTACCCGCTGTCGACGCTGGTGATGGCCGGCATCGACGAGGTCCTGATCATCACGACGCCCGACGACCAGTCGCAGTTCCAGCGGCTGCTCGGCGACGGCAGCCAGTTCGGCCTCAAGATTCAATATGCCGCACAGCCCCGCCCCGAGGGCATCGCGCAGGCCTTCCTGCTCGGCGAGGAGTTCATCGGCGACGACTCGGTCGCGCTGATCCTCGGCGACAACATCTTCCACGGCGTCGGCCTGGGCCGGCAGCTGCGCGAGACCGCGCCGCTCGTCGGTGGCCGGGTCTTCGCCTACCCGGTGGCCAACCCCCGGGAGTACGGCGTGGTCGAGTTCGACGCCGACGGCAAGGTCCTGTCGATCGAGGAGAAGCCCGTCGAGCCCAAGTCGCGGTACGCCGTGCCGGGCCTCTACTTCTACGACAACCGGGTCGTCGAGATCGCCCGCGGCCTCAAGCCGAGCGACCGCGGCGAGCTCGAGATCACCGCGGTCAACGAGGCCTACCGGGAGTGGGACGAGCTGACCGTCACCGTGCTCGACCGGGGCACCGCCTGGCTCGACACCGGCACGTTCACCTCGATGATGCAGGCCGCCGAATACGTGCGGGTGATCGAGGAACGGCAGGGCTTCAAGATCGGCTGTGTCGAGGAGGTCGCCTGGCGGGCGGGCCTGATCGACGACGCCCGGCTGCGGGAGATCGCCGCGCCACTGACCAAGAGCGGCTACGGTTCCTACCTGCTGGGCCTGCTGGACGAGAAGGCGGAGACGGCATGAAGATCCGTGAGCTGGGCATCGAGGGCGCGTTCGAGGTAACCCCGCAGCAGCACGGCGACCCGCGGGGGCTGTTCCTGGAGTGGTTCAAGGCCGAGACGTTCGAGGCGGCCACCGGCCACCGGTTCACGCTCGCCCAGGCCAACATGTCGGTCTCGGCGCGGGGCGTGGTGCGCGGCGTCCACTTCGCCGACGTGCCGCCCGGTCAGGCCAAGTGGGTCACCTGCGTACGCGGCGCGGTGGTCGACATGGTCGTCGACATCCGGGTCGGCTCGCCCACGTTCGGGCAGTGGGAGGCGGTCCGGCTCGACGACGTCGACCGGCGCGCCGTCTACATCCCGGAGGGGCTCGGGCACGGCTTCTGCGCCCTGACCGACGACGCCACGCTGTCGTACCTCTGCTCGACCGGCTACAACCCGACGGGGGAGCACACCGTGCACCCGCTGGACCCGGATCTGGGCATCGAGTGGCCGGCCGAGACGCCGATCCTGTCGGCCCGCGACGAGGCGGCCCCGTCGCTGGCGGAGGCGAAGGCGTCCGGGCTCCTGCCGGACTACGACGCCTGCCGGGCGTACGTCGCGACGCTCTGAAACCCGACCAAACGGGCGGTGAGCGTACCCCATGAATGTTTTCCGCCAACGTGACGATGACGGCGCGTCGCGGTACTGACCACTGACCGGGTTTCCCGGCTAGTGTCTTGCTATGGAGCGGCGAATCTTCGGGCTCGAGACCGAATACGGGGTCACCTGCACCTATCGGGGGCAACGACGGCTGTCGCCGGACGAGGTCGCCCGTTACCTGTTCCGGCGGGTGGTGTCCTGGGGTCGGTCGAGCAACGTCTTCCTCCGCAACGGCGCGCGGCTCTACCTCGACGTCGGCTCCCACCCGGAATACGCGACCCCCGAGTGCGACAACGTCGCCGACCTGGTGGCGCACGACCGGGCGGGTGAGCGGATCCTCGAGGGGCTGCTCGTCGACGCCGAGAAGCGGCTGCACGACGAGGGCATCGCGGGCGAGATCTATCTCTTCAAGAACAACACCGATTCGGCCGGCAACTCGTACGGGTGCCACGAGAACTACCTGGTCTCCCGGCACGGCGAGTTCGGCCGGCTCGCCGACGTCCTGATCCCGTTCCTGGTCACCCGGCAGCTCATCTGCGGTGCCGGCAAGGTCCTGCAGACGCCCCGGGGCGCCGTCTACTGCCTGAGCCAGCGGGCCGAGCACATCTGGGAGGGCGTCTCGTCGGCGACCACCCGGTCCCGCCCGATCATCAACACGCGCGACGAGCCGCACGCCGACGCCGAGCGCTACCGCCGCCTCCACGTGATCGTCGGCGACAGCAACATGAACGAGGTCACCACGCTGCTCAAGGTCGGCTCGGCCGACATCGTGCTGCGGATGATCGAGGCCGGCGTGGTCATGCGCGACCTGTCGCTGGAGAACCCGATCCGGGCCATCCGCGAGGTGTCGCACGACGTGACCGGGCGCCGCAAGGTCCGCCTCGCCAACAACAAGGAGATCAGCGGCCTCGAGATCCAGCAGGAATACCTGGCCAAGGCGACCGAGTTCGTCGAGCGCCGGGGCGGCGACCAGACCGCCAAGCGGGTCGTCGAGCTGTGGGGCCGGGTCCTGCGGGCGATCGAGACCGGCGACCTGGAGCCCGTGTCCCGCGAGATCGACTGGGTGACCAAGCTCCGGCTGATCGAGCGCTACCAGGACAAGTTCGACCTCCCCCTGTCCCACCCCCGGATCGCGCAGATGGACCTCGCCTACCACGACCTCCGGCGCGGGCGCGGGCTCTACGGGCTCATGGAGAAGCGTGGCCAGGTCGACCGGGTCGCCACCGACCTGGAGATCTTCGAGGCCAAGGAGACCCCGCCGCAGACCACCCGGGCGCGGCTGCGGGGCGAGTTCATCCGGCACGCCCAGGAGAAGCGGCGCGACTTCACCGTCGACTGGGTGCACCTCAAGCTCAACGACCAGGCGCAGCGCACCGTGCTCTGCAAGGACCCGTTCCGCGCGTACGACGAGCGGGTGGAACGCCTGATCGCGAGCATGTGACGCGATTCGGTTAGGCTCGGGGCACCATGACGGTCCCCGAGCAGCGCGACAGCGCCCCGCAGCAGCGTTCGCAGGAGCAGTGGCCCGACGCCACCCGCACCTCGGGGCTGTCCATGCCCGAGACGCGGCCCGAGGTGATCCGCCAGGGCTGGCTCGAGAAGCGGCGCGCCAAGGTGCGCGACGAGCTCGACCGCAACCGCCGCGGCGACTACAAGGTCCCCACCTGGGTGCTGGCGGTCCTACTGGTCGCGCTGCTGACCGGCTGGCTGCTCCTGATCTTCCTGAACGGCTAGCCCTACGGCGTGCCGTCCGGCGGCCGCGGCCGTGAGGAAATAGCCGTGGTCCGCGTCCAGCCCGCGGCCCATCGTCGACAGCGCGACCGGCGAGGCCCGCAGCGCCTCGTCCAGCCCGGCGGAGGGCACGCGGATGATCCGGTGCCGGACCGACAGCTCCGACAGTTGCGCCTCGACCCGCTCGGCCAGCGGCGCCGCCAGGCCGTCGGGCAGCGGCAGGTCGCAAGGGACCAGCGCCACCCGCCCGTAGGCGGTCAGGCTGTGGTGCGAGATGCCGCGGTGCCGGTCGCGCGGGTCCGCGTCGGAGATCCGCAGCGCGCCGACCGCCTGGCCGCCGAGCGCGGCTACCGCGTTGACCGCCTCGCCGACCGCGACGCCCGAGAACGCCCACGGCAGCCCGGCGCCGAGGTTGCCCGGACCCTGCGCGACCACCGCCACGTCGGCGCCGAGGGCATGGCGGGCGGCGAGCAGACCGCTGTGGGTGGTGACCGCCTCCAGGTCGCCGCCGAACGCCTGCCCGACGGTGATCGTGCCGACGAGCCGGTCGCGCAGGCCGTCCAGCGTGCGGGAGAACCACGCAGGCAGGGCGCCGCCGTCGGTCATCACGTACGCGACCCGGGCGTCGGGCCGGTCGGCGTGGATGCCGGCGAGGACGGCCGGCAGTGCGGAGTGCAGGTCGGCGGTGACCACCGGCATCCCGCCGAGCGTGTCGGCGGCGGCGATCGCGGCGTGGTGTGGCGACGACGGCTCCTCGACGCCGCGCACGATCGCCTGCAGCGGCGTGTAGCGGGCCTTGACCACGTGGCCCTCGTCGCGGTCGGTGCCGGCGCCGGGCGGGTCCGGCGGCAGCCGGTCGGGCAGTGCCACGACCAGCGCGTAGCCGCCGGTGCCGAGGCCCATGAGCTGGGCGTTGACGTTGAGCAGGACGCGGTCGCCGGGCTCCGGCTCGCCGACCAGCGCGGGGTAGGCCAGCGCGCGGAACGCCGTGCCGTCCACCGCCACCGTCAGCTCGACGGCGCCCCGCCAGCGGCGCCGCACCTCCGTGACCACTCCGGAGCGCCATCTGACCATGGCAGGAAAGGTTACCGGTCGGGCTCGGCGCGTCCCGCGCGGCCGCGGGTGGGATCCAGGAACACGTACCGGATCGACGGGTAGATGGTGGTCAGCCGGCGCTCGGCGGCGTCGGCGGCGGCCTCGATGTCGGCGCCGGTGGCGTCGTCGGCGAAGTCGACCTTGGCGGCCACCAGCACGTCCTCGGGCCCGAGTTGCATGGTCAGGAGCTGGTCGACCCGGTCGACGGTGGGCACCGCGGAGAGCTCCGCGCGCAGCCGCTGGTGCAGGCGGCGGGGGACCGCCCGCCCGACGAGCAGCGAGACGTTGGCCACCGACAGGGTGGCGGCGACGATCAGGAGCAGCACGCCGATGCCGATCGAGGCGATGCCGTCCCAGACCGGGTCGCCGGTCGCCTCGGTCAGGCCCAACCCGGCCGCGGCCAGCGCGAGGCCGATCAGGGCCGCACTGTCCTCCAGGAAGACGGCCTTGACCGCGGTGTCGGGGGTCGCCCGCAGGAAGCGGAACGGCGAGGTGCGCCAGCGGGTCGCCTCGCCGCGGACCTGGCGCACCGCCCGGATGAACGAGATGCCCTCGAGGATCGCGGAGACGATCAGCACGATGTACGCGACCAGGAAGTCGCCGGCCTCCTCGCCGCGCAGGATCGTGTCGATGCCGCGCTCGATCGAGAACCCGGCGCCGGCGACGAACGTGAACAGCGCGGCGATGAACGCCCAGACGTAGCTCTCCTTGCCGTAGCCGAACGGGTGCCGGTCGTCCGGGTCCTTCGCCCCGCGCCGCAGGGCCGTGTAGAGCAGCACCTCGGTGGTCGTGTCGGCGAACGAGTGGGCCGCCTCGGCGAGGATCGCGGCTGAGCCGGTCAGCAGGCCGGCGACGAGCTTCGCGCCCGCGATCGCCAGGTTGGCCAGGCCGGCGATGATCACGGTGAGGACGGACTCGGACGGGGCGGTGTCGGCGTCCGGAATCGCCGCGTGGCGTACCTCGGGCTCCCCTTCCAGATCGATGTCGTCCATGTCCGACGGCCGCTCCGGGCCGCCCGGGTGTTCCGAGGTCACGATGGCCAGGCTATGCCCCACAAGGGTGTGCGCACACGCGTACCAACACTGCTAGCGTCTTGGGAGTGTCGCGGACCCGCACCGAGCGCCTGGTCAACCTGGTGATCTGCCTGCTCTCGACGCGACGGTTCCTCACCGCCGCGCAGATCGCCGCGACCGTGCCGGGCTACGAGCACGATCCCGAGGATCCCAAGGACCACGAGGCGTTCCAGCGCAAGTTCGAACGCGACAAGTCTGAGCTGCGCGAACTCGGCGTCCCGCTGGAGACCGGCGCCGCGAGCGCGTTCGACACCGAGCCCGGCTACCGCATCGCCCGCCGCGACTACGCCCTGCCCGACATCCCGCTCGCGCCCGACGAGGCCGCCGCCGTAGGCATCGCCGGGCGGCTCTGGCAGCACGCCGGCCTCGCCGCCGCGGCCTCGTCCGGGCTCGCCAAGCTGCGCGCCGCCGGCGTCGACGTCGACCCGCAGGCGACCCTGGGCGTCGAGCCGATCGTCCGGGTCGACCCGACCTTCGCGCCGCTGACGGCGGCCGCCCGCGACCGGCGCACGGTGGCCTTCGACTACCGGGTGGTCGAGCAGGACGCCGCGACCAGCCGCCGGCTCCAGCCGTGGGGCGTGGTGTGCTGGCGGGGCCGGTGGTACGTGGTGGGTCACGACCTCGACCGCGGCGCCCCGCGCTGCTTCCGGCTGTCCCGGGTGGTCGGCGCGGTCCGCGTCACCGGCCGGCCCGGCGGTTACGAGCCACCCCGCGACCTCGACCTGATCAGCTACGTCGCCCGGTTCAGCGGGCCGATCGAGCGCACCGGCCGGGCCACCGTGCTGGTCCGCCGGGGCCGGGCGGCCGGCCTACGGCGCTGGGCACAGGAGACGACCCCGGGAGCGGAGTTCGACCGGGTGGTCCTGCGGTACGCCGACGTCGACTTCATCGCCACCCAACTGGTCGGCTACGGGCCCGACGTGCGGGTGGTCGAGCCGCCCGAGGTGCGCGACGCGGTGATCCAGCGCCTCAAGGAGACGGCGGCCCGCCACGACTCGACGCCGGTGCCGGCATGAGCGCGGCGGGCCTACGACCGAGCGCGGACCGGCTCGGGCGGCTGCTCAACCTGGTGCCCTACCTGCTCGCGCGGCCCGGCATCGAGGTCGCGCAGGCGGCCGCCGACCTGGGCGTCACCCAGCGGCAGCTGCGCGAGGACCTGGAGCTGCTCTGGGTGTGCGGGCTGCCCGGCTACGGCCCCGGCGACCTGATCGACATGGCCTTCGACGGCGACCGGGTGACCATCACCTACGACGCCGGCATCGACCGGCCGCTGCGGCTGACGCCCGACGAGGCGCTGGCGCTCGTCGTGGCGCTGCGGATGCTCGCGGAGACGCCGGGCATGGCCAACCGCGACGCGATCGAGCGGGCGCTGGCCAAGATCGAGCACGCGGCCGGCGACCTGGCCGGCGCGCCGGTCGCGGTGCGGATGCCGGGCAGCGACGACCGGCTGGCCACGCTGCGCGGGGCGGTCGAGCGCGGCCGGGCGCTGCGGATCACCTACTACGCGCAGACCCGCGACGAGACGACGGAGCGGGTCATCGACCCGATGCGGCTGCTGATGGTCGAGGGCCGGGCGTACGTGGAGGCGTGGTGCCGCCGGGCCGAGGCCGTCCGGCTGTTCCGGGCCGACCGGATCGACGCGCTGACCGAGCTCGACGAGCCGGCCGCGCCGCCCTCCGGTGCCGAGCCGCACGACGTCAGCGACGGGGTCTTCGCACCCGGGCCCGAGCTGCCGCTGGTCACGATCAAGGTGGGCCGGGGCGGGCGGTGGATCACCGAATACTATCCGTGCGAGGAGGTACGGCCCGACGGGCGCGACTCCGACGAGTGGGTGGTCTCGTTGCGGGTCACCGACCTCGCCTGGGCGCAGCGGTTCGTGCTGGGCCTCGGTCCCGACGCGACCGCCGTGTCGCCGCCCGAGCTCGTCGAGCGGGTCCGGGACGCGGCGACCGCCGCTCTCGACGCGTACGCGGCGCCGATCCCCGAAAACGCCTAAGCTGTCCGCCGTGGTGCTCTGGATCGTCATCGGCGCGGCCGTCCTCGGCCTGATCGTCCTCGCGCTGGCCGCCCGGCCGGTGCTGGCCCGGCTGCCCGAGCTGGCCCGGGCGCTGCGCCGCCTCCAGGACCGGCAGGCCCGGGCCGAGCAGCTCGGCGCCGAGCTGCTGGTGCTGCAGGAACAGGTCGAGGCGGTCCAGCAACGCGCTGTGGTGGCGCAGGAGCGGATCGCGGTGATCAAGGCCGGTCGCGGTCGGGCCTGACGCCCGAATTGCCGTTCTTGGGCCGCCGGCCCACCAGACTTCACCGGCTATTGAGGTCTCCCGGGCAGTGGCGTCGTCGTTTGTCACCCGTAGGATGGGCTCGTCACCCCGACGAAGCACACCGTCCGACACTGATCGACTTTGGAGTTCCCATGGGCGCCCTCAAGCCGTGGCACATAGCCGTCCTCGTCGTGCTGCTGATCCTGCTCTTCGGCGCGAAGCGGCTTCCGGACGCGGCGCGCTCGCTCGGCCGCTCCCTGCGGATCATCAAGGCCGAGACCAAGGGCCTCGTCGACGACGACAAGGGCGACCTGGCCGAGAAGGCCGACGCGCAGGCCGGCCGCCAGCCGCTGCCGCCCCAGCAGGTGCAGCAGCAGCCGGCGCAGACCCCGCCTCCGGTGGTCGACCCGGTGCAGCGCAGCCGCGACGTGATCTGACGACCGGGACAGCGTCCGGTCATGGCAGTCTCGTTACGGCGTAAGGGGCCGACCGAGTTCCAGCGTGCCGCCGACGGCTCGATGACCCTGATCGAGCACATCCGGGAGCTGCGCAACCGGCTGTTCAAGGCGTCGCTGGCGCTGCTGGTCTGCATCATCATCGGCTACTTCCTGGCGCAACCGGTCTTCGACATCCTCAAGCAGCCCTACTGCGCGCAGTTCCCGGGCAAGTCGTGCGCCGAGGTGGAGTTCCTCCAGCTCGCCGCGACCGACGGCTTCCTGCTCAAGCTCAAGCTGGCGCTCTGGGTGGGCCTGATCCTCGCCTCGCCGGTGTGGCTCTACCAGCTCTGGGCGTTCATCGCGCCGGGGCTGCACCGCCACGAGCGCAAGTACGCGTACTTCTTCGTCGCCCTCGCGGCGCCGCTGTTCGTCGGCGGCGCCGTGCTGGCCTACTTCGTCGTCTCCAAGGGCCTGCACTTCCTCCTGGAGGCGGGCGTTACCGGGGTCGAGCAACAGCTCGAGGTCACGCGCTACATCGGCTTCGTCACCAACATGTTGCTGATCTTCGGCGTGGCGTTCGAGTTCCCGCTCATCGTGCTGATGCTCAACTTCGTCGGCGTGGCCAGCGCCAAGCGGCTGCTGAGCTGGTGGCGGGTCGCGGTCTTCGTGTTCTTCCTGTTCTCGGCGGTGGTCACCCCGACACCCGACCCGTTCGGCATGACGGCGCTGGGCGCCTGCCTGTCCGCGCTCTACTTCGGCGCGGTCGGCATCGCCTTCCTCAACGACCGGCGGCGCGGGCGGGGCAGGGAGATCTACGAAGGCGTCGACGACGACGAGATGTCGGCGCTCGAGGACGACCGCGAGCCGGTCGCCGCGGGCGCGCCGATCGAGCCGATCGCTCCGGTCGCCGCACCGCAGCCGATCGACCGACGGTTCGACGAAGACATCACCTGACCTCTCTGTCGCGGCGGCGCACCCGGGGATAGGGTGCCGCGATGAAGATCGACAGACCGCTCGCGGTGCTGGCCAACCCCGGAGCGGGGCGTGGCCGGCACCGCGGCGTCCTGCCGTTCGTGCTGGCCCACCTCCGCTCCACCGGCCGTGCGGTCGAGACGCTGACCGCGCGTACCGCCGACGAGGCCCGGGCGGCCTGCCACGCCGCGGTCGACGGCGGCGCGGGCGCCCTCGTGGTGGTCGGCGGCGACGGCACCGTCCACCTGGCGCTGCAGGCGCTGGCCGGCACCGGCGTGCCGCTGGGCATCGTGCCGGCGGGCACCGGCAACGACTTCGCCGTGGCGGCGGGCTTCGGCACCGACCCGCACGCCGCGGTCGCGATGGTCACCGGCGCCGTCAACGCCGCCGAGACCGCCGCGCTCGACCTGGCCCGGCTCACCACCACCGACGGCACGGTCCACTGGTTCGGCGGCGTCCTCGCGGCCGGCTTCGACGCGGTCGTCAACGAGCGCGGCAACCGGATGCGCTGGCCGCGCGGCCCGATCCGGTACGACCTGGCGATCCTGGTCGAGCTCGCCCGGCTGCGGGCCCGCCGCTACCGGCTGACGCTCGACGGCGTGGCCCAGGAACGCGACGCGGTGCTGGTCGCGGTGGCCAACGGGCCGAGCTACGGCGGCGGCATGCGGATCTGCCCCGACGCCGACCCGGCCGACGGGCGGCTCGACCTGACCGTGGTGGCGCCGATCAGCCGGGGCACGCTCGTGCGGGTGAAGCCGCGGATCTACGCGGGCACCCACGTGACCCACCCGGCCGTCGCCACCTACCGGGCCACCCGCGTGGAACTGGCCGCCGACGGCATCGTCGGCTACGCCGACGGCGAGCGGATAGCCCCGCTCCCGCTGACGATCGAGTGCGTACCCGGAGCCCTGCGGGTGCTACGCCCGCAGGGGCGGTGATTCTCAGACGCGGGTGAGGGCGACCGCGCCCGCGAGGCCGTTGATCGTGCCAGGTTCACCCGCCGGGAGGACGAGGGCGGCCAGGCCCGCGCGGACCGCGCCCGCGTCGGCCGGTGTGTCGCCGACCATCAGCGCCCGCTCCGGCTCGACGCCGAGCAGGCCGCAGGCCCGCAGGAAGATCGCCGGGTCCGGCTTGCAGCGGCCGATCTCGTACGAGAGCACGAACGCGTCGACGAGGTCGGCGAGCCCCCAGCTCGCGAAGTGCGGCCGGATGTCGAAGCCGATGTTGCTGACCACCGCCACGGGCACCCCGGCCGCCCGCAGCGCCTTGAGCGACTCGGCGGTGTCGGCGTACGGCAACCAGCCCTCGGCGCCGAGCAGCCGGTCGTAGAGGGCGTCGGCGAGTCCCTCGATGTCGGTGTTGACGGTCGCCGCGAGCCCCACGAACGCCGCCCGGTGGGCGTGCGCGTAGAGGTCGCGGTCGGCCCACACCTCGGCCAGGTGCACCGGCACCCGGGCGGGCAGCGGACCACCGGCCCGGCCGGCGGTGACGAGGCGGTCGGCGAGCACGGTCGCCTTCCCCCGGTCGAGGTCGGCACCGCAGGCGACCGCGGCGGCGATCACCCACGCGACCGGATCCTCCACCTGGGCCAGGGTCCCGTGGAAGTCGAAAAGGACGGCCTCGACCGGATAGCGGGCCGGTTGACCCGGTAGGTCCGGCACACGTGGACTGGGCGGCTCCGCGTGGTCTGGCATTGGCACGCCGAGGACCTTACCTACGACCCACCTGGCGGGTCCCGCACGGCCTACCGCGTCGGCGCGGCGCGCACGCCGTAATCTTGGATACATGTCGAGCCCCGCCGAGCGCTACGCAGCGGCGCGCCGCCGGGCCGCCCGGGCCAGCGCGTTCCCGGCCCTGGAGGATTTCGCCCTTGGCCTGGGCTTTGACCTGGACGACTTCCAGCGGGAGGCGTGCGAGGCCCTCGAACGCGGCAGCGGCGTGCTGGTCTGCGCACCCACCGGCGCCGGCAAGACGGTGGTCGGTGAGTTCGCGGTCCACCTCGCGCTGGCGAAGGGCGCCGGTGACGAATCGGACGCGCCGCCCAAGAAGTGCTTCTACACCACGCCGATCAAGGCGCTCTCGAACCAGAAGTTCCACGACCTGGTCGAGCGGCACGGCGCGGCGAACGTCGGCCTGCTGACCGGCGACAACGCGATCAACGGCGACGCGCCCGTGGTGGTCATGACCACCGAGGTGCTGCGCAACATGCTCTACGCCGGCTCCCCGGCGCTGCAGGGCCTGGCGTACGTGGTGATGGACGAGGTCCACTACCTGGCCGACCGGTTCCGCGGCGCGGTCTGGGAAGAGGTGATCATCCACCTCCCGGCGTCAGTGACATTGATCTCACTGTCGGCCACGGTCTCCAACGCCGAGGAGTTCGCCGACTGGCTCGTGACGGTCCGGGGCCACACCGACGTCGTGGTCAGCGAGCACCGGCCGGTCCCGCTCTGGCAGCACATGCTGGTCGGCCGCCGGATGTTCGACCTGTTCCACGACGCCGCCGCGGCCCGCAAGCACGACGTGCACCCCGAGTTGCTGCGCTACTCGCGGGAGATGCTGCGCCGGCTGGAGATGGGCCGCGACGGCTTTTCGGGCGGCGCCGCCCGGGGCGGCCGTGGGCCCCGCTGGAAGGGCCCGCTGCGCGCCGAGATCGTCGAGCGCCTCGACCGGGAAAACCTGCTTCCCGCGATCCTGTTCATCTTCAGCCGCGCCGGCTGTGACGCGGCCGTGCAGCAGTGCCTCGCCGCCGGCCTGCGGCTGACCACGCCCGACGAGCGGGCCGAGATCCGCCGCATCGTCGAGGACCGGATCACCGCCATCCCGGGTGAAGACCTTTCGGTGCTCGGCTACTGGGAGTGGCTCGACGGCCTCGAGCGCGGCCTGGCCGCGCACCACGCCGGCATGCTGCCGGCGTTCAAGGAGGTCGTCGAGGAGCTGTTCGTCCGCGGCCTCGTCAAGGCCGTCTTCGCCACCGAGACGCTGGCGCTGGGCATCAACATGCCGGCCCGGTGCGTGGTGCTGGAGCGCCTGGTCAAGTTCAACGGCGAGGCGCACGTCGACCTGACGCCGGGCGAATACACGCAGCTCACCGGCCGCGCCGGCCGTCGCGGCATCGACGTCGAGGGCCACGCGGTGGTCGTCTGGTCGCCCGAGGTCGACCCACGGCACGTCGCCGGCCTGGCGTCGACCCGGACCTATCCGCTGCGGTCGAGCTTCCGGCCCTCGTACAACATGGCCGTGAACCTGGTCGGGACCGTCGGCGCCGAGCGCTCCCGCGCGCTGCTGGAGGCGTCGTTCGCCCAGTTCCAGGCCGACCGGTCGGTCGTCGGGCTGGCCAAGCAGGTGCAGCGCAACGAGGAGACGATCGCGCAGTACACCGACGAGGTGAAGTGCGACCTCGGCGACTTCGACGAATACTTCGACCTGCGGATGCAGATCGGCGAGCGCGAGCGCGCGCTGGCCCGGCAGGGCCTCTCGCAGCGCCGCGCCCAGGCGGTGTCGTCGCTGGAGCGGCTGCGGGTCGGCGACGTGATCCGCGTGCCGTCCGGCCGGCGGGCGGGCCTCGCGGTGGTGCTGGAGCCGGGCACGGGTGGCTTCGGCGACCCGCGGCCGCTCGTGCTCACCCAGGACCGCTGGGCGGGCCGGGTGACGTCGGCCGACTTCACGTCGCCGGCCGAGGTGCTGGCCCGGGTCCGGGTGCCGAAGAACTTCAACCACCGCAACCCGGCGGCCCGGCGGGACCTGGCGGCCACGGTCACCGGCACGGGCCTCGACCGGCACAGCCGGCGCGGCCGGCGGGCCCGCGGCACCGGCGACGACGCGCACCTGCTGGAGATCCGCGACAAGCTGCGCAAGCACCCGGCCCACGCGTGCCCGGACCGCGAGGAGCACGCCCGCTGGGCCGAGCGGCGCCGGCGGCTGCAGCTCGACACCGACGAGCTGCGCAAGCGGGTGGCGAGCCGGACGGGTTCCCTGGCCCGCACGTTCGACCGGGTGTGCGCGCTGCTGGCTTCCCGGGGCTATCTGTCCGAGACGGGCGAGGTCACCGAGCACGGCCGGATGCTCGCCCGGATCTGGTCCGAGGCCGACCTGCTGGTCGCCGAGTGCCTGCGGCGGGGTGTCTGGGACGCCCTGACGCCCGACGAGCTCGCCGGGGCGGTCTCGGTGGTGCTCTACGAGGCCCGCCGGGAGAGCGACGAACGGGCGTCGGTGCCACGCGGCCCCATCACCGACGCGATCGACGAGACCATGAAGATCTGGGCGGAGCTGGAGGCCGACGAGGCCGACCACGGCGTCGACCGCACCCGCGAGCCCGACCTGGGCTTCGTCTGGCCGATCGTGCGCTGGACCCGCGGCGAGGCCCTGGCCAAGGTCCTGGCGAGCGGCCACAACCTGGACGGCGACATGCCGGCCGGCGACTTCGTCCGGTGGACCCGCCAGGTGGTCGACCTGCTCGGCCAGATCGCCGACGCGGGCGGCGCCTCCCAGACGGTCCGCACCACGGCCCGCCAGGCGATCGGCGCCATCAACCGCGGCGTCCTGGCCTACATCAACACCTGACCGACCCGGGGCGGATGGCGGCGCGTCGTTCAGGCGGTGGCGTTGCTGATCGCGTCGACCAGGCGGCGGCAGGGGCCTGCCAGGTTCCACTTGTCGGCCAGCGTCAGCAGCTTGTCGCCGTCGGCCGGGGCCGTGGGCAGCGTCGTGTCGATCGCCGGGAGCGCGATGTCGCGGGCCACCTTGACCACCTTCGGGGCCACCGCGAGGTAGTCGCGGGCCGCGTCCAGCTTGCCGCGCAGGCCCGGCGCGAAGCCCGCCTTCGGGTCGTCCAGGGCCGCCAGCATCGCCTCGACGCTGCCGTAGCGGGTGATCAGGCGGGCGGCCGTCTTGTCGCCCACGCCGGGGACGCCCGGCAGGCCGTCGCTGGGGTCACCGCGCAGCGCCGCGAAGTCGGCGTAGCCCGACGCCGGGACGCCGTACTTCGCCTGGACCGCGGCGTCGTCGCTGTCCTCCAGCTTGGCCACACCGCGGCCGCAGTAGAGCAGGCGGACCGGCTTCGCGTCGTCGACGAGCTGGTAGAGGTCGCGGTCGCCGGAGGCCACCTCGACCGGGCCCGGCTGCGTGGTGGCCAGCGTGCCGAGCACGTCGTCGGCCTCATAGCCCTTCGCGCCGATCGCCGGGATGCCGACCGCGGCCAGGACCTCCAGGATCAGCGGCACCTGGGCCTCGAGGTTGTCGGGCACGACCTCTGTGGACGGTCCGCCCCCGGGCGCCAGGCGGTGTGCCTTGTAGGACGGGATCAGCTCGACCCGCCACGCCGGGCGCCAGTCGTGGTCCAGGGCGCAGACCAGGCGGTCCGGCCGGCGCGTGCGGATCAGCTGCGCGACCATGTCGAGGAAACCGCGGACCGCGTTGACCGGAGTGCCGTCGGGCGCCATGGCCGCCGACTCGGGGATGCCGAAGTAGGCCCGGAAGTAGAGGCTCGCGGAGTCCACGAGCAGCAGCGGTCGTCGGGTCATCGTCACACTCTGCCACGCCCTAGATCGTCGTGGGCAAGGGCCCCGGCCGGCGCGGGCCGCGGGGGCGGCACGGGTGACGGGCCCGACGAGCCGTGCCGGCGCATGTCCCGCAGCGCCACGCCCAGCGCGGCCAGCATGATCAGGCCGCCGACCAGCATGAGCGAGCGCAGGCCGGTCACGGGCAGCAGCACGCCGCCGAGCAGCGACCCGCTCGCGATGCCCGCGTTGAACGCGGAGCCCGAGGCGGCCGACGCCAGGTCAGTGTTGCCGGGCGCGAGTTGCAGCGTGCGGCCCTGCACGGTCGCCGCGAACGCGCTGAACGCGAGCCCGAACAGCGCCAGCAGCGCGACGGTGACGGGCTGGACGGTGCCGAACGCGTACAACAGCACCAGACCGCCGCCGACGAGCGCGAGCGGCACCGCCAGCGCCGCCACCGGCCGGCTGTCGATGAACCGGCCGACGAGGATCGTGCCGACCACGCCGGCGACGCCGGAGACGAGCAGCAGCAACGAGAGCGAGGCGTCGGGGAAGCGGCTGACCTCCAGCAGGAACGGCGTGATGTAGGTCTGCGCGACGAAGTTGCCGGTGATGCCGACCGCGGTGATCACCAGCAGCGCCCGGAACCGCCCCCGGTGCGGCATGGTGCCGCGGGCGGCGCCCCCGTCGGCCGGCCGGAACGACGGCAGCAGCGCGGTGACGACGGCGCCGGCCACCAGGCCGAGCACGGCCAGCACGGCGAACGCGGCGCGCCACCCGGCCTGCTGGCCGATCCAGGTGGCGAGCGGCAACCCGAGCACCGGCGCCAGCGACGGGCCGACCGCGAACCGCGCCACGATGCGGCCGCGGACCTCGGCCGGGAACAACCCGGTCACGGTGGGCCCGACGACAGTCCAGAACATCGCCTGGGTGGCGGCGGTGGCGAGGCGCGCGCCGGCGAGCATCCAGTAGCTGGTGGCCAGCGCCGACACCGCGGTGGCGACGGTGAACACCGCGAACGTCACCGCGAGCAGCCGGCGGCGCGGGATCCGCCTGGTCAGGTGGGCCAACGGCAGCGAGGCGAAGACGACCACGAACGCGTACCCGGTGACGAGCAGCCCGACCTCGGACTGCGACCGGTGCAGGTCGGGCGCCATCACCGTGAGCAGGCCGACCGGCACCAGTTCCGTGGTCACGTAGGCGAACGCCGCCAGGGAGAGCGCCGTCAGGGCGGCCGTGGCCCGGCCGGGGGAGATCGGTGGCGGCATGGGGACATGGTGTCAGCGGGCGCGGGACAGCGACACCGACTTCCGTTCGTCGGTGGGCCGCGGCGGTGGCGCGCCACGCCAGCGCAGCACCGCGTGGTACATGATCGTCAGGCACAGGCCCGCGTTGACGAACGAGCCGACCACGTCGCTCGGGTGGTGCATCCCCCGGTACATCCGGGTCAACGCCACTCCGATCGGAATCAGCACGAAGACGGTCCAGACCAGCGCCTCCCAGCGTCCGCTGGTCGACCGCAGGGCGAACAGCAGCGCGAGTCCGCAGTAGAGTGCGGTCGCGGCCGAGGTGTGGCCCGACGGGAAGCTCGACGTCGGAGGCGAGACGTCCATGTGCTCGACCGCCGGCCGGTGCCGGTCGACCGCCAGCGTCGTGAGCAGGAAGATCAGCGCCTGGGCGGCGACCGCGCCGGCCAGGAACAGCGGCTCGCGCCACGGGCGGTGGGTGACCAGCAGGATCACCACCGCGAACGCGCACACCGCGATCACCGACCAGGTGTCGGCGATCGTGCTGAACACCAGCGACGCCGCGGTCAGCGGCCCGGACCGGGCCTCCTCCAGCGCCTTGTTGACCTGGTCCTCGCCGGCGGCGGGCCACCAGGACGCGGTCACGACCTGACCGAGCAGCAGCATCAGCCCGTAGAGGGCCACGAGCGGCAACACGAGCCGCAGCAGAACCTGACGCATGGCAAACGTCCTTACCCGTTCGTGCGCGCGGTTACGCCGTCCAGTGCCGCCGGCGACTCCGCACCGGGCACGAGCAGCCGCGGCGCGCCCCCGCCGGAGGCGGGCACCGACCACACGTCGGGGCGGCCGTCACCCTGGCGCAGCGTGTAGCCGATCGTGTCGCCGGAGAGCCAGGCCGGCTGGTCGTCGACGCTCGCGGTCTCGGCCAGCGGCGTCACCGCGAGCGTGCCGAGGTCGAGCACGGACAGTCGCCAGCCGCGCGTCGGGTCGCCGTCGATCGCGTGCTTGAACGCGATCCGCGTGCCGTCCGGCGACAGCGACGGGCACTCCACGTTGTCGGCCACGGTGTGCAGCGACCGGGCGGCCAGGTCGCCCTTCATCAGGTAGCGGTGTCCACCGGTGGACATCGTGGCGTAGAACGTGTTGTCGTCGGCCGCGAAGGTCACGCCCCAGAAGTTGCGGTCCGCCGCCTTCACCACCACGCCGTCGCGCGACGCGGTGAACTCCTCGAGCGAGGCGACCATCGTGCCGTCCCGGGTGTCCAGGATCCCGGTGCGGGTCGAGAAACCGCCGCTGTTGTACGAGTCGCCACCCACGAACGTCGTCCACGCCACGAGCCGCCCGGAGGCCGACACCCGGGCGCGGTTGGGCAGCCCCGGGATGTCCGCGGAGCGCACGGGCGTGAGCGTCCGGTCCAGGACCACCATCCGGTACGTCCACGGGGTGGCCGGCTGCAGGCAGATCCCGGTGCCCCCGGCCGCGTAGGCCCGCACGCACTCGACGCCCGAGACCGTCCGCGGCCCGGACGGGTCCGAAGTGGACACCGTCGCGACGTGCCGGTCGGTCACGGTCAGCAGCACGGGCGCGGCGTCCAGCGTCACCGGCCCGGCGGCCGCTGCGGCACCGTCCGACGAGGGCGTCCGCGCCGCCGCACCCTGGATGTAGAGCGTGGCGACGACCGCCAGCACCACCGCCACGCCCAGCACCGCGAGCACCCGCACCCGTACGCTCATGCCGTTCACGCCGTTCGTCCTTTGTGGAAGAGCAAGCCGGCGGTGGTCCCACCGGCGACGATCGCGACCCCCGCCGCGGCGAGTACGGCCGCGCCCGGCCCCCACGCCGACCAGGCCAGCCCGAACAGCACCGACGACGCCAGATAGGCCAGCGCCTGCCCGGTCTGGACCAGCGCGAGCCCGGTCGCCCGCAGGCCGTCCGGCAGCAGCGGCCCGGCCAGCGCCATCAGCACCCCGTCGGTCGCGGCGTAGTAGAGCCCGTACGCCGCCAGTGCCGGCACGAGCAGCGCCCACCCACCGACGGGCGCGCCGAGCAACAGGTAGGTGACCGCGAGCGCGGCGTACCCGGCGAGCAGCACGAGCCGCCGCCCGATGCGGTCCGCGAGCACACCCAGCGGCGCGGCCAGCAACAGGAAGGCCAGGCTCGTGCCGACGGCCAGCAGCGGGAACCAGAGCAGCCCGATCTCGGTGCGCCGCTGCAGCATGAGATAGACGAACCCGTCGCCGATCGTCGCGACCCCGAGCAGCACCGCGGCCAGCAGCAGCCGCCGCAGGTCACCCGAGCGCAGCAGCGCGACGGCGTCCCGCACCGACGGCCGCGGGGGAGCGGCGACCGACGCCGACGGTGGCCGTTCGCGCACGAAGAGCACCAGCACCGCGACCCCGAGCAGCGCCACGCAGAAACTGGTCACGAAGACCGCGTCGTACGACTGCCCCGACCCGGCCAGCACGGCCAGCGCGACGAGCGGACCGAGGAAGGCACCGACCGCGTCCATCGTCCGGTGCACGCCGAACGCGCGCCCCAACGCGTCCGGTGGCGTCGACAACGTGATCAGCGCGTCCCGGGGCGCGGTGCGCAGCCCCTTGCCCATCCGGTCGACCGCGACCACGAACCCGATGCCCGCCAGCGACCGCCCGGCGGCCAGCAGCCCGAGCTTGGCGACCGCCGACAGGGCGTAGCCGGCACCGGCCAGCACCTTGTGCCCGCGCACCCGGTCGGCCACGTAGCCGCCGACGATCCGCAGCAGCGCGGTCGCGCCGGTGTAGACCCCGTCGACCACGCCGTACGCGAGCGGGCTCAGGTGCAGGCCGAGCACCAGGTAGAGCGGCAGGACGGCCGTGACCATCTCGGCGGAGACGTCGGTGACCAGGCTGACGGTGCCGAGCGCGACGACGTTGCCACCGACGAGGGCCGCACCGCGCCGTCCCTTGCCGGCGGCGGGCCGGTCGATCGTGGACAGGTACACGCGGATCACCCTGTATCCCGTGCCGGATCGTGACAACACCCGCCGGATGAACAGATCGCTGTCCGCCGTTCACCCGTACGACGCGATCATGTTCATTCATCGACGTAGATTCCGAGGTCATGCGCATCCGTATCCTGGCCGGCGCCACCACGGCGACCGTCCTGGCCGGCGGCATCATCGCCGCCGTGCTGAGCAACACCACACCCGCAGCAGCCGCGACCACGACGTTCCGGCCGTCCGCGGACACCTACGTGCAGCAGGACACCGCTTCGACGAACTACGGCACGTCGACCCAGGTCACGGTCGACAACAGCCCGGTCCGCCGGCTGTTCCTGCGGTTCTCGGTGAGCGGCGTCAGCGGCACCGTCTCCTCCGCCAAGCTCCGGCTCCGGACGATCTCCGGCAACGACGGCAGCAACAACGGCGGCGCGTTCCGGGCGATGTCCAACACGACGTGGTCGGAGACCGGCACCACCTGGAACAACCAGCCCGCCGTCGACGGCGCGTCGGTCGGCTCGATCGGCAGCGTCACCGCCGACGGCTGGTACGAGCTCGACGTCACGAGCGTCGTCAAGGGCAACGGCACCTTCAGCTTCGGCGCCTCGTCCAGCAGCACCGACGGCGCCTACTACGACTCGCGGGAGAGCGGCACCGACGCGCCGCAGCTCGTGGTCACGACCGGCACCACGACGCCGCCGCCCAGCGGCGACCCGGTGCTGGTCGGTGCCGGCGACATCGCGACGTCCGGCTCCGGTGACAGCGCCACGGCGGCGCTGGTCAACGGGATCTCCGGCACGGTGTTCACCACCGGCGACAACGTCTACACCAATGGCACGGCCAACGAGTTCAACAGCTACTACCAGCCGACCTGGGGCGCCTTCAAGTCGCGGACCCGGCCCGCGCCGGGCAACCACGACTACAACACCTCGGGTGCCACCGGCTACTACAACTACTTCGGCTCGCAGGCCGGTCCGTCCGGCCAGGGCTACTACTCCTACAACCTCGGCAACTGGCACATCGTCTCGCTCAACTCCAACATCAGCATGTCGGCCACCTCGGCCCAGGTGACCTGGCTCAAGAACGACCTGGCCGCCAACACCCGGCCGTGCACGCTGGCCTACTGGCACCACCCGCTCTACACCTCGGGCGCCAACCACGCCCCGTCCACCTCGACCCGCCCGCTCTACCAGGCGCTCTACGACGCGAACGCGGACGTGGTCGTCTGGGGGCACAACCACCAGTACGAGCGGTTCGCGCCGATGAACGCGAACGGCGGCCTGGACAACGCGCGCGGCCTGCGGTCCTTCGTGGCCGGCATGGGCGGTGCCGACCACTACGGCTTCGGCACGATCCAGCCCAACAGCCAGGCCCGCAACAGCGACACGTTCGGCGTCCTCACGTTCACCCTGCACGCCACCTCGTACGACTGGCAGTTCGTGCCGCAGTCGGGCAGGACCTACAACGACAGCGGCACCGGAACCTGCCACTGAGACACCGCTGAGTGCCCGCCGCGCAACCAGCGCGGCGGGTACGGTCGAGGAGTCATGGCCGGTCCCGAGCTCGCCAGCACCGTGCGCCTCATGCTCAACGGGGCGCCCGTCGAGCTCGTCGTCGACAACCGCACCACGCTGCTCGACCTGCTCCGCGACCGGCTCGACCTGACGGGCACCAAGAAGGGCTGCGACCACGGTCAGTGCGGCGCGTGCACCGTGCTGCTCGACGGCCGCCGGGTCAACTCCTGCCTGCAGCTCGCGGTGGCCGTGGCCGGCCGCGAGGTGACCACCGTCGAGGGCCTGGCCGACGACGAGCCGCACCCGATGCAGGCCGCCTTCGTCGCGCACGACGCGTTCCAGTGCGGCTACTGCACGCCGGGCCAGATCTGCTCCGCGATCGGCATGCTCGACGAGCTCGCCGCCAGCTGGCCGAGCGCGGTCAGCACCGGCCCGGTGCGCCTCGACGACGCGGAGATCCGCGAGCGGATGGCCGGCAACATCTGCCGCTGCGGCGCGTACCCGCACATCGTGGCCGCCATCCGCGAGGTCGCCGGGGGCGACTGACGATGCGCGAGTTCGCCTACGCCCGGGCCCGCAGCGTCGACGCCGCGGTCGCGCTGGTCGCCGACAACCCGGAGGCCCGCTACCTGGGCGGCGGCACCAACCTCGTCGACCTGATGGAGCTCGGCGTCGAGCGCCCGGAGCTGCTGGTCGACGTGACGGGCCTGCCGCTGGACGACGTGACCGAGGACGGCGCCGCGCTGCGGGTCGGCGCCCTGGTCCGCAACAGCGACCTCGCCGCCCACCCGCTGGTCCGGGAGCGGTATCCGGTGCTCAGCCAGGCGCTGCTGGCCGGCGCCTCGGGGCAGCTGCGCAACGCGGCCACCACCGGCGGCAACCTGGTGCAGCGCACCCGCTGTGTCTACTTCACCGACGCGACCAAGCCGTGCAACAAGCGGATGCCCGGGTCCGGCTGCCCGGCCATCGAGGGCGAGCACCACAATCTGGCGATCCTCGGCGCGTCCGACCACTGTGTCGCGACCCACCCGTCGGACCTGGCGGTCGCGCTCGCGGCCCTCGACGCCCGGGTGGACCTGCAGGACCTGGCCGGGCCGCACGAGATCCCACTGGTCGACTTCTACCGCCCCGTCGGCGACCGCCCCGACCTGGAGCTGACGGTCCAGGACGGCGCGCTGGTCACCGGCGTCGCGCTGCCCCCGCTGCCGGCCGGCGCACGGTCCGCCTACCGCAAGGTCCGGGAGCGGGCGTCGTACGCGTTCGCGATCGCCTCGGTCGCCGCCGTGCTCGTGGTCGAGGACGGCCTGGTCAGCGACGTGCGGATCGGGCTCGGCGCGGTCGCGTCCCACCCCTGGCGGGCCCGGGTCGCGGAACGCGCGCTGCTCGGCGGCCCGGCCACGGAGGCGGCGTTCGAGGCGGCCGCGGAGGCGGAGCTGGACAGCGCCACGCCTCTGCGGGACAACGCGTACAAGGTGCCGCTGGTCCGTGACCTGGTCGTCGCGGTGCTGGCGGGGCTGGCGGGGGAGCGATGACCCGGTTCTGGCAGGCCGCGCCGTCGGTGGGCCACCCGCTGACCCGGATCGAGGGCCTCGACAAGGTCACCGGCCGGGCCCGGTACGCCGGCGACGTCGCGGTGCCCGGCCTGGCCTACGGCGCCGTGGTGCCGGCGACGATCCCGCGCGGCCGGGTGCTCAACCTGGACGTCGAGGCGACGCTGGCCATGCCGGGCGTGCTCGCCGTGGTGCACCGGGACAACGCGCCGCGGCTGACGGACATCGGTGAGGGCACGCTGTTTCTCTTCCAGGGCGACCGGGTGGCGCACTGGGGCGCGCCGGTCGCGCTGGTCGTCGCCGACACCCCCGAGCGGGCGCGGGAGGCCGCCGAGCGGATGCGGGTCGACTATTTCCCCGAGCCGCCCGACACCGTGTTCCGCGCCGACCATCCGGGTCTCTACGAGCCGGAGTACGTCAACCCGCGCAACCCGACGGTGACCGGGAAGGGTGACGTGGACGCCGCTCTGGCCGGCGCCGCCGTCGTGGTCGACGCCGAGTACCGCACGCCCGCGCAGCACAACAACGCGATGGAGCCCCACTCGGCCACGGCCGTCCGGTCCGACGGGCGGATCACCCTGCACACCTCGACGCAGTACGCGTACGGGGTGGTGCCGACGCTGTCCAAGCTGTTCGGTTTCGCGCCCGGGACGCTGCGGGTGCTCTCCGAGCACGTCGGAGGGGGCTTCGGCAACAAGGGCATGCCGCCGCGGCCCGACACCGTGCTCGCGGTGATGGCCGCCACGCTGGTCGGCCGCCCGGTCCGCGTCACCCTGACCCGGCCGCAGCTCTGGCCGCTGACCGGCTACCGCACGCCCACCGCGCAGCGGATCCGGCTCGGCGCCGACCAGGACGGCCGGCTGGTCGCGCTCGAGCACCGGGCGGCCCTGCAGACCTCCCGGCTGCACGAGTTCACCGAGCAGGCCGCGGTCTACTCCCGACCGATGTACGGGGCCGAGAACATGCGTACCAGCCACCGGGTGGTGGCGCTGGACGTGCCGACGCCACGCTGGATGCGGGCGCCGGGGGAGGCGCCGGGCTCCTTCGCGCTGGAGTCCGCGATGGACGAGCTCGCCGAGGCGTGCGGGGTCGACCCCGTCGAGCTGCGGCTGCGCAACGAGCCGGCCGTCGACCCCACCACCGGACAGGCGTTCAGCAGCCGGCGGCTGGCGGACTGCCTGCGGGTCGGCGCGTCGCGCTTCGGCTGGGCCGGTCGGGATCCGCGGCCGGCGGTGCGCCGGGACGGCCGCTGGTGGCGGGGCACCGGCGTGGCCGGCGCGCACTACCCGGCCCGGGCCGCGCCGACGACGGCGCACGCCACGGCGCTGCCCGACGGCTCGTTCGTGGTGCGGGTGGCGGCGAGCGACATCGGCACCGGCGCCCGGACGGTGCTGACCCAGCTCGCGGCGGACGCCCTCGAGGTGCCGGTCGACCAGGTGCGGGTGCTGATCGGCGACAGCGGGTTCGGGCCGGCGATGGGCGCGGGCGGGTCGATGGGCACGGCCTCGTGGAGCTGGCCGGTGGTCACCGCGTGCCGGGAGCTGGCCGGCCGGCTGGCGGCCGGTGAGCCGCTGCCCCCGGACGGGCTGACCAGCACGTTCGACTCCACGGCGGCGATCGGGGCGCGGGCCGACTACGCCCGGTACGCGTTCGGCGCGCACTTCGCCGAGGTCGCGGTCGACGTCACCACCGGCGAGGTCCGGGTGCCCCGGCTGACCGGCGTCTACGCGGTCGGCCGGGTGGTCAACCCGCTCACCGCCCGGTCGCAGTCGATCGGCGGCATGACGATGGGCCTGTCCACGGCCCTGCTGGAGGAGTCCAGCATGGACGGCCGGTTCGGCGACTGGGTCAACCACAACCTGGCCGACTACCACGTGGCGACCAACGCCGACGTCGGCGAGATCGACGTGACCTACGTCGACGACCCCGACGACGAGCTCAACCCGTCCGGTGTGAAGGGACTCGGCGAGATCGGCATCGTCGGCGTGGCGGCCGCGATCGCCAACGCGGCCTGGCACGCCACCGGGGTCCGGCAACGGGAACTGCCCATCACGCCGGCCCGCGCGGCGCGGTAGACCATGGACAGTCGATCTCATCAGGATTAGCTTGTCGATCGTCGTAACCCCTTTCGACGACGAGGTGATCCGATGACGGCCGGTCATCCCCTGGAGCGGCTCAGCGCCGCCGAGATCGACGCCGCACGCACGCTGTTCCAGAAGAACGACCTGCTCACACCCACCACCCGATTCGCCGTGCTGGGCCTGGAGGAGCCGGCGAAGGACGCGGTGATCGCCTGGTCGCCGGGCGAGCCGGTGGACCGGCGCGTCCACGCCACCCTGCTCGACGTGGCCACCGGCCGGGTCCGCCGCGTGGTCGCCTCGGTGACCCGCGAGGAGATCGACGAGGCGGTCGAGGTCGACCCGGCCGTCGACGGCCAGCCGCCGATCCTGCTCGACGAGTTCATCGCGGTCGACGAGATCGTCAAGGGCGACCCCGGCTGGCGCGCCGCCGTCGAGCGTCGCGGCATCACCGAGTTCGACCTGGTCCGGCCGTGTCCGCTGTCGGCGGGCCACTACGACCTGCCGGGCGAGCGCGGCCGGCGGCTGCTGCGGGTGCTCTCCTTCGTGGCCAACCGCCCCGAGGACCACTGCTGGGCCCACCCGATCGACGGTCTCGTCGCGTACGTCGACCTGATCGAGAAGCGGGTCGTCGAGCTGATCGACGCCGCGCTGCTGCCCGTCCCGGCCGAGGAGGGCAACTACGACGACCCGGCGTTCACCGGGCCGCCGCGGGAGACGCTCAAGGCGCTGGAGATCACCCAGCCGGACGGCCCGAGCTTCCAGGTCGACGGCGACGAGGTGACCTGGGAGGGCTGGCGGTTCCGGGTCGGCTTCGACCCGCGCGAGGGCCTGGTCCTGCACCAACTGTCCATCCAGGACCGCCCGCTGATCTACCGCGCGTCCATCGCCGAGATGGTCGTGCCGTACGCCGACCCGAGCCCGGTGCGGTTCTGGCAGAACTACTTCGACGCCGGCGAGTACCTGCTGGGGCAGCAGGCCAACTCGCTCGTGCTCGGCTGCGACTGCCTGGGTGAGATCCGCTACTTCGACGCGGTGCTGGCCGACGGCGACGGCAACCCGCGCACCGTGGCCAACGCGATCTGCCTGCACGAAGAGGACTTCGGCGTGCTGTGGAAGCACAGCGACCTGTTCACCGAGGCGGCCGAGACGCGGCGGCAGCGCCGGCTGGTCATCTCCTACTGGGCCACGGTCGGCAACTACGACTACGGCTTCTTCTGGTACCTCTACCTCGACGGGACGGTCGAGATGGAGGTCAAGGCGACGGGTGTGGTGTTCACCTCCGCCTTCGTCGAGGGCACCGAGTTCGCCACCGAGATCGCGCCGGGGCTCGGTGCGCCGTACCACCAGCACCTGTTCAGCGCCCGGCTCGACATGACGGTCGACGGTGTCGCCAACGCGGTCGACGAGCTCGACGTGCGGCGGCTGCCGGTCGGCGAGGCGAACCCCTACGGCAACGCGTTCACCCGCACCGCGACCCGGCTGACGACGGAGTCGCAGGGCGTCCGCAGCGCCGACAACAGCGTCGGCCGGGTGTGGCGGATCTCCAACCCGGACAGCACGAACCGGCTCGGGCAGCCGGTGGCGTACGTGCTGCGCCCCGAGGGTCAGCCGGCGCTGCTGGCCGACGAGAGCGCGTCGATCTCGGCCCGGGCCGCGTTCGCCCGCAACCACCTGTGGGTCACCCGCTACGCCGCGGACGAGCGCTACCCCGCCGGTGAGTACGTCAACCAGCACCCGGGCGGTGCGGGCCTGCCCGCGTTCGTCGCCGACGACGAGTCGATCGACGGCGCGGACATCGTGGTCTGGCACACATTCGGCAGCACGCATTTCCCGCGGGTCGAGGACTGGCCCGTGATGCCCGTCGACCGGTGCGGATTCTCCTTGCGCCCGGCCGGATTCTTCGATCGGAACCCCACGTTGGACGTTCCGGCCAGTACGGCTAAACACTGCCATTGAGAAACATTTGGGGGTACGCCCGGCGTCGGGCGTACCCCCAAATGCATTTCCTTGCCTTTATGAATTTAACGGCGAGTGATGACCGCCATGGCGGCGACCGTCCCCTCGACGCCCTGGATGACCTCACGCAGGGGTGCCGGGAGGCGCACGGTGATCGCCGTGATGCTGTCGGCGACCTCCTGCCGCGTCCACTCCAGCATGATGCGTTGTTCGAGGCCAACGCTCTTGACGAGGGCCGCGAGCGTGGCCGTCTGCGCGTCGATCTGGTCCGGCCGCTGCAGGTAGTACGACATCCGCACGAGCGGTCGTGTCGCCGTCAGCGCGTTGACGGCGGGGTAACGCACAGTAAGCTTCCGGGACAGCCCAGAACGCTGCTCGTCGCGGCGGGCAACCCCCGCGGCGACGACGCGCTGGGCAACCACCTCGAAGACGTTGCCGCGCAGGTGCTCGACCCAGGCGCGCGGGACGAACTCGCTGCCTCTGCTGTGGATCTCGCGTAGGACGACATCGGTCACGGGGTCGCCCCACGGACGGGGGTCGTCGACGGCCACCTTGCTGGCCACGACGCTGATGCGTCTCTGCAGGATCAGCTCACAGAGCGCCGCGCCGGCCAGGCCGGCGTCGAGCATCTCCTGGTTGATCGCAGTCTTGCCCGTGTATTCGTTGTGTCCGACAGTGAAAAGTTCGTCGGCAAGCCCTAAGTCGCTCATAACCTCAGGCGGGAGTAGAGGAGTCGATGAGATCACCGGCGGTGGGATGGGGGCGCCGATTTTGAACGGCCAAACTGTACGCCGATCTTGACCGCCATTCAACCGTTGTGATCCTTCGATAAGGGACCCTCCACAGTCTTGAGTGCGAAACCCTGTGGCCGTACGATCGGGCGTCGCGAAACCGATCAAACACCTCTGAATCGAGGAACCCCTCCGTGTCCGAACAGCTCGCAGGAACTCTCGCCAGGCGTCGGCTTGGCGTAGTACACCTGTTCTTCTTTGTCGTGGCGGCGTCCGCACCGCTGACCGTCCTCGGTGGCGGTGTCACCACCACGTTCGCCGTGACCGGGTCCACGGGCGTGCCGCTGTCCTTCCTGGTGCTGGCCCTGATCCTGGGCATCTTCGCCGTCGGCTACGCCGCGATGAGCCGGCACGTCGCCAACGCCGGCGCCTTCTACTCCTACATCGCGCAGGGCATCGGCCGGCCCGCCGGCGTCGGTGGCTCGTTCGTGGCGCTGACCGCCTACAACGCGATCCAGGTCGGCCTCTACGGTCTGTTCGGCTTCATCTTCGCCGACTTCATGAACACCAAGTTCAGCGTCGACATGAAGTGGTGGGTCTGGTCGCTGCTGGCCTGGGCCCTGATCGGCATCCTGGGCATGCTCCGCGTCGACCTCAACGCGACCGTCCTCGCCGTGCTGCTCATCCTCGAGATCCTGGCGACGGCGCTGTTCGACATCATCGGCCTGACCAACCCGGCCGGTGGCAGCGTCTCCATGGCGGGCTGGGACTTCGGCAACCTCTTCGCGAGCGGCGTCGGCGCGGTGTTCGCACTGGGCATCGCGGCGTTCACCGGCTTCGAGTCCGGCGCCATCTACAGCGAGGAGGTCAAGGACCCCCGCCACACGGTCGCCCGCGCGACGTTCTTCGCGGTGCTGTTCACCGGCCTCTTCTACGCCATCTCGGCGTGGGCGATGACCGTCGTGGTCGGCCCCGACAACGTGCAGCAGGCCGCCACGGAGGCCGGCCCCGGCGTGGTCTTCGGCACCCTGGCCGAGCACACCAACGCCACCATCGCCGACATCGCGGTCGTGCTCTTCTTCACCAGCGTGTTCGCCGCCCTGCTCTCCTTCCACAATGGAGTCGCGCGGTACCTGTTCGCGCTGGGCCGGGAGCGGGTGCTGCCGCAGTTCCTCGGCCGCACGAGCCGCCGCACCATGGCTCCGGTCGCCGGCTCCGTGACCCAGTCGATCATCGCGATCATCGTGCTGGCCGGCTTCATCGCCGCAGGCAAGGACCCGGTGCTCGACCTGTTCACCTGGCTGTCGGGCGTCTCCGCCGTCGGCGTCGTGCTGCTGATGGCCGCCACCTCGGCCGCGGTCGTCGGCTATTTCCGCGTGCGCCGCGGCGACGAGTCGACCTGGCAGGGCACGGTCGCTCCGGCCGTGGCCACGATCCTGCTGACCGCGCTGCTGATCACGCTGGTCGTCAACTTCAACAGCCTGCTGGCGCCGACCAACCCGGCGTACCTGCGCTGGCTGCTGCCCGGCCTGATCGGTGCGGCCGCCGTCATCGGCATCATCTGGGGCCTGGTGCTCAAGTCGTCGCGTCCCGACGTCTACGAGGGCATCGGGCGCACGGTCGGCCAGCCGCTGACCGCCGACGAGTCCGGTTCCGGCTCCAACTCGGACTACGTGCCGGTGCACTGAGTCCTGCCGGACGCCCGCACGGTCCTTCGGGGCCGTGCGGGCGTTCGTCGTGTCCGGCGGTAGCCTTCGCACCATCCCCCTCGGTGAACGGAGTGCCGCCATGGAATACACCCGGCTCGGCTCGTCCGGCCTCACGGTCTCCAGGATCGTCGCCGGTTGCATGGGCTTCGGCGACCCGGACCGCGGCCACCACGCCTGGAGCCTGCGCCTCGACGAGTCCCGGCCGCTGATCCGGCAGGCGCTCGAGGCCGGCGTGACCACGTTCGACACCGCCAACGTGTACGCCTTCGGCTCCAGCGAGGAGATCGTCGGCCAGGTCCTCGGTGAGCTGGCCCGCCGCGACGAGGTCGTCATCGCGACCAAGGTGCACGGCCGGATGGGCGACGGCCCCAACGGCGCGGGCCTGTCCCGCGGCGCCATCATGACGCAGGTCGACGCGAGCCTGCGCCGGCTGCGCACCGACTACATCGACCTCTACCAGATCCACCGTTTCGACCCGCACACGCCGGTCGAGGAGACGATGGAGGCGCTGCACGACCTGGTCCGGGCGGGCAAGGTGCGCTACCTGGGCGCGTCGTCGATGTGGACGTGGCAGTTCGCGGCCATGCAGCACGCCGCGGACCTGGGCGGCTGGACCCGCTTCGTGGCGATGCAGAACCACTACAACCTGCTGATGCGCGAGGAGGAACGGGAGATGCTCCCGTACTGCCTCGACCAGGGCGTCGGCGTGATCCCCTGGAGCCCGCTGGCCCGCGGCAAGCTGGCCCGCGACTGGTCGGCCACGACGTCCCGCAGCGGCAGCGACCGCTTCGGCGCGACTCTCTACCAGCAGTCCCGCGACACGGACCGCCGCGTGGTGGAAGCGGTGGGCACGGTCGCGGACAAGCGCGGCACCTCCCGCGCGGCGGTGGCACTGGCCTGGGTGCTGGCGAAGTCGCCGGTAACGGCCCCGATCGTCGGCATCACGAAGAACCACCACATCCCCGACGCGGTGGCGGCCCTGGACGTCGAGCTGTCGGACGACGAGATCGCCCTGCTGGAGGAGCACTACGCCCCACGCCTCCCAGAGGGCTTCTAGCTGGTCAGCCCGGCGACCACGTGGGCTATGTGATGTGAGGTTCCCCAGGCGCGCCAGTACGTGGCGTTCCCCGGACCGTCCGCGCGCCGCGAACGTCGATCGAGTTCCATGTCACCCCAACAATGGTCGGCCCCCGCCCAGTGGGTTGAGGTCACCAGCGCTGCGCATATGTGGTAGAAGCCCGCGTTACCTTCCGCCTCCGCCCGCTGCCGGCGGTAGACCCACCATTCGTCGTGACTGGTGTAGCGGAGGTTGGGTGGGGGCGACCAACCAGGACCGAGGCGGGGATACGCGATGCCGTAGTCGCCGAACCGGACGTCCAGGTCCGAGAGCCGGTCGCGGAGCGCCTTGTCCCATCTGCGGACCGGCGCCGGCGACCGGACGCAACGCCTGCGAAGTCGGTCCGGGTCGGGCATCGCACCCGCGGCGACGGTGATCGAACGCCAGGGCCGACGGAGCGCCCACGCGACCGACTTGCGCGCCATCGGCTCGGCACGGCTCAGGCCGGCTTCCGACGAGACGGCGAACATGTCCATCACCAGGTCGCATTGCTCGATCGGGACATGAGCGTACGAGTCGAGTCGTTGGGTCAGATCGTCGTCGGCTTCGAGGTGGTCGACTCTCACCCGCACGATCGCGCGGCCCTCGTGGCGTCGAGCGGCTTGTCCATGGTCGCGGAGCCGATCCGGCGGATCGTCGAGCCGTATCACCGGCAGGACCGGAATGCCGAACGCGCCGAGGTCCTCGGAGATGTCGGTGATCGGGCGACGCCACCCCGACGTCGGGTCCTCCAGATGGACCACGTCCACGCCGACAGGAGTAGCCGGGAGCCGTTCCCGGGTGCTCTCGGAGAAGCGGAGTGCGTCCTTGATGGGATCACCACTGCGCGGCACCACTTCGAGGATGGGCAGGATCAGCCGTCGATGAGCCGTGGGTACGTTGTCGAGCGCGAGTAACTCGCCCGCGCGACCCTTGAGGATCGGTACGTAGAGCAGGACGGCCACCTCGATCCACGACCGATGCCGACGTACTCATGGTAATCAATTATTCACTTTGGGTATGCGCGGCTTACTCAGATGGTGAAGGCTGCCCAAGCCGGATCGTCAGGTGAGTCGTGCGTCAGGGCCGGAGCGCCGTGCAGCCGTAGGCGAGCGAGCGGGACGCGGCGGCCACGCGGCCCATCAGGCCCGTCGGGCCCGCGCGCTGGCGGAGGCCAGCGCGGTCACGTTCAGCACCGCGAACGAGGCGCTCGTCGTGACCACCACCGTGCTCGCGGCCAGCGGTCCGGCGTGAGGACCAGCCGGGCCGGCATGCCGGCCGCGTTGGCCAGCGACCAGGCCAGCACCCTGCGGTCGTGAAGCGGGCGATCAGCCGGTCGGTCAGTGCCGACGCCAGCAGGGGGAACGCCGCGATCCGGATGCCGCCGAGCTTGGCCGGCGCCGACGCGTTCCAGAACCGCCAGAAGGCGTCGCCGGGAGGGGCCGCCGTCGGGCGACCGTACCGGGAGGATTTCCGATCTCCGCACCTCGTGGCAATTCGGGTGGCACGATCGAACGGGTGAGTGACGCCATCGACCTCGACCGCCACGTGTACGGCGAACCCGGCGCGGCGATCACGGTCGTGGAGTACGGCGACTTCGAGTGCCCGTACTGCGGCGCCGCGTTTCCCGTGCTGCGCAAGCTGATCGACGGCTCGGACGGGCGGGTCCGGCTGATCTACCGGCACTTCCCGGTCTTCACCAAGCACCCGTACGCGCTGACCGCCGCCCTCGCCGCCGAAGCCGCCGGCGACCGGTTCTGGCCCATGCACGACCAGCTCTTCAAGCACCAGGCGCGGCTGACGGACCCGGACCTCGCGGCGTACGCGGCCGAGGCGGGTGTGCCCGACCCGCAGTCGGTGATCGGCGAGGAGGCGCAGCGGTTCCGCCCGGCCGTCGAGCGCGACTACACGAGCGGTGTGTCCGGCGGCGTACGCGGCACGCCCACGCTCTTCGTCGACGGTCGCCTCTACTCGGGCCGGGTGGAGCTCGGCGCGCTGCGCGGCACGCTCGGACTCGGCCGTTAGGTGAGCACGGCGTCGTTGCCGCCGCGGCCGGGGCCGCGGACCCGGCTCTCGGCGCTGCCACTGGTGCCCCAACCGGTCACCCGCTTCCTCGTCACCGAGGCCGGCAGTGGCTTCCTGCTGCTGGCCGCGGCGATCGCGGCGCTGGTCTGGGCCAACATCCCGGGCGGCCACTACGAGTGGGTCTGGGAGACCGTCGCCTCGATCCGGCTCGGTGACTGGGGGATCACCCTCGACCTGCGCCACTGGATCAACGACGCCGCCATGGCGATCTTCTTCCTGACCGTGGGCCTGGAGATCAACCGCGAGGTCACGGTCGGGGAGCTGCGCCGCGGGCGGTACGTGCTGGCGCCCATCTTCGGCGCCGCGGGCGGCGTGATCGTGCCGGCGCTGGTGTACTACGCGTTCAACGCGGGCACGCCGGCCGAGCACGGCTGGGGCATCCCCATCTCGACCGACACCGCGTTCCTGCTCGGCATCCTGGCTCTGTTCGGCCCGCGCTGCCCCGACCAGCTCCGCCTGTTCTTCCTGACCCTCGCGATCGTCGACGACATCGTCGCCATCGTCGTGCTGGCCATCTTCTACACTCCCGAGCTGTCGATGGTGCCGTTGTTCGTCGCGATCGGGCTGGTGGCGGTCCTGGTCGGCCTGCGCTGGCTCGGCGTCTGGCAGCTTCGCTGGTACGCCTTCGTCGGCATCGCGCTCTGGGTGGCGGTCTACGAGTCGGGCCTGCACGGCACCCTGGCCGGCGTGATCCTGGGCCTGCTGGTGCCGGCCACGCCGACCGACCCGCGCCTGCTCGAGTTCATGCGGTACTACGGTCGCGGGCTGATCGAGCGGGCGACCGCCGAGCGGGCCCGGCTGACGGTGCAGGCCGCGCGGGCCACCATCCCGGCCAACGACCGGATGCAGGACGTGCTCCACCCGTTCAGCGCGTACGTCATCGTGCCGATCTTCGCCCTGGCGAACGCGGGTGTGCTGATCAACCAGGAGAGCCTCGCCCGGGCGGCGCAGTCGCCGGTCACGATCGGCGTGCTCGTCGGCCTCGTGGCGGGCAAGACGGTCGGCATCTCGCTCGGCACCGCGATCGCCATCTGGACGAAGCTGGGCGAGCTGCCCGGCCGGGTCCGCTACGGCCACCTCATCGGCGGCTCCGCGCTGGCCGGCATCGGCTTCACCATCGGCCTGTTCATCACCGACCTCGCGTTCGACGATCCCGTGCTGACCGCCGACGCCAAGCTCGGGGTGCTCGCCGCGTCGCTGGTCTCCGCGGTGGTCGGCTCCCTGGCCCTGCGTTATCTGGGCGAGCGGCTGCCGCTGTGCATGGTGGAGGAGGACGAGGAGGTGCCGGCCCTGCCGACCGGGCCGTGGCGCGACCCGACGCACCCGCCCTGATGCTCAGCCGAAGCGGCGCCAGACGCTGCGGCGGTTGCGGCCCGGCGCCGAGCGGTCGAGCCGGCGCAGGGTGGACGGCAGGTCGACGCGGCGGTCCGGGGTCACGTCGTGCAGCGTCAGCACGAGGCCCTGGACCGCCGGGTGGTTGCGCAGGTCGCGGCAGTTGACCTCGACCTGGATCCAGGAGCCGTCGGAGCGCCGCAGGGTCCACTCGGTGTTGACGCCGCTGCCGTCGAGGGCCGCACGGGCCCGGTCGAGCGTGTTCTCGACCTGGCCGTGGTCGTCGCGGTGGATGATGTCGCGCCAGGTCGACAGGATGGGCACCGAGACGTTGAGCAGGTCGGCCATGGACGGGCTGGCGTACCGGATCCACTCGTCGGCGTCGAGGAGGATCACGACGTCGGCGGTGCGCTCGCTGACCGCGCTCAGGTAGGCGTCGCGCTCCCGGCGGCTCGTCTCCACGGTGTGCCCGACCCGGCGCAGTGCCAGGGCCGCCTGGCTGGCCAGCACCTCGAGGGTGTCCTGCAGGCCCGTCAGCACCGAGTGGTCACCGCCGATCGCGACCGCGCCGACGGGTGAGCGGTGCCGGCCCGGTTGCTCGGCGGCGAGCGAGGCGACCAGCGTGGCCGGCAGGCCGGCCAGCGGTGCCCGCAGGTCGGGGTGGAGCAGGCGGGTCGCCAGCAGCCGGCTGCGCCGGCCGCCGGCCGTGGCGGGTGGCTGGTGGTCGAGCAGCACCAGCGGGCGCCAGGCGACCGCGTCGGCCGCGTCGACCCGGCCGAGCACCGGGCCGCCGACCGTCGCCGTGCCCTTGGCCCGGAGCCGGCCGGCGTCCAGGCGCCGGTCGACGGCCGGCCGCAGGTCGGCGGTCTCCTCGCTGGCCTTGAGCCGGCGCTCCCGGTCGCCCGGCCCGGCGACGGCGGCCACGCCGGACAGGGGCAGCGTGTCGTCCTCGTCGACCGGCGCGGCGGTCGAGACGAAGATGACCTTGTGCGGGTGGCCCTTCGGCAGCAGCCGGTCGATGCCGGCGACCAGCGTCGCGGCGACCGCGCCGGCGTCGGCGGCGGCCACGAGCTCGCCGCACGCGTGCCGCAGGAGCCGCTCCCGCTCGACGGCGCGCCGCTGGGCCGTGAGGGCGTCGTTGAGCCGCGTCGCGACCAGCACGATCATCAGCGCCGAGCCGATCGCCACGACGGTGACGACGCCGACGTCGTCGCGGACGTCGCCGACCAGCAGCAGCGCGGGGCCGGTGAGCGCGATCAGCAGCACGGGCAGCACGCCGAGCCCGCGCCCGGAGTCGATCCGCGGCTCGACCGGCAGGGTCAGCCGCGCCATCGACGCCGGCAGCGCCGCGGCGCCCCAGGCGGCGTAGCAGACGAGGTAGCCCAGCTCCCAGGTGCGGCCGCCGGGGACGCCGCCGCCCATCTCGGCGAGCGCGTCCAGCGCGTCGGCGACCAGCAGGCCGGCCGCGCCGACCGCGAGCAGCACGGCGGAGACGTTGCGGGCCCGGGTGGCCACCACGAGCGCGGTGGTCACGACGACGACCACGATGGAGCCGAGCACGTGGGCGGCGGCCAGCGACCGCTCGTAGACGGGCCAGCTCGACGAGGCGACCGCGAACGGCCCGGTCACTGTCCAGGCGACCAGGGCAGCGGCCACGACGAGGGAGAGCAGGTCGACCACCGTGGACCGGTCGCGCAGCGCGGCGCTCGTCCTGGTCAGGCCCAGCAGCGCGTACGCCAGCAGCGGGAACAGCGTCAGGTAGCAGACCTCGGCGACCACCAGCCAGGCGCCGTCGTGGTCGCTGCCGCCGCTGGCCTCGTACGCGATGTCGCCGATCCCGAGCGCGGCGGCCGCGGCGGCCAGCAGGACCCACGGGGCGCGCCGGGCCGGCTGGTGGGTGCGGATGCCGAACAGGATGCCGGCGGTGGCGAGCGCGCCGGCGAGGCCCCAGAGCACGCCCGCGGCGGCCGGGAAGACGATGATCGCGACACCGAGAGCCGCGGTGACGGCGCCGGCGAGCACCGGCCAGCGTCTCGCCATGGCGGCTCCCATCCGGGGCGGCGTCTCTGGTGGACACACGGACACACCATCTTGACCTGTGGGTCGGCTGTGCGAAAGGGGCCGTCCGGGGAGCTAGCCGACCCTGATCAGCGGCGGGAGGTCGTACGCGCCATGCAGTATTTCGGATCGTGGCTGGTAGAGGCGCATGAGCGGACGGAACGCGCCGGGCGGAGCGGGCAGCCAGTTGGCGGTGTCGCCGTCGGCCGGCGGCGAATGACTCACCCGGAGAGTGAATGATCCGTCGGGTTCGCGACGCAGTCCGGGGGTGCGGTCGCCGATCGAATAGCGGTCGATCGGGTTGGGCACAAGGTAGTAGTCCGGCATGTCGTACATCGTCAGCGACCAGAACGCGTCGACCGGGGGAGTGCGGGAGAACCTGATGTCGTACGCGTGTACGCCGGACAGGGGCGCGCCGTCCGCGTCCGTGTAGACCGGGGCGTACACCGCCTCGTAGCCGTGGTTGCCCCAGAGCCCGACCCGCGCCGCCACGGCCCGCGCCAGATACCCCTTGACCCGGTCGGCCATCTTCCACTGTGGAGAATCCAGCGTGCCGGGGCCGAGGAAGTCCACGTTGTAGTCGAACGCGTGCGGCGCGAGATGCCAGCCGTGCACGGTGGCGCGGGCGTCGTCGCGCGCGGCGTGCTCGATCCGCTCGCGGCCGCGAGCGGCACCCTCGGCCAGCGCGTCCGCCAGGTCGGCGGGCGGGTCCGCGTACGAGGGAGCGTCGTCCAGCAGGCCGATCGGGCGGAACCGCTCCTGGTAGGCCCGGTCCGGGACGGCGGGCGGGAAGGCCTTCAGCCAGGATCGCAGGTGCTCGAAGAAGAGCAGGTCCTCGGGTACGCCGGCCGCGGCGACCGACGGCAGCGGCGCGCTGGCCGACGGGGCCTGAGCCGCCAGGCGCAGCCCTTTCTGGAGGCGTTCGACCCGGGGCAGGTCGGTGGGGCCGGCGCAGCCCAGGCGGCCGACCAGCGTGACCACGGAGGTCGAGGCCGGCAGCAGGGTGGTGTCGTCGGGCACCGGGCCGGGATAGCCGCGCGGCACGATCAGGAACGAGCCGGCGGCGGTGCCGGTCGCGCGGCGACCGACGTACGCGATGTTGTTGGTCCAGGCGTCGACGACCTGCACCACGTAGTAGGCGCCGGCGGTGTCGGGCACCGACAGCCGCACCGGGCCGCCGCCGACGTCGACCTGGGCGACGGAATAGACGGTGTCGTTGTTGACGCTGGCGAACGTGTCGCCCGGCCCGGCCAGCCGGTGCGCGTGGCCGAACATGTTGAACGGCGCGGCCGGGACCGGGCCGAGGCCCTCCCGGGTGAACCGGCAGACCTCGGTCAGGCTGGCCACCAGGGGGTAGCCGTAGACGTAGGCCTCGGCGGCCAGCCCGGCGCGGTCCATACTGCGAGGCTAGTGCCGGGCCGGTCCCGGTTAGCCGGCTTTAGGCCGCTTCCTTGTGCCGGACCCGGGCGGTGGCGGCGCCGCCGTCGACCAGCCGCAGGCGGGGCGGGCCGGCGGGGGGCTCGGTGTCGAACGTCGCCGTCCAGCGGCGACCGGTGCCGCGGGCCGGGGGCTCGCCCGGGTCGAGGGCCGGGCGGGACAGGGCCAGGGTGATCAGCCAGCCGGCGACCAGGAAGGCGTGGCTGGCCAGCCGGCCGGGCTCGACCCGGCCGGCGATGGTGTCGTTGGCGGAGAGCAGGGTGAGGACGCCGACGAAGGCGGTCAGGGTGGGCAGCAGACCGGTGGGGCGGGTGCGGCGCAGGGCGACGAACGCGAAGCCGGCGCCGATCGCCAGGTTCCAGGCGGCGGACTCGTGCCAGAGGTGGCCCGAGCCCAGGGCGGCGTCGTGGGCGTGGTCGTCGCGGCCCAGGCCGGCGACCTGGGCGGCGCCGAGGAGGAACTGGACGAGGCCGATCGCCGCGAGGCCGACCCGCAGACCGATGGCGAGGCGCCTCCTGCGCGGCGGGCCGGCCTGCGCCGGTAGGTCGATCGGCCGCGCGGGTGGCACGGGCGCGGTCCGCGCCAGCCGGGTCACCGCGGCCGCCGCGTCGTACCAGGCGGCGCAGCGCGTACACCCGGCGATGTGTCGTTCGGTCAGCTCACGCTCGCCCGGCGCGTCCTCGCCGTCGAGCCGCGCCGACAGCATTTCCCGAATCCGCTCGCACTCCACAACCACATAGTCGCCCGAAAGGCGCGATCAGTTCCCATGGGATTTTCCGCTGCCCGCGCGGTCAGGGCCGCGAACCGGACAAGCTAGCCTTGCCGGCATGCGTCTCCCCGGACCGTTCTCCCAGCCTGCCGAAGACCTGGACGAGGTCACCGGCTGGGCGCTGGCAGCGAAGGCGGGCGACCGGGCCGCGGCGCACGCGTTCGTGGAGGCGACCCAGCACCAGCTCCGGCGGTTCGTGACGCACCTGGTCGGCCCGGGGGAGGCCGACGACCTGACCCAGGAGATCTACCTGCGGGCGATGCGGGCCCTGCCGGCGTTCGACGCCCGGTCGACGGCCCGCACGTGGCTGCTGGCGATCGCCCGGCGGGCCTGCGCGGACCACATCAGGTACGTGTCGCGCCGCCCACGCCTGGCGGCCCTCGACGACTGGCAGCCGGTAGCGGAGGCGGAGCTGGCCCGCGATCATGGTGGGGCGGGGTTCGAGGCGGGGTTCGCGCTGACGGAGCTGGTCCGCGGGCTGGACCCGGAGCGGCGCGAGGCGTTCGTGGCGACGCAGATCGCGGGTCTGAGCTACGCCGAGGCGGCGGAGGTGTGCGGGTGCCCGGTGGGCACGATCCGCTCCCGGGTGGCCCGGGCGCGCGACGACCTGGTGGCGGCGATGGCCGACCGCGACTTCCGCCGCCTCCGCCCGACTAGCTAGGGGCTGAGGGCGGCGGACGGCTAGGCCGCGCGCAGCGCGGAAGCCTGCGCCCGGGTCGTTGCGGCGCTGCGGAAGGCTGGCCCGCGCGGCGCCGAAGCGGGCGCCCGGGTGTTGCGGCGGCGCGCGGACGGCTAGGTGTTCGCCGGGGCGACGCTTTCCAGGGTGGCGAGCAGCTCCGCGCGGGTCAGGTTGGCGCCGAAGATGTCCGACGAGCCCGGCTGCAGGACGTGGCCCGCGCCCAGCGGGTGCAGGGGGACCGGGTCGAAGCCCATCGCGTCGACCAGCTCCGCCACCACCCCGACCGTCGCCGGGTCGTCGCCGGCCAACGCCAGGGCGCGGCGGTCCGGGTCGCCGGCCGGGCGGGTCCAGGCGTCCAGCTCGTGGTAGCCCATGTGGTTGAACGACTTCACCACGTCGACCCCGAGGACGTCGCGGACGATCTCGCTGCTCGACCGGGTGGCGTTCTCCCACTGCGAGAGCACGCCGTCAACGGGCGGCCAGTAGTTCATCACGTCGACCACGATCCTGCCCCGCAGCGCCGCGGCCGGGACGGTCTCGAGGCGGGCGAGCGGCACGGCGACGATGACGATGTCGGCCTGGGCGGCGGCGTCCGCGGCCCACATCGGGGTCGCGCCGGGCGCCAGCACGTCGACGATCAGACCGAGCGCGGTCGGGTCACCGGACCCGGCGATGGCGGTCGGCCGTCCGGCCGCGACGGCCAGCCGCGCCAGCACGGTGCCAACCTTGCCGGCCCCGAGCACCGCGACCCTGGGACCGTCGCCGGAGCCAGCGGTCCGGGGACCGTCGGCGAGCGCGGCCGGCCGCGGACCGTCCCCGAGCGCGGCCGGCCGCGGACCGTCGCCGAGCGCGGACGCCTGCGGCCCCTCGCCGGGGACGGCGGTCCGGGGGCCCTCGCCGGGCGCCGCGGCCCGCGTACCGCTGTCGGGTGTGCGCGTCATGACGTCTCCTTGCGGACCACCGGGGCCACCTCCGTGGCGAACAGCTCCAGGCTCTTGTCGATCATGCCTGAGGGCATGCCGCCCACGTCGAACTGGCCCACGTACCGGCTGATGCCGAGCTGATCCCGATGGTTCATGATCTTGTCGATGACCTCCTGCGGGCTGCCGACCAGCAGGCCGGCCCGGATCCACTGGTCGTAGACCTCGCGTGGCATTCCCCCGGGAAACTGTGGAAGGCGCCCCAGGTATTCCGCGTAGTACGGGTAGAACGCGTCACGCGCCCCCTGCGACGTGGTGCCCACGTACATGTGGCCGCCGCTGGCCACCCGCAGGCCCGCCGCGTCGTGGCCCGCGGCGGCCGCCGCGCGCCGGTAGAGCTCGACCAGGCTGCGGGCCGGCGCCGGGTCGGTGAAGATCGCCACGAACATCGGCGCCCCGAACCGACCCGCCCGCACGGCCGACTGCGGTGTGCCGCCCACGCCCACCCAGACCGGCAGCGGGTCCTGCACCGCCCGCGGTGTGACCAGCGCGTCCTCCAGCGGGGGGCGGGTGCGGCCCGCCCAGGTCACCCGCTCCTCCCTGGTGAGCCGCAGCAACAGGTCGAGCCTCTCCTCGAAGAGCAGGTCGTACGCCCGCAGGTCGAAGCCGAACAGCCCGAACGACTCGGTGAAGCTGCCCCGCCCCGCGATGATCTCGGCACGGCCGCCGGAGACCTGGTCCAGCGTGGCGAACTGCTCGTAGACCCGCACCGGGTCGGCCGTCGACAGCACCGTCACACCGGTGCTGAGCCGGATCCGCTCGGTCACCGAGGCCATCGCGGCCAGCACCACCTCGGGCGCCGACAGCGTGAAGTCGGGGCGGTGGTGCTCCCCGAGCGCGATCACGTCCAGGCCGGCCTCGTCGGCGTACCGGGCCTGCGCGATCAAATCGGCGATGCGCTGCCCGGTGGGGACGGTGCCGCTGTCGCCGAACGAGTAGATACCGAGTTCCATGACCAGCCCCTGCGTGTACGTCGGTGGAAACGGAGCTTCTTCCTCCGCTTGCCGACCGTAACACGCAACCGGAGGTCGCTATTCCGCTTGTCGGTCCAGCAGCGCGTCGAGCTCGGCGATCACCTGCGCGGTGGTCTCGAACAGCACGGCCCCCATCCCGTACGCGCGGGCGGCGGTCACCGACAGCGGCAGGTCGTCGACGAACACGACCTCCTGCGGTGCCACGTCCAGGCGCCGGCAGGTCAGCTCCCACAGCGCCGGGTCCGGCTTGCTGAGACCGACCTCGTGCGAGTAGACGCAGTCGTCGACCAGGTCGGTCAGCCCGTACGCGGCCTGCTCCCGCTCGCGCGCGCCGACGAAGCTGTTGCTCAGGATCCCGGTGCGAAATCGCGGTCGCAGCGCCCGGGCGTACGCGATGAGGTCGGTGTTCGGTTTACCGAGATACTGCTTCCACATGTCGGCCATCACGGCCTCGACCTGATCGACGGTGAGGCCGAGCCGGTCCCGCATCGCCGCGTGCACCTGCGCCTCGGTCACCGTGCCGATCTCCCCGGCGGCCCACACGTCGGCCATCGTCGCCCCGATCGCACCGTCGCCGAGCCCGAGCGTCTCCTCCCACCGCCGATCGAAGTCCATCGGCTCCGTGAACTCCAGCACGCCACCGACATCGAAGACCACCGCGCGTATCACCATGATCGTCACGGTACGGAGCGGCGGGGCGGTCGCTCCATACGCAAGTTGTCCTACGGCAAAGCGCGGATGGCCGGTGGACATCCGTCAGCTGAGCGTTCATCCATCGAACATCGCGACAAAACGGCGTCATCGCGACCGAACGTATCGGGATAAACGGTGTAACCGGTTGCTGCCTTGGAGTGAGGAACGGCACCCTGACCCTTCGGGTGTCCCCGATGACGGGTGCCCGGTGGCAATCTTGAATGTGCGCCATTAATACGGAGAGGGGGTCCGGATGGCCACGACGGCTTCGCCTACCCAGGTTCAACGGCTTCCGCACGTCGACAACCTGCGGGCCGTGATGGTCGCGTGGATCATCGGCGGACACGCACTGCTGGGCTACTCGGCCATCGGGGGTTGGCCGTACGACGAGGTCCAGGAGACCACGTTCCATCCCAGATCCGAGCTAGCCATGGCCGTCGTCGTCGGACCGACGGCCCTTTTCGTGATCGGCACCTTCTTCTTCATCGCCGGCCTGTTCGCACCGGCCGCGATGGCGCGCAAGGGCCCCGCCCGGTTCGCCAGCGAGCGGGTGGTCCGGCTCGGCGTACCCTTCCTGCTCTTCGCCCTGCTGGTCTGGCCCCTGTTCATGTGGTTCGCCTACCTGGCGGCGGGTCACCGGGTCTCGTTCTGGTGGGAGTTCACCCACCGGCACCCGTTCCTTGACTCCGGGCCGCTGTGGTTCGCGGAGATCCTGCTCTACGTCTCGCTCGCGTACGCCGCCCTCGTCTGGGCAAAGGACCGCGCCCGCAGCGACGGCGAGCCGGCTGAGGAAGGCCCGACCACACTCGGCGGCCGCCAACTCGTGACGCTGATCGGCCTGGTCGCGATCGCCTCGTTCATGGTCCGGCTGTGGTTCCCGGCGCAGAGCAAGCAGGTGCTCGACCTGCACGTCTGGCAGTGGCCGCAGTGCGTGGCCATGTTCGGCCTCGGCGTGGCGGCGGCCCGCTTCGGCTGGGCCAACCGGGTCCCGGAACGTCTACGCCGGGGCTGCGGCGTCGCGGTGATCGTCACGGTGCTGGCGCTGCCGGTCTACGCGTGGACGGTCGGCCTGTCCAACCTCGCCGACGACGCGGCCCCGTATCAGGGCGGTTGGCACTGGCAGGCGCTGCTGCTGGCGACGGTCGAGGCGATCCTGGTCGTAGCCGGCTCGGTCTGGGTGCTCGGCCTGGCGCAGGACCGCCTGCAAGGTCACAGCCGCCTCTGGCAGCGCTGCGCCCGTGGTTCGTTCGCCGCGTTCATCCTCCAGGCGCCGGTCCTGCTCACCCTGTCGATCACGCTGCGCCCCTTCGACCTCCCGGCCGAGGCCAAGGCGATCGCGGTAGCCGGCATCGGGATCCCGGTCTGCTTCTGGCTGGGTTGGAAACTCATCGAACGCACCCCGGTGGGCCGCTACCTGTGATGATCGACAAGGTCGCCTGGATCCACGTGGCGTCGGGCGCGATCCTCAGCTCCCGCAACCACGGCCGCGACGTGTTCTATCTGCCGGGCGGCAAACGCGAGCCGGGGGAGAGCGACCTGGAGACGCTGGTCCGCGAGATCCGCGAGGAACTCAGCGTGACGATCGTCGAGGGCAGCGAGCGGCACGTGGGCACATTCGAAGCGGAGGCCCACGGTCGTCCGCCCGGCACGCGGGTGACGATGACCTGCTACACGGCCGATTTCCTGGGGTCGCTGCGGCCGGACAACGAGATCGCGGAGCTGGTGTGGCTGGGGTACGCCGATCGCTCCCGCGTCTCCGCCGTCGACCAGCTGGTTTTCGATCATCTGCGGGGGCAGGGGCGGTTGCTCTGATCATTTGCTCGGCTCCGTCGGGGGCGCGACCGTGCTCCCGCCAGACACCGCTCGCTCCGCTTAGCTGCCAGGTCCGTGGGCGCTTTCCGATAACCGGTGGTCCCGCACGGACATCAAGCAACCACTTCGCGGTCAGCCGCGTCCCACGCCGCTAGGGGGCGCGGTTTGTGGTAAACCGCGGGCTCGTCCTGTCGTGGGGACGTTTTGTGGTCAGCGGCGGGCCGGTCCTGTGATGCGGACGTTTTGTGGTCAACGGCGGGCCGGTCCTGTGATGGGGACGTTGTGTGGTCAACGGCGGGGGGTCCTGTCACGCCGACGGTTTGTGGTCAACCGCGGGCTCGTCCTGTCGTGGGGACGTTTTGCGGTCAAGT
>NZ_BONE01000051.1 GCF_016862555.1 Asanoa siamensis | reverse complement strand
TAGGACGTATGTGCGGCTCCTCACCTTTCTGTGGGCAATGGATGGCGGCGGCGAGTGCGTCGAGGTTTCGGTAGCCGTAGCCGCGGCGTTGGATGAGCCGGATTCTGGCGTTGATCCCTCCAGTCGCGAGTTCGACAGCCCTAGCTCGACGGCGGCGACGATCGCGTCGAAGTGTTTCTCAATCCTGCGGACGAGGTTGGTATAGGCGGGGATGCGGCTGCGTTTCGCCGAGGTGCACCACCGTCTCAGGTAGGTGCGCGCGTGTGCCGGGTCGGTGCTGCGGTAGAGGTCGCGTAGCTGTTCCTTCAGTTCCCAGGTGCGCCAGAGCCGGTACCGGTGGCGCCGCAGTCCGAGGATCTCGCGGTGTTGCTCATCAAGGTGTTCGCGGCCGGCGCGGACCGCGAACCGGGTGCGTCGCCAGTCCCGCCGCGAAGGCAGTCCGGGCCGGTAGGTATGGCGGATGCTTCGGCCCGGTAGACCGATTCGACGACCTCGTTGGTCCACTTGATGACGTGGAAAGGGTCGAGGCAGATCCGTGCCTGCGGGATTTGCGCCCTGATGACGGGCAGGTAGACGCTGCTGCCGTCGAGGTTGATCGCTTCGATCGCGGCGGCCCGGTCGGGGCCGAGGGCGGTGAAGAACTCTGTGAAGGCGGCTTTGGAGCGTTGTTTGCCGACCCAGACGACGTTGCCGGTGTCGTGGTCGGCCACGATGGTCAGGAACTTGTGACCACGCTTATAGGAGATTTTGTCAATCCCCTGGAATCGTGGAGGACTCCGTTATGCGGCCTGGGCCTCCAGGGCCCGGGCCGTTGATTGTTCGTAGTTGATCGGTGAGAGCCCGTCGCAGACGGAGTGCCGGCGCCGGTGGTTGTAGAAGTCGGTGATCCAGGTGGCGATCTTCAGGCGGGCCTCGGTGCGGGTGCGGAACTGGCGGCGGTGGATGTATTCGACCTTGATGGTGGAGAAGGTGGCCTCGGCGACGGCGTTGTCGAAGCACGATCCGACGCGGCCCATCGACTGGCGCACCTTCCAGCGGGCGCAGGCGCGGGCGAAGTCGGCCGAGCAGTATTCACTGCCGCGGTCGCTGTGGAAGATCACCCCGGCCACGTCACCGCCGCGGGTGACCGCGGCCATGTTCAACGCGGCGACGACCAAGCTCGCGTCGTGCCGCTCACTTCGACGCCGATGCGGTAGAGGTGGTCCAGGCGGGAGTCGTCGATGTGGTGGGCGACGACCCGGGTGACGATGGCGTCGACGGCTTCCCATGAGCAGCGCAGCAGGCGGCTGATGCTGGTCTTGTCCATCCGCTGGGCAAGCCAGCCAACGATGTTTTCGAAGTCGTTGGTGTGCCGGGCGTTGGGGCGAGCCCAGGGCACCTGTTCGGTCCGGACCCGTCCGCAGGCACGGCAGTCGATGCGATGGATGTCGGCTCCGAGCCACACTCGGCAGGCGCCGAAGTCCAGGTGCCGCCACCGACGACGGGAAGAGTCGTAACGAGCGGCCGTTCTCGCTCCACATCGGCACAGCAGCCGGCGTCGCCGTCGACGCAACCCGATGACGATGCCTTCATCGGTGAACGCCACCGTGTGCACCGAAGCGCCGGGCAGCTGCAGGATCCGGTTGAACGCCGTCGTGACTCGCACGCCGGGTCCAACGACATCGGCCAGACCGCGGCGGCGGCGAGATGTCGGGTCAGTCCAGGTGATGGCCGAGGCAACGAGGTCCGGCGCCCGGGAACGCTGCGGGGCCGGACCTCGACACGGCAACGGTTACCGCAACGGGCGCCCGGCCTTGACCGGAACGGTGAGGACGGCGAGGCCGATAGCGAGTACAGCCAGGCCATACCAGGAGACGACCGATAGGCGTTCGCTGAGCATGGTGACGCCCAATAGCGCGGCCACGGCGGGCTCGGCCAGGGTGAGCGTGGTCGCCGTCGCCGCCGAGGTGTGGCGAAGACCGTGCCCGAAGAGGCGATAGGCCAGATAAACGGTGAACACGGCGAGGTGCAGGGCCACCGCCGCCCCGCGAACGGTGCCGAGCCAGGCGGTGTCGTAGTACAGCACGGCCGGGAGGACCAGTGCGGCTGCAGCACCGAACATGACGCCGAACACCGCGTCGGAGGAATGCCCCCAGTTGATGATCTTCGCGCCGAGCAATGAGTAGGCGGCGTAGGACAGTCCGGCGCCAGCGGCCAGCGCGACACCCATCGCGTCCATGGGCGCGGCGTGCTGGCCGAGCCGGGGGCCGAGGACAAGCAGGCCGCAGCCGAGCACCGCGGCCGTTGTTGCGGCGGCCCAGTGCATGGTCGGGCGGACCCCGGACGCGGCCCAGGCCAATAGCCCGGTGAAGACCGGGGCGCTTCCCAAGGCGATCACGGTCGCCACGGCAACTCCCGTGCGCTGCACCGCTGGATAAAAGGTGATCGGATAGCCGGCCACCGCCAGCGCGCCAAGCAGTAAGAGCCACCTGTGCGACCGCTCGCACCTGGTCAAGAGCGACCAGGCACCCCGGGAGGTGAGGAACAACAGGAGCCCGCCAAGGACGAGCCCGGCGCAGCCGATCGCCGCTGGCGCCGCGCCGGCCGGGGCCAGGGAACTGGCGGTGCCGGTCGTGCCCCACAACACGGCGGCGATCAGGATCGGGGCGGGCCCCGACGGTGCGCCGGTCAGGGCGGCGCGCAGATGAGACCCGGTGGGCAGGGCAGAACTCAGGATCGTGCGGTTTGGCATGGTCGTCGTCTTCCGTCGTCGAATGCGTCAGGGACAGATCCGAAACGGGCGCACGACACGACGACCTGACCGTCCTGGGGGTATGGCAGGACGGTCAGGGGCAACCGATCAGCGTCTGCGCCCGATCAGGCGCAGAGCGGCGGCAAGACGACATGCCAGTACGAAGTCACCCGACGATCCTACTCAGCGGATCTGCAGCTCCAAGCCTCACCGAGCCACCCCATCGCCATGTACGACCCGGGGACACGCGACGGCCACGCCCACACAAACCCGAGTCGTAGACGTATGTTCGATAACCTGCCGTGCGTGCAGCAACGACACTGGTGAAACGGCGAATGGGGCCGAGCACGACGACGCGATGTATACCTACGCGCCTTCAGGGCCGCTAGCAGGCCGCCCAAAACCGGGCGGGCTCGTGGGGGCATCCGCGACTTGCCAAATGATGGTCTGACTCAGCTGATCACCGACGACTCCTCCACGAGGAGAAGAGAGAGTTTTCGCAGGTGGACGGCGTCTTCCCTTGCAGTGGGCGCCCCCGGCAGGATACAGCCCACAACTGCGCACCGTCCGGGCGGTTGTCCCTGATCAGCGACGTCTACGTGGGCGACTGACCACGCCGTATGGTCTTCTGGGTGGGCAGTTGGCTCACCGACCTGCGCATGTTGGCGGCGTTGGGATTGTGGATCATGGACCGCAGCCTTGGTGCCGAGGACCGCGATCTGTCAGTCGCGGTTGAGCCCGGCGGCCTCATTGTTTCGGGCGTCGTCGACATCCGCAACCTGCCTGGACGCGTTGTCCTATGCGGCCAGGACGTCAACGTCGTACTTCTGGATGTGGGCGTCGCGGGTTACCAGCGTCAGGCCTTCGATTTGAGCTTGAGCTATAAGCATCCGATCGAAGGGGTCGCGGTGGTGTGGCGGTAGCCGGCCTGCCGCTAGGTCGTGTTTCGTAGGGCGTCGACGTCGGCGTGTCGGTGATCGATAACTGAAGAGGTCTCCGGTATTTGGTTCAGCGACCAAGCCAGAACTTCACACCGGAGACCTCGTGCCGAGCGTAGCGGCAGCGAGGCGACATGACCTGACCGACGGGCAGTGGGCGGTGCTCGAGCCGTTGTTGCCTGCGGGAACAGGTCCTGATCGACCACGCAGATGGACCATGAGAATGATCATCGATGGGATCCGGTGGCGAGTCCGGACCGGGTCACCGTGGCGGGACGTTCCCGAGGTGTATCCGCCGTGGCAGACGCTGTATCGGTGGTTCCGGAGGTGGCAGCGTGACGGTGTCTGGGCACGCATCCTGGCGATGTTGCAGGCCCGGGCCGACGAGGCCGGCCTGATCGGCTGGAGCGTGAGTGTGGACTCGACGATCGCCCGCGCCCATCAGCGCGCCGCCGGCGCCCGCCGCGACGGTGATCGGCAGAAGGAGCCGCCGGGTGGCACGCAGCCGGAGCCGGCAGACCACGGGCTCGGCCGGTCCCGCGGCGGCTGGACGACCAAGACCCACCTGGCCTGCGAGCAGGGCCGCAAGCTGATGGCCGCGGTGGTGACCGCCGGACAGCGCGGCGACAGCCCTCAGTTCATCCCCGTCCTGGCCAAAGTGCGGGTCATGCGTGCCGGTGGTGGCCGGCCACGAACCCGCCCAGACACAGTCCTAGCCGACAAGGCATACACGTCCAAGGCCAACCGTGCCCACCTACGCCGCCGCGGCATCCGAGCCTGTATCCCGAGCAAGACCGACCAGGACGCACACCGCAAGGCCAAAGGCTCCAGGGGCGGGCGCCCGCCCACCTTCGACCCCGAGCTCTACCGCCAGCGCCACGCCGTCGAGTGCGGCATCAACCAGCTCAAACAACACCGTGCCATGGCGACGAGGTACGACAAGCTCGCCGTGCGCTACGAAGCCACCCTGACCATCGCCGCCATCAACCAATGGCTCCGAGCCCTACGAAACACGCGCTAGTCCGTGCTCGGCGGTGATGCTCAGAAGTCGGAAGCCGCTGTCGCGTATCTGCTCGGGAAGGTCGGACGGGCCGAGCTTGCCGAGTGCTTGTTTGATTGAGACTTCCCAGATGGTCGCTGCACTGACGTAGACGTCGAGTTCTTGGTCGAGGCGGTCCTTGATCTCGTCGGCGAGGGTGGGGTCGTCGGCCAACCACCACAGGACGATGTGTGTGTCGAGGAGAAGGCTCATCGGGTCGAGCCGAAGTCGTCGGCGATGGCTTCGTTGACCTCCGCGGAGTTCCAGTCGTCAGTAGCGACGATTCTGCCGTGCAGCGAGCCCCTGCCTGACCTGACAGCGCTCGGCCGGATCGACTGCAGTGCGCAGCATGATCAAGTACAACGCCGGCCGGGTCACGATCGTGGCGATAGTGGGGCGTCGCCGCCGTGCCTCCACGTCCACGCGGCGCTGGTCGGCTGCCGTCGCGACTGTGTGAGGGCAGTCCGTCCCCTACCCGAATGGGTCGGCCCGCGACGGAATGTCGGACGTCCTCGGTACGGTGTGGTGCACCGGGATGTGGAGGGCTGATGGAGCGGTCGGGCACGTCGTCGTTCGGGCTCGACGACTTCGGGGTGGATGACCGTCTGCGCCTGTTCGGCTTCGTCACGGCTGACTATCGCGTTGCCTATTTGTGGGTGCTGCGTGCTTTTGAGGCCGCCCGCGCCAGTTATCACGTCGTCCTTCACACGTCAGAGGTGGCGGCGGCCCTCGCGGATTTGGCGGCCGTGCATCCCGATGCTCCGGATCCGGCCTCGCTGGAGCTGCCGCGTCTCCTGGACGCCCTGGTCGAGTGGGGTGTGCTCGACCGTGGCCAGGATGGTGCTCGGGCCGCCACCCTCGCGGAATACCGCAATCGCCACTCGGTCTACCAGTTCACCGAGGCTGGATACCGTGCTCACCGGGCGGTGGAGAGCGTCCTGACCGCGGGGGTCGACGACAGTACGCTGTCCCGATTGGTGTTCGCCGATCTCCTCGCCGATCTCAAGGCCCTCGCCGCCGCGAACGCGGCCGGCGACGCCGAGGAGGTCTACCGCAAGCTCAACCGCCTCGACCGCGCGCTGGCCGATGTCGCCGAGCGGGCTGCCAGGTTCTACCACATGCTCAGCGATCTCAGCCGGACCCATGACGTGCGCCCGGAGGTCTTTCTGGCGCACAAGGACGCCCTGCTCGCGCACCTGCGCGATTTCCACGACGAGCTGCAGCGCTACACGCCGCGCCTGCGCGCGGCGACACACGAGGTGGAGGCGACCGGCCTCGAGCGACTCGTGGAGGCGGCGGCCGAGGCGGACGATCGACTCTTCACGACACCCGTCGGGCGGCTCGATGACTGGCGCCGCCGCTGGGCCGGCCTGCGTTCGTGGCTGGCGCCCCCGGGCGCCGACGCGCCGAGCGAGGCCGACCGGCTGTCCGGTGCGACGATCGAGGCGATCGGTGATGTCCTGGCGCTGTTACGCCGGGTCACCGACGCCCGTCGTGGCGGGGTGAGCCGGGAGTCGCAGCTGCGGCACCTGGCCGCCTGGTTCACCGATGCCGGTTCCGCGGAGGCGGCGCATGCGCTGTTCGACGCGGTGTTCGGCCTGGGCGGGCCGCGGCATGTCGCGGTCGCGCACGACGATCCTGAGTCGATCGCGACGCGGCTGTCGTGGTGGGACGCTCCCGCGGTGGAGCTGTCGCGCACGTTGGTGCAGTTCGGGCGGGCCCCGGGGCAGGGCAACGGCCGGCCCGCGCGGGTCGACCGTTCCGACGCGGCGCGGCGACACCTGCGCGAGCGCCAGTTGGTGGAGGAACGGCGGCAGGTCGAGGCCGCGACGGCGTTGGCCGACAACGATGCCGACCTCGACGAGGCGCAAGCCGGGGTGTTGCGCCGGCTGCTGGACATCGCGCTCGCCTCACGCTCCGCCGGCCGGGCTGACGCGCCGCTGGCCGCCGCGGCCTTCGGCGTCCGGCTCACCCTCACCCCCACACCAGGGAGGTTCACGACCGTGTCCACGAAGTTCGGCCGGCTGCACCTCGCCGGCTACGCCCTCACCATCGCGGATGCGGCCCACACGAGGGCCACCCCGAGGCAGCGGAGCGCGACGTGAGGTTCGCCGCTGACATTTCCGAGCTCGAGTTGGGCGACTACCAGCGGGCAGTGCGCCTGCTGCTGCGCAGCCCGCTGATCACGGCGGCATGGCCCGACGAGCGAGCGCTGCCGAGAATCCGGCGGTTCTCCGCACAGCTCCGTCAGGATTTCTCCGCAGCGTTCGGATACCGCCTCGAACTCCACGGCAGCACCGCCCGGTTGGTCCGCGCCCTCGACACCCTCGACCCGCAACGGCCCGCCGTCACCCGCACCGGCCGGCCCTTCGACCGGCGCCGCTACGCGTACCTCTGCCTGGCCCTGGCCGTGCTCGGCCGGGCCGGCATCCAGATCACCCTGAGCGAGCTGGCCGACGCCGTCGCCAGCGACGCCAACCGGATCACCGGGTTGGGGTTCGACGCCGACGCCGGGCCCGACCGCCGGGCGTTGGTCGACGCTGTCGGCTGGCTGGAAGAGCGGGGAGCGCTGCGGCTCACCGACGGCTCGACCGCGTCCTGGGCGGGCGACCCTGGAGTGGGTGAGGCGCTGTACGACATCGCCCGCGACGTCACGCTCGCGTTATTCCGGCCGGCCCGGGTGCTGCAACACCTCGGCTCGGTCACAGAACTGCTCGAGCGGTCGATGAGCGACAGCGGCAACGCCGAGCGTCGGGCCGCCGCGCAGGCCGCGCGTCGGGCCGTCGTTGACTCCCCGGTCGTCTATTACGCCGACGTGCCGCCAGACGTGGTGAACCACCTACGTGGGCCAGCGCTCCCGGCCGACATCCACCGGCTCACCGGGCTGCGGGTCGAACGCCGGGCCGAAGGTGTGCTGCTGGTCGACACGTCCAGGCTGTCGGTGGAGCAGTTCCCGGGCACCGGTTCCGTGGCGCAGGCCGCGGTGCTGCTCGCGACGGCGATGGCCGACCGTGCCATCGACCCCGACCGCCGCCGGGTACGCCGGATGGCCGCTCCCGACCGCGCGGCCGGCCAGGCCGCGCTGGCGGGCCAGGTCGACGCCGGGCTCCCGGCTCCGGTCCGGATGGACGGCGACCCCCCGGCCACGTCGCCGGAGCACGGGCGGGGGCATGAGTCCGACGACGTCGCCCGCCACCCGTTCATCACGGACAGCTTCCTGACCGAGACGGTCGTCGACATACTCGACCGGTACGGGTCGGCGTTCGGCGCCGCCTGGCATGCCGAACCCGACCGACTGCGCACCGAGGCGGTCGCGCTGCTGGCGCGGTTCGGCGCGGTGACGCCCGTGCCAGGCGGGGTGCTCGTGCTGCCCTTGACCGGCCGCTACCGCAACACCGTCGCCCACGTCCGCCAACGCGCCCTCTTCTAGGATTGACGTGTCACGATTTTCGCCGACCCGCGCCGGGGTGATCAACCTCTGGGACTACCGCGACGAGGAGTTCCTGTTCGTCGACGGCTGGCTCGTGCTACGCGGCCCGAACGGTTCCGGCAAGACCAAGGCGCTCGAGGTGCTGTTCCCCTTCGTGCTCGACGGGCGCATCGAGCCACGTCGCTTGAACCCGTTCGCGGGCGAGGACCGCACCATGAAGTCCAACCTCCTCTACCGGGGCCAGGAGTCGGCCCACGCGTACGTGTGGATGGAGTTCGGCGACGGCTCCCGGCACGTGACGATCGGCATCGGCCTGCGGGCGCACCGCCACAACGACCGCGTCACCCGCTGGCACTTCGTCACCGACGGCCGCATCGGCGTCGACCTGTCCCTGCTCGACGTCGATGACCGGCCGTTGACCCGCAAAGATCTGATCGAGTCTCTGGGGCCGGAAGCCGTCCGTGACTCGGCTGAGGAATACCGCCATCTGGTCGACGCGACACTGTTCGGGTTGGGCCCGGCCCGCTACGAGCAGCTGCTGGATCTGGTCCTGACGTTGCGCAAGCCCCAGCTCGCGAAGGACCTCAACCCGGTGGAGTTGTCCCGTACCCTGCAACGGGGGCTCCGCCCGCTCGACGACCACCTGCTGGTGGAAGCCGCGCGCTCCTTCGATGACATGGAAGCCGTCGCCCGTACCCTCGAAGGGTTGATCGAGGCGGACCGCGCCACCGCCGCCTTCCTCGGCGTGTACGCCACCTACCTGCGCACCCACGCGCGGGCCGCCGCTGACGCGCTGACCGCCCGGCGCGCGGACGCCGACGCCCGGCGGGCCGAGCTGAACGCCACGCGGTCGGCCGCCACCACCGCCGAGGAGGCGGTCCGCGCGGCCGACGAGCGGCTGCGGGCGGTGGCCGGCGAACCGGGCCGCCTGCGCGCCCACCTGGACGCGTTGAGGAGCTCGGCAGCATACCGGTCGCACGAGCAGCTCGCTGACCTGGAACGGCACGTCGACGACCTGGCGGCGGCCGAGCGACGGGCCGACCTCGCCGCGGCCGGCGAGGTCAGCTCGACAGCCCGCCGCCGGGACGAGTGGGAGCGCGCCCTGGTCGCGATGCGGGACGCGCGGGCGCTGACCGGCCGGCTGGCCACCGAGCTGGGGGCTGACGCGGACGCCGCTGGCATCGTGTGGGAGGACGGCGACGGCGATCCAGGCGGGCTCGCCACGCGGGTCTCGGCGCGGGCCGCCGGGCGGCGCGCCGACGTCAGGACGGTCCGGCAGCATGCCGACCGGCTCGATCAGTCCGGGCGGGAACGCGCCGCCGCGGCTGACGCCGACCGGTCCGCGCGCGACGCGCTCGACGCCGCGGCGGCCGCACACGTCACGGCCGAGAATGGGGTACGGGTCGCGCGGCAGGAGGTGGTCGACGGCGTCCACCGATGGGCGGCCGACCATGCCGGCATGCTGACCGAACTCGCCGTACCCGACGTGGTCGACCTCCTCGTGGCGTCCGTCGACGCGGCGTCGCTTCGCGAGTCCTACAGCGACGCCGTCGCCGCCCCCGTGGCCGCGCGCCGCGAGGTGATCGCGGCGCTCGACGCGCGCCTGGCCACCCTTGACGGCGAACGTGCCGCGATCATCTCGGAGCGCGACGAGATCGCCGCCGAGCGCGACGACGCGCCGCCGCCGTCGCCTACGCGCCCGGCGGAACGGTCGGCACGGGCGGGGGCGCCGCTGTGGCAGCTCGTGCGTTTCGCCGATGACGTGGCCGAGCCCGACGCGGCCGGCATAGAGGCCGCGCTGCACGCGGCGGGGCTGCTCGACGCCTGGCTTCATCCGTCCGCCGAGGAGACGTCCGCGGCCCTCGACGGCGGGGTGCGGGACGCGTACCTGCGGGCGGGGTCACCGGTCGCGGGACCGAGCCTCGCCGACGTCCTGGTGCCGGAGGTTCAGGAGAGCGTCTCCGCGGACCGCATCGTCGAGGTGCTGCGGTCGATCGCGCTCGACGGGTGGGACGGAGTGGCCGCGTCGGGCCGATGGGGGCAGGGGGCCGGTGTCGGACGGTTCGCCAAAGATCGGTGCGAATACATCGGGGCCACTGCCAGGGCCGCTCGCCGGGCCGCCCGCATCGCCGATTGTGACCGGCGCATCGCCGAGCTCGACGGCGTCCGCACCACGCTCGACGCCGAACGTCGCGCCGTCGTCGACGTGCTGGCGCAGGTTCAGAGTGCGGCGGCGGCGTTGCCGCCACTGACGGGAACACATGCCGCGCGGCGCGACCTCGAACGGGCGGTGGCAGCCCTACGCGTGCGGGAGGAGGCCGCCGCCACGGCGGCCGGTCGCCTCGATCTCGCTGTCGCCGAGCAGTCCGCCGCCGCCCTCGCGCTGAGTAAGGCGGCTGCCGACCGCAACCTGCCGGTCGACCGTCTTGACGCCACCGAGGAGGCTGTTGACCGGTTCGACCGTCTCGGCGTCCGGCTGGAGGCCGGCCACCGCGCCGCGGCCGCGGCGGCCAGCGCCGCCGACCAGGCCGGCGATCGGCATACCGAGGCGATGGAGCGGCTCGACTCGGCCCAGGCCGAGGCAGAGTCCGCGCGGATGAGACACCAGGAGAAGGCCGAGGAACTCGGCACGCTGCGGGCGGCGATCGGCGCCGAGGCGCAACAGGTGCTCGACGACGTCGCCTCCACCACCGCGGCGATCGAAGACGCCGAGGCGGCCCTGGATTCCGCCCGCAGTGTCCACAGCGTCGCTTTGCAGGACCGCGCGGCCGTCGTCGCCCGGCTCGAGCTCGGCACGCGGGCCGTGGAGGCCGCGCTGGTCGAGGTCCGGCGGGAGGCCCAGCGGCTCCGCCCGTACGCGCACGCTGATCTGCTGACGTTGATGCGCGCTCCGACACATCTGCGGTGGCCGGGCGACGCGCTCGACGACGCCGTCGTCGAGTTGCACGAGGCGATTCTCGCCGCCACCCGGGACCTCACGCCCACCGAGACGTCGCTCAAGCAGAGCACCACCCGGCTGACCACCGCGCTCGGCGAGCTGCAGGCGCAGTTGCCCGCCGCCGGCCTCGACCACCGACCCGAATGGGACACCGACGAGGGCGTGATCGTCGTCCGCGTCGCCGACGAGCAGGGGCTCGCGCCGGTGGCGCATTTCGCCGAACGCGTCGCCCGGGAGCGACGGGACCAGGAACAACTCCTCACCGACGCCGAGCAGCGGGTCTTCGAGGACGCACTGCTCGGACAACTCGCCCGGCAGATCCACCACCGCACCATCGAGGCACGGGACCTGGTCGATGCGATGGACGAGCAGATGCGCGCCCGGCGGATGTCGTCGGGTCTCACCGTCGGTGTCGGCTGGCGGCTCGCCGACGATCTCGACACCGAGCAGCGTGAGGTCTGCAAACTGTTGGAACGCGACCCGGCCCGCCTCGGTCCCGCTCAACTCACCACGATGCGGCGGCATTTCGCCCAGCGCATCAAGGTCGCCCGCTCCGTTTCTCCGGACAAGCCGTACCGGGAGCTCCTCGCCGACGTGCTCGACTACCGTCAGTGGCGAGTGTTCGCGTTCGCTCTTCACCGGCCCGGTGGCACGACCGAACCCCTGACGCGGGCCCGGCACAGCCAACTTTCGGGCGGGGAGCAGTCCGTGTCACTGCACCTGCCACTGTTCGCGGCCGCGAACGCCCTCTTCGGCTCGGCCCGGCCGGACGCGCCCCGGCTACTCGGCCTCGACGAGGCGTTCGCGGGCGTCGACGACAACGGGCGCGGCGAGCTCATGTCGCTCGCCAAACAATTCGACCTGGATCTGTTCATGACCGGATACGACCTGTGGGCGACCCATCCGTCCGTCACGGGCGCCGCCCACTACGACCTGTCCCATTCGGCCGTCGACCACACTGTCTCCACCGTCCTGCTCGTGTGGGACGGCTCCGTCAATATCGCCGACTTCGACGGGACGCTGGCCCGCGCGCTCGGCTCCCCCGAGACGCGGCGCGCCCCAGCTCTCGCCGATGGCTGACCTCGTCACCCACCCGGCCTGGCGGCGACTGCTGGCCGCAGCCCGGCGCAGTCTGGAACGCACCGGCGGGCGGCTCGACGGGGCGGTCTCCCTGTCCGCGCCGTCGGACGCCGAACGGCTCACCGTCATCGGCATCACGGGAGTGCACCGCCCCGCCAGCGTCGGGCGGCTCACGGTGCGCCTCGCCGAACTCGACGAGCACCTGCGAGCCGTGCACGGCGCCGGCCTCGCCGCGACGCTCGGTCCACTGCGCGACCGCCCACACGAGCGCGAAGCGGAGTCGTCGGGCCGTGACACCGTCCTCGCGTTCGCCGCCGGCTCGCGACACGCGGGCGAACAGTGGTTCGCCGACTGGCTGGAAGCGCTGCGTCGAGACGGCACACTCACCCGGATCGTCCGTGCTGGCTTGCCGTACCAGCACGTGTTCGCGGTCCTCGACGCGCTCCCCGCGCCCGAGGAGCCGATGCCCGCGTTCGCCGAACGCGTACTCGGCAACACCAAGGCGCTCGCCGCCGGTTTCGTGCCCGGCCTGGTGCTGCGCGCTCTCGGGGCCTGGCACGGTGTCGCAACCCCGGCCGGCGCCGAACACGAACGAGGGCTGTGGGAACTGGCCGGCGTCGTGCCCGACGACCTGGCCAGCCAGGTGCTCGTCCTAGGGCTGCGTGCCACCGGAGGGATCGTCGGCGACTGGCTCACCGCTGCGGCGACCGCGGGCGTGCCGTTCCGCCTCACCCTCAACCAGTTACGTCTCGCCCCGCTGGCACTCGACCACACCGACATCTTCGTCTGTGAGAACCCCGCCGTCCTGCGAGCCGCCGCGGCAGCGCCGACCCGCCCGCTCGTGTGTACGGAGGGCGTGCCGTCGGTCGCGGTGCACACCCTTCTCCGCGCGGCCCGACCCGGAACCCGAATCCACTGGCACAACGACTTCGACTGGACCGGTGTACGGATCACCGCCGCGGCTCTCGCCCGTTATCCCGACGCCGCGCCGTGGCGAATGTCAGCAGCCGACTATGCCATCGGCGCACCGCATGGTGTGCCGTTGACCGGGGCGTCCGCGGACACGCCGTGGGATCCGCTCCTGGCTGCCGCGATGCGCGACAGCGGACGAGCCGTCATGGAAGAACGGGTGCTCGACTCGCTGCTCCAGGACCTTCACCGGACCGCGTGAGGGCGCACGCGCGGGCGGATGGCCACGTAACGAGATCGGCATTGCAGCTCCCGCCGGAACCGGCCCCATCCTGATCTGCCGTTATTAGGCGCGACGCGGTGTCACCGAGGAGATGGGCACCGCGTGGGCGAGGTGCCGGGACAGCGGAATCTGTTCGGGATGCCCATTCCGAGGGCGGAGCTGTCGACTGGCTCTCGCCTGGCCTCATCCGAGGATCGATGGTCCACAAGCGACGTCACGTCCGATTCTGCCGCGTCCTGCGCATGGGCACGCGTGACGTCGCGGCTACCTCAACTCAAGCACGATGCCGTCTTGGCTTCCTCGCCGCCGGGGCCGTGCTCGCGAACGATCTCGACAGCTCAGCGCGGGGGTTAGCGCCGGGTTCGGCGAACTACCTCCACCGCCGCGGTGGCGGCGAGCAGGACCGCGACGGCGACCCCGACGGTTGCCGGTCCGATGCTGTCCAGCCAGCTTGCGGCGGTGGATTGCAGGTCGGCGGCGGTGTCGATGATGGGGTCGGTGGTGTCGCCGTCGCGGAAGACCCGGATCTCGTACCAGCCGTACCAGGCCACATACGCGCCGGCGATCAGCAGCAATGCACCGGCGGCGCGGCTGATCAGTGGGGCGGCGCGGCGCAGCCCGCGGACCAGCGACACTCGGGCGAGGGCGACGGCGAGGGCGACCGCGCCGACGACGAGTGCCATCCCGGCGGCGTAGGCGAGGAACAGGCCGATCCCGGCGGTGATGGAGTCGGTGCGGAAGCCGGCGACCACGACCGCCAGGAACGGGCCGACGGTGCAGCCCAGCGAAGCGATCGCGTAGGAGGCGCCGAACAGTGCCATGGATCCGAACCGGCGGGTCACCTGGGGACCGGTGCCGATCTTGATGCCGAGCGTGGGCAGTTGCCGGCCGGCCAGCAGCCAAGCGCCGGCGGCGGCCAGGATCAACCCGATGGCGATGCTCACCCACGGCAAGTGCCGGGCGGCCGCGTCGGCGGCGGGCGCGGCGAGCAGCCCGAACGTACCGAACACCGCGACGAACCCGACCGTCATCGCCGCGGTCAGTGTCAGGGCGCGGCCGACCGCTCGTGCGTGGCCGCCACCGTGGGTGGCGCTGTCTTTGTCGAGGACGAGGAAGGACAGGTACGCGGGCAGCAGCGCGAAGCCGCACGGGTTGACCGCGGCGAGCAGCCCGGCGGCCAACGCGAGGGCGTAGGGTGCGTCGAGCACGGTCGCTCAGCCGGCCAGGGCGGTGACCCGCTCGCGTAGCTCGTCCGGGGTCAGCGGTCCCTTGTGGACCACGCTGCCCGCGGTGTCCAGGAGCACATAGTACTCCTGGGTGGTGACGCCGAACCGCTGCCAGACCTGGCCGTCGTCGTCGGCGAGGTTGACGAACCCGCCGATGCCCCGGTCGGTGACGAACTGGCGCATCGCGTCCTAGCCGCTGTTGAGCCCGGCCACGCCGACGACGTGGACTCGGTCGGTGAAGTCCTTGTCGATGCCGGCCACGTCGTCGGCGGCAGCGCGGCAGCGCGGGCACCAGGCCGCCCAGAACCACAGCACGACCGGTTTTCCGGCCAGGGTGGCGGCGTCGAACTGTTTGCCGTCCACCGTCCGCGTGGTGAAGGTCAACGTCTGCGGCACCGGTCCGGCGGTCGTGGTCGGCGTTGCCACGGGCACGGTCGATGCTGGCGGTTGGATCGACGGCCCGGTGGTCCGGTCGCTGACGGCGGGTCCGGACGCCATGTCAGCGCCGCAGCCCGCCAGCGCCAAGGCCACACAGGCAACCGATAAGGCGTAACCAATCCGCGACATGGACGACCCCCGCTCTGTTTGTGGACGCGGCGGGATCAGCTAACCATGGCGCCGAATGACGAACCCTTACCAATCCGTTACGCCTGCTCGCGGTCGCGCCCGGCCGCTGTCAGGTGGGGACGAGGACGAACGCGCGCTGGCGTCCTTGGGCGTCGGTGCCCGCTAGGCCGGCCTCTCGGCGACCAGCAGCGCGTACCCGGCGGACCGGTGGCCACCGCCCGCGCCATCAGCTCCAGCGCGCGGTCGACGTCGGTCAGGGCTGACGACCGCGTGATCCGGTACGCCCGCAGGCGGGCGTCGATCTGGGTGACCGGTGGGTCTCCCGCGCGGTGACGCAGCCCGCCGCGGCCAGCAATGCCGCGTACTCGTGCGTGTTTCGTCGTGTGCGCTCAGCTGGTCAGGTCGCGGCGGCGGAAGGCGGCGGTGGCGATGAGGACGAGCACACCGACCGCTGCGGTGAGGATGCCGAGGTCGGCCCATTGGAAGCCGTTACGGAGGGGTTCGTTACCGATGTAGTAGTGGAACGGGGAGATGTAGCGGAGGCCGTCGGCGCCGATCTGGCTGGCGAAGGTGTTGGTGGCGTAGGCGAGGACGCCGATGGCGGCGCTGCCGGCGAGTGCGGCGGCGCGGCTGCCGGTGGCGGCGCCGATGGCGATGGCGATGGCGCCGAAAACGGTGCAGAGCAACGCCAGCGCCACGGACTGGGCGGCGAACTGGCCGATGCTGACCGTGTCGAGTTGGGCGCTGGGACGGACGGCGAGCATGGCGAGCAGGAGGAGGGCGGCGAGGCCGAAGGCCCCGATCGCGAGGGCGGCGCAGCGGTGCAGCAGGAGTCGTGTTCTGCCGACCGGATGGGCGAGGAGGAGGTCGAGGTAGCCGGCTTCCTCGTCGCCGGCGATCGCGCGGGTGCCGGTGGCGATGCCGTAGATGACGGCGATCAGCGGCACGATGATGCCGTAAACGCTGGAGCCCAGGTAGCCGGCGGCGCTGGCGATGTCCTCCATGTTGAGGGCTTCGCGCAGGGCCGGGGAGAAGCCGTCGACCGCCTCGCCCATCGCCCCGTCGGCGACCTGCGGGTAGAAGCCGGCGTACATGGCGCCGACCAGGGCGGTGCCGACGGCGAAGCCGGCGAGGCTGCGGCGGGAGTCCCAAAGGGTCTTGGTCAGGATGTCAGGCACGGGCGGTCTCCTTGGCGGCCTCGGTGGTCCGGTAGTAGGCGAAGAACAGTTCTTCGAGGTCGGGTTCACTGGCGCGGAGGCTGGCGACCTGGTGTCGGGCGAGGACGGTGATCAGCTCGTTCGGGTCGGTCGCCAGGGCGAAACCGGCGGTCGGGCCGTTGATGGTCAGGTCCGAGATGCCGGGAAGCGCGGCGAGGGCGGCCTGGTCGATCGGGCCGGTGAAGGTGATTTCGAACCGGTGTCGGGCGTGGTCGCGGAGCCGGGCGACGGTGTCGAGGGCGACGAGCCGGCCCTCGCGGATGATTCCGACGCGATCGGCGACCGCTTCGACCTCGGTCATGATGTGCGAGGACATGAAGACCGTCTGCCCGGCCGCCTTGGCCTCGCGGACGAGGTCGAGGAAGGTCTGTTGGACGAGCGGGTCGAGCCCGGATGTCGGCTCGTCCAGGATCAGCAGGTCGGGCCGGTGCATGAACGCTTGGACCAGGCCGACCTTCTGCCGGTTGCCCTTGGACAGCGCCTTGATCCGGGCGGCCAGGTCGAGATCGAGGCGGGCGGCGAGTTCCTCGATTCGCGCTCGGGGTACGCCGCCGCGCAGGTCGGCCAGGAAGGTCAGACACTCGCCGACCCGCTGACGGGGGTTGACGACGAAATCGCCTGCGAGGTAGCCGATCCGGCGGTGGAGCTCGACGGCGTCCTCGCGGGGATCGCGGCCGAACAGCCGGGCCCGGCCGCTGGTGGGACGGATGTGATCCAGGAGCAGTCGGATCGTGGTGGACTTCCCGGCGCCGTTCGGGCCCAGGTAGCCGAACACCTCGCCGTTGGCGACCGCGAGGTCCAGTTCCAACAGCCCTCGGCGGGTCCCGTACGTCTTGGTCAACTTCTCCAGCTGAATCACTTCTTCCATGACGTACACAGTATCGAGTTTTCAAAGATCTCTGAAGATTCAGAGCTGTTAAGATTTCGTCAATGGCGACGGGAGGACCGATGTGTCGGCGTTGAGCGATCCGGGGGAGCGCCTTGCCTTGACCCTGACCCAGGGAGGGATGCAACGCATGACCGCACGGGTGCTGTCGGCGCTGCTCTTCACTGAGCGGGACACGCTGACGGCGGGCGAGATCGCGGAATCGCTCACGATCAGCTCGGGCAGCGTCTCGACGGCGTTGAAGTCACTCACCACGGTCGGGCTGATCGAGAAGGTGCCCGCACCCGGCAGCCGCCGGGAACACTTCCGCTTCCGCGAAGGAGCCTGGGCCACCCTGATGTCGGAGCAGAACCAACTGGTCAAGGTGATGCGAGAAGCTGCCGAGCAAGGCATCGCGTCCACCGGCGAGGACAGTCCGGCTGGTCGCCGTCTCGCGGAGATGCGGGACTTCTACGACTACCTGTGGCGAGAGCTTCCGGCCCTGATCGACCGATGGAGGGCCCAGAAGTAGATCGAAGCAGGGACGCCACCGCCCTTCGTGGGATACGGTCTCCACCTTCATTCGATGGTTTGGACCGGGTTCAGTTTGACAGGATTCTGTTTGAGGCGGTCTCTGCCTTCGGCACCGCGGGCCTGTCCACGGGTATCACCGCTGACCTGCCACCGGAGGGAGCGCTGCTTCTAGCTGACTCTCGCCTCGGCGCTCGCGCTGCGTGAGGACCCCGCCGGTCTTCCCGAGGAAAGACGATCGTTGACTGAAAGCACGGCAGAGATTAGTGGTGGTGGCCGGCCTCGGTCGCTTTGGCGGCGCGCTCGCCCTGGTACTGCACCGGCAGGGCACCGAGGTACTGGCTGTGACCATCGTCCGAAGGTGATCCAGAGCTTCGCCGGACACCTGCCGCACGTGGTTACCGCCGACACCACCGACATCGAGGTGCTGCGGCAATCGCAGCGCCGTCGCCATCGACACGACTTCAGTTCGGGCGATGGAAGCGCGGCGCGCACGTTCGAACTACGCTCCTCGAGCCAGGCGCGTCCGCAAACGCAGCCCGCGCTAACAGATCCTGGTGAGTGGATCGAGCGCAGGTTCATGCCCCACCTAGACGCGGCTTCACGACCCGAAACGCGCCCCCAGACGCGCCGAGGCATAGGTCCTGAGCTGGGCGGATACCCGTGGAGGCGCAGGTTGATCTCGAAGGCGGGATACAGCCCACAACTGCGCATCGTCCAGGCAGTTGTCCCTGGTCGCGGACGTCTACGTCGGCGACTGATCAGGCCGCAGGGTTGCTGGGTGGGGCAGCTGGTGTGGAGGACCTGTGCACGCGGCAGGGTGGGGTGTGGATCATGATGGGTTCCAGAATGTCAAACACCGCCTCCGCTTCTGCCGACGAGCCCGAACCTGGTGCTCGCCTCTTTACGGAAGTTCCAAGAATTCGCGGAGCGCGGCCTCAACGGCGTTCATCGTGGCGTAGGAGACGAATCCGTGGTCTTCACGCAAGGCGGTGCGGTCCAGGATCTGTACGACACTGTGAATGCGGACGTACGCGCCGGAAAGTGGATCACCAGCGGCCAGGCGCACGGTGAGATGGTTGGCGTGCGGCACGTCGCGCACGATGGCCAACGCCCAGACGGCGAGTTCCTCCACGTCGTTGTACTCGTCGTTGCTGATCACCAGGACGCGATGCTGACTACCGCCGCGCAGCAGCGTGTAGACCTGCCCGCGCCTCACCACTGCGCGTCGCGGAGGGCGATGTCGTTGCTCTGCTCGATCAGTGCCCGCTCCTCGGCGCGGTCCGCAGCGGAACGCTCGCGCAGGTAGGCTCCGTATGTTTGAGCCGCTTCACGCTGTCGGGCGCGACGGGCCTCCGGCTGGACGCGGCGCACGGCATCGACAACCGCGGCGGAGGCGTTCCCCTGGCTCTGCAGGTATGCAGCGACATCGTCGGGGACGCTGATACTGAGCTTTACGGTCATACTTTTATCCTACCACCGTCCTAGGTGGCCCATCCCGCTCGCCGACAATGACACCAACCGTCAATAAGCGGACGAAGCAAGCATCGCCCCAGACCGCCGCGCACGTCGAATGACAACTGGGCGGTGCGTGCATTTGCCGCCGATCGGGGTGCGCTACCTGTTGGCAGTTGCCGTCACATTGCGTGGCTGGGGTTCAGCCCGGCCGGTTTCCCGAACTGCCGATAAGCGGAGTTCTGCTGTCCGTCTCAGTGGCGCGCGTCGAACTGGTTCCGGACCGAAGAACGGCGGAGCGAGGTCAAATCATTGGGTGACCCGGACGGGGCAGAATGCGAAATCGGTTGTGGGGGCTGCGGGTGACCCGCTGCTGCCAGCGGTGGCCGGATCGCGGGTTGCGGTGATGCACCGCGCCGGTAACGGCGCTTAGCCGACGTGGTCCGACGGCCAGGTTTCTGGACCGCGAGCGCCAGGTCCATCACCGCGGACCAGACGCTTCAAGGGGCGGTTTCCTCCAGACGCTGATGTCGGGAATCCGGCCGCCGTCGCCATCCGGTCCCGGGATTCTGACGCCTACCGCCTGGAGCACCTGTTCTGCCGGCCACCCGCCTGATGAGGCACGCGAACAGGCGGCTCGCGATCATCGCATGCTCGGAGTCGGGTGGTGGCATGACCGACAGGACCCCTTCGACTGGTTTCGTGGCGATGGCCGTTCGGGTCGGCAGGATCCGACGCTGAGTTGCCGGCCCATCGCTCCGCCCGGCCTGGTGCCCGTTCGATTATGGGGGGTTGGCGGGTTCGACGGCGGTGATTCGTTTGAGGTTGAACCAGCGTTCGCCGTCGCGGAGGCGGCACCATGCCAATAGGGAGCCGTCGGTGAGCTCGATGATGTCGATGGTGCGCCTGCTGGGGTTGCCGTCCCGGTTGACGTAGCTGATCGTCACTGGTTGGCGGTGGTCGATCGCGTGGGCCAGGATTCGCGCTTCGCTCGTCGTGAGGCGGGTCGCGCACAGGCGTACCGCTTCCAGCGACGGTGTGAGCGGTATCAGTGTCTCGTCGGGCGCGGCGAGCAGCTGCCGGGCCAGGTCGGCAGGCTCAGGGCGGGTGGCTGCTTGGCGCGGTCTGGCTGTCCGGCTTTCTGCGGGGGTGTTGGCGCGTGCTTGGCGGGGCGGGTCGGCGGATGCGCGGTGGTCGATCGCCCGTTCCACGATCGGGGTGCCGTCGGCGGCTTCGGCAACCGGTGCGTAGCCGGCGTTGCGGAGCGCGGTGAGGACATCCTGTAGCGGGGCATCGGCGGCGAGCACTGTCGGGACGAGCAGCCGCAGCCCGAGGGCACGCAGCCGGCGGTCCGCGACGATCTCGTTCAGCAGAGCGGTGTCTTCACTGCGTAGGCAGCAGGCTACGGCGCTGGCCCGCACGGTGCCGTGTTGGCGGGCGCCGTCGGCGACCAGGTAGCGCAGCGGTTGCGGCAGCTCGCCCACCGAGATGTCGGCGAGCGCGTCGAGCAGGCTGCTGGCGGTGTGTCCGGCATCGAGTGCCCGCCGTACGGTGGCCGGGCTGAACCGCCACATCCGCGCGACCCCGCGGGTTTCGGGATCGGCGGCCACGTCGAGCAGCGCGCTCAAGGCGGCGTCCGGGCTGCCGGAGACGACCGCGGTGAGGTCGGCCTGTAGCCGGGCGTGGTGCTGGGTGGTGCCGATGTCGCCGAGTACAGCGGTCAGGTCGTCCGCACCGCCGAGCAGCGCATGGCCGGCCGCGGTGACGGCGCCCGCGCCGGTCACGCCCAGCAGAGCGGCTTCCCGCCAGCAGGCGACGGCCTGGTCTGCCGCGGTACCGGGATCGCCGAACGCGAGCGGTTGCCGCCAGATGACCAGGTCGGCCAGGGCTTGAGGGTTGTCAATGGTGGTGGCTTCCGGCTCCGCGGCGGCGGCGATGACGGCGGCACGTAGTTCGACGATGCCGGCACGAACCTCGTCAGATGTGACGGCGCCAGAGACAACCAGCGGCGCGGACGGCGATCGCCACCACGCAGTCAGCAGCGTGGAGAGCTGGCTGGCCGGCTCTCGCCCTCGCCATCCGTCGTAGTCGGCGGTCGGTGCCGCCTGCCCGCCCCGCAGCGACAGCAACCCGGCGTGCGCGGCGACCGACAGCCCCAACCGCAGGTCAGGCTCGGCGCAGCCGAGCACCTTCGTCAACCGCTTCAGCTCTCGCAAGCCGATCCCGCCGGTGCGAAGCGTGGGCACCGGCTTTTTGCCCGCCGCCTCCAGAAGATTAGCGACCAGCCGGACCATCGCGGCGCCAGAGGCCGCCGCGGCGCGCTCCGTCGTCGTGGGATCAGCCGCCGACCGCACGACGGATGGCGGTACGGCGTCGAACGGTGCCGCGTACCCCGAACCCCGTACCGCCAGCGCGACCTCGGCAGGCATGCTCAGCTCGCCGCCCGACTGAGCGGTCCGGGCCAGCAGGCCGCGCTCGATCGCCCAGGCTTGTGGTGTTCGCGGTCGGCCGCCGTACGAGCTGTAGTAGAACGGATCCGACTCGATCTCATCGCCGGCTGCGGCTTTCTCCAACAGGTCGCGAACGTCGGGCGGAGCCCCAGCGACGAGGGTGCGTATCCGTTCGCTGTCACGGAGGTGGGCGAGCACGTGACCGAGAATGTCGGCCTTGCGACCAGCCTGGCTGACACCCAAATGGCGGGCCATGCTGCGGAGCTTATCGGCGGTGAGGTATACTAGGCCCGTCGCGACCGGGTCGCCGAGGCCAAGCGGACGCGTCCAAGCCGCTGCGGCGGTGGCAACGAGCTGCTGTGCGCCGTCATCGAGCACGAGCGCGTTGGCCCGAAGCGTTTCCAGCGCACGCGTCACGTTTGCTCGTCCGCTGTCCGTGGTGGCGCCGAGCAGCCGGTCCAAGACCGCCCGCTCAGCCCGGCCGCCGAGTGCCGCCAACGCCTCAGCCACCTGCAAGGTCGGACGGTCCAACCGGCGCACAGCAGCGATCGTCGCAGCCGGCGTCGCCAACCGTTCAGCCAGCTCACCCAACGACACCGGCGGCGGCACCGCCAACCCCTCCGGCCGCCGCCGCAGCAGGTCCGCCAATCCATCCTCACCGAGGCGCCTCAACCAAGCCGCAGTGACCACGCCGCCTCCGTCCGTTCTGACCCGGATGCACTGTAGTGGCCAGAACCCCTCGTTGACCCTCAGAGCCCGGCGTGGGTCAAGCGGTGCCACGGGGTCGCGAAGAATCGGCCGGCCCCTTCCTGCGTCCAGCCGCCGCGGCGAGGTCAGCAACGATCTGTTGGTCCAGCGGAGCGCTTCAGCCGGTCCAGACAGGCCATCATTTGGATTGAGGTGGCGCGCACCGAACCGAACCCGGCGCCCGGCCGAGCCCGGCGGCGAACACAGCCAAGCCGGGTGCCGCCGCCCGGACGGCGCCAGCGGCCGGACTTGGCAAATCCGTTCACATCCGATTCCACTCGGGGTGGCTGGCGCCGATCTGGAACGGCAGGCCAGTGGCCGTATAGCGGTGGGGCAGCGGTGCGTTGACCTGGTCGCACTCGGTCTCGGTCAGGGCTGAAACTCCCAGCGGATCCGTGCACGTAAATCGTTCGCGGGCAGCTGAGGTTCGGCGGCGAACCGGCGGCAACCGTGAACCCGGTGCTAATAGATCCTGGTCGGTGGATCGAGCGCAGGTTCGAGCCCCACCTCGACAGGACCTTCAGACCCGAAACGCGCCCCCAGGCGCACCGAGGAACAGGCCCTGAGCTGGGCGAATACCGGTCGAGGCGCAGGTTGATCTCGATGGCGGGATACGGCCCACAACTGCGCACCGTCCGGCCGGTTGTCCCTGGTCGCGGACGTATACGTCGGCGTTTGACCCGGCCGTAGCGGGTTTCTGGGTGGCAGCCGGTATGCGGACTTGTGCAGGTGCGCGGCGTGCGGTTGTGGATCATGGGCCGCGGAATGAATCGACTAAAACAACACCGCATTCCCTTCGCCCTGAGACACCGCCCAAGCGAGCGGATTCCGTGTATCGATGTTTACTGTCACCAGCCGAACAGCCCGAGCTGGTTTCAACCTGAGGACTCCGCCAGACCGCGGCAGTGGTTGTGTGTCGGTGTGAGGTGGGGCGGGCGGGCGGTGTTGACAAGGCACGGCTCGGCGCCGGTTAGCTCCTATCGCGACTTGTCCGAGCGCGACGTTCACCTCGCTAGGTTCTGTCATATTCCTCTGCCATGCTGACCGTGCGGATAAATGACGGTCACTTTCCTCGGGGGGCGATCTGGAGATGTCGGCTCCGGCCGCGCCGCGCATCACCTATGTGCTGCGCTATGGTGCCCAGCATGTGTTCGTCGGCACTTTGCTGGCCCGTACCGCCGACCGGCTGACCGGCGAGCAGGCCCGCCAATGGGCGAGCCCATGGGTCGGCGACACCACGATCGGCTGGGAAGCCCATCCTCTACACGGGCCGCCGGACAGCGGCTGGGCCACTATGGATTTCCTCAGCGGCGAGCAGTTCATGCTGCACCGTTACCCGGACGGGTGGCGGTTGGTCCGGGCACTGTCCCGCGGTGATGGAGTGAACGTGGGAACCGATACCGAGGCCCTCGTCTGGGCCGACAAGGTCGTCGAGTTCAAAGACAACGTCACCGGCCTGCGCTGGTTGCCCGGGCCGACTCCGGACGGCATCACCACCCTGTACGCCACCGCCTGAAGTCGATTCGCGGGGATCGCGACCGAGAAGTTGGGGGCTACTGGGGGCCTGCTCCGGCCACCGGCCGCGCCGGTGGCGATCCGCTGCACGCTGTCTGCAGTTCAGCGGGACTGGCCGACCTTGAAGTCGAGAACCCCGTTAGTGGGTTCAAGCGCATCATCATGCGCAGCGCCAAGTTGATCTCGCCGAGAATCGGTGGGGTTCGATACAATATTTCCCTCCGTGATCAGATGACCACGAGGAGCGAGGTGACGCATGAAGTGGTTCGGCAAGTCGGGGTCGGAGCCCGATGATGATCAGCAGGTTGTCCGGGAGATGCTGGACCCCTATCGCCACCGAGCAAGCATCAGCGACGGTGACCGGCTGATCCTGCAGCCGGGTCAGGTGCTTGAGAACATCGCTCTGGCGATGGAGCGACTGGACAATGACATCGACACGCCGATCAGCATCGAGGAGGATGTTGTCCCGCTCGACGAGTTGCTGGCGATGGTCCGGAGCCTGCGTCTGGGACCGCTGATCGTCGTCCATGTGGTCAATACCGCGATGAGGATCATGTCGGCCCGCTATCCGATGGAGTTGGTCCGCCGCCCGCTTCCACCGGAGTTCGACCTGCGCAAGCTGCATGCCTTGAGGTACAGCGACGAAGAGCACGAGACAGCGAAGACGATCTTCAACCAGCGCACAAGCAGCGCCGGCGACCTGGATGAGGAGGACATCCGGCCAATGATGGAACCCCTGGCTGCCGATCAGCAGGTTCAGATCTTCACGGCCTTGCTCTTCATGTTCGGCAGCAAGGTCGGAGCGATGAAGTACCGCACCGGGATTCCGTGACGGTGTTCAGCCGAGGCCCCTTTTGGCATTCAAGGCGGCGCAGTACCTGGGCCACCGAGGCGTGCTCGGCGTCCAGCGTGCAGGTCGATGAGGGCGGCGTTGAAGGTGGCGGGGTCTTGGGCGGTGCGGGCGAGCTAGACCAGTGCCGGTGGCCGTTGGCCGGTGCTGGCGATGGCGACGGCGTGGGCGAGTCGGACCAGGGCTGCGTTGACCCTGCCTGCCTTGCGCAGTTCGTTGCCGTGTACGCGCAGGATGTAGGCGTGCAGGTCGGTGTCGTCGAGGTGTCCGGCGGCGCGCAGGGCCCGGCCGGTCCAGCGAACAGCGAACGCTACTCGCTCCTCCGGCAGGACGTAGCCGAGCGAGACGCCGAGTTCGGCGCGTGCGCGGGCGATCAGGAGCAGCATGTCCTTGTCGGCGATCCCGTCGGCGGCGCGGGCTTCGAGCCGGGCGACCAGCGGCCACAGCTCGTTGACGGCGGCGGCGCCGTAGCCGGCTTGGCGAGCGATGGTGGCAAGGCACAGGGTTTCGAGACAGCGCGCGCAGGCTCCCGAGGGCTGCCCATGATCGCGGCGCAGGCTTGGCACAACGGCACGCCACCAGGTTCGTCGACGACGGTGCCGCAGGCATGGCAGCGCAGGGCTATCCGTTCACCGGTGTCTCCGGGAGTTGCCCCCTGATCTTGGACACTTGAACCTGGGATCGTGAGGTCCTGGGAGATCAGGAGTCCTGGAACACCATGGTGAACAAGCACTATCCGGCCGAGTTCAAGGCTGATGCGGTGGCGTTGTACCGGTCCCGGCCGGGCGCGACGATCGCGCAGATCGCCGATGACCTGGGCGTCAACCGCGAGACGCTGCGGAGCTGGGTCCGGCTCGATGACTAGAGGCGCGGCGAGGCTGCCCGCCCGGCGACGTCGGCGGGGACGCAGCCGGCCGGCATGGTCGAGGAAGAGAACGCCGCGTTGCGCCGTCGGGTCCGTGAGCTGGAGGAAGAACGGGACATCCTGCGTAAGGCAGCCCGGTATTTCGCCGGGGAGACGCGCTGGTGAACCGCTTCCAGTTCGTCGCTGATCACCAGGCACGCTACGGCGTGAAGCGGTTGTGCCAGCTCGTCGGGGTCGCCCGTTCGAGCTTCTACTACTGGAAGGCCACCGCACCCGACCGGGCCGCACGAGAGGCGGCCGACGCGGCTCTGGCGGTCCGGATCCGGGCGGTCCGGGCGGCGCATGACGGCACCTACGGCGCGCCAAGGGTCACCGCCGAGCTGCACGACGAGGGCGTGCTGGTCAACCCCAAGAAGGTCGCGCGGGTGATGCGCCGCTACCGCATCCGCGGCCTGCGGCTACGCCGGCGGGTGCAGACCACCATCCCGGATCCGGCCGCGGTCAAGGCCCCGGACCTGATCAAAAGGGACTTCACCGCCGCAGCGATCAACCAGCGCTACGTCGGTGACATCACCTATCTGCCGGTCGGCGATCACGGGTTCCTCTACCTGGCCACCGTCATCGACCTGCACTCCCGGCGCCTCGCCGGCTGGGCGATCGCCGACCACATGCGCACCGACCTGGTCGTTGACGCCCTCACCGCCGCCGCGCGGACCCGGGGCAGCCTCGACGGAGCGATCTTCCACAGCGACCACGGAGCCCAATACACATCGAAGGCATTCGCTGCCGCCTGCGCGGCGGCCGGGGTCCGGCAATCGATGAGCAAGGTCGGCAGCAGCGCCGACAACGCCCTCGCGGAGTCGTTCAACGCCACCTTCAAACGCGAGACCCTACAAGGCCGCCGCGCCTTCACCGACGAACGCGAAGCCCGACTCACCGCGTTCCGCTGGCTCCACCGCTACAACACCGTCCGCCGCCACTCCCGACTCGGACAGCAATCCCCGATCACCTACGAGAACAGCACCCGACCCACGCCGACTACGCTGGCGCCAGCCGCATAAACCCCGTGTCCAAGATCAGGGGTCAAGGCCCTCCAGCCTGGCGAACCAGTCGTGGACCGAGTGCCGGTACTGCTCGGGCATGGGCAGGCCCGGGATCTCGTTGGCGGTGAACAGGCGGGCTTCCTTGTGTTCGGAGCTGACGGTGATAGGGGAGTCGTCGTCGACGAAGCAGCCGTAGGTCGCGATCAGCACGTCCACGCCGTCGCGGATGTGGTACTGCCAAGAGTCGAGGATCGGACCGACCCGCACCGCCCAGCCGGTCTCCTCGCTGATCTCACGGCCGACGCAGGCGGCCGGGTCCTCGCCCAGTTCGAGCTTGCCGCCGGGCAGCTCCCATTCCTCGCGCTCGTTGCGGAGCAGCAGAACTCGACCGTCGCGGACGCAGACGCCTTTGACGGACACCGGAAAGGCGTGGGGCCGGTACATGGTCGCCTCCTGCGGCCGGCTGTGAGCGGACCGTAACACGGCGACGACGCGGTAGCCGTCGCCGCAGGCGGGGGCGCCTTGACAATCCGTCACTTGATTGACCGGCGCTACGAGCTCAGCAGGACATTCCGTGCTCCTGATCTCCATAGAGGAAGTCAATCTATGGGCCGCGTGAGGCGCACACTCTTCTGCCGCTGGATCCGTTCCCGGCGCTCGGCTTACAAGGGCAGGACGTAGGCGTTGACGAAGAAGTGGTCGACGTTGCCCCAGTGCAGGTGTCCGGCCTTGGCTTCGTCGCCTTGTCGGCCTAGTACGACGTGGACGTGTACCGCTCCGTCGCGGATCTCGCCGGTCCCGGTCAGCTCCATGGGTTCGGTGTACTCGGTGACGATGTCTTTTGCGTAGTCGTCGGCCGCCATGGTCGAGATCGCGCACCCCTCGAGGGCCCCGATCAGGGACACGATGGCGCCGTTGCGGATGCCTTGCGCGGCGACCTCGTCTGTCAGGGTCCGGATGACCTCTTGGCCTGCGCCGACCTCGATCAGGATCATGGTCGCCTCCCGTTCGTCGTCGTGATGGGGTCGGCGCCGGCGAGAAGGGCGGCCATGGTCCGGAGATTCTCGGGCGACGCCTCGGTACGGAGGGCGTCTGCGACGGCCGCCTTCACGGGTTCGGCGGCGGCTTCGCCGGTTTGGTGGAGCAGCACCGCTGAGCACCAGCGCGCGGCGGCGTCACGCGGATTGCGCAGCTCGCCGGAAAGTCGGGTTGCCGAGTCGTGAGGCGGCGCTTGCGTTCCGCTGGCGAGCTTCGTGGCGGCGTCCCAGGGCATGGCCAGGACCCGGCTTGCGACGGCGGTCAGGTAGAGCGTGCGCGCGGCGGAGTCGACCCGTAGAGCCGCGATTACCCGGTCTGCGATGTCAGGAGCCGCGACCTTTGCGAGGATGCCGGCCGCGTTGACCCGCAGGACATCGGTACCGCCGTCGGTCATCCATCGGTTCAGGGCTGCGACCGCTCGCGGGTCGTGTTCGACGAATTCGCGGATCACGAGGTCGGTCGCGTGCGTTGTCTGTGCCGTTTCGAGTGTGGCCGAGGAGCCCGCGGCGACGCCGTCGAAGACGCGCCGCCCGATGTGGAAGTCCACGAGGCCGGGATGTGGGAACCGGATAAGCCCGGCTGCGGTCCGCACGACCCTGCGGCGCCGTACGAGCAGTGACAGTCCCGGCCGTCGGTCCGCCGGGATCTCCGTTTCGTGTAGGTCGCGTCCGGCTGTCCAGGTCTCCCAGGCGAGCCAGTCCGCGCACTCGTCCGCGTCGGGCCCTGTCGCTGGGCCGGCCGCAACCGCTCCGGCCACTGTGGCGCCGGCCAGGGCGAGAAAGTCTTTACGCCTCACGGCGCTAAAGGTAGGCGACGCGGCTTCGCCCAGGGCTTCGTTTACTGCTCGTTGGTAGAGCGCGACGGTTGCCGGCGAGACGGCGCGCTCGCCGTTTTCGATCCGGGACAGGTGGCTGGCGGACACCTCGCCAATGGCCGCCACCTGGGAAGCGTGAGATTCGCTGCCCGGCGTGCGTGCCTCAGCTGCTGACCGCTGTCCATGCCTTCCGTCCCTTGCCGCAACTTTCTTGCGGCACCCGTTGCTGCTGACTGCGGGTGACGCAAACGTCACCCTCGAACGTAGGAGCACGGGGCGGGCGCTATACAGCGTCGCGCGGTGAGTCGAACGAACCGTGCGGCGCCGCGGCCCCGTTTCGTGGTCTGTCCAGTTCACACGGTAGGCCAGTGCCTGGGACGTGTCGATACGCCCCGGCTGCGCCATCACACCCGGGGAGACGGAAATGGCGGATTGGCTAGATCGTCGCCGGCCACGCTTATTCGCGGCCACGTTTGGCAGTGGGGAGGGACACCGCATCGCCACGTCCGCCTTCTTCGAATGTCGCGGGTTGAGCTCCGATGCAGGCGCGAGTCGCGGCCTATCCGTTCGGCAGGGTCGTGCGGGTGTCGTCGTGGAAACGCTGACCATGCCATGCGCAGGTGCTCGTGTGGATCAGGTGTGGCTGTCCCGGGTGATGGCGGGGATCCATGCCAGTTCTTGCCTATCGACACGACCTCTACACGGCCTTCGCAAGATTCGTTCGCGTCTCGTTTGCGGCACATCGTCATCGCGCCGGTAGCCACGGGGGCTACCCGCCCGTCACCTCGAATCCGCTGGGAGGGAAAGCATGAATGACCACCTCGACGACGGTAGCGACCCGTTCGAACTCGACGTGCAGATCGTCACAGAAGGCCCCGCGACCGCAGCGTTGCTGTCCAGCACGGACGACGGCTGCGACACGGTGAGGGGCAGCGACTGCTAGTCCCACGCGCGTGCCGGCCCGCTCGGCGACCCGAACCCGACCGGGCCGGCACCTTCCTCAAACACCGACGATCAAGGAGGTGCCGACGGTGAGCGTCACCGGTTTTCGACGGGTCGATGCCGCGACGATCCGCATCTCCGCTCATCGCTGGCCGGATGAGCCGACCGCCTGGCCGCGTTGCGGCGACGCCACGGCAATTGTCAGCTGGCTTCGTGCGATGTGGTCCACCGGTGGGTTGGCCGATGCCATCTGGGCCGGCAGCCCGCAGCTCGCCTCCCGGGTGGAGGCAGCTTGCTCGGGCGCGGAGCAAGACGTGGATCGCCTTTGGCGGGTGGCGCTGTCGGTGGCCCGCTATGTGGTGCGGGCTCAGCGACGGTCGACACCGTTCGGGCTGTTCTCGGGCGTCTCGGCACTACGTTTTGGCACGGCCGTCGCAGTCAGCTCCGCCGGCGTGGTGGCTACGCGGGTGCGGCCGGATGCGGCCTGGCTCGCCTCGTTGGTCCAGCGACTTGAGGCCGATCCCGAGGTTCGTCGCCGTCTGCGCGTTCAGTCCAACAGCCTGGCTGTTGTTCAGGGAGGGCGCGTCGTCGTGCTACGACGACCGCACGCGTCGGTGCAGGCGGAGAGCAGCTGCTCGGTCAGGTACACGCCAGCCGTGCAGTTGGCGCTGTCGTCAGCCGCCGCACCGATGGCATGGTCGGACTTGGTCGACACGATCGCCGCCGCCTTTCCCCGATCCCCGGACAAGTCCGTGCAGATGCTGGTCGCCGATCTTGTCTATCATGGAGTGCTGGTGTCCAACCTGCGGCCGCCGTCGACCTGCACCGACCCCATCGGTCATCTCCTCAGCCACCTCGACGGGTATGAGGCTGACGACCGCCACAGCCAGCGGCCCATTCCACTGAGATCGCTGGCCGCCAAGGGCGAAGCGCGCGTCGTGCGCCCTGCCGAACTGCGTTCCCTTGCCGAGCAGATGCACGGCTTGAACAGCATCGACCAGCCGCTTGCGGTTGATCTGCGGGTTGCCGATCGCGTCACGCTTCCCGAACAGGTTGCCGCCGACGTCGTGGTGGCGGCGGAGGTCCTGCGACGGTTGACGCCGGACCCGACGGGTCGGCCGCAGTGGCGTGCCTATCGCTCGAGGTTCGTCGACCGTTACGGGATGGCCGCTGTCGTCCCTGTGGCGGAGGTGGTCGATGCCGTCACCGGTCTGGGGTACCCGGCGCATTTTCACGCACCGACCGACCAGGCCGCGCCATCCGTGTCGGCTCGAGACGAGCGGTTGCTGGCGCTGGCACAGCAGGCGTCGATCGACGGCGTACGCGAGGTCGTACTCGATGACGCGGCCGTGCTGGCGCTGGCCGGCGCCGACGGCCATGGTCACCGCGTCAGCGCACACGTTGATGTCTCGGCAGAGATACGGGCGGCGTCGTTGGACGCGATCACAGCCGGGCGGTACACCGTCGCGGTGGCCGGGATGGGCCGCTCGGCGCTCGCGACATCAGGACGGTTCCTTGATCTGCTGCCCACCGCCGACCAGGAGAGGATGGTCCGGGAGTTCGTCGGATTACCGGTGGCCGTTCAAGGGGCGATGCCGGCGCAGGTGAGCTTCCCTCCGCATAACCTGCGCTCGCAGAACGTTCTGCGCGGCAGGCAGGTACTGCCATGGCTGATCTCGGTCGGCGAGTATCGACCGCCGGCGGTGGGCGCGATCGGTGTTGATGATCTCGGGGTTGCGGCAGGCGTCGATCGGCTTGTTCTGGTGTCGATGTCGCGTCGGCGGGTGGTCGAACCGACGGTGGCGCATGCCGCCGCGGTGCATACGATGCCGCTGATCGCCCGGTTTCTTGTCGAGTTGCCACGGGCCACTGATGCGCGGCTCACCCCCTTCACCTGGGGAACGGCCGCGTGCCTGCCGTTCCTACCCGCGTTGCGATATGGACGAATCCTGCTCACCCCCGCGCGATGGCGACTCGAACCGGGCTCCCTGCCCGACATGCAGGTGGCAGAGGCCGAGTGGTCGGCTGCCCTCGATGCGTTACGTCAGCGGCTGGGCCTGCCAAGGTGGGTTCACATCGGCCACGGCGATCAGCGGCTTCGCCTCAACCTGGATCACGCGATGGACCGGGCACTCCTGCGTGCTCACCTGCACAGCAGACCGGGGGCTGTCACGGTCGTGGAGGCGGCCGGCCGGGACGACTTCGGTTGGCTGTCCGGCCGGGCACACGAGGTCGTGGTGCCGGTCGCCTCGACCGTCGCGCCCGCCCCGCCGCCTGCCGCGGTCGTCGCCCGGTCGACGTGGCCCCCGCCCGCGCCTGCCCAGCCGATGATCCCAGGCTCTTGCGGCTTGGTGTCAGCGTCACTCACGGGCGATCCGTTCATGATGGACACGCTGCTGACGCGCGAGCTGGCGTCGCTGCTCGCCGAATGGGACGAGCCGCCGTCGTGGTGGTTCGTGCGTCTGCGACATCCGGTCCCGCATCTGCGGCTTCGCCTGCACACTGATGACTACGGTGACGCCGTCGAGGGCGCGGGCGGTATTGCAGAGCCGGATCTCCGAAGTACGGGCGACGCTGGCGGCAGTTGATCAACCGGACGCGGGTATCCGGCTTCTGACCAGCGGCAGCGGCTACGTCCTCGAAGCGCCGCCTGACCGGGTCGATGCTCACCGGTTTCGCGACGATGTGGCTGCCGTTCGCGATGCCGTCTCCGACGAGCAGGCGAGGGCGTTGGTGCGCTCCGCGCTGTCGCTGTGGCGTGGGCCGGTCCTCGATGGATGGCTACATCCGAACTCACGTGCGGCGCTGGGCCAAGGGCTGGAGGAGCTGCGGCTTACCGCAACAGAGGAGCTGTTCGACATCGAGTTGCGGCTTGGAAACCACCTGGCAATCGTTGACGAGCTGGGAGAGCTCGCGAGGGCTCATCCAACGCGCGAGCGCCTGGTCGGTCATCTGATGCTCGCGCTCGCCCGATCTGGGCGCAGCGCCGAGGCGCTGCAGGCTTTCGACAAGCTTCGGCGTTGGCTACGCGATGAGCTGGGCACCGACCCGTCCACCGAGCTTCAGTCACTACACGTCGCTGTCGTCCGCGGCGAAATCCCCGCGTTGCAGGCCATCAGCAGCGAACCAGCCGACACCTTTCCTGCAGCCGTCCCGCGCACTCTTCCCGCTGACGTCGCCGACTTCTCCGGTCGTTCCCGCGAGACCGCCGAGCTGCGCGGAATCCTTGTCCGCGAGAGCGTATCGGCTCGAGTCGCCGCAGTCACCGGCCCAGCCGGGGCCGGGAAGACCGCGTTGAGCATCCACGTCGCGCACGCATTGTCCAATGAGTTCCCCGACGGGCAGCTTTACGCCAACCTGCACGGCATCGACACCGGTCGCCCGGATCAACCTGGTCAGGTGCTGGACCGTTTCCTTCGTGCCCTTGGTGTCGACGGCCTATCACTGCCGGCCACGCTCGACGGGCGAGTCGACCTCTACCGAGGGCTGCTCGCCGACCGCCGGCTGATCGTCCTGCTGGACAACGCCGTGGACGAGGAGCAGATCCTGCCACTGATCCCGGGTAGCGGCAGTTGCGCGGTCATCGTGACCAGCCGGACCCGTCTCGGCGCCGCCGTCGGTGCCGAGACCGTCGCACTCGAGGTCATGGACTCTGCGGAGGCAATCGAGCTTCTGGCGCGCATCGCTGGGACCGCGCGCGTCAGTCGAGAAGCGGACGCGAGCCAAGAACTTGTCCGGTGGTGCGGTCATCTTCCGCTGGCAATCCGGATCGCGGGTTCCAGGCTTGCCGCCAAACCCCACTGGACGATGGAGAAGCTGTCCAAGCTGCTGTCCGACGAGCGCAGCCGCCTCGACCGCCTGTCATACGGCCACTTGGACGTGCGGGCAAGTATCGAGCTGAGTTACCGGAGCTTGAGCCCGCAGGCACAGATTCTGCTGCGGCTGCTCGGCGGCACGGACACGGTCGAGACGAGTATTTGGCTGGCGTCTGCTTTGCTCGGCAGTTCCGCTGCCGCGGCTGAGGAAGCGTTGGAAGAGCTGATCGATGCTCAGCTGCTCGACTTCGCCGGGCCCGCGAACAGTAATCAAGCGCGATACCGTTTGCACGACCTGGTAAGGCTGTTCGCCAAGGAACGGGATGACCGGGCAGACCTGGTCGACGAGGCGAAGGTCCGCGTGTACGGCGCCGCTCTGTCAACCTTGGACCGGTTGTTCAACGCAATGTACGGCCAAGACAGCCTGACCATGCATAGTTCGAGCCCGCGGCAGGCGATCGATGACCCCCAAATCAGGAGCTCGCCCGCCAGTCTCATGGAATGGTTCGACGCCGAGCGGCCGGTGATCATCCGCCTCGTCGAGTGGTCGGCGAAGGAAGGCCTGAGCGGTGTGGCATGGGACCTCGCCTGCACCTCGTCACCCCTATTCGCGATGCACCATCTTTACGACGACTGGTCGCATACGCTCGACATCGCCTTAACCGCCACCCGGCGGTCCGACGACATTCGCGGACAGGCGGCGACCCTGTACCGGTTCGGGATGCTGCACACCGACCGCCAAGAGATGGACCAGGCCAAGGACATGTTCGTCCAGGCCGCGCAGCTGTTCAAGCGGGCCGGCGACGACCACGGTCAGGCGGTCATCACCGCCTACCTTGCGATGATCCACCGTTTCCAGCGGCGGCCGGAGGAAGCTCTGTTGCAGTACGCGACCGCGATCGACGGTCTCGAAGCAGCCGGGGACCGCGGCGGTGTCGCCTTCGTCCTCCGCGGTCTCGGGCAGGCGTCCATGGATCTCGGCGACGACGTGGCCGCCGACACGCATCTGGCCCGGTCCCTGTCGATCTACCGGGAGATCGGCTCGCCGCCGCTCGGGCTCGCCCAAGCCCTCTTCTGGTACGGCATGTTGCTGCTACGGCGGGACGCTCACGAGAAGGCCGAGCCATTGTTCGCCGAAGTGCTGGCGACCGCCCGCACCTTTGGCGACCGGCACGGCCAAGCGCAGGCGCTGCGCGGGCTGGGCATCTGCCACTACCGATCCGGCAAAAGGGAACGGGCACACGCTGATCTGACCGAGGCTCTGCACCTCGTACGACAGACCAACTCGTCAATCGTGGAGGCGAGAGTCCAGCAAACGATCGAAGAGCTGTTCCCGAACGGCTAGCCTTCGCCGCAGCATGCGCTAACATCGACGCTGGTCTGTTAGCGCGGAATGAGGAGGCTATGTTGTCGAGAAGAATCGCCGCTGTACTCGCGGCAATCGCCCTCGCAGTGGCCGCGGCGGCACCCCAGATGGCTGCGGAAGGTAACGAGCGCATTCAGGCAGGCCAGGGCTGCGACTGGTGCGCCTCGCCCAAATAGGCTGGCTGAGGTGCACGCCGCTGCACCCCCGAAGGATGCGGCCGTCAACTGGTCAGATGCTTGATCAGAAACTCGCCGGCGTCGGAGTACGCCGTCGCCTGGTTTTCCCTCCGAATAAAGCCGTGACCCTCGTCCGGGAAGACCTCGTAACGCACCTCAAGCCCTCGGTCGCGTAGCCGCGCCACGATCTGGTCGCTTTCAGCCTTCGGCACGCGCGGGTCGTTGGCGCCCTGGATGACCAGCAACGGCGCCCGGATCTGGTCTGCGTACGTCACCGGCGAGCGATCCATCAATCGCTCCGCGTCGGCATCGGGATCCCCGATCACCGCGGCGACCAGCGACCTCCAGGTCGGCGGTGACTTCTTGGCCAGGGTGACAAGGTTGCTGGGCCCGCAGATGTCAACGCCAGCGGCCCAGTCCAGTTCGGGTAGCCGGCTCAGGCAGGACAGCACCGCGAACCCGCCATACGAGCTGCCCATGACCGCGATACGCGCCGGATCGACCCAGCCGAGGCCACGCAGAAACGCCACGGCGTCGGCGAGGTCGAGCAGGTCGCCGCCACCCCAGTCTCGGTTGACCTGGTCTGAGTAGGCACGGCCGTATCCCAGAGATCCCCGCACATTGGGGGCGAGCACCGCAATGCCGTTACCAGCCAGGTACTGATAGAAGCCGTCGTACTGGTAGCCCGGACGCTCCTGCCAGGCCGGACCACCATGGATCATGATGAGAACCCCGGCCGGCTCGTCGCGCTTCGGTCGGTACAGGTAGCCCGGAACGATCTGGCCGTCCCGGGCCGGGTAGCGGATCAGGGTCGGCTCGATGAAGGTGCCCGGGTCGGCAGCAGTCGGGCGGGCGTCGCTCAACCACGTGAGTTTCCCGGTCTCGAGGCCGATCACGGCGAGGTTCCACGGCTGCGTCGGAGTGGACACACGCAGCACAACGCAGCGGCCATTCGGGGAGATCGTCAGACCGGTTGCCGCCCCCGGCAGAGCGGGAAGGGCGAGGTCTTGGCCGGTGGCAAGGTCCCGCGCTCGCAGGTGCGAATAGCCGTCGACGTTGATGTTCCATGCCAGAGTTCGACCGTCGGCCGACAAGGAGACCTCTTCGACGTCCCACTCCGGCGTGTCTATCCAGTTCAGCTGGCCGGTCGCGGCGTCCATCAACGCCAGGCCGGTGAACTGCCGTCCCGCGTTGGTCAGCACAAAGAAGCCGCTGCCGTCAGGCATCCACGGGCCCAACCCGTACGTCGCCACCTCATCCCGCGGCGTCAGCAGCGTCGCGGGCCCGCCGTCGATGGGGACGACGTAGACCAGGTGGTCGCTGTTGGTGGTGCGCCATTCGGCAACGCTGAGCTTGGCGCCATCGGGTGACCAGTAACCAGGGAAAACGCGTCCGCTGCCCACGTCGAGCCGGCGGGACTCACCAGTACGCGTATCCAGCACCAGCACGTCCTGGTCGGCCGGGCTGCGCTCGTTCCCACAATAAGCAACCCAGTTCCCGTCGGGAGAAAGCGGATCACCCAGGGCAAGGGCGTACTGCACGCCAGGGTTGTCAGTGAGCTTCAGGGGCTCGCCGCCGTCGGCGCCCACGCGGTAGAGCTGGGTGACCTCGTTGCCTTTCTCGTCTGCGAGAAAGATGAGCCACTCCCCGGCCGGGTGCCACGCCACCTCACGGACCGCGGACTCGAGGTACCGAGTCAACCGGCGCGTGCCAGCCGAGGAGATTCGCCGAACCGCGAGGTTGAACTGGCCTCCGTCGCTGTCGTCGACGAACGCGATCCGGTCGCTGTCCGACGCGATCGACAGGGTCGGCAGGAACCTCAGCGCGGGCTGGTAGTCACGGTAGGCAGCCATGAAACGGATTCTAGTAACATAAGCTTGCCTCGATGGACGCCATTCGTTGGAGAGCGGCCGCCGCCGGCGACGCCGCAGCCCTTGCCAACCTGTTCGCCTCGTCTGAAGCCGTGGCAGCAGTGGAACTTGAGACGAGCGCCGAACGCATCCGATCCCGGCTCGCACACCCCGGACTCGACCTCGACCGATACACCACGATCGGACTTGGTCCCGACGGAAGCGCTGCCGCGTATGCCGAAGTTTGTGACATGGGCGTGGCAGCGGATGCGCTCCGGCTCCGCCTCACCAGGGCCATCCGCCCCGACATCGGCGACGAAGTCGACTCTCATTTGCACAGCTGGCTCCTGGAGAAAGCCGGACGGTTACACCGAGAACGGGCGCCCGAATTGGACGCGATTCTCGGCACTCGCTGCGGCGATTCACAGCAGACGCTAAGCAGCCGGTTGACCGATGCCGGCTTCGAACCGACTTGGCGCAAGGTCGACATGGTCCACGACCTCAACACGCCCCGCCCGACAGATGCACCGACGCCGCCCGAGCTCGTCATCGTGCCGTTCGAGACCCGCTACGACGAGCGCACCTGGCGCGCGCACAACGACGCATACGCCGCCAGCCCTTCCGCAGCCGTCCTCGATCGCGAATCCTGGCAGCAACACGCCACAGGACTGTCGTCCTTCCTACCAGGCGCCTCCTTCGTGGCCGTCACCCCGGAAGACGACGTAGCGGCGTTCGTGCTGACGGTCCGCGACACCGATGACGATCGGCGGAACGACGCTGTATTGGAATGCGTCGGTACCCGAGTGGCCTGGCGTCGTAGAGGGCTTGCCCGCACACTCGTCGCGGAGGCCCTGCGCGCATGCCGCACTAATGGCTTCGAACGTGTACGCCTACAGGCGGACAGCGCGAACTCTGCAGCCATCGAGCTGTACGTCAAGCTCGGGTTCATCGAAACCGGACGAGGCTACTCGGTTCTGACGCGTCGTCTGAAGGCCTCTGGGAACACTTAAGAAAGGCCGGCAGCAGTCTTCGGTCCTGCGAGATGCGAGCTGCACTGTCGGCAGGTCATGCTATTCAGAACCGTCACTTGGCGCCGCGGCACCTCACGGGAAGTGACGAGCGCGCTGTCAGCCCGTGCGATCTCAGCGGCGGATGAGTGCACTCATCCGCCGCCCGTCCGGTCGCGACGGGCTACCTTGGCGATAGCGCGATGCGTGTCCGAACACGATCTTGCCCAGGTTACGGTTGTCACATCCTGTTCGCGTGCCTCGGCGACCTGCGCTCGACAACGACCACTGCTTCCCGATCCGGTAGCAGCCGCCGACCTGCGCGCTGGCCGCAATCTATTCACATCCGGAGCGCGTCCTCCTCCGCCAGCGATCGAATCGCGCGAGGCGTTCGCCGAGTGAACCCGCTCGGCTCACCTACCGCTGCCGCGGCGGGAACGGAGGGTAGATGTACCCGGCCATCCAGAACGGCGGGTAGCCGTAGTAGCCGTACACGCTCCCGTAATACTCGCCTTGGTCACTCAACTCCGGGTCGTACCGTGGCGCTCCGGCGACGTGGTCCGAGGACTGGGTGATCCGGACCTCCCCCTCGGCGACCTCAGCGACCGACTCGACCGGCACGAACGACGCTGTGGCGCCGAAACCCAGAATCCCGCCGTGTTCGACCCGCAGGAACTGCACCCGTTGCTCGTCGGCGTCGATGAGCAGGTCCTCGACCGTGCCGATGTCGGTGCCGTCGCTGTCCTTGACGTGCATTCCGCGGATGTCCTCCCATGGGTCCGCGACGGTCTGCGTCGTGTCACTCAGGTTTATCAGGACCTTGTTCTCCGGCATGACGGGTCCCCTTCGACTCGGCTGACCGTGTACGGGCTACCCATGGCGTGTCGCCGCGAAACGGTCAGGAGCGCGCGTCCAGGCACTGGCCATCCCGACCGCTTTCGACAGCGACGGGTGTCCACGGGAGGGGGACATCGGATCCGGCACCCATCCGGGCGGGTGTTGGTTCCGAATCCCTACCGCACACCCGTACCTTCGAAGGGATTTTTCAATGCGTCTCCCCAAGTTCGTCGCCGTTGCCGCAGTGGCGGTGTTCGCGTTCTCCGTCGCCGCGTGTGGCAGTGGCGACGACGCGCAGACCGCGAGTCCGCCGGCGCCGTCGGCCGCGATGTCGTCGGCTCCGGCTATGGCTGACGGCGAGTTCGGAGCCGGTTGCGCCGCCGTGCCGACGGACCCGAACAACGCGGGCAGCTTCGAGGCGATGGCGCAGGTGCCGGTCGCGACCGCCGCGTCCGGCAACCCGGTGTTGTCCACGCTGGTCAGCGCGGTCAAGCAGGCCGGTCTGGTCGACTCGCTCAACGGCGCTGCGGACGTGACCGTGTTCGCGCCGACGAACGACGCGTTCGCGAAGATCCCTAAGGCGGACCTCGACGCGTTGCTGGCCGACAAGGAGAAGCTGACTCAGATCCTGACCTATCACGTGGTCGCCGGCGGTCAGCTCGCCCCGGAGAAGCTGTCCGGGATGCACGCGACTCTCGAGGGACAGCAGGTCGACGTGAAGGGCAGCGACACCGACTTCACCGTCAACGGAATGTCGAAGGTCGTCTGCGGCAACGTCAAGACCGCGAACGCGACGGTGTACATCGTGGACAGCGTGCTGATGCCGCCCGCCTGACGCTGACCAGCACCGAGCCGTTCGCCGCGCCCGGCCGTCGAGCCACGACGGCCGGGCGCGCCCCTGACCAAGGAGGACTTCGTGCGACGCGCGCTCTGGTCGTGCTATGCCGGCGTGGTTTGCGCCGCGATCGGCGTGTCGACGGGTCAGGTGGTCGCCGCCGTCATCAACCCTGAGTCGGGACCGGTGTACGCGGTCGGTGCCATGACCGTCGACGCGACACCGGCGCGGGTCAAGGATTTCGCCGTCCGCACCGCCGGCACCTATGACAAGCCGCTGCTGCTCGCCGGAGTCGTGGTCCTGCTCGCCGCCGTCGCGGCGTTACTCGGGCTCGCCGCCGCCCAGCGGCGCTGGGCCGGTCCCGCGGGAATGGCGGCGCTCGGCGCCATTGGAGTCGCCGCGGCGCTGACACGTCCGTCGGCCTCGCTCGCGGACGCCGTCCCGGCCCTGGTCAGCGCCGCCGTCGCCACCGCCGCACTGCTGCTCATGCTGCGGCCCCCGGGCGCACCGCCCGACGCCTCGCAAAGGCCGCGATTGCTCGACCGCCGCGCGTTCGTCGGTGGCGTCGCACTGGCCGTCGCGGGCGTCGCCGCGGCCGGTGCCACCGGAACGTCGCGCGTCGCCGGCCGGGCAGCCGCCCGCAGCCGCGACGGCGTGCGCCTGCCGCGACCCACCCGGCCGGCGCCGGCGCTCCCGACCGGTGTCGAGCCGGGTTTCGTGACCTCGAACGCCGACTTCTACCGGGTGGACACGGCCCTGACCGTTCCCCGCGTCGACGTCGACCGGTGGACGCTGACCGTACGCGGCATGGTCGATCGCCCTTTCGAGCTTTCTTTCGACGAGTTGCTCCGCGAGCCGATGATCGAGCAGTACGTGACCTTGAACTGCGTGTCGAACGAGGTCGGCGGACCCTACATCGGCACCGCGAAATGGCTCGGCGTTTCACTCGCCGAGCTGCTGCGTCGCGCCGGCGTCCAGGCCGGCGCGGACCAGATCGTCGCCCGCTCGGTCGACGGCATGACCATCGGGACGCCGACCGCGACCGTCCTGGACTCCGGGACCACACCCGGCACCCAACCCGCCCTGATCTGCGTCGGGATGAACGATGAGCCGCTGCCCCTCGATCACGGCTTTCCGGCCCGGATGCTGACCTCCGGTGTGTACGGCTACGCCGGTTCCTGCAAGTGGATCACTGAGATCGAGCTGTCGACCTTCGGCGACTTCGACGCCTACTGGGTACGCCGCGGCTACGCCGCACAAGCGCCCGTCAAGACCAGCTCCCGCATCGACCGGCCCGGCCCGTTCGCCCGCCTCGCCGCAGGGCGAGTCGTCGTCGCCGGGGTGGCGTGGGCGCAAGGCACCGGAATCTCCGCGGTCGAGATCCAGGTCGACGACGACGCCTGGCGCCCGGCGACGTTGCGCCCCGAACCGAATCTCGACACGTGGGTCCAGTGGACCTACCTGTGGCAGGCGGCACCCGGATCCCACACGCTGCGCGTCCGCGCCGTCGACCGCACCGGAACTGTCCAGACCGGTGAGCGGGCACAACCGTTCCCGAACGGCGCCACCGGCTGGCACAGCGTCGCGGTCACCGTCACCTAGCCGCCCAACACCCTACGGATGGAATCGTGCCTTCGGAGGGCTTCCGCCGTATCTCCCCGTTACTTGCCGGTAAGAAACTTTTAGTGCATATGAGATGGTTTCATGTGGGTGAGCCCGTTACCGGACCTTGCGGGTTATCCAGCTAGGAGAGGTGCGTACCATGAAATGTTCGCTGAATAGGCGAATCGTGTCGGCTGTGGCGTCCGTGGCGCTCGGCGTGGGCGGGTCGGGCCTGGTTTCGGGCAGCGCGATGGCGGACGACGGACCTCGGGGTGACTCGTACGGGGATTCGTGGGAGAACTCGTGCTCCGAACGGCACGACTGGTGGCGCGAGCTGACCGCTATCGGGCTCACCGACGACAGCAAGCTGATCATGTTCGACGTCAACGACACCGACGACGCGTGCACGATCGGGCAGGTCCAGCTCGGCGACGACACGAAGCTGATCGGCATCGACTACCGGGTGCAGAACGGCAAGCTGTACGGCGTCGGTGACCAGGGCGGCGTCTACGTGCTCTCCACCGACGACGCCTCGGCCGAGAAAGTCAGCCAGCTCAGCGTCGCCCTCGACGGCAGCTACTTCGGTGTGGACTTCAACCCGGCTGCCGACCGGTTGCGGGTCGTCAGCGACAAGGGGCAGAACCTGCGCCACAACGTCAACGACAACACCACCGTCATGGACGGCACGCTGACCTACCCGCCGTCGACGGACGCCGCGATGGGTATCACCGCGGCCGCGTACACCAACAACGATCTCGACGCGGACACGGCGACGACGTTGTTCGACCTCGACACCAGCCTCGACCAGATCGCCATTCAGGTGCCTGCCAACGCGGGCTCGTTGTCGCCGACCGGCAAGCTGGGCGTGGACGCCGGGATCGACGCCGGCATGGACATCTACAGCATCCTCGACGAGGGGAAGACGGTCTACAACAAGGCGTTCGCCGTGCTCCAGGTCGACGAGCACAGCACCCTTTACCGGGTCAACGTCCTGACCGGTCAGGCGTACGAGCTGGGCGGCTTCCACCAGAAAGTGGTCGACATCTCGCTGCCCCTCGACGAGGACTGAGCACCGCGACCACGCTACGGCGAGATGGGAAGGCCGGCACATGCCGGCCTTCCCATCCCTCCGCGTTTGAACAACGTCCACAGGAGTGCGATGCGCTACCACGTTCTCGGTCCGCTCCAGGCGCGATCCGATTCCGGTGACGCCGTTGGTCGGTTGACCGCGGCCAAGCCACAGAAGCTTTTCGCGCTGCTGCTGTTGCACGCCAACTTGGTCGTCCCGGCCGACACGCTGATCGAGGAGCTGTGGGGTTACGAGCCCCCGGCCACCGCGGCTGCGACGCTGCAGACGTATGTCATGCAGGTCCGGCGCATGCTGACGACCGTCCTGAGCTGCGACGGCGACCGATCAGCGCGCGATGTACTGCTCACCGCCTGCGGCGGCTACTCCCTGAACGTCGCGCCTGGCGAGTTGGACCTGCACGACTACGAGCGGCTGGTCGCCGACGGCCGACAGGCGCTGCACGGCGGTGACGATGTGGCCGGCGCCAAGCTGATGGGTGACGCGCTCGCGCTGTGGCACGGCAACGCGCTGGCCGATGTTCGGCTCGGCCCGGTGCTGCGGGTGGAGGTTGGGCGCCTGGAGGAGGTACGGCTGGCTGTGCGCCGCGAGCGGATCGCCGCGGACCTGCGGGCCGGCGGGGGAAACGATGCTCTCGGCGAGCTCGGCTGGCTCGCCGCGAGGCATCCGCGCGACGAGGACCTCCACGCGCAGTACATGCTGGCCCTCTACACGACCGGACGTCGGGCCGACGCGTTGGAAGCATTCCTCCGTCTGCGTAACACGCTTCGCGACGATCTGGGTCTCGAGCCGTCACCTCAGGTCCAGCGGCTGCAGCGCACCATTTTGGTCGGTGACTGAGCCGCAGAGATCCGGTCGCACCCACTGCCGGCGGCGCGGGTTCAGGTGTCGGCTCGCTTGAGTGCGGCGTAGACCACGATGTTGTCGCGGTAGTGGCCGCTGTTCTCGTCGAAGTCACCGCCGCACGTGATCAGGCGTAGGCCCGCGTGGTTGATCGGTCCGTACACGTCGCGGGTCGGGAACTCGTCTTTGGCGTAGCGGGCGACCGTCGTCACGGCGAAGGTCGCGGCGGAGTGGTCGGCTCGGTTGACGGTGATGGTGTCGCCACGTTTGAGGGTGTGCAGGTCGGCGAAGGCGCCGTCACGGCCGCGCCAGTTGATGTGCGCGGCGAGGACGGCGGGGCCGAGTGCTCCTGGCGTCGGCGCCTTGGTGAACCAGCCGACCGTGGCCGCGTCGTCCGGGACCTGCATGGCTCCGTTGGGTTGGAGCCCGAGCGGGATCGGAGCGGTGTCGACGTGCAGCTTCGGGACGATCACCCGGGTCGGCTTCGAGGTGGACATCAGCGGCCCTACCGTCAGCTCGGACGCCCTCGCGCGAGGCTCGACGGACTCGGGCGTTGTGGGGCTCGCGGCGACTGTCCGCTGCGGCTCACGGCCGGTCAAGGCAACGGTGACGACGACGGCGAGCAGGGCGACGGCGGCGGCCGCCGCCAGGAGCGTGGTGAGCTCCCGGCGGCGGCCTACCCAGGTACGGGTCATCGCGTGTTACCGACCGGCGTTCGGGGCCAGGCGGCGGCGGAGCGCCAGCACGGCCACACCGGCCAGTGCCAGCCCGCCTGCGGTGTAGAGGGCGATGCTCGTGCTCGTGGGGCCTTCGGTGCTGCCGTCGCCGGTGTCGACGCCGCCGGTGGGCATCGAGCCGGCCGCCGCGCCGGTGACCATGCCGCAGGTCGCCGGGTCGGTCGCTTCCTCCGGGATCCCGTCTACACCGAGGGACTTGGCGAACGTCGACTCACCGAGGGCTTCCATGTCGTACGTGCCATTGTCGTTCACGTCGATGCCGTGCTGAACCACGTGCAGATCCTTGAGATGTTCGATCGTGCCGGGCGGCAGATCCGCGGCGGGGATAACCCGCTCGTAGGTGAGGTTTCCCTCGGCGTCGGCCTTCGGCATCCGGTCGACGGCCAGCCCGCTGGCCTTGGTGGTGTCGCCGGTGGTGGTCAGCGAGAGGTGGATGTCGCCGTACTTGGGCAGCCCTTCCTCGGTGCTGACGTAGCCGTTGCCGTCCTTGTCGTCGGACTTGTCGGGGCACATGAAGTCCATGCCCGTGGTGGATCCGTGGATGTGCTGGGCATGTGGCGCGTTCGGGGTCATCCCGCTCGCTTTGATCGTCACCGCCAGGTCGCCACTGTCCGTGGCGGTCAACATGGCCATACCTTCCGCGCCGGTCCCGTTGAGGTCCTGCATCGCCACGTGCACGCTCTCGTCGGCGTGCGCGGCGGCCGGGACCGCGAACAGGGCCACCGCGGCGGCGGCGACCACAAAGGGCACTCGAGACACCTTCACTGCGATCGACTCCTTCCTGAGTCTCACCAGTGATTCGATCCCGTACACGGGACGGATTGGTCGACCGGCGAGATTTCTTCAGGTGTTGCCGCGGTAGCTCGTCATGACCAGCCGGAACAACGGCTCGTCGAGGGGCCAGTCCGTGTCGTCGGTGAACCACGACAGGGTGTACGCCTGGCCCGGTGCGGTGGTGACCACAATCCGCCGGGCATGTCGTCGCGTTCCGTCTTTGGTTTCCCATGTGGACTCCCACTCGGCGCCGCCGGATCCGGCGAGGACTGGGCCGATGCTGATCTTCGTGTAGCCGGGCAGGGCGCCGGCGGCCCGCGAGGCCGTCTCGGCGCGCCGCCAGAAGGTGGTGGGATCGGTGGTCGGGGTGACGGCGGTTTCGACGGCGAGGGTCCTGGTGCCTCCAGGGTCTCGGAAGCACACGGCTGTCGCGGACTGGAAGCGGGACCAGGATGCCGGGATGGCAGCGGTGAAGCCGGCGTCGTCGGCGTGCCAGTCCCAGCCGCCCGGCAGCGCGTACGGCCCGGCCCCGGCGTTGATCGACGAGGTTCCGACGGGTGGCGACGGCACGAGACAGTCCTGCACGGCAGGCGCCGCCGCGGGCGTCGCGGGCGCATCCGGCGATACGCGCTCGGGCAGTCCCACGGCCGCGGCCGTACCTGCACCGGCGAGGACGCACGCCGCGGCCGCCGCCAACACGGCACGCCAGCGACGAGGCACCCAGCGCCTCCTGGCTTTCGGGAGCGGTCGCGTGGCGCTCCCTGTCATGACCGCGCGCAGCAGCAGCCCAGTCTCGATGACGCCCGGGCGCCTTCGCGGGTCGCGGTTGAGCAGACGCAGGATCACCGGCCCGATCGGCCCGGCCCGGGCCATCGGGTCGGGCGGGTCGACGGCCAGCGCGGCCAGGGTCGCGACCGCGGTCGGTCGATGGTACGGCGAAACGCCCTCGACCAGGGCGTAGAGCGTCGCGCCCAGCGACCACAGGTCGCACTCGACGGTCGACACGCCGTCGCGGGCGCATTCCGGTGCGACGAACTCCGGCGACCCGAGTACCTGCTGAGGGACGGTAACCCCACCCTCGGCGATCACCGCCAGCCCGAAGTCGGTCAGCACCACCCGCCCGTCCGCCGCCAGCAGCACGTTGTGGGGTTTGACGTCGCGGTGGATAACACCGGCGCGGTGGGCGGCATCAAGCGCGGCCAGGATCTCCAGACCGAGCCGCGCCGCGTCACGGGCGTCGAACGGGCCGCGTTCGGCAAGCACCGCGTCCAGGGACCGCGCCGGCACGTACTCCATGATGATCCACGGCCGATCTGTCTGAAGCACGTCGAGAACGGCGACCACGTTCGGGTGCCGCAGCCGGGACGCGGCCTGCGCTTCACGAAGGCCGTGCTGCCATCTTTCGGCCGCCCCCGCGGTCAGCCACGGCGGGGAAAGGATCTCCTTGACCGCGACTGGACGGCCGAGGACCCGATCGTGGCCACGCCACACCCGGCCCATCCCGCCGGCGCCGATGACCTCTTCGAGGACATACCGGTCGGCAAGGACGGTTCCGGTGCTCACAGCAGTGATTCGAGGCTGCCGCCCGGGTGGATGGGTCCGGGTTCTCTCGGGTTCATCCGACGCCGTGGCTTTGGGCCGCCCGGGCGACCAGGCCGAGACCGTCGAGTCCGGGCAGGTGGTCGATCTTGCGGTCGAGCTGGGCGACGATGTCAGCGCCCGGCGCGCCGTCGAGCAGGTAACCGAGGAGGAACCTGGTCTCGAGCTCGGGCATGACACCGGAGCCGACCGGCGCCCAGAACCGCCGTAGCGCGAAGCGGGTCAGCCGCCGCGCGCGGCCGGAGCCGGCGAGCCGGTCGCGGGCCTGGCTGGCGTAGAACGCCACATGGCGGGTCTCCTGGCGCATAATCCGGTCCAACAGCGCCGACAGCACGGGATGACCGGCGCGTTCGGCCAGGCGCGCGTACCCCGCGTGGGTTGACCATTCGTTGATCGCGCCCCAGGTCATGTGCACGGCGACGAAGTCGACGCCGACGAGGTTGGCGATCACCGCCTGTTGGATGGGTGCGATCCGGTCGCGGCGGCCGAGGCGGACCCGAACGGATCGGATGTGGTTCGGGCCGGTGGCGATCCCGTGCGCGGCGAGTACCGTGGCCAGGGCTTCTCCGTGCCAGTACTCCTCGTACGCCCACATCGTCAGGAAGGCGGTCACCGCGGGGTCGGCGTGCGACGGGGTGACCAGCAGGTCCCGCAGGTAACAGACCGTGTGGCTTTCCACGTCACACATGTAGCGCAGGCAGCGCAGCACCGCGGGGTCAAGCGGCCGGTCCCGGAACGAGTCGTAGTCGATGTCTTCGTCGGAGACCGGTGCGGCGGTGCGGGCGTACGCGTCGATGTCGAAGGCCATGCGGGTGATTCGTCGCCGCCGGCCGCACGGATGGGTGTCAACCGGGACCCATCCGGTGCCGTTCCGGCTCCGAATCACCGGGTGGAACGCGATCGCGAGGGAGCCGCATGCAACGACATCGACGTGACCAGGCGTCACGGGCCGAGCGGCTCTCGGTCGTCCCGCCGACCCCGGACCGGCCGGCGAACGCCGACGGGCTGCTCACCGCCGTCGGTCGCGGTGACGAGGCCGCCTTCGCCACGCTGTACGACGTGGTCGCCCCCCGCGTGTACGGGCTGATCAAGCGGGTGTTGCGGGACCCGGCGCAGGCCGAGGAAGTCGCCCAGGAGACCCTGGTCGAGGTATGGCGCACCGCCGCCCGCTTCCGCGCCGGGCAGGGCTCCGCCACCGCGTGGGTCTTCACGATCGCCCACCGCCGGGCGGTGGACCGCGTCCGGGCCGAGCAGGCCGCGACCCGCCGCGAGGAACAGACCGCGACCTGGGCCGCTCAACCGCCTTACGACCAGGTCGCCGACGAGGTCCACGACCGGCTCGAACGCCAGCAGGTCCGCCGCTGCCTCGACGGGCTTACCGAGCTGCAACGCGAGTCGATCACCCTGGCCTATTACCAGGGCTGCACCTACCCCGAGGTCGCCCGCATGCTCGACGTCAGCCTCCCCACCATCAAGAGCCGGATGCGAGACGGCCTCATCCGACTGCGTGACTGCCTCGGCGTGGAGGTGCGGCCATGACCACCAGCGACGTCCACGCACTGTCCGGCGCGTACGCCTTGGACGCCCTCACCGACACCGAACGAGCCTCCTTCGCCCGCCACCTCGACGACTGCGCCACCTGCGCGCTCGAGGTCGCGGAACTACGGGAGGCGGCGGCCCGGCTCGCCGACCAGTCCTGGGCGGTGCCACCGCCGGGCCTGCGGACCCGGGTGCTCGCCGAGATCGCCAACACCCGCCAGGAACATCCGGGATCTCGGCCCCGCGCCCGCCCGCCTCGCAGCCGCCTCGCCCGCCATCTGCTCACCGCGGCCGCGGCCGTCGTCGTGGCCGCCGGAGCCGCAGCCGGCACCTATGCCATTCAGGAACGACGGGTCGACGAACAGCGCGCGGCGACCGTGGCCGCCCGGGCCGAGAGCGAACGCGTCAACGCGATCCTGTCCGCGCCCGACGCCACCGTCCGCTCCGGCCCCGTCGACGGAGGCGGCCGGATCACCGTGGTCACCTCCGCCATGCGCGACGCCGCGGTAGTGACCTTGGCCGCGGACCACGCCCCGGCCGGCGACCACGCCTACCAGCTGTGGCTGACCGGCGCCGGCCGAGCGATGCCCGCCGGGGTCCTGCCCGTCGGAACCGCCACCGTCACCAGGGTCGTCTCCGGCACCGCCGCGGCGCAGGGCATCGCGGTGACCATCGAACCGGCTGGCGGATCGCGCACACCCACGCTCCCGCTCGTGGCCAACGTGCGCATCTGATCAACACCCGGCCAAGTCGCGGCGCGGAAACCGGACCGTGCCCGCGACCTGACCGATACTCAGGTCATGACGCTGCCGAACCTCGACCCCGACCGGTACCCGCCGATCGACCCCCGCGAGCCCGCACCCGACGACCCGGCACAGCTCCTGCCCGACTCGCGTCAGGACCTGCCGGCGGCCCCGGTCGAGCCGATGCCGGACGATGACGACGGCACCGACGGGGTCCGCGAGCAAGCCTGACCGCACGCAGCGACGGGCGATGGTGGATCAGGCCGGGTCGTCACCGGTCAGCAATGCCAGCACCCCAGCGATCTCCAGGACCCGACGGACCGGCCTTGCGCAGTCGGTCACCGTCAATGTGCCGCCGCGCTCGGCCGCCTCTTGGCGCCCACGTACCAGGACGTGGATGCCCTGCGAGTCGAGGAACGTGACGGCGGACAGGTCGACGGCGACATCCGGTCCTCGGCGCAGAGCGTCACGGATCGCCTCGAACAGCTTGCCAGCCGTGTTCATGTCTACCTCGCCGGCGGCGGTGATCGACCCGCCGCCCGGCGCTCCCGACACGGTCACGGACAGCCCACCGTCAAGATCGCCATCGCGATCGAAGATCCCAGGCATCGCAACCATGATATGCCGGCAAATACTGCCTGTCAGCAGGACCACGGCCGGATCGGCGAACCAACACCATCGAACGGGGCCGTTACGCTTCGGTCTCGCTCGTTGAAGAGGTGGCACGTTCCCGTCGTGCGCCTATGATTGCCGCGAGGCAAGTGTGGGAGGTCGGAGCGATGGCTGGTGGGCGTGTGCTGCGGGTCCTGGTCGTCGACGACGATGACGCTGACGCGATGATGATCTCGGAGGCGTTGGAGGCCGGCGGCGCGCAGGTGAGCATCGGTCGCGCCAGCGACGGGCAGGCGGCACTAGACCTGCTGCGCGCCCCCGATGACGACGCGCCACGTCCAGATCTGATCCTGCTGGACCTGAACATGCCCCGGATGGGTGGCCTCGCGGCATTGGCGGAGATCAAGAGCGACGATGACCTCAAGGCGATACCGGTGGTCGTGCTAACCACGTCCGACGCCACCAGCGACGTGGTGAACTCATACCAGCGCCAGGCCAACGCGTACGTGACCAAGCCGATGGAGCTCGACGCGTTCGAGGCGGCGGTGGCAGAGATCAACAAGTTCTACCGTGACGTGGCGATCCTGCCGTAGATGGACTCACCGACCCCGTCCCATCCCGGACCCGACATAACGCTTGCCTCCACTGGACGGCTGGCGGCGGTCGACTCGTGCGGCCTGGATGCTGGTGGGGACGCGGAGTTCGACCGGTACGCCGCCATGGTTGCCAAGGTGCTTGAGGTCCCCGTCGGCCTCGTCACGCTCGTCGATGCCGGGCGGCAGTTCTTCCCCGGCGCTGCGGGCCTGGCCGAGCCGTGGCAACAGTCACGCCAGACCCCACTCTCGCACTCGTTCTGCCAACTCGTGGTCACGTCGGCCGGCCCAGTGGTGATCCCGGACGCACGCGCCGACCCGCGCGTGCGCGACAACCCGGCCATCGACGCGCTCGGGGTTGCCGCGTACGCCGGAATGCCGTTGACCGACGTCGACGGCCAGGTCGTGGGTGCGTTGTGTGCCATCGATCACCGACCGCACGTATGGTCCGGCCGGGAACTCGACCTGCTCGGCGACCTCGCCGCAGCGTGCTCGGCAGCGCTGCGGTCCCGGATCGCCTCGATCGTCGCCGAACGGGCCAGTGCCGCACACCAACGCTCCGAAGCGACCGCCCGCGACCTGGCCCGCGAGGTCCAAGCCGCGCTGGAGCGCAGCCAGATTCTGCTGGCGGCCAGCCAGCAGCTCAGCGACACCGGCACCGTCGAGGACGTGGTCCGAGCCGTCCACAGGCTGGTCAGCGGAGGCAACGCACCGAGCCGGGTCAGCATCTGGACCCGGGAATCACCCGGACGGCGCGCGCAGGTGGTCGGCACGGACGACGCGTCTCACCAGACCCACAGGCAGATCGTCGAACTCGACGACGACACGCCCGTCTCCGACGTGCTCAACACGGGTCAGGCACGGTTCATCACGGACCGCCGGACCCGGTCCCTCGCCTCCGCCCGGCACCCCGAAGACACTGACGGCGCCGCGATGGCCGCCGTACCGCTGACCGGTCCGCACGGCGTGATCGGCGCGCTCACCTTCTCCTGGGACCAACCGCATCCGATCGACATCGGCGAGCAGGCCGTCATCACAGCCCTGGCCGGATACGTCAGCCACGCCCTCGCCCGCGCCACCCACCTGAACGACCGCACGTCCGCCGCCGAGACGCTCCAACGCGCACTGCTGACACCGATGCCGCAGTTCCAAGGCGTCGACCTCGCGGCCCGCTACCTACCCGCCAGCCAGCACGACCGGGTCGGCGGCGACTGGTACGACGCCGTGCCGCTGACCCCCGACGTCCTCGCGTTGGTCATCGGGGATGTCACCGGGCACGACATCAGGGCCGCGTCCGCGATGAGCCAGCTCCGCAGCCTGCTACGCGGCTACCTCGTCGACCGCCACGAACCACCCTCGGCCATTCTGCGCCGACTCGACCACGCCAACTTCGTGCTCGGCGCCCGCACCATCGCCACCGCGATCGTCGCCTACCTCGAACGCACCGACCAAGGGTTCCGCCTGCGCTGGTCCAACGCCGGCCACCCACCACCCATCCTCGTCCACCCGGACGGCATCGTGACCGAACTCGTCGGCAGCAACCCACTGCTCGGGGCCACTCAACGCATCTCACGGACGAACCACGAGGCGGACATCCCGCCCGGGTCCACCCTGCTCCTACACTCGGACGGACTCGCGGAGTCACGCACCGCCGCATGGCACGACCAAATGGCGAAGATCCATGCCCTTGTCGCCGACCGAGCGCAGAACCCGCTCGACGAGCTCGTCGACGCCATCACCGCACACCTGTCGACGGCGCCGGGCGAAGACGACGTAGCGATGCTCGGCATACGTATCGGTGCGCCGGGTAGTTACCAACAGTCGGGATCCCACCCGCCGATACCAGGGCAGACACGAGGTGAGACCCGGTGGACCCCCACAAGCCACAAGGCGCGGGACCACCCGCCATCACCGGCTTCGCCACCGACTTCGCCGCTCAGGACCTCCGCACGGTCCGCCACGCCGTAGCCACCTACCTACACGACGCCCGCGTCGAAAGAGACCTGGCCGAAGATGTCGTCGTCGCCGTCAACGAACTGCTCGCCAACGCGATCCGTCACGGCGGGGGCCGCGGCCGCCTCGACCTTGCCACCGACGACACGACCATCACGTGCAGCGTCACCGACTACGGCGGTGCGGCCGTCATCCCGACCATCACCGAGCCCCGACCCGACGTTCCCGGAGGCCGCGGACTGTGGCTGGTCGACCGGCTCTGCGACACCCTCGACATCGACCCACACCCCGACGGACTCACGGTGACCGTCAACATCCATCTCACAAGCCCGTGGCCAACCACCCGGCGATAAAGGTTCCTCCAACACAGCGGGCATGGCGAGCGCGACAGTCCCCATCTCACCGGTGTTACCGGCGGATCTCCGTGGCTGTGCCGCGCGGCGTCGACTCAGTTCGGCAGTCGATTGACCAGAGTCAGCATCGCCTCGATGACCTTGTCCGCGTCGTAGCAGACACCAGCCCGGTACCCATCCAGAGGATCGGTGCTGCCGCGGTGGGCGAACGCGCCGCTGCCGTAACGACTGCCGACGAACAGGACGGTTCGTTCGCGGACGAGGGGATCGTTGGCCGACAGCGGGACACCACGAATGCGGCCGCCAGGTTGGGGGGTGACTCGGCTGCCCAGGATGAAGACGTCGATGCCTCTGGAAGCGAGCTGGTTGTAGCCGATCCGGGCGTCATCGCCGAGCTCGCCGTCGCCCAGATTGACCGCCAAGATGCCGGGGTTGGTCGTCTGCGCCGCCTGCATCTCGATGTTGCCGGCCATCGTCGCGTACATCTCACTCGTGCATGGATGCACCTGCGCGTCACCAGCCAGTACCTCGAATGGCGTGGCGCGGACGTGGCCACGTGGCCTGACACGGGCCAGCGGTTGGTCCGAACGCGCGATCCGCTCCGGGAGCGGTCCCGGGCGACCGAACAGCCACCCCTGTCCCAACGTGGCGCCCAACGCCCGCGCGACGTCGAGATCTTCGCGGCGCTCGATGCCCTCGGCCAGGATCTGCGCGCCGCGCCGTTGGGCCTCGTCGAGCACCGCGTTGACCACTTGCGAAACCGCCCACGGACGCGACCGGCTTTGGATGACCGAGCGATCGAGCTTGATGATGTCCGGGTTGATCAACGGCATGGCCGCCAAACTCGACGGGTCGGCGCCGATGTCATCCAACGCGATCCGAGCCGAGCGGCTACGGGCATCGATCACCGCGTTCAGCAGCCGAGCGGGTTCGCGCATCACCGACTGCTCGGTGATCTCCACGACCACCTCGCGCTCCTGGGTCAGCTCCATGTAGGCCTCGACGAGCTCGTCCGGCGGGTCGGTGCCCAGCGTGTCGGGATTGAGATTCACGAACAGAGCCAGACCAGGGACATCCGCTTCCCGGTAGCGGCGACCGGCCACGTCCGCACACAGCCAGTCCAACTCCGCCGACCTGCCCGCACGCGCCGCAGCAGCGAACAACGCCGGCGCCTCATGAAATCGGCCTTCAGGTCCCCTGGCCAAGGCCTCGAATCCAACCGGGCGCTCGTCAGAAAGAGCGACGACAGGCTGAAACACAGGTTCAACCAACCGCCCGGCAAGAACGGCATCGAACCCGGCATCGGCCGAAAACGGACTTCCCATATAGCTCGTTGACCCCACACACCTCGGAAATTGTTGATCCAGCGCAATTACACGTTGTGTGTTTCCCCGACGGCCGCGCGTAAACGACCTTGAGACTGATGTGCGCGGCCCGAGCCCGCAGCCAACAGCTCGCGGACCAGCCAAGGCAACGACCCGACCCAGCTCGGCGGGCGAAGGATCTCGCCCTGGTGTTGATGACCATGCGCCTCGGGGTTCGACTCAGGGTTCGATGATGTTGAAGTTGGGGTCGCCGGGGTCAAGGATGCCGGCGAGGCGGTGCAGCACCTCGCGGTCGCCATCGAGGCCCATGCCGGCTGCAACCGCGGCGTCGACGTCGCGGGTGGCCAGGTGAGGCAGGGAAGCGCGCGGTACCGACAGCGTGAGGTCGACGTCGCCGCGGCCGTTCTCGACATAGGTGAAGACGCCGTTGTGCAGGGTCGTGCGGTAGGTCTCGCCGTGGTCAGGGAAATGCCACCGCATGGCCAGGTCCAGGTTCCAGGCCTTCGGACCGTCGACCTGCACGGCGATAGCGTCGAAGAACATCCGTGGAGGCAGCTGCGCGAGCACGTCGGGCGAGGTCGTGGCGGTCGGCGTGCCGAAGTTGCCCTGCCGAAGCTCGGCGGCGCCGGAGAGGTAGTTGTTGCGCCAGGTGCCGTTCTCGCAGCCGAAGCCGAGCTTCTCGAGCACATCGGCGAGCAACTCCCGCGCTGCGGCGTGGTCGGACTGGGCGAACACGACATGGTCGAGGACCTGGGCCGCCCACCGCAGGTCGCCGGCATCGGCAGACCCGCGCGCCTTCTCGACGACGGCGTCCGCGCCGCCCATGAACTCGACATAGCGGAGGGCGGCCGCGTGCGGTGGGTGCTGCCAGAGCCGGGCGGGGTTTCCGTCGTACCAGCCCATGTAGCGCTGGTAGACCGCCTTGACGTTGTGGCTGAGGGATCCGTAGTAGCCGTGGGTGTGCCAGGCGGCGCGCAGGGCAGGCGGAAGTTCGAGCAGTTCGGCGATTTCGCTGCCGGTGTACCCGAGATTGATCAGCCGGACGGTCTGGTCATGCTGGTAGGCATACAGGTCGCGCTGCAAGCCGAGGAACTCGGCGATGGTGTCGGTGCCCCAGGTGGGCCAGTGGTGGGACGCGAACACCACGTCGGCCTTGTCGGCGAACAGGTCGATCGCCTCGGTGAGGTGACGCGCCCAGGCGTGTGGGTCGCGAACCAGGGCACCGCGCAGGGTGAGCAGGTTGTGCAGCGTGTGGGTGGCGTTCTCGGCCATGCACAGCGCCTGCCGGTCGGGGAACAAGAAGTGCATCTCGGCCGGCGCCTCGGAGTCCGGGGCGAGCTGGAAGACCATCCGTACACCGTCGACCGTCAGCTCCTGACCGGTCTCGGTGATGTTCACGGTCGGCGGGATGAGGCTGACCGAGCCGGTCGAGGTCGTCTGCCCGAGCCCGGCGCCGACGCCGCCGCGGGCGTTGCGAGGCAGGACCGCGCCGTACATGTAGCCTGCCCGGCGGGCCATCGCGGTGCCGGCGTAGACGTTCTCCGAGATCGCGTGTTCGAGGAAACCGGTGGGCGCGATGACCGGCACCCGGCCGGTGTCGACGTCGTCCTGCGTGACGACACCCCGGACGCCGCCGAAGTGGTCGATGTGGCTGTGGGTGTAGATCACGGCCGTCACCGGGCGGTCACCGCGTCGCGACCGGTAGAGGCCCAGCGCGGCGGCGGCCGTCTCGACCGAGATCAGCGGGTCGATCACGATGACGCCGGTGTCGCCTTCGACGAACGAGATGTTCGACAGGTCCAGTCCGCGCACCTGGTAGATCCCGTCGACGACCTCGAAGAGGCCCTGTTCGACGACCAGCGACGACTGCCGCCATAGGCTGGGATGCACCGTGTCCGGCCGGTCGCCGGCCAGGAAGGCGTAGGAATCGCTGTCCCACACCACCGTCCCGTCGGCGGCGCGGACCACCGCCGGGTCAAGCCGCGTCAGGAAACCACGACGCCCGTCGGTGAAATCCCGCTGATCCGCGTACGGAAAGACCTCAGCCACGGATACTGACATTACCGGCAATTCGACCCGCGAGAGGGGCTAGCCAACTTCAACTTCGTCGAAACCGTGACCCCAACGGCTACCGTGCTGACACTTCGTCCCGGCCCGATGGTCGTCGGAGCAGAAGATCGGTTACAGTCCCGGATCCGGATCGTCCCGCAAGGAGCCGGCCACTTCATCGGCACGAACCCGACCGGCGCATTACCGGCTCGTCGGCTGAGGTCCGCGGGATGGTCGGTCAGACGCGATGAGGGTGGGACACCAAGACTCCTGGCGTCTCACTCTCAGATCTCGCGGTCAGGACGTCCGATGAGGGCGGGCACCCCGGCGCCGTCACGCACTCTTTTCGGCCAGATCCGGTCGCTGCCCACACGCGTTAGGTCGCGTCCAGCTTCTACGGAGAGTGGGTCGGCCCCACCAGTTGGCGGCCCTCAACGGCCGCCGCTACTGCGAACATCAATCAAAGCGGGTGGCCCGTTGCGCGCGCCAAGGCCAAAGCCATGTGGCACCTCGCCGATGACGGGCGACACACCCGGCTGCTGGGTTTGCCGACAACTGCATCGGCGTCGTGAAAACCGTACTGTCGACGATGATTGGTCGGGGTCGCTCAATACGCGCGTCGTGGCTCAACGAGCGGAAGCCTGTCCGATGGACCGCGCAACTGGGCGAGTGCGGCGTGGACCGAGTCGGTCAGCAGGGTCAAGTCGGTGCCGACTGCAAGCAGATCAACGCCCCGATCGGTCTGCTCTACCGCAGCGGTCGGGTCGGGAGCGAAAACGCCTATCGGAACCCCAGCTTCGCGGCAGCGGACGCGGACATGGTCGATGGCGGCGATCACGGCTCGATGGTCGGGTGTGCCTGGCCATCCCATACTGTCCGACAGGCCGGAGGGCACAACGAATGCTGCGGCAACCCCCGGAACCGCGAGAATCCCATCGGTGTTGTCGACGGCAGCCTCGTCCTCGACCTGGACGATGACGGCGATGGGGTCGTTGGCGGTCCTTAGATACTCGTCGAACCTGGTACCGTAGCCGTGTGCGCGGGCGACGCCGACCCTGCGGCGGCCAGCGAGCGGATATTTCGCCGCGCTGACAGCCCGTACGGCATCGGCAGGGGTCTCGACGTTCGGAATCAGCACGCCGTCGCAGCCCGTGTCCAAGGCCATCCCAATCCAGGACCCATCGTTTGCTGGCACCCGCACAACAGTGCGACAAGACGGGGGTATGGCTTGGATGATTCGTTGTACGCGACCTGCGTCCAGCGTCGGAGCGTGCTCCATGTCGATCAACAGCCAGTCCAAGCCGCAGCATGCCAGCGCCTCGGATACCTCCGGCGAGTCCACGGTGACTACTGTCCCCAGCAATGGCCCGGCTCGGCCTGACCTCGTTAGCCAGCTCGGACTCGATGCCTGCCGACCTACCATCGAGTTGGTCTGGCCGGAGTGGGAACCAGCATCAGACTTGCCGACAAGGACTCCATATCGACGGCATCCCGCCGATCTCTGCGCTCGCGCACTGCGAGTTACTCCTCTCGGCGGTTCTCATCGTCAACGGCTGACGCTTCTCGCGAACTGTGGGGTTCGCCGGGGCAGCTGCAACGCGCTGCGACGTCGCCGATACCGTCAATGCGGGATCGGGGCCGCGGGTGACTCCCAGCCATTGACGACCGCGACCTCGTCCGGGCTGCGCGACGCCCCGACCAAGAAGGTCCGACCGGGCGGTGGCCGACGAATCGATCACCAGGGCAGTAAAGAGAGCTTGGCGCCGACCGTGGGCGAGGCCAGATCGGCGAACGCTCGCCATTCGTAGTCGTCGACTTCCTCCTTTTCGAGGATCACCGCGTGTGTGCCGGGATAGAGGAGGAAGGCCCAGCGGAAGTCGACGTGGTAGTGCGCCGGCTCGCCCTTTAAGGGGTTTGCGCCGATGGGGTGCACGTCGATGTCAAGGGGGACGTCTTCGTAGCCCGTGAGCGGGGCGACCATGTCGTCCGATATGCCCGCCTCCTCGTGTAGCTCGCGCACGGCAGCCGCTCGGAGGTCGCGGTCGTCTGGCTCCATGTGTCCGCCCGGCGCCAGCAGTTTGCCTGTTGCCCTGTGGACGACGTGAAGCACGCGGCGGTTGTCATCGATGACGACAGCGCTACAGGTTACGTGGGCGGGGTAAGTCTTGCGGTTCGTGGGGTCGGCCGGGGCGGCTAGGGCATTGAAGAGGGTCGAGAGAGCATCGCGTTCGTGTGGATGGCGATCGAGGTAGGCGTTGGATACGGATCGGATGTGGTCGACGGCGGGCGGCATGGAGCTTTACCTCTCGAAATGGTGGAGCCAGGTTCTGGCGATGGTGTCGCGGTCGGTCGCGGGGATTTCGCGGAGTCCGGGTTGGAAGCGGGCGTGGCTAAGTGCGGCCGTCGCGGCGACTATCTCGGCCTGGACGAGATGGATGTACGCGCCGACGGCGGCGCCGTGGACGAAGTTGACTGCTCCGCCGTCAGCCAGGACGTAGAAGTAGTGGCCGGTGACCTCGTATCGCGTCAACGCGGTGCCGGCGGAGCTGCGCCGGTACAGGTCGTGGAGGAGCTGGAGTTCGAGCTCGTCTTCGGAGGAGGTCACAGATCCGAGATACGCGCCGTTGCGCAGGGCGGCGAAGTCATCCTGGCGCAGGGCGAGGTTGCCGGTGGCGCACAAGACGAGGTCCGCGTCGCGGACGCCTTCGGTGGTGGACGCGCTCGTGCGGAAGCCGAGGGCGTGCGCTTGGACCCGCTTGATCGGATCGCTGTCGTAGACGGTGACGCGTAGATCGTGGGCGCGCAGCGTCTGGGCGATGGCGCGGCCGATCTTGCCGAAGCCGATGACGCAGGCGTTGCGGCTGGTCAGGATATCTCCGCGGGCCCGGACGAGGGCATCGGTGGAAAACACGATTGACCGGCCGACGAGGTGGTCTTCGCAGTCTTTGAGGGGGGAACGGGCGACGGAGACGACCGGGCACGGCAGGGCACCGAGGGCCGCGTAGCGCTGGTGTCCGTTTTCGGTGTCCTCGACGACGCCGAGGATGCGGCCGGAGAACTTCGCACCGGCCGCCGAGCGGGTCGAGCACCTGGTCGCCGGGGAACCGGTCGAAGGATTCGTCGCGGTCGTACTGGTTGCCCACGTAGGCGAGTGCGAGGTCGCGTGAGCGCGCAGCGAGGACCGAGGGTTCGGCCTGAGCGAGAAGATCCTCGGCGACAGGAAACAGTAGGGAGTGTGCTCCGGGAGTCGGTGCGACGGCGGCCTCGCAGACGAGGACGTGTGCTGTGCGACGCCACACGCTGTCGGCCGGCAGAGTACGGTCCTTGTCCCAGATGACGGTGGGCGTCTGGTAGCGCACGGTGTAGTGGCGGATGAGCTGGGCCTGGCGGTGCAGGTCACAGGTGTGCCCTGCACTGCCGCACGTCGTGGTGTTGCGGCCGGCGATCGCCCAGCGCCACTCCAGGAACAGCAGGTCGATATCCGGCAGGCCAGAGCCGAAGGTGTAAAAGCTCCCGAGATCCTCGCCGGCCTCGAGACGGTCTCGGTCGGCCTGCAGGAAAACGATGTCGTGCCCCCGGCCCGCAAGAGCATCGATGAAGGGACGGCGGTGGCTCCGGCCGCCATCCGGGGTGTCGGTGATGCCATTGCCAAGGAAGCCCCAGAAGCTATATCCGATCCTCACTTGGTGATCCACCGCCCTTCGAGGAGGAGCGCGTCGAGCCCGGAGCTGGCCAGGCAGTCCAGCGCCATCTCTGGTGTCCCGCAGATCGGCTTGCCCTTGATATTGAGAGACGTGTTGATCAGCACGGGCACACCAGTACGGCGGCCGAAGGCGGAAAGAACCGCGTGCATGAAGGGGTTCTGCATCCTCGTGACGGTCTGCAGGCGGGCGGTGCCGTTGGCGTGCACGATGGCCGGCACGAGCTCGCGGGTTTTGTCAGTTACACCGGAGGCCATGGACATGTACGGCGCCTGCTGGCCTAGGGTGAAAAACTCTCCGGCGCGCTCGGCTAGGACCATGGGGGCGAAGGGCCGGAACGGCTCGCGGAACTTGACGGTGGCGTTCAGCCGCTCGACGACGCCGGGTTCCAGCGGGGAGGCGAGGATCGAGCGGTTACCCAGGGCGCGAGGTCCGGCCTCGACGGCACCGTGGAACAGGCCGACGATGGTGCCGCGGGAAAGTTGGTCCGCGAGGAACTCAGCCTGGTCGTTCTTCAGGGTTCGCTGGCTGAGGCTCGGCCAGGGCGTGAGGTCGACGGGATGGTCGTCGTAGGACGGGCCGAGGTAGCAGGCATCGGCGACACCGGCTATCGGACGAGGGCTGCGGCTATCGACGTGCACGGCGAGGGCGGCTCCGATCGCGGTCCCGGCGTCGCCGGGCGCCGGCGGCACGAACACCTCGTCGAAGATGCCAGCCTCGATGATTCTGCCGATGCTGACGCAATTCGTGGCGACGCCGCCCCCTAAGCACAGTCGCCGGGATCGGGTGATGACACGGGCGCGGCGCGCCAGGTGCACCATGACTTGCTCGGTTCGCTCCTGCAGCGCCGCAGCAAGGTCGCGGTGGACATTGTTCAAAGGCTCGTCCGGATTGCGGCTCGGGCAGGTCTCGGCGACGAACCGGCGCGACGTCCGCTCGTACCCGACGTGAGGGTGCGCGGGGGAAAGTAGACGGGGTCGATGTGGAAGCCGGTCGCCGTGGTGCGGATGGCTCGGGCGAACAGGGCGCGGAAGCGGTCCGGGTCACCAAGGGCGGCCAGCGCCATGACGGTGCCTTCTTCGTCGCCGCGACGCCAGCCCAGGTGCTCGGTGACACCGCCGTAGACGTACCCCAGCGAGTCCGGATCGTTGATCGCCTCCAAGGTCTGCGTGCGAGGTGCCAACCCGGTGTGACCTAGGGCAATGGTGGTGGTCTGCCGCTCGCCTAGGCTGTCGACCACGAGCACGGCAGCGTCGTCCCAACCTGAGGCGGCGAAGGCTGCGAGCTGGTGGGCGCGGTGATGAAGGATCGGCCTGACCTGGGCGTCGGGGAACCGTCGGCCAATGGCGCGTGTGCGCCGCCGGGTTCGCATGGCCACCTTGGCGAACCCGTGAGCGCGGGCCAGAGCCCGGCCACCCGTCGCAGGAAAGAATGCCTTTTGCAGTGCAGCGGACGACTCGAGGAGGTAGTGGACGGGTTGGAAGTTGTAGGCGACTGCATCCACGTGGCCCGCGGTTAGGTTGGCCCGGTCAAGGAGCCACGCGACGGCGGCCTCCGGGTAGCGGCTGGTGTGTTTCGTTGCGGAGAGGCGTTCCTCCTCCACGAAGCCGACCAGCTCACCGTCTACCAGGAGGGCTGCCGACGAGTCGTGGGTGTACGAGCACAGGCCAAGGACGACCGAGTGGACACGGCCCATGTGCGATCACCTCGCCCCGGTCGCCGCGGTCAGCCTGGACGAGTGTCGGTCCAGCTCTCCGTACCAGGCGGTGAGGGCCTGGCCGAGCGGCCGGCGATCTCGTCCGCTGTCCGCCGCGCCTGCTGTCGCTGACCGTCCTTCCACTGTCGATAGCTGCCAAGCGTCTCAGCCATGGAATCCCAGCCCGGGTGTCCAATCACGTCGCGGGCCTCGACTTGGTCGAGCATGTCGTCGAAGCCCGCCCAGGGCGTTCGCAGATCGGGCATGACCGCGCTTGCCGTGACGGAGGTCAGCTCCCCGGCTCGCTCAAGGTGCTCGTCGTAGATGTGCAATGAGCCCACGTGAAGGTGGAACTCGCCGAGCTCCGCGTCGAGCCACCCGGCGACCAACTCATGCAGCACGGTGTAGAAGAAGACGTCGTACGGCATGCCGATCCACACGTCCTGGCCGCGCATTAGGGTCCCCATGTGCAGGCGCCCGGCGCGCAGGTGGAATCGGAAGGCGAGAGTGCAAGGCACATCCTTGTGCCCTGCGGCGTCCAGAGCCGGGTCGTAGAGCTGGATCAACGCGCGCCGGGAGTCGCGATCCTGCTTAAGGACCTCCACGACACGGGCCAGCTGGTCCACCTTGCCTCCCCAGTTGCGCATTCTTGGCCCGTATGCGCCGAGTAGTACGCCGCCGTCTGCGTATTGGTGCAGCCTCGCGTTGTAGTCGAAGATCCATGGCGCGTCCGATCCAGACAGGTGCCAGACTGTCTCGGCGACCGCGAATGCGGGGTTCACGATTCTGGTCGGCGGCGCGTGGAGCAGACGGGCGCGTGGCTGGGAGAGCTGCAGGTGGACGTCCCGGATCTCCCTGGTGGGCATACCTCGAGGGCTGACCCGCTCGCCGGATTGGACCAAGGCAACGGCGCCCGAGAAGAAGTCGGCCATGCTGTCGGCCTTGAGGTGGGTCATCAGGCAGGTACTCCCTCACGGTGGGGCGGAACCGGAGTCGGGCCAGAGGCATCGGTCGATTTGTTTCGGGCGAAGGTGACAGTTCGCACGGGATCTCCTGGTCGAGGTGCCCGGCTGGGGAACGGGCGGTCGCGGCGGCGGGCCTCGAATGCGCTGTAGTCGGAGACTTCGATCATGCTTCCCCCCACCGTGTGGACTCACATCCAGACGACCGCACGTGGTGGTGGCGGATGGTGGTGCTGCCGAGGCGATTGCGGTTACTGCTCAACGCGCGGTGGCGGCGCATTCGTCGCTGTTCGCGGTCGTGGGCTCGGGTGAGCGCGCCGCGGACGTGGTCGATGTTGGGTGCGGACGATGTCCATCTGGGCGCGGTCGCACCACAGCACCGCGCCGTCGACGGCGGAGTGCACGGCTGCCCGCGACCGGTCCGGTAACCAGTGGACGTATGCCGGCCAGTCGCCTGTGAGGGTCGCGCACGTCAATTCCATGAGCTGTTCGCAGTCCAGCCGGATGGACTGCCCCTCGGGCGTCTGAGAAACGGCCGTCCATTCGTGACCGTCGCGGTAGATGGCCCAGCCGCCAGCTCTCGGTGCAATGACCGCCGTGCGACGTTCGGTCACCGGTCCCCCCTGCCTGGCAGCGCCGCTCGCGTCATACCGGCGGCTGCGCTGTCACCTCGCGTGGCTCCCGCGAGGCGGTGGGCTTCAGCCGCACCGCGGGCGGTGAGCTCGAACCGTTTCCGGTCACGGAGACCCCGTCCGTCCCGGCAAGGGCGAATGAGTTTCGCGGTGCGCAGCGTGTACAGGTCGTGCATGGAGTAGCGGCGATCGCCGACTCGGACGACTCGGTCCACGATCCGAGCGCGCAGCACGGCCATCGCGGTGAGCAGGTCGACCTGTGCCGGCGAAAGGTCCAATACCGACACTTCTGCATCCGTTAATGTGGCGGACGCGCCGAGCGGGGGTTGATCAGCGACGGTTGGGGTCCGGTAGGTACTCGGCGAGGATCCCGCCGCTGCGCCATGGCGCAACCCGCCCGCCTGCAACACCACCGACTCGTCTGGGGGTCCCTCCACCGTGGACCGTCTAATCGGTCGGGTGGGTTGTAGGTGGCGCCCTGTACGCAGTTCGTGGGCGAGTGCTGCGATCTCGTCGCGCCACAGGTAGAGGGCGTGGTGTTCTTGTCCGGGTGGGGCGATTCGGGTGACCCAGGAGTTCGGGAGTTCGACGGCAAAGTCGGGTAGTTGCCCGCCGACAAGCGTGCGGTGAAGTTCGGTCCACTGGTGGTGGGTGAGGGTGATGCCGGGTTCGAGGGGCACGCGTCGGCACCTGACCCGCACACCCTCTGATACAGGCTCGATGTCGCAGTGCGACTGCCCCGGCCCAGGCGGCGTGATCGCGGCCTGGCGATCGTGGGTGGCTGCGAGGTCGCGGACCGCGGCCGCCTCGTTGCTCCTGGTGGGCTGGGTGTGGGTGGCGGGTTCGCCGGTGGTGGTCATCCGCGTGCCCTTCGGCCGTTATCGGGTGCGCCGGGGTGTGTCGGGTTCGGTTTCGGCCAGGTGATCGCGGCCATGACCTCGCGTGGTTGCGGACGAGGGTGGTTGGCGGGTGCTTGTTGGAGGCCGGCGGTTTGGACGAAGATCGAGCGACGTTGCACGAGCTGCCCGGTGTCGGACAGTTGGTATCCGTCGAGCCAGATCCAGTGGGTGTGGGTGCTCCACCGGTGGACGTGGAGGAGCAGGAACGCAAACGGGCGTTGGGCGAATTGGACGCTCGCGGGCCGGTCGATCCACAGCAGTTGGCCGGGTTCGAGCGGTACGTGGGGCACGTGCCGTCGGTGCTCCGCTCGATGCCCTGCCGGCGATGCCTGTTGGGTGTTGGGCTCGCGGCGGTTGCGCTGGCCCGGATCGTGATCGTGGGTTGTGTCGATCGGCGTGCCCTGCTCGTGTGCGCGGTGCTCGCTTGGGGGTGTGGTGCGCCGCCGTGGGGGGCGTTGTGGGCGGCGGCGCACCACACCGTCGGCGCCGCACGGCCGTGCCGTGGAGGGGACACGGGCGTGTGGTGCCGGTCCAGGCCGTCGGGTCGCGGCCTGGGGTGCGGACGGGTGATGGTTGTTGCGCGGCCCGCGAT
>NZ_BONE01000050.1 GCF_016862555.1 Asanoa siamensis | reverse complement strand
GCGTCACGTTGACAGCCTTACCCATGTGGTCAGGCGTTCACCAGGTTCTCGGTCGGCGTTCGCCTGTCGCCATGATCAATGTTCGCGCTGCTCACGCCTACTGGGCGCGAGTCAACCGCGAACAAGGAGTGAGCGATGGGAGAGACACCGAGCCGGCGTACGTTTCTGGCCGGCGCCGGTCTGGTGGGTGCTGGCCTGGTCGGGGCGGGTGCGGGCATCGGGGCGTTGAGCCCCGCGCCGGCGAGCGCCAGTGGTGGCAAGGTGGACCTGGAACGGCTCAGGTTCACGCTCGCCGTCATCCCGGACACGCAGTACCTCTTCGACCAGGACCGGGGCGACGCCGCACCGCTGACCGCGACGCTGCGGTGGATCCAGGACCGTCAGGCCGACGAGAACATCGTGTTCACCGCGCATCTCGGCGACATCGTGGAGAACGCGCTGGCGAGCGAGCTGGCCGCGGCGGGTGAGGTCTTCGAGATCTTCGACAAGCGGCGTACGCCGTACAGCGTGCTCGCCGGCAACCACGACATCAATCCCAACACGACCGACCAGCGTGGACCGAGCCCGTACCTCGACGTCTTCGGACCTGCGCGCTTTCGCAGGCTGACCACCTACCGCGGTGCGACGCCGGACGGCTACAACACTTACCACGTGTTCCAGGCCGCCGGCCGCGAGTGGCTCGTGTTCGCGTTGGACTGGCGCCCGTCCGACGCCACTCTGGCGTGGGCGAAGAACGTGCTGAAGGCGCACCCGCGTACCCCCGCGATCCTCACCACCCACGACCTGGCCGCTCCCGGCGACGCCGGTGTCGCCGCGATGTCCGCCCACGGCCAGCGGCTCTGGGACGGGCTGATCAAGGACAGCGACCAGATTTTCCTGACGCTGAACGGCCACTACTGGCCGCCGGCGCGGACCGTGCTGCGCAACGCGGCGGGTCACGACGTGCACGTGCACATCACGAACTACCAGGACCGCTACTACGGCGGCGGTGCGATGGTCCGGCTCTACCACTTCGACCTGGCCCGCAACACGATCGACGTCGAGACGGTCTCGCCATGGGTGCTCGGACAGGCGCCGGAGAAGCGCAACGAGCTCGAGCAGCGCGAGATCGAGCTGACCGACCCGACCAACCGCTTCAGCCTGGGCATCGACTTCGCGGAGCGGTTCGCCGGCTTCGCCCCGGTGGCGCCGCGTCCGCCGCGCGGGCTGGCCGCGATGCTGACCAAGGGCACGGTCGCGTACTGGCGGTTCGACCAGGGTCGCGCCGACGGCACGCCGGTGCCCGAGGGTTTCCGGGTGCTGGACCTGTCGGGCAAGGGCAACCACCTCGAGCGGGTCACGATCGCGGGCAGCGCGCCGGAGACGCTGCGCTGGTCGGTGGAGCACGACGGGGACCAGCCGGCGCACGCGAGCCTCTTCTTCGACGGTGGCAAGAAGCCGGCCCGCGGTGCCTACCTGCGTACGATCGACGGCGCGCCCATCAACGACGCGACGTTCGCCAACGGCTACACGATCGAGGCGTTCGTCAAGCTGCCGGCCGACGTCCGCGGGACCAACCACGCCTGGATGAGCATCCTGAGCCGGTTCGGCGCGGGCGCCGACGCGGGCAAGACCGGCGGCGACCCGGCCGAGCCGATCGCCACGCTGGGCATGTCGGACGGCATGGCGCTGCAGTGGGCGGTCTTCCCGCTCACCGTCGACGGCATGTCGACCAACTGGGGCCACGAGATGCGCGCCGACGAGTGGTTCCATGTCGCGGTGGTCAACGACGGCCGCGTCACCACCCTCTACGTCGACGGCGCCGAGCTGCTGCGCAACCCGTCGACCCCGGCAAAGGGCCTGGCCACCTCGCACGAGCCGTGGTTCCTCGGCGCCTACCACTACGACCGCATCGTCGAGTCGGCCTTCTACGGCTGGATCGGCGACGTCCGCATCGCCGACCGCGCGCTCCCGGTCGACAAGTTCATGCGTGCCTGATCCACGCGCCGGCGCCGGGCCCGTGCGGGCTCGGCGCCGGCGGTGGCCTAATCGGGGTGGAGCGGCCATGATCTTCAGTCATGCGACGTTTCGAGGGACGGGTGGCGTTGGTGACGGGGCGGCCCGCGGGATCGGGCGGGCGGTCGCCGCGCGGTTGGGCGCCGAGGGTGCCGCGGTGGCGCTCGTCGATCGTGACGAGGCGGCCGTCGCCGCTGCCGCCGAAGAGATCGGTGGGCTCGCGCTGACCTGCGACGTGACCGATCGGTCCACCGTGGATGCTGCCGTGGCGGCGGTCGTCGCGCGGTACGGGCGGTTAGACGTGTTGGTGAACAACGTCGGCGTTTCGCTGGGTACGCCGTTCGAGGCGATCGACGCCGCCGCGTGGCAAGAGCAGGCCGGGCCGACGCTGCACGGTGCGGTGGGCTGCGTACAGGCGGCTCTGCCTCATCTCTTGGCCGCGCCGGCCGGTGGGAGTGTCGTGACGATCGGCTCGGTGAACGGGCTCGCGGCCTTCGGCGACATCGTCTACTCCGCCGCCAAGGCCGGGCTGCAGAGCCTCACCCAGAACCTCGCCGTGCTCTACTCGCGGCGTGAGCTTGCCCGCCGGGGGTCCGACTCGAAGGGGATCCGGTTCAACCTCGTCGCGCCGGGCACCGTGCGGACCGCCGCGTGGGGTGAGCGGCCCGCGTCGCTGGACCGCCTCGCCCGCCAGTATCCGGCCGGCCGCGTCGGCGAGCCCGAGGACATCGCGGCGGCCGTCGCGTTCCTCGCCTCCGACGACGCGTCCTGGATCACCGGCATCGTCCTCCCCGTGGACGGCGGCGCCATGACCGGCCCGCTCAGCTTCGACGACCTCGTCAACGACCGCTAACCGACGACGCGGAAGAACTTCTCCCAGGCGCCGATCGCCGTGCGGTTGGCGATCAGAGGGCCGGCGCCCGCGCGGTCGGCGGTGACGTAGGCCCCGTTCGCGTTCGCGCGCAAACTGATCGTGCCGTCCGCGTTCGTGAGCACCGTGAACCTCTCCCAGGGGCCGACCGCCGTGCGGTTGGCGACCAGCGGGGCGGTGCCGCGGCTCTCGGCGGTGACGTAGCGGCCGTTCGCGCGCGACCGGAACGCGACCATGCCGCCGCCGGCGTCGACCTGCTCGAACTGCTCCGCCGCGCCCAGCGCCACGCGGTCGGCGACCAGCGGCGCCGCGCCGGCCGTCACGTAGCGGAGGTTGGCGTTGGCCAGGAAGCCGACCACCGTCGGGCGGACCACACGGAACTTCTCCCACGCGCCGATGGCCGTGCGGTTGGCGATCAGTGGGGCGGCGCCGGCCCGCTCGGCCGTGACGTACCGGCCGTTGACCGTGGCGCGCAGGCTCGTCGTACCGTCGGCGTTGTCGACGACCTGGAACCTCTCCCACGCGCCGATCGCGGCGCGGTTGGCGATCAGCGGCGCCGCCCCGGCCCGGTCCGCGGTCACGAAGCGGCCGTTGACCCGGGACCGCAACGCGACCAGCCCGCCGCCGATGTCCAGCAGGTCGAACCGCTCCCACGGGCCGGCCGCGGTGCGGTTGGCGATCAGCGGGGCGGCACCGGCCCGGTCCGCGGTCACGTACCGGTTGTTGACAGAAGCCACCAGGTTCACCTCGGTGCCACCGACGAGCCGGGCGAGCGCGGCGTCGTCGCCCTTGAACACGTCGAGGTCGGGCGACGACCAGGCCGAGCCCGGGATCGGCGCGCCGGCCGCGTGCTGCCAGATCGCGAACGAGGGCCAGCCCGGCGGCAGCGGCGGCGGGTTCTGCGAGTAGTTCGCGATGAACAGCGGATGGGCCGCGAACCGGGAACTGTTGCCCGTACACGGATTCCACCAGTTCGTGTTCGTGTAGATCATGGCCGGCCGCCCCGTGCGCGCCGCGATCTCCGACACGAAGTCCTGGATCCAGGCCACCATCTGGGCCGGTGTCAGGCCGTAGCAGTCACCGACACCCCAGTCGGACCTTGGCCACTCGATGTCCAACATGGGCGGCAGGGTGCGCCCGTCGGCCACGTAGGGCGCGTGCGCGAGCAGCACCCCGGCCTGCTGCCGGCCGCTGCTCTGATCGGGCCGGGCCCGGTGGTACGCGCCGGCGTACAGCCCGTTGGCCCACGCACCGGCCAGGTTGGTGGCGAGGAACGGGTCCGGGTTGTTGTTGGGCACGACCCGGCCGTCCTGCTCGCTGGCCCGGATGTAGGCGAACCGCGCGCCGCCCCGCGCCAGCCCGGCCCAGTCCAGCAACGGCCCCTGGAAATAGGAGACGTCGACACCGGTGATCGGATAGCCGGGCGGCACCGGGAGAGCAGCCGCCTGCCCCGGCACCACCAGCCCGAGCACCACCAGCGCCACACCCACCGCGACCGCGACACCCCTGCGCACCATGGCCCCTCCCCCACAGCCCAGAGTCCTCCGCCCGGCATCGACGCTCAAGGGCCCCTTTTCCCGGCGGGCGAAGGCGAAGCATCCTCGCCGAAGCGCGCGAAATGCGCCAGCAGGCTGGCCGCGACGCGCTCCGGCACCTCCTCCGGCAGCCAGTGCGAGACACCTTCGAAGACCTCGGACCGGTACGGGCCGCGGACGTACCGGCCGCAGCGCCGGGCGGCCGCGCGGGAGACGAACCGGTCGCCGTCGCTCCAGGCGAACAGCGTCGGCACGTCGATCGGGCCGGTCCTCCGCGCGCGCAGGGCGGCCCGGTACCAGGCGAGTGGACCCCGGATCGTGGCCGGATCCGCGGCCCGCGCGGCGTACCGGTCGGCATGCTCCGCGCTCAGGCCGCCGCGGACCAGCGCGGCCCGCAGGCCGGCACCGCCACCCCGGCAGAGCACCCGTTCGGCCAGCCGCGGCACCTGGAAGGCCGCCACGTACCAGGAGCGGACCGCCTGACCGCCGGTGAGCAGCGCCCGCGCGTACGCCGCCGGGTGTGGCACCGACAGGCAGGCCAGCGAGAGCAGCCGGTCCGGGTGGTGGCCCGCGAGATGCCAGGCGACCGACGCGCCGAGGTCGTGGCCGACGAGGTGGAACCGCCGCGCGCCGGCCGCGTCGGCCAACGCCAGCACGTCGCCGGCCAATTGCGGCAGGGTGTACGCGGACCGCTGCGTCGGCCGGGCCGCCGGGGAGTAGCCGCGCTGGTCCGGGGCGACCACCCGGTACCCGGCCGCGGCCAGCGCCGGCGCCACCCCGTCCCAGCAGCGCCGGTCCTGCGGGAACCCGTGCAGCAGCACCACGAGCGGGCCCGGCCCGCCGGCGGTGTCGGTGACGGCGAACGTCAGGCCGTCGTTCGTGAAGCGCATCCTGCCGTTCATGCTGCACCCGCTGTCGGAAATCCGCGCGCCGTCCGCCCTTCGTGCGATTGCCAGCGGACGCGTGCGGGGTGCAGGTTTGCAGGGTGGACGGGCAGCGTAAGGCGCTGATCGTCGCCATCGACGAGTACGAGCAGGAGGGGCTGCGACGGCTGTTGTCGGCAGCCGCCGACGCCGACGCGCTCGGCCGCGTCCTGGGCGACGCCGAGATCGGCGGGTTCGACGTGCGGGTGGTCCGCAACGAGCCGTCGTACGTCGTCAACGGCCACGTCGAGGACCTGTTCTCCGACGCGCGCCGCGACGACGTGCTGCTGCTGCACTTCTCCTGCCACGGGTTGAAGAACGAGGCCGGCGACCTCTATTTCGCCGCGACCAACACCCGGCCCGACCGCCTGGGCTCCACGGCGGTGGCGGCGGCCTTCGTCGAGCAGGCGATGCGGCGCTGCCGGTCGCGGAGCATCGTGCTGCTGCTGGACTGCTGCTACGGCGGCGCGTTCGGCCAGGGCGTGGCCGTGCGGGCGGCCGGCGACGTCAACGTCCTCGACAGCTTCGGCGGGCCCCGGCTGGGCGGGGGCCGCGGCCGGGCGGTCATCACGGCGTCGAGCGCCATGGAGTACGCCTTCGAGGGCGACCATCTCGCCGACGAGTCGACCCGCGCACCGTCGGTCTTCACGGCGGCGCTCGTCGAGGGCCTGGAATCCGGCGACGCCGACCGCGACGGCGACGGTCTGGTCTCGCTCAACGAACTCTACGACTACGTCTTCGACAAGGTCCGCGCCCGCAACCCCAACCAGACCCCGAGCCGCGACGTCGAGGTGCAGGGTGAGCTGTACGTGGCCCGCAGCCGCCACCGCCGCGTCCGGAACGTCCCGGCAGACCTGCACGACGCGGTCACCGACGCCAACATGTTCACCCGGCTCGGCGCGGTCACCGAACTGCGGTCGCGCCTGGTGGGCGAGGACCTGACCGCTGCGACCGCCGCGTTCGAGGCACTGCGGGAGATCGCCGAGACCGACATCCCGTACGTCGCCGATCCCGCCAGGAAGGCCCTGGACGAGGTCGCGATCCGGGTCGTTCCGAAGGAGATCCACCTCGGCACCGACAGCGGGCTCGTCATGTTGGCCGGGCCGCCGCTGGCCCGGGCCTGCACGGTCCGCGCGTCGGCCGACTGGATCTGGGTGATGGAGACCGGGTCGAGCTTCGTGGTCATGCCGTGGCCCGGCGCGGAGGCGGAAGCGCGCGGCTCCATCACCGTGTCCGGGCCCACGGGCGAGGTCGTGCTGCCGGTGTACGGGACACCGACGCCGCATCCGCCGGAGCCCACGACAGCCCCGACGCCGCCGGGCCCCACGGTCACGGGAACCGCGCCGTCGACGGGCGGGCAGGCGGCGGTCGCGGCCCGACCGGCGCCCGCACCGGCACCGGCGCCCCCGTCGGCGTCGCCCACAGCCGCGCCCGTCATTCCGGCCTCGCGATCACCGCGGGCCGACGAGTCCAGGGATGCGCCACCGGCCCGACCCGGCCGTCACCTGTCGTTGTGGCTCGTCGCCGCGTTGCTGGCCGGGGTCGCCGCGCTCATCGTCGTCAACTGGCCCGTCGACGGGCGGCTGTCGTGGCGGGACGACGATCCCGACACCGGCTGGCGGATGTTCCGGCGCGCCACCGACCCCTACATCGTCGGCTCGTTGCTCGCCCTCGGTGGAACGCTGACGGCCGCGCTGAGCAGGGGCGCGACCAGGCGGTTCGGGCTAGGCGTCCTCGCCGGTGGCGGGCTGTTCCTCGCCGGCATCGGGCTGATCATCCTGCTGGGCGGCGTCGCCGACGACCAGACCTGGGCCTGGTCCGTCACCGTCCCGGTGGCCGCCGCGCTGGTCGCGGCCGCGATCCTCCAGGCCCGGCCGATCGCCCTGCGCGCCCGGCCGGCGAACCCGCTCGCCACCATCCTCGTGGTCGTCGGCGGCGGGTTCGCCGTCGCGCACATCGCCGTCGGCCTCAACGGCGTCACCTGGCTCGGTGTCACCAGCGGCGTCGGCGTCGCCGGGCCGCCCGCGGTCACCGCGCTGGCCCTGCTCGCCCTGTTCGCCGCCGACGAGCCGACCCGCGCGTTCCTGACCGTGGCCGTCGGCACCGACGTGCTGCTCAGCGCCCTCGACAACGCGGAGAGCTGGTCCAACGGGCTGCACTCCGCGTTCGTCCTCGGCATGACCGGCTACGCCCTCCTGCTGGCCGGCCTGGGCCTCGGCGCCACCCGACCGATAGGCGAAGCGACCGGTGTGACGGCAGCGACCCGCTAGGCCCGCTGGAGCCGGTTGGCGAGCCAGGCGACCGCGAGCGGGTAGCGGTAGTCGATGCCGCCGTGGGCCGCCGGGAACAGCTCGAACGCGATCTTCTCCGACGGGACGCCGACGCGTTCCAGGCCCGCTTTGAACGCCTCGGCGCCGAGGTCGAGGAACCACTCGTCGCGCGTACCCGCGTCGATCCAGACCGCGCGCAGGGAGCGCACCTCGTCCGCGTACCGGTCGATCATCCGGATCGGGTCCCAGGCCAGCCAGCGGTCCCACAGCTCCGGGATGATCTGCCCCGAGCGGGTGTCGACGGGCAGCCGCGGGGTGCCGTCGGGGTCGGCGGAGAACGCCGCCGCGCAGCCGAGCACCAGGCAGAGGAGCATGTCCTCCTCCTTGGTGAACGCCACCCGGCTCTGGAAGTCCTTCCACCACCGCTGGATGTCGTGGTCGTAGTCGCGCAGCGACCGCACGGCCTTCGCGAACTCGTTGAGGTAGCAGTATTCGTAGAGGGAGTCGCCCGCGTGGGTGGCGAGCGCGCCGAACAGGTCGGGGCGGAGCATCGGGGTGATCATCGCGCCGAAGCCGCCCGACGACTTGCCGGAGATGGCGCGCGACTCGCGGTCGGCGATGGTCCGGAAACGGGCGTCGACCCAGGGCACGACCTCGTCACAGAGGTACGAGTGGTAGCGCCCCGTGCCGGGCGAGTCGACGAACTGGGAGCCACCGTACGCGGTCCACGCGTCCACGTAGACCAGCACGCAGCCCGGCGCCTGGCCGGACGCGAACACCTGGTCGGCGGTCACCACGAAGGGCTGCCGGAACGGCTGCTGGTTGCCCCACATCTCGACCTGGCCGCTGTAGCCCTGGATCACGTAGATGCTGGGGTACCGCTGCGACGACTCGTCGTAGCCGGGTGGGGTGTAGACCCAGAGCGGCCGGACGTACGGGTCACCGAGGGGGTTGTCGCGCAGCAGAGCCGACTCGATGGTCTCCTGGTGCAGCGTGCCCGCGAGGTTGTCAAAGCTCATGCCGTCTACTTCTATCAGGGCAGCGGCGTGACGACGATCGACCGGTGGCTGAAGAAGACCGGCACGCGTGAGCCGCCCTCGACCCGGTACTTCGCCGTGAACGTCGTCGCGCCGGGCCGCAGGCCCTCCAGCACCGACGTCGAGGCGACGGGTTGGGTGACGGTGAACGGGCCGCGGGTGCCGCTCAGCGACAGGAACGACCGGGCCGCGCGGTCGAGGCTCGGCGGCAGGTCGTTGGCACCGGACGCCGCGAACGACATCGCGCCCGCCTGGGAGAGCACGGCGTCCTCCGTCGACCCGTACTCGATGGTGGCGCCGACGGTCACCGCACACCGCCCCGACCGCCCGATCGACACGGTCACGGTCGGCCCCGCCCGGGCCAGGTCGACGAACTCGTCGGCCTCCCCCGCCGGGTCGACCACGGTGACGCTGGCGGCGGCCGGGCTCAGCGGGTCGGGCGCGGTCAGGGCCACGGCACCGTACGCGCCCACGCCACCGGCGACGAGCCCGCCCAGCGTCCCCAGCAGCACCTGCCGCCGCGACCACCGTGCGACGGCCGGGTCGGCGGCCGCGTCCAGGCGCGGCGGTGGTTCCCCCGTCAGGTCGATCATCAGTCGATGCGTCCGATCGGTTCCCGCTTCTCGGCCTGGAACGTGTCCTCGGTGCGGCCGCGCGCCCAGTAGCCCGAGATCGAGATCGACTCGCGCGGGACGCCACGGGTACGCAGCACGGCGCGGACGGCCTTCACGGACTCGCGCTCGCCGTGCACGAACGCCTGGACGCCGTCGACGGGCCAGTGCCCGGCGTCGACGGCGCGGGCGAGGAAGCCGGTGTCGGCCGGGTCGGGGTTGACCAGCCAGTCGAGGGTGACCTGCTCGGGACACTTCAGGTCGAGGATGTCGGCCGGGCTCTCGATCTCGACGAACGCGGCGCCGCGGGCGTGCCCCGGCATGGCCTCGAGCGCCGCGGCGATGGCGGGCAGCGCGGACAGGTCGCCGGCGAGCAGGTGCCAGTCGGCCGCCGGATCCGGCGCGTACGCACCGCCGGGTCCGGACAGGACGAGCCGGTCGCCGGGCACGGCCCGCATCGCCCACGGCGCCGCCACCCCGGTGTCACCGTGCGTGACGAAGTCGATCGCCAGCCGGTGGGCGGTGCGGTCGACCCAGCGGACCGTGTAGGTGCGCACCACGGGCAGTTGCCCCGGCGGCAGCGTCGCCCGCAGGGCCGCGAGGTCGTACGGCGGCTCCAGGTTGAGGGCCGGATCGACGAAGAGCAGCTTCACGTACGCGTCGGTGTGGCCGTTGCCGCCGAACTTGGCCAGCGACTCGCCGCCGGCGACGACCCGCACGATGTGCGGGGTCAGCTGTTCGGTCGACTCCACCGTCAGCACGAACTGACGGCGCGGCTGCCGCTCCGGCGCTGCTGCCATGGCGTATCCCTTCGGCGGTCACATCCCGTTAGGCAAGGCTACGCTCCCACGAACCGGCCGGACCTGCGTACCATCGGCAGTGGTGTCTGTCGATGTGTGGAGGTCCGCGATGAAGCGGCTGGCTCTTGTCACCTTCGTGCTCGCCTCCCTGCTCGTCGTGCCGGCCGGCCCGGTGGCCGCCGCGCCGGCAGGGCCGCGGCAGGTGATCGCGAACCTGTTCGAGTGGAACTGGCCGTCGGTGGGCACCGAGTGCACGACCTTCCTCGGCCCGCGCGGCTACGGCTACGTGCAGGTCTCCCCGCCGCAGGAGCACGTGCGCGGGCAGGAGTGGTGGGTGGCCTACCAGCCGGTGAGCTACCGCATCGAGTCGCGCAAGGGCACGCGGGCGCAGTTCGCCGCGATGGTCAACGCGTGCCACGCCGCGGGCGTCAAGGTGATCGTCGACGCGGTCGTCAACCACATGGCCAACGAGGACAAGACGGGGCCGGGCTGGGCCGGGTCGGCCTGGAGCCACTACAACTATCCCGGTGTCTACCAGGTCCAGGACTTCCACCACTGTGGACGCAACGGCAACGACGACATCAGGAACTACGGCGACCGGTACGAGGTGCAGAACTGCGAGCTCGTCAACCTCGCCGACCTGGACACGGGCGCGTCCTATGTGCGGGGGCGGCTCGCGGCGTACCTCAACGACCTGCTCAGCCTCGGGGTCGACGGGTTCCGGATGGACGCCAGCAAGCACATGCCGGCGGCCGACATCGCCAACCTGAGGTCCCGGCTGTCCCGGCCCGCCTATCTGGTCCAGGAGGTCATCTTCGGCGCGGGTGAGCCGATCACGCCGGGCGAGTACACGGGCAACGGCGACGTGCACGAGTTCCGGTACGGCAAGGACCTGGCCCGGATGTTCCGGTCGGAGCGGCTGGCGTACCTGCGGGACTTCGGCGAGGCCTGGGGCTACCTGCCGACCGGGTCGGCGGCGGTGTTCGTCGACAACCACGACACCCAACGCGACGTCGCCGGCGTGCTCACCCATCGCGACAACGGGATCTACGCGCTGGCCAACGCGTTCATGCTGGCCTGGCCGTACGGGTCGCCGACGGTGATGTCGAGCTACGAGTTCTCCTCGCGCGACCAGGGGCCGCCGTCGGACAGCGCCGGGCGCACGCAGAACAGCACCTGCTTCAGCGGCGGCTGGCGGTGCGAGCACCGCTGGCAGGTGATCGCGAACATGGTCGGCTTCCGCAACGCGGTCAACGGCCAGCCGGTCGTCAAGTGGTACGACAACGGCAACAACCACATCGCCTTCGGCCGCGGCTCGGCGGGCTACCTGACGATCAACGACGAGGACGGTGCGGTCAACGGCCGCTCGTACGACTCGAACCTGCCCGCGGGCCGCTACTGCGACGTCATCCACGGCGAGCGCAGCGGCAGCACCTGCACGGGCCCGACGATCACCGTCGACGCGGGCGGATGGTTCAGCGCGAACATCGCCGCCCACGACGCGGTGGCGCTGCACATCGGCGCGAAGCTCCCCTGATCCCGCGCGGTGGATTGCGACAGACCTGTTGCCACACCGTTTAATATCCTAGTAAATCTATAGAATTTATTGACTTCATGAACCCGGCTCGGGACAGTGGATGCGGGCACCTTCCGTGTCCACAGTAGAGTCCCGAGGAGCCAGCCTTGCCAACGCGATCACGGGCCGTGCGGATCAGGCGGTTCGGCGGACCCGAGGTGCTCGAGGTCGTCGACGTCGAGCGACCCGCGCCGCCGGACGACGGCGTCGTCATCGAGGTCCGGGCCGCCGGCGTCAACCCGGTCGACACGAAGGTGCGTCGCGGGCTGCGCGGCAACGGCCCCCTGCCGATCGGGCTCGGGTCCGACGCGGCCGGCGTGGTCGTCGCGGTCGGTCCCGCGACGACGCGCTGGACGGTCGGCGACGAGGTGGTCGCGCGCGGGCTGACGGGGGCGTACGCGACCCACGTCGCCGCCGGGTCCGCGCACCTCGTCCGCCGGCCGCCGGCGCTGGGCCACACCCAGGGTGCCGCGATCGGCGTCCCGGCCGGCACCGCCTACCAGGTGCTGCGTTCCCTCAAGCTCACCGAGGGCGAGGCGCTGCTCGTGCACGCCGGCTCGGGCGGCGTCGGCCAGGCCGCCGTCCAGTTCGCCCGGCTGTGGGGCGCCACGGTCGTCGCGACGGCCCGCCCCGCCAACCATGACCGGCTCCGCGCGCTCGGCGCCACCCCGGTCGCGTACGGCGAAGGCCTGCTCGACCGGCTTCGAAGGGTCGCTCCGGGCGGCTTCGACGCCACCCTCGACGCGGCCGGCACCGACGAGGCGCTGCTCACCTCGCTCACGCTGACCCGCGACCCCGACCGGATCGCCACCGTCGTCGCGGTCGAGCAGGCCGCGACCCTGGGCATCCGGGCGTTCAGCGGCTCGCGCCCTGGCTGGCTCTCCGACGAGGAACGCGCCTGGCGGGCCGAAGCCCTCCAGGTGACGGTCGACCTCGCGCGGCAGGACCGGTTCAGCATCGAGATCGCCGCCGGCTATCCCCTGGACGCGGTCGCCGAGGCGCACCGCCACAGCGAGACGACGCACGTCCGCGGCAAGATCGTGCTGGTGCCGTGAGCGCCGGGCAGCGCCACGTCGGCGACTCGACGCTGGTCGTCTCCGAGCTCGCCGTCGGCGCGGCGCCGTTCGGCAAGGCCGGCCGGATCCACGACGGGCAGCGCGGCGTCGACGCGATCGTCCACCGCGCCCTCGACCTCGGCGTCACGCTCTTCGACACCGCCGAGTCCTACGGCGACGCGCCCGGTGCCAGCGAGGAGCTGCTCGGCAACGCCCTGGCCGGTCGGCGGGACCGCGCGGTCATCTCGACCAAGTTCCGCGCGGGCGGACGCGACGAGGTCCGGCGGGCCGTCGACGCCTCGCTGCGGCGGCTGCGCACCGACTGGATCGACCTCTACCAGATCCACACGCCCGACCCGACGACGCCGATCGAGGAGACCCTCGCCGCGCTCGACGCACTCGTGATCGCCGGCAAGATCCGTTTCGCGGGCAGCTCGAACTTCGCGGGCTGGCAGGTCGCCGACGCGGAGCACGTCGCCCGGGCCCGCGGTTACCGCGGGTTCGTCTCCGCGCAGCACGAGTACAACCTGCTCTGGCGTAAGCCCGAGGAGGAGATCCTGCCGGCCGTCAACGCGTACGGGCTGGATCTGCTCGCCTATTTCCCGCTGCAGAACGGCCTGCTGACGGGCAAGTACCGGCGGGACGTCGCGCCGGCCGACGGCAAGGTGACCCGTTTCAAGTCCCACCTGCTCGACCACGCGTCCTGGGCCGAGCTCGACCGGTTCAGCGCGTACGCCCGCGACCGTGGCCTGACCGAGGTGCACCTGGCGTACGGGTGGCTGCTCGGCCAGCCCGGCGTCAGCAGCCTCGTCACCGGGGTCACCAGCGTCGCCCAGCTCGACGCCAACGTGGCCGCGGCCCGGTGGCGACCCTCCCCGGCCGAGCTGGTCGAGATCGGCGCCCTGTTCACCACCCGCCTGAGCGGCCGACCGGGCCGCCACGACAGTCACCACGCACCGGCCCCGGCGCCGGCCTGACCGAACGGATCGACATGCCCAGACCCCTCCGTACCCTGGCCGCCTTCGCCCTGGTCCTGTCCCTCGCCGCCTGCGGCCTCGACGACGTGGAGCCCGGCGCCGCCTCCGCCGCCGGCCGGGACCGGGTGCTGGTCGGCACCTCCGGCGACTCGGCCGGCACGCAGCTCGCCTACAACATCGCCCGGGCCGAGGGCTACTTCGCCGCCGAGGGCATCGAGGTCGAGGAGGTGCAGGTCAACGGCGCCCCGCTGATCCTCCAGGCGCTCATCAACGACCAGGCCAACGTGGGCTTCCTGTCGCTGTCGACCGCGCTGCAGGGGCGCGAGCACGGCAAGAACATCAAGCTCGGCGCCGCCGTGCAGATCACCAACGACTGGACGCCGATCATCTCGGTCGCGTACCTGCGGAAGAAGGGCATCGACCCCGCCGCGTTCGTGAAGCTGCCGCCGCGCGACCGGCTGGCCCAGGTCAAGGGCAGCGTGTGGGCGGTCAACGCGGCCGGCGGCCTCTACGAGCGGGCGACGGCCTACCTCGCGGGGCACTACGGGCTCGACCCCGAGCGGGACATCGAGATCATCCCGCTGGACCAGGTCAACCAGGTCGCCGGCGTGAAGAACGGCTCGGTCAACGTCTGGCTGGCCAGCCCGCCCAACAACCACCTGCTGGTCACGTCCGGTGACGCGGTCGAGCTGCTGACCCACGACGAGATCGTCGCCGAGACGCCGCTGGTCGCCAACGCCCGATCGGCCGAGACGATCATCAACGCGGACTGGGCCGACCGGAACAGCGAGGTCGCGAAGCGGTTCTTCAAGGCCTACCAGCGGGGCGCGGAGTTCGTGGTCGCGCATCCGGTGCCGGAGATCATCGCCTCGCTCGGCAAGGTCTACCCGGACCTGTCGGACGCCCGGATCACGGCGATCGTCGAGGCCAACAAGAAGAACACGCCGCCGGACAGCCGGCACTCGACGGAGGCGATCGCGGCCCAGGTGGCGTTCGCGGTCGCCAGCGGCAACATCAAGAAGACCTTCACGGTCGAGGAGGCATACACCGACGCCTATCTGCCTCCGGTCGCGCCATGACCGTCCTCACGGAGGCCGCGCCCGTCTCGGCGCCGCGCCCGCCACGATCGAAGGCCCCACTGGTACGCGCGGCGCAGCACACGGCCGTCGTCGCCGCCTTCCTGGTGCTCTGGCAGGTGGCCTCCGGCCGGTGGATCGACCCGCTGCTGGTCACCGACCCGCTCTCGGTGGGGCGGCAACTGCTGGAGTGGGTCCAGGACGGGCGGCTGGTCTTCCACCTGTCGTTCACGCTGCAGGCGCTGCTGATCGGCTTCGTCGCCGGCTCGGTCGCCGCGTTCCTGCTCGCGGTGCTGTTCACGGAGCTGCCGCGGTTGGGCCGCTTCGCCGAGACGTACATCATCGCCTTCAACGCGATCCCGAACATCGCGCTCGTGCCGATCTTCATCGTCTGGTTCGGGTTCGGCATCGCGACGAAGATCCTGATGGCCTACCTGACCGCGTCGTTCATCGTGTTCATCGCGGCGTTCCAGGGCCTGCGCAACACCGACGCGCGCTATCTGGAGCTGGCCCGGATCCTCGAGGCCAGCCGCTGGCAGGTGCTGGTCAAGATCCGGCTCTGGGCGGCCCTGCCGTTCCTCGCCTCCGCGTTCAAGATGGCCCTGCCGAAGACCGCCCTCGCCGTGGTGATCGCCGAGTTCCTCGGCTCCAACCGCGGCGTCGGCTACCTGGTCGTCCGGGCCAGCAACCTGCTCGACATCCCGGCCCTGTTCGCCGCCGTCGTGGTGCTGACCGCGCTGGTGCAGGTGCTCTCGCTGGTCGCCGCGTTCGTCGAGACGCGGCTGCTGCGGTGGATTCCCAAGGAGAAACGATGACCACTGTCGTGGCGCCGGCGGCGCCGGACGTGCGGGGCGGGTCGATCGCCATCCGCGGGTTGGGCCACGCCTTCGGCACCGTCGAGGCGTTACGCGACGTCGACCTGGACATCGCGGCGGGCGAGTTCGTCTCGTTCGTCGGCACCAGCGGCTGCGGCAAGTCGACGCTGCTGAACGTCATCGCCGGGCTGCTCACCCCGACCAGCGGCACCGTCACGATCAGCGGTGCGCTGCCCCGGCGGGCCTACATCACGCAGGACGACCGGTTGCTGGCCTGGCGCACGGCGCTGCAGAACGTCGCGTTCCCGCTGGAGCTGCACGGCGTGCCGAAGCGGGAACGGCTGGAGCGCGCCCGCGAGCTGCTGGCCCGGGTCGGGCTGGCCGACGCGGTCGACCGCCGGCCGCACGAGCTCTCCGGCGGGATGCGGCAGCGGGTGTCGATCGCCCAGGCGCTGGTCTACCGGCCGGCCGTGCTGCTGATGGACGAGCCGTTCGGGGCGCTGGACGCCTGGACCCGCGAGGCACTGCACGAGGTGCTCCTCGACGTCCGCGCGGAGCTCGGCACCACCACCGTGCTCGTCACCCACGACGTGTACGAGGCCCTGAGCCTCTCCGACCGGGTCGTCACCCTGGCACCGCGCCCCGGCCGGGTGCTGCGCGACCACTCCTTGCGCGACCACCCCAGCCCCCGCGACCTGCGCTCGGCGGCGCTCCTCGACCTGCACGAGACCATCCGGGCCGACCTCGGCTTCACGCACTCCACGAAGGACACTCCATGAGCGACGATCGACGACACGTGAAGCTGGGCTTCTCGATCTGGGCCAGCGGGTTCCATCCCGCCGGGTGGCGACTGCCGGAGGCGAACGCGCACGGCACGTTCGACCGGGCGTTCCTGCGGCAGACGGCCGAGACCGCCGAGCGCGGCAAGCTCGACTTCTACTTCATCGGCGACCGGGTGGTCGGGCTGCCCGCCTCGCAGCACGAGGCGCCCAACGAGGTACTGCGCCCGGAGGCCCTCACCACGGCCGCGTTCGTCGCGGCGGTGACGAGCCGGATCGGCATCGTGACGACGGTGAACACGACCTACGCGGACCCGTACACGATCGCCCGCGCGACCGCGCAGCTCGACCACCTCAGCGACGGCCGGATCGCCTGGAACATCGTGACGGGCAAGAACGAGGAGGCGGCCGGCAACTTCGGGCGCGCGTCGCACTGGGACGCCACCAAGCGGTACGAGTGGACCAGCGAGTTCGTCGAGGTCGCCCGGGCGCTCTGGGACAGCTGGGAGGACGACGCGCTGGTCGCCGACAAGACCGGCGGCACGTTCGTCGACGAGCGCAAGGTGCACCGGATCGACTACCGCGGGCAGCACTTCTCCGTCGACGGGCCGCTCAACATCGCCCGTCCGCCGCAGGGGCACGTGCCGATCCTGCACGCCGGGTCGTCGGAGGAGTCCCACGAGTTCGGGGCCAGGTACGCGGACATCCGGTTCGTGCTGCTCAAGGACACGCCGGAGGCGAAGGTCTACTACCGGGAGACCAAGGGCAGGCTCGCCGCGTACGGGCGGACCGAGGACCAGCCACTCGTGGCCGGCCTGCCTGTCTACGTGGCCGAGACGGCGCGGGAGGCCCACGCGAAGTTCCGCGAGATCCAGCACCTGACGGTCGCGGAGGCCCGGCTGGAGCCGCTGTCGGCGGCGCTGGGGGTCGACCTGGCCGGCCAGCGGCCGGAGGCGCCGATCGACGAGGTGCCGGCGCTGGCGGGGCTGACCGGGCGGCCGGCGCTGATCCTCGACCGGGCGCGGCACGCCTACGGCGACGCGTCGCCGACGCTGCGGGAGGTGGCGCTGTTCCTCAAGCGCACGCACGGGAAGCAGGTCGCGGTCGGGTCCGGCGCGCAGGTGGCGGACTACATCGAGGAGCAGTTCCGCGAGCGTACGGTCGACGGGTTCATCCTGTTCCCGCCGTACCTGCCGGGGCCGCTGGACGCGTTCGTCGACCTGGTCGTGCCGGAGCTGCAACGACGGGGGTTGTTCCGCACCGAGTACGGCAGCGAGCGGACCTTCCGCGAGTTCTTCGGGCTGCGCAAGCCGGAGAACCAGTTCACCGCCGCCGCCATGGCCGCGGCATGAGCGCCGTGTTCGTCTCCGCGGCCGCGCTGGCGGCGTCGCCGCGGCCGCCGGTGGTCCTGCACGTCGGCGACGGGCTCGGCGGCCGGATCCCGGGCGCGGTGACGGTCGACCTCGCCGCCCTCCAAAGCCCGCCCTCCACTGTGGATGGCAAGCGTCCGCTGCCGTCGATCGAGGATCTGCAGGCGTCGGCCCGCTCCTGGGGCATCTCGCGGGATTCCACTGTGGTCGTCTACGACGCCGTGGGCGGGACGCGGGCGGGGCGCGCGTGGTGGGTGCTGACGTGGGCCGGCCTCGCCGACGTGCGGCTGCTGGACGGTGGTCTGGCGGCCTGGTCCGCCGCCGGGCGGCCGGTCACCGACGCCGCGCCGGCGCCCGTCCCGGGCGACGTGGTGCTCTCCCCCGGGCACCTGCGGGAGTTGGACGCCGAGCGGTCCGCGGAGTACGCGGCCGCGGGCCGGCTCTTCGACGCGCGGGGCGCGGAGGCGTTCGCCGCCGGCCACATCCCCGGCGCGATCTCGGTGCCGACCCGCGACAACCTCGACCACGCCGGCCGGCTGCTCCCCGAGCCCGTGCTGCGGGCCCGGTTCGCCGCCTTCGACATCGACGGCCGGCGCCCCGTCGGCCTCTACTGCGGCGGCGGCGTCGCGGCCGCGCACCAGGCCGCGGTGCTCGCCTCGCTCGGCATCGAGACAGCCCTGTTCGTCGGGTCGTTCTCCGCGTGGTCGGGCGACCCGGACCGCCCCGTGTCCCGCACCCCCGTCCCGGAGGTAACCCGATGACCGCCACTGACGACCTGATCGCCAACGCCACCCGCTACGCGGAGAGCTTCGACAAGGGCGACCTGCCGCTGCCGCCCGCCCGGCAGGTGGCGGTGCTCGCGTGCATGGACGCGCGGCTCAACCCGTACGGCCTGCTCGGTCTCGCCGAAGGCGACGCCCATGTGATCCGCAACGCCGGCGGAGTGGTCACCGCCGACCAGCTCCGTAGCCTCGCGATCAGCCAGCGCCTGCTCGGCACCACCGAGATCATCCTGATCCACCACACCGACTGCGGGATGCTGACCTTCACCGACGACGGGTTCAAGGCCGGCATCCAGGCCGAGACCGGGCAGAAGCCGGCGTGGGCGGCCGAGGCGTTCACGGACCTCGACGAGGACGTCCGCCAGTCCATCCGGCGGATCGAGGCCGACCCGTTCATACCGGTCAAGAACTCGATCCGCGGGTTCGTCTACGACGTGCACACCGGCAAGCTGCGCGAAGTCTCATGACCGCCACTCCCGTGCGACCGTCCACGGTGGATGGCGAGCTGTTCCGGCGGCTGCACGCCGCCGGCGTGGTGGTGGTCACCGCACCGGGTGACCCGCCGGCCGGGTTCACCGCCACGTCGTTCACCTCGGTGTCGCTCGACCCGCCGCTCGTCGCGTTCAGCCTGTCCCGCACCGCGTCGGCCTGGCCCGCGGTGTCCGCCGCCGACCACGTGGCCGTGCACGTGCTCAGCGCGCGGCAGGAGCGGGTGGCCCGGACCTTCGCGACGAGCGGCATCGACCGCTTCGCCGCGCACGGTGACTGGCGGACCGGTCCCGAGGGGGTGCCGTTGCTGGGCGGCGCCCTCGTCCAGCTGGTCTGCCGGGTGGCCGGCCAGGTGACCGCGGGCGACCACACCATCGTCCTGGCAACGCCGTTGACCGGCGGATACGCCGAATCCGGCGGGCGCCCGCTGCTCTACCACCAGGGCGGCTACGCGGACCTCCAGCACCGCTGGACCCAATAGTCCATCTAATTAGTAGGACATGTGGGTTTGATCACGTTCGGTTGAGGAACCTCCGACGCACCCGGCACGGTGGAGGGCCTTGGACCCGCGTGTGGCGGGTCCATCGCCACGTCTACAGAGAGAGTCGGTCGACAGAGCCCGTGATCCGCATCGACGGGGTACGCCGGACGTACCGCAGTCGCGGTGGCGACGTCGAAGCCGTAGCGGGCGTCGACCTTACTGTACGTGCCGGTGAGATCTACGGAGTGCTGGGCCGCAGCGGTGCGGGCAAGAGCACGCTGCTGCGCTGCGTCAACCTGCTGGAGCGGCCCGACGCCGGGACCGTCACGGTCGACGGCGTCGACCTGAGCACCCTGCGCGAAGCCGACCTGCGCGCCGCCCGGCAGCGGATCGGCATGATCCACCAGCACTTCGCGCTGCTCTCGTCGCGGACCGCGGCCGGCAACGTCGCGTTCCCGCTCGAGGTCATGGGGGTGCCGCGCCGGCAGCGGGCCGCCCGCGTCGCCGAACTGCTCGACCTCGTGGGCCTGGGTGACCGCGCCGACGCGTACCCGGCCCAGCTCTCCGGCGGCCAGAAGCAGCGGGTCGGCATCGCCCGCGCGCTGGCCGGCGAGCCGAAGGTGCTGCTCTCCGACGAGGCGACATCGGCGCTCGACCCCGAGACCACCGGCTCGATCCTCACGCTGCTGCGCGACCTCAACCAGCGGCTCGGCCTGACCATCCTGCTGATCACGCACGAGATGGAGGTCGTCAAGCGGATCTGCGACTCGGTCGCGATCATGACCGACGGCCGGATCACCGAGGCCGGGCCGGTGCACGAACTGCTCGCGAAACCGGACTCGGCGCTCGCCCGCGGGATCTTCCGGCTGGGCCCGCCGCCGGCGCTCGACGACACCACGGTCGTCGACGTGACCGTCGTCGGCGACGACACCCTAATCTCCGACCTCGCCCGCACCCACGACGTCGACGTCCGCATCCTCGACGGCGCCGTCGAGACGCTGGCCGGCGGCCGGGCGGGCCGGCTGCGGCTGGCCCTGCCGGGCACGGCGGCGGCGAACGCGGCCGCGCTCGACCACCTGCGCGCCGCGGCGGTCGCCGTGGAGGTGCACCCGTGACCTGGTCCGAGATGGTCCCGCTGCTGTGGGAGGCGACCAAGGAGAGCGCCTACATGGTGCTCGTCGCCACGCTGCTCACCGCGGTCGGCGGCCTGCTCGTCGGCGTCGCGCTCGTGCTGACCGACCGCGGCGGGCTGCTGGCCGCCCGCCCGGTCAACGCGCTGCTCGGCCTGGTCGTCAACGTCGGGCGGTCACTGCCGTTCATCATCCTGCTGGTCGCCATCATCCCGTTCACGCGGGCGATCGTCGGCACCACGATCGGCACGTCGGCCGCGATCGTGCCGCTGACCGTCGGCGCGATCCCGTTCTACGCCCGGATCGTCGAGACCGCGATCCGCGAGGTCAGCCGCGACGTCGTCGCCGCGGCCCGGGCGATGGGCGCGTCCCGGCGGGAGATCGTCGTCAAGGTGCTGCTCCGCGAGGCCCGGCCCGGGCTGATCGCGGGCCTGACCATCACCGTCGTCGCGCTGGTCGGCTACTCCGCCATGGCGGGCGTGGTCGGCGGCGGCGGGCTCGGCGACCTGGCCATCCGCTACGGCTACCAGCGGTTCGAGACCGGAATCATGATCGCCACCGTCGTGCTGCTCGTCGTCTTCGTGCAGCTCGCCCAGATGCTCGGCGACCTCCTCGCCAAGCGTCTTTCCCACAAATAGAAGGGCTCCACCGTGCGTCGCACCATCGCCACCGTCCTAGCCACCGCCGGCCTCGTCCTCGGGCTGGGCATGGCTGCCTGCGGCTCGGACTCGGACGCCGCCCCCGCCTCGGCGGACGCGCCGCTGAAGGTCGGCGTCAGCCCCGTCCCGCACGGCGAGATCCTCAAGTACGTCTCGGACAAGCTCGCTCCGGCCGAGGGCCTGAAGATCGACATCGTCGAGTTCAACGACTACATCCAGCCGAACGTGGCCCTGCGGGACAAGCAGCTCGACGCCAACTACTTCCAGCACATCCCGTACCTGGAGGAGGAGGTCGCGTCCAAGGGCTACAAGTTCACCCCCCTGAAGCCGGTGCACATCGAGCCGCTGGGCGTCTACTCCAAGAAGATCAAGAACCTGGCCGACCTGCCTTCCGGTGGAATCGTCGCCGTGCCGAACGACCCGTCGAACTCCGGCCGCGCCCTGAACCTGCTGGCCGCCAACGGTGTCATCACGCTCAAGGACGGCGCGGGTGTGAAGGCCACCGAGGCCGACATCACCGGCAACCCGAAGAACCTGAAGTTCGAGCCGCTCGAGCCGGCGCAGCTTCCGCGCAGCCTGGACGACACCGCGATCTCGGTCATCAACGGCAACTACGCCATCGAGACCGGCCTCACCCCGGCCAAGGACGCGCTGGCGCTGGAGAAGGGCGAGAACAACCCGTACGCGAACCTGGTCGTTGTCCGCACCGGCGACGAGAACGACCCGCGCATCGTGAAGCTCGAGAAGCTGCTGCACTCGCCCGAGGTCAAGAAGTTCATCGAGGACAAGTACGCGGGCTCGGTGCTGCCCGCCTTCTAGACGCGCGCGGCCGGTCGGGCGCACGCCGCGCGGTTATGCTCTGCAACCGTGGAGCTGGAACCGCGTAACGAGCCCGACCGGCTACGGGTCTCCGACCGGGAGCGGGAGCAGATCGTCGAGTTGCTCGGCCAGGCGACGACCGAGGGCCGGCTGACGCTGGACGAATACACGGAGAGGGTCGGTGCCGCGCACGCCGCCCAGACGCGCGGCGAGTTGGCCCGGGTCACCGACGACCTGCCGGTGGCCGCCGCCCCGCTGCCCGTCCAACGCCCCGGCGCGGCGCCGGTGAGCACGGCCCAGGAACGCCTGGTCGCGGTCTTCGGCAACGAGACCCGCAAGGGCCACTGGATCGTCCCGGCCCACCTGGAGGCCCGCTCGGTCTTCGGCGACTGCCACCTGGAGATGCAGGAAGCGCAGTTGCAGGCCCAGGTCACGACGATCGACGCGACGGCGGTCTTCGGCTCGGTGACCATCTTCGTCCCCGAAGGGGTCGAGGTCCGCATGTCGGGCCGGGCGGTCTTCGGCAGCAAGGAGTCGAAGCTGCGCGGCACACCCCCACCGGGCGCCCCGGTGCTCGACGTCCGCTGCAACGTGGTCTTCGGCTCGGTGACCGTACGCCTGCCCAAGCGCCGCTGGTTCTCCGACTAGGAAAGCTGGCGCGCCGCCGCGGCGAGGGTCGTGGCGGCGAAGTCGGCGAGGTCCGGCTCGTCGTTCAGGTCGCGGCGGGCGATGACCCAACCTGCGGTCTCGCTCAGTCCCGGTCGCAGCGACTGCTCGGAGAGCAACCGCCGCAGCGCCTTGCCGACCTCGTCGCGGCGGGGCAAGGAGTCGGCGCCGGCCCGGTCGGCCACCGCCCGGAACCGCGCGAGCACGACGATCAGCGCGTCGTCGGCCGGGAACGTGACGTCGTCGAAGTCCATGCCGTCGAACTCCGCGTAGCGGAAGTCGCTCGACTCGAACGTGACGCGCCGCAGGACGACGGGCGGGTGCTCCCCCGCCCGGCCGCGGCCGAGGAACCGCGCCTCGTTCAGGGCGCCGGTGAACCGGCAGTCCACGAAGGCGCAGCCGGTGAAGTCGACCTTGGCCAGGGCCCCGAACGTGACCTCGGTGAACGTGCTGTGCTGGCCGGTGAGGCGCCTGGTCTTCGCCCGCGACAGGTCGATCGACGACCAGCCGGCGTCGGCGACGATCGCGTCCCGCAGGTCGGCCCGCGCCAGGCTCGACCCGACGACGGAGCCACCGGAGAACACGGCCCGGGAGGCGTCGACGTGGTCGAACCGGCAGTCGCGGAAGTGCACGTTCCACAGGTGGGCCGAGGACAGGCAGCCGTAGCTGAGATCGACGCCGTCGACCCGCGCGTCGCGGGCGTCGAGGCCGCCGGCGGGGAGGCCACGCAGGTCGAGTCGCCCGTCCACGGTGGGCAGTCCGAGGTCGGCGAGGGACGAGCCGTCACCCAGCCGCCGAAAGACCTCCTGCGCGGTCTCCCAGCCGACACCGACCCGCCAGCGGTCGACCAGATCCCTGCGCAACACATCGACCACCATAGCGGCGCCGGGGCGAAGGGCCGGCCCGCGGGCCTGGCCCTTCGCCGCGGTCGTCAGGAGAGGCCGACCGTGATCTTCCATTCCTGGAGCTTGCGGTCCCTGGTCACGTCGAGCTGCGTGTACGGGTCCTGGTCGACGAGCGCCTGCGCGGCCCCCAGGTCGGCGGCGGACAGCACGATGACGCCGCCGCTGAGGTCGGCGAGGGGCCCCGCCAGCACGAGCGAGCCGTCCGCCTTCAGCTTGTCGAGGTGCGCCAGGTGGTCCGGGCGGCGCTCCGCGCGCAGCGGGGTGTCGTTGTAGCCGTACGTGAGGAGGAAGTGGGCCATCGGGGTGTCACCTTTCGTTGGTTTCGCCGAATCCGTAGACCCGGCGGGCTGTGCGGGAGAACACGTCGGCCTGCTCGTCGGCGGTGCGGTGGCTGACCGCGACCCGCCACGCGTCGGTCAGCTCCGCCGCGTTCGTCCACAGTGTCTCGACGGGCAGGTTGGTGCCGAACATCGCGCGCGTCGCGCCGAACTCGTCGAGGACCTCGTCCGCGACGAAGCGGAGCAGGTCCGGGTCCACGCGGTGCACGAACGTGCCCTGGCCGGTCAGCTTGACGACCACGTTCGGCAGGGCGGCCAGCTCGCGCATGCCGGCCTGCCACTGCGCGACGGTCGCCGGGTCGGTGTGGTCCGTGAGCATCCCGGCGTGCACCAGCACGAAGGTCACGTCGGGGTGCTCCGCGACCAGCGCGGCGGCGTCGTGCATCTGCGGGGCGAAGACCTGGAGCTCGAACAGCCAGCCCAGGTCGGCCAGGGCGGCGATGTTACGGCGGAAGACGGGATCCTTCATGCGGTCCGGGCCGTCGGCGAACCGGAACTCGGGGCGCTCGTGCCAGTGGAGCTGCAGCCGGGTGCCCACGACGAGCGGGCTGATCCGCTGCTGGGTCCGCATGACCTCGACGGCGTCCTGCGCGAACAGGTCGGCGCAGCCCACCACGGCCATCGGCCAGCCGGTGCGGGCGTGCAGGCCGGCGACCCAGCGCACCTCGTCGACGACCTTGTCCAGCGGCCAGTTCGGCTGCACGTACACCGACGCCCCGATGCCGGCCGACGTGGCGTCGCGGATGTACTCCTCGACGAGGTAGTCGCGCCGGATCGGCTCGTACGGGCCGAAGATGCGCGGGACCATCGGCCCGGACAGCCACGGCATGTCGGCCTGCCGCCAGACGTGGTGGTGGCAGTCGACGATGTCACCGGAGTACATGGTCTCTCCTAGAGGTGAACTTCGCGCGCAGCGCGGCGAGGGCGGTGTCGAGGTCGCGGACCCCGGTGAGGGCGTCGAGGTGGCCGAGCACCGCCGACATGCCGCGGGTCACCGGGCGGTACGACGGGTCGCAGGCCAGCGGCGACCACCAGCACAGCCGGTGCGCCAGCAGCGAGAGCCGGCGGGTGGCGGCCACCATCGCCGTGCAGTCGCCGCGTTCCAGCCCGTCGGAGAGCACGACCACGAGGGCACCGCGGGCCATCGCCGCGTGGTGGGCGTTGCCGAGGAACTCCGCCAGGCTCGGCCCGATCAGCGTGCCGCCGTCGGCGTCCAGCACGACCTCGGCCAGCGACGCCAGCGCCGCGTCCACATCGGACGCGCGCAGCGCCGGGGTGACGCGGGTGAGCCGCGTGCCGAATGTGAAGACCTCGGCCCGCTGGCAGGTCGCCACGACGGCGTGGGCGAAGCGCAGGTAGTCGGGGCTGTGCTGCTTCATCGACCCGGAGACGTCGACGAGCAGCAGCACCCGCCGCTCGCGGGCCGGCCGGTGCCGCCAGCGCAGCCGGGTGATCTCGCCGTAGGTGTGCCGGGAGGCGAGGTAGATCGCGCGCAGGTCGAGTTCCTCGCGCCGGCCACCGGGTCGGCGCCGTCGGGACCGGGTCGGTGGCACGGCCCGGGGCAGCTCGCGGCGGATCTCCGCCAGCGTCCCGTGCGCGTGCGGCGCGGTCGGTGCGAACCGCTTGACACCGTCGGGGCTGAGCCCGCTCGCCGCGAGCCCGTCAGCGCCGGCCTGGTCGAGGAGCGCCTCGTCGGTGTCGCGGGAGCCGGGCATCGCGGTGGGCTCGTCCTCGTCGCCGTTCGGGGCAGGCACGTCCTCCGTGACCACCAGCCCGTCCTCGGGCACCCCGAAGAACCGCCGGAACACCTCGTCGTAGACGCGCTGGTCGGGCTCCGACGCCGGCAGCGTCGCGGCGCCGATCCAGTAGAGCTGACCGGTCGTCGCCGGCGCCAGCGTGTCGATGCCGGCGAAGAACGCCCCCTGTTTGTCGGCCGGGACGCGCAGGCCGGCCGTGTGCAACCCCCGCAGGAACCCGAACAGGTGCTCTCGCGTACGCGCGACGAGCGGCGGCTCAACGGTCGTCGGCACCGAAGACCTCGCTCGCGTGCGCCGCGACGAGCGCACCGTCCTCTTCGGACTTGAGCACGAGCCCGAGCGACGCCCGCAGCGCCTGCGACCATTCGGTGCCCTCGTCGGCGAGGGCCAGCGACCCCTGCGCCCAGGCGATGGACTCGGCGATGCCGGGCCGCTTCGTCGGTCCCAGCGACCGGATGACGTTGACCGACGCGACCAGCCGGGCCGCGGCGCGGGCGCTGAGCCCGGGCGCCTGGGCCTCGACGATCGCCCGCTCACGCTCGGCGTCCGGGAACGGGATCCAGTGGTAGAGACAGCGCCGCTTGAGCGCGTCGTGCAGCTCGCGCGTGCGGTTGGAGGTGAGCACCACGAGCGGCGGCACCGTGGCGCCGATCGTGCCGACCTCCGGGATCGTGATCTGGAAGCCGTCGAGGAACTCCAGCAGGAACGCCTCGAACTCGCTGTCGGCCCGGTCGATCTCGTCGATCAGCAGCACGGAGCCGGTCGCGCTGCGCAAGGCGCGCAGCAGGGGCCGTTCGAGCAGGAACTCGTCCGCGTACAGGTTGCCGACCGTGTGGCCTTCGGCCTCGGCCGTCCGCAGGCGCAGCAGCTGCTTGAGGTAGTCCCACTCGTAGAGCACCTGCGACGCGTCGATGCCCTCGTAGCACTGCACCCGGATCAGCTCGCGTTCCAGCGCGGCGGCCAGGACGTGCGCGACCTGGGTCTTGCCCACGCCCGGCTCGCCCTCGAGCAGCAGCGGCCGCCGCAGCGCGATCGACAGCCGGATCGCGGTCAGCAGGCCCTGGTCGGCGAAGTACCGGTGCTCCTCGAGCTGCCGCCGCAGGGTCGCGTGCTCAGGCAGCATCGCGCAGTGCGTCCAGTCCACGCAGGACGGACTCCGGCGTGAAGGGCATCGTCGCCAGCCGTACGCCGCAGGCGTCGAAGATCGCGTTCGCGATCGCCGGGATCGGGGCGTTCGCGGTCATCTCGCCGATGCCCTTGGCGCCGAACGGCCCGTTGGACGCCGGCCGCTCCAGGATCACGCTGGTCTGCTCGGGACTCTCGCCCGGCCCCGGCATGAGGTATTCCGAGAAGTCCACCGGTCCGTGCTCCCGCGACGCCGGGTAGTAGGGCTCGGTCGACTCGAAGATGGCGTGCGAGACGCCCATCCACGCGCCGCCCTCGACCTGCTGCGCGACCATCGCGGGGTTCAGCGCCCGGCCGATCTCGTAGGTGTTGTAGAGCCGCAGGACGGTGACCACGCCGGTCTCGTCGTCGACCTCCACCTCGGCCACCGTGCAGGCGTGGGCCTGGCAGGAGTCCGGGTCCATCTCGCCGGTCTCCGGCACGGGGTATGACCGTTCCTTGAGGAAGATGCCCCGCCCCGAGATGGTCTTCCCCTGCTTGAAGTGCGCCGCCAGGGCGATGTCCGAGATGTGGATCCGCTTCGCGGCCGCACCCTTCACCGCGACGTAGCCCGTGCCGTCGGTCTCCAGGTCACCGGCGTCGACCTCGAGCTCGTCCGCCGCCACCTGGAGCATCACCTCGCGCGCCTCGCGGGCGGCCATGATGACGGCGTTGCCGACGCGGTGCGTGCCGCGGCTCGCGAACGTGCCCATGCAGTGCGGCCCGGTGTCGGTGTCGGCGGTGTCGACGATGACGTTCTCCATCGGGATGCCCAGCGTCTCCGCGGCGCACTGGGCGACCACGGTCTTGAGGCCCTGCCCGAGGTCCACGGAGGACAGGCTGACCACGAAGCCGCCCATCGTCGTCGCGTGGACCAGCGCCTGCGACGGGTCGCCGCCGAGGTTCATGCCCGTGGGGTAGTTGACGGAAGCGAAGCCTCGGCCGTGCAGCAGCGTCATGCGATGGCTCCTCTCGGGGTCGAGGACGACATGGCCTGGTATTCCGCCGGCAGGTCGTGCCCGACGAGCGCGGCGGCCCGCTGGATGACCTCGATCAGCGCGGTGCCGGAGGCCTCCTTGCGGTGGGCCTTCATGTCACCGTCGCGGTAGGCGTTGACGAGCCGGAACTGCAGCGGGTCCATCCCCAGCGCCCGCGCCACCCGGTCCATCTGCGACTCGATGGCGAAGTCGGCGATGGTGACGCCGAAACCGCGCATGGCGCTCGACGGCGTCCGGTTGGTGTAGACGCAGTGACAGTCGGCATAGACGTTGGGGATCGTGTACGGGCCGGGCAGGTGCGCCGCCGCCTTGGTCGCGCCGTAGGGCGAGTGCCGCGCGTACGCGCCGGCGTCCACATAGAGCATGATCTTGCGCGCCACGATCCGGCCGTCGTTCATCACGCCGTCCTTGATGTAGATGCGCTCCGCCGCCCGGGGCGACGAGACCTGCATCTCCTCCTCGCGCGTGTAGACGAACTTCACGGGACGGTTGGTCAGCGTGGCCGCGATGCAGGCGAGCGGCTCGACCATCACGTCGACCTTGCCGCCGAACCCGCCGCCGACGGTGCCGCCCTTGACCTGCAGGTCCGTCGGCGCCCGGTTGATGATCAGGGCGGTGTTGTCGAGCGTGAAGAACGCCGCCTGCGTGTTGCTGTGGATGAGCAGCCGCCCGTCGGGCTTCGGCTCGACGATGCAGCCGGTGGTCTCGGTCGGCGCGTGCTCGATCGGCGCGGAACTGTAGCGCCACTCGAAGACGTGGTCCGCCTGCGCGAACCCCGCCTCGACGTCGCCGAACCGGATCCGGCGCGCGTGGTGGCCCTCGTACACGAAGTAGTTGGTGCCCGCCTTCTTGATGACCGGGGCGTCCGGCGACATCGCCTCCTCGACGTCGAGCACGGCCGGGAGCACGGTGTAGCTGACCTTCACCTTGCTGGCGCCCTCGAGCGCCGCCGCCTCCGAGTCGGCGACCACGGCGACGATCGGCTCGCCCCTGTAGATGACCCGGTCCTCGGCCAGCACCACCTCGTCGTCGGGCCCGATGCCGATCAGCCGCAGCACGCCGTACCAGTTGGCCGGAACGTCCTCGTGGGTCAGGACCCGCAGCACGCCGGGCACGCGGAGCGCCTCGGAGGTGTCGACGCTGTCGATCAGCGCGTGGTGGTGCGGCGACCGGTGGATCTTGAGGTGGGCCAGGTCCGGGAACGTCCGGTCCTCGAAGAACTGCGTGCGACCGGTGACGTGGCCGAGCGCGTCGGACCGCGGCACCGTCTTGCCGATCACAGTGAAGTCGCCGGGGCCGCGCTCGTCCTTGAAGAACGAGGAATCGATCGGGTTGACGCGTGGCATCAGAGCGTGGCCTCCTGGTCTGCGCCTTCCGCGCGCTCGCGGCGTCGCTGCGCGGCGTCGAGGATCGCGCTGACGATCGGCGCGTAGCCGGTGCACCGGCAGACGTTGCCGCTGATCGCCTCATTGACCTCGTCGGCCGTGGGGTCGGGGTTGCGGGCCAGCAGCGCCTCGGCCGACATGATCATGCCGGGCGTGCAGAATCCGCACTGGGTCGCGAAGCCGTCGATGAACGCCTGCTGGACGTCACTCAGGCGCCGGCCGTCGGCGAGGCCTTCGACGGTGGCCACGTCGCCGCCGTCCACAGTGGCCGCCGGCACGAGGCAGGAGACCACCGGGGCGCCGTCGAGCAGCACGGTGCACGAGCCGCAGGCGCCCTGCGCGCAGCCGCGCTTGGCACCCATCAGGCCGAGCTGCTCCCGCAGCGCCAGCAGCAGGGTCGTCTCAGGTCTGGCCATGAACGCCTTGTCGACGCCGTTGACCTTGAGATTGACGATCTTCACCGACATCGGGGCTCCTGTCAGCGGCCGAGCAACGCGCGGCGGAGGTGGACGGGAAAGACGCGGGCGCGGTACCAGGCGGAGGCGTAGGCGTCGTCGGCCGGCGCGAGCTCGCTGCGGCCGGCCTCGGCCGCCACACCGATCGCCTGCTCGGTCAGCGGGCCGCCGACGAGCGCCGCCTCGACGGCGTGCGCCCGGACCACCCGCGGGCCGACGCCCCCGAGGGCGACCCGCGCGGCCGTCACGACGCCGTCGGACTCGGTGACGACCGCGGCGACGGTGACGATGGAGGCGGAGTTCCAGCGGCGGCGGGCCGCCTTCACGTACCTAAAGGTGCCGGCGGCCGGCAGTGCGAAGGCGACCCGCGTGACGATGAACGGCGGCAGGTCGTCGCCCGCCGGCAGCTCGCGGGAGCCGTCGGCGCCGACGAGCGTGACCCGCGCGTCGAGGGCGACGAGCGCGACGGCCAGGTCGCCGTGCGGCTGGCGGGCGAACAGGTTTCCGCCGACGGTCGCGAGGTTGCGGACCGGCACCGACGCGATCGAGCGTACGACCGGGTTCAGGATCTCGAGGCGTTCGTCCTGCTCGACCTGCGCCAACGTGGTCGCCGCACCGATCGTCACCGCCTCCCCCGCGACGTCGATCCGGGCCAGGCCCGCGCGGCGCAGGCTGACCAGCTCGGTCGGCGGCGACGCGTAGTCGTTGAGCCACGGCATCAGGCTCGTGCCACCGCCCAGAGCCCGGGCACCCGAGCTGACCAGGCGCACCGCGGCGTCGACGTCGTCGGGGACATGTACCTCGGTCAGCATGTGGGCCCCCTTTATCGATATCGATAATGAACGTATACGGTCGTTCACATGTTGGTCAACAAGACGAAGCCGACCCTCAGCGAGAGCATCCGGGACGGCCTGGTCGAACTGATCGTGTCGGGCGAGATCAAGGCCGGTGAGCGGCTGATCGAGACCCGGATCGCGGCGGACTTCGGCACGAGCCAGGCACCGGTACGCGAGGCGTTGCGCGAGCTCGAGGGCCTCGGCCTGGTCGAGAGCCGGCCGCGCCGCGGGCGACACGTGCTGCCGTTCGTCGAACAGACCATCCGCGAGGCGTACGTCGTGCGGGCGGCGCTGGAAGAGGCGGCGACCCGCCTGGCGATGCTCAACCGGCGTCTCCCCCTCGACGCGATGCGCACCGACGTCGCGGAGATGCGCCGGTGCGCGGCCGCCGACGACGCCCGGGCCATGGGCCTGGCCAGCGCGCGGTTCCACCGCCGGGTGGTGCTGGCCGCCGAGAACTTCCTGCTCGAACGGGCCTGGGAGGGCCTGCAGATCGAGGCCCGGACGGCGATCACGCTGGCGCTGACGAAGCCGGCGCTGGACCACGTGGCGGACGAGCACGAGGATCTGTTGGGTGTCCTGGCGGCCGGCGACGTCGAGGCGGCCTGCCTGCACGCCCGCGCGCACCAGTGGGCGTACGCGGACCTGCCGCACGACATGCACGGCGCCGCGAGGACCGTTCGCTTTCCTGGGTAGCGTGGGTGCGGTGAGCTTCAGCAACGATGTGCGCTCCGCGTTCCGGCGCGGCGAGACCGACGCCGTGGTGCGGATGAGCGAGGCCGAGATCGCCCGCGCCCGCGCGGCCGGTGACCCCGCCGGCGAGGTGGAGGCCGTCTACAGCCTCGCCCGGGTCGCGATCCGCCGCGGCGACCTCGCCGGCAGCGCCGACCTGGCCCGGCAGGCGCTCGCGGTCGCCGTCGCCTCCGGTGACCGGCGGCTGGAGGAACGGCCCCGGCACGTGCTGGCCGGCGTGACCCGGATGTCCGGCGACCTGCTCGGCGCCGAGGTCCTCTACCGGGAGAGCATGGCGCTCAACGAGGAGCTCGGCCAGCCGGCGGCGGTCAACTCGGAGCTGCACAACCTGGCGTTCTGTGAGCTGGGTCTCGGCCGGCTCGACTCGGCGCGAGCGATGTTCACGACCAGCCGCGAAGCGGTCTTCGCCAACGGCTGGGACGACTTCGTGCCGTACGTCTGCGTGGCGGGCGCCGCGCTGGCCTCGGCGGAGGGCGACCAGGCCCGCGCCGCCCTGCTGCTCGCAGTGACCGACGCGGCGTTCGCGGCGCTCGGCCAGGTGCCGGATCCCGACGACTCCGCCGAGCTCGCGGCTGTGCGCGCCGCCGCCGTCTCCGCGCTCGGCGAGGCCGACTTCGCGTCCGCGTACGCCAAGGGTCAGGCGCTGTCGCCGCGGGACGCGTTCTAGGGCTTTGCCACTCGTTCAGGGGATCGCGTACGGCCGTTTTCTCCAGAACCCTTGACCCGGTGACCGACCCTGACTCCGGCGCTCCCGTGCACGGGACGCCGTACCCGCCGACGGTGCCCTTCCAGGCGCCGCCGCCCTACCCGACCGGCGGCGGCGCGCTGCAGCCGTACGAGCCCGCCGCTCCCCCGCTCCCCTACGGCCAGCCGGCGCCCGCCCCGTACGGCGGCGCCCACCCGCTCGTCTCCCCGGGCGAGCGGCTCGGCGCGGCGCTGCTCGACGTGCTGCTCGCGTTCGTCACGCTCTACGTCGGCTGGCTGGTCTGGTCGATGATCACCTGGTCCGACGGGCAGACGCCCGGCAAGAAGCTGCTCAACCACGTGACCGCCGACGCGCACACGGGCCAGCCGCTCGACTGGGGTCAGATGGCCCTGCGCGAGTTCTGCGTGAAGGGCCTGCTCGGCTTCCTGTTGGGCGCCGTCACCTGCGGCGTCTACGGCCTGGTCGACGCGTGCATGGTCTTCGGCGAGCGGCAGCGGACCCTGCACGACAAGATGGTGAACTCGGTCGTGCGGCACGCCTGACCGCGTCGTTACGGCAGGTCGGCCGGGCGGAGCCGGAAGACCTGCAGGCGCAGGTCGTAGTATTTCTCGGTTTCGCCGACCCACTCCATGCCGATGCGGCGCGCGGTCGCCTGGGCGCGGGTGTTGTTGGGCCGGGCGACCGCGAAGATCTCGTCGTAGCCCTGGTCGAAGGCCCAGCGCGCGACGGCCCGGCCGGCCTCCGACGCGTACCCGTGGCCCCAGTAGTCGGGGTGGAGCTGCCAGCCCATCTCGAGGTCCTCGCCGCGCGGCGGGAGCGGCAGCAGCACGGCCCCGCCGACCAGCCGGCCGTCCTCGGCCAGCTCGACCGCCCACCGGCCCGCCGGCTCCGGCAGCCGGGCGTCCTCGGCGACCCACTGCTGCAGCACCAGGCGCATCGCGTCCACGTCCGGGACGTCGTCCATCGCCGGACTGAGCCAGCGGGCGACGTTCGAGGCGCTGTAGATCGGCAGCGCCGCCTCCGCGTCGTCGACCCGCCACGGGCGCAGGGTCAACCGTTCGGTCTTCAGCTCATCGGCCACCCTTCCCACTCTATGTCGCGATCACGGCGCCGTGGCGGTGTGCTCGCGCACAGCCCACGGATATTCATGCATTTACATCTCTGCAATCTGGCCTACACCATGTGTTCGAGCCTCCGTACCGGCCGGCTCGAAGACTGTGGATCACCTCGGCCGCCGCCGAGGGCCCCCACAGCGCGGCACCCCCCGCCTTCTACGAGGACCTCAAGCGGGTCTGCGCGACCTACGGCTCGGGCTGGAAGCCGATCTGCGACGGTCTCGCCTGGACCTACTACCAGGCGGTGAAGACCTTCGGCAAGGTCGCCGTGAGCCAGGCCGACCTGGACAAGGCCTGCGCCCAGGTGGCGGAACTGCGGCGCCAGGAGGCCCTTGCCCGCGCCTGACCGTGCCCCCGACCCGGGCGGGCGTGCTGTCGTCAGCACCAATGCGGTTAGAACCAGTGCGATCGTTTACGCGTACCAACCTCCGACTGCGGCCCGTAAATCGACTCCAGAGCCTGCCGGACGGCGGTGACCAGCACTTGAAATCGGATGGAACACGCCGGCCCCGTCGCGGCGCCGGTTGCTAGAGGCCGAGGTGCACCGGGCGGTCCGGAGCCTCCGCTGTGAGCAGCGATGTCAGGGGTGTGGTGAGGTCGCGGGGCGAGAACAGCTCGGGTCCCGTATGGTCGGCGATCTCCGAGAGCCGCCACCAGCGGAACGCGCCCAGCTTCTCCTCTGTGGCGAGTTGGTCGTCGGTCAGGTCGCCGCGGGGCTCGAAGTGGTTCACGCGGACGAGGAAGTAATCGTTGATGATGCCGCCGGACGCCCGCGGATGCTCGGCAGCCGAGATTTCCTGGTGCCAGACGTGCGGTGGATCGGCGGTGATCACCAGACCGGTCTCCTCCCGCAGTTCACGGCGCAGAGCCGTCAGCGGGTCCTCGCCGGGTTCGATGCCGCCGCCTGGCGCGGCCCAGACGGCCTTCGCCTGCTCGGGCACCGCCGGGTGGGGAAAGTCGAACCGACAGAGCAGGATGCGGTCGTCCTCATCAAGGATGACCGCGCGGACGGCGCGGCGGGTCACGGCGCGTCGGACGCGGTGGCGAGGCTGATGATGACCGGCACCGCCGCAGACTACCAACCACCGGACGTTCGGAGTTCGTGATACGCAGCTCGACGTACGTCAATGAGGTCGGTGAATGTCATCCTCGGATGTGAGGTCAATCCGGACCGCGCGGACGAAGGGCGACGTAGTGCGATTCTCACTCTGGACGGCGGCTGCCGTCGCGACCGTCGTGCTGGTTTCAGGTGGTGTCATCTCGTCCGGCGCCTTCGCTGCCGGTGGTGCGGCGGGCGGGCGGCCCGTGCCGGTGGTCTATGACAGTGACATGGACTTCGACGACGCCTCGACGCTTGCGTATCTGTGTGAGGAGCACAAGCTTCGGCGGGTCGAGTTGCGGGCCGTTACCGTTGCCAACAACGGGTTCGGGCATCCTGAGCGGACCTTGCGGCATGCGCGCAGTGTGTTGGAGCAGTGTGGGCTGCCAGGGGTGCCGGTGGCCGAGGGCGGCACCGGAGCGGGGGTCAATCCCGCCCCCGCCGAGTTGGTCGCGACGATCGAGTCCGTGCTCAGCGGTGCGCTCGGGGACGGTGCGCGGCCGCCGTATCAGGCGCCCGGCACCGCGGCCGGGCTCATCGCTCGCGCCGTCCGGCAGGCCGGGCCGCCCGTCACCGTCATCGCCACCGGGCCCATGACGAACCTCGCCGGTGCGCTGCGGCAGCGCGGCGTGGCCGAGCGGATCGGGCGCATCCAGATCATGGGTGGCGCGATCGACGTGCCCGGCAACCTGTACGGGTCCGCCCTGCCCGGGTTCGACAACTCCCAGGAGTTCAACATGTGGATGGACCCGCCGGCCGCGCGGGCGGTGTTGCGGGACGCGCGGCCCGGGACCGTCCACCTCGTGCCGCTCGACGCCACCGCGTCCGTGCCGATCACGCAGGACTACGTCGCGCGGCTCGCGGCCGACCAGCACGCGCCCGGCGCGCGGATCACGTACCGCATCGCCAGTCATCCCGAGATGGCCGCCCTCATCGATCTCGGCATCATGTACTGGTGGGACGCCGCGGCCGCCGTGTCCGCGGTGCACGACGGCATCGTCACCACGCCGCGGCGGGTCCGGCTCGACGTGGTGCTGGCCGGCGAGCAGTCCGGCCGGACGGTACGCGCGCCGCGCGGGTGGCCGGTCCGGGCCGCGTTCGGCGCCGACCGGGCCGCCTTCGAGCAACGGTTCCTCGACTCCCTCAACGGCCGCCGCTGACGGCCCCGTATGCTCCGGCCCGGACGGCGAGCACGAACGGGGGAATCAATGTCTGGGTTGCGTACGGGATCGGTGCTCGTGAGCCTGCTGGTGGTGGCGGCCGGACTCGCCGGATGTGTCGCGGAGCCACCGCCGCCGGCACCGGCTCCTCCGGTGAGTCCCGCGCCGTCGCCGTCGACGAGCGGGCCTGAGGCGCTCATGGCGACCATCGGCCAAGCGATCGAGGACGCCGCCTTCGGTGAGGACGTCCGGCTCGGTGAGATCGACGACGGCCGGACGTCGTACGCCCCCTGTGATCTGCTCGTCGTCGAGCCGGACAAGGCGAACTGGCTGAAGCTCGAGTCGGACTGGTCGTCCGGCCTCGAGGTCAACCCCGTGTCCTCCTTCGGGAGCCTGCACGGTCCGAAGACGGTCATGGACGTCAAGGTGTTCCACCTGAAGGACGCGGCCGCGGCCGAGGCGGCAGCCACGAAGGCCCGGACGGCGCCGTGCTCGCGGGCCGACGCTCCCCTCTCCATCGGCTTCGCGACCGCCAAGCGGGGCTCGCGCACGGTTGAGGTCGGTGCGACGCCGGCGCGGCTGACGACGATGACCCTCAAGGACGTCAAACCGGAGGCCGACTACCTGCCGGGCGACGCCCGCGTCACCTTCGCCCGCGGACCGTTGCTGATCAGCGTCGAGGCGGTGGCGTTCCGGTCCCGCAAGGCGAACGCACCGACCGACATCACGGCCGCGGCCGAGGCGAAGGCGATGACCACGGCGATCGCCCTCACGAAGGCCCTGCCGCCCGCCTAGGTTGTATCAAACCGCCACCCTCGCGCCTCAACGTTCCGGAGGTCTTTCCAGAACTCGTGCTCGTCGCCCGGCAGGGCCGGGGTGATGGGCAGGTTCGCGAGCGTACGCGCGGTCGCCACCGAGTCGCCGATGGCCAGCAGCGTGCCGCCGTCCTCGACGAACGTCCGGAGCTCGGTCCAGCCCCGCTGCCGGACGCGCTGGCGGCGGCGCTGGCCACCCGGCCCGGGATGCTGCTGCTGCAGACGCGGATGGCCAGCCCGTACGGGCACGCCCTGTCCCGCCGGCGGGCCGCGGTGCTGGCGCGCCTGCTCGCCGACCAGGACCTGGTGATCCTCGAGCACGACGCGGCCCACGAGCTGGCGCCCACCCCGGGCGTGTCGCTCGGCGAGTTCCTGCCCGGGCAGACCCTGCTGGTACGGAGCTGGAGCAAGTCACACGGGCCGCACCTGCGGGTGGGCGCGCTGGCGGGGATCCAGCGGGTGGTGGCGCGGGTACGGGCACGGCAGCGGGCGACCGGTGGGTGGCCGTCGGTGCTGACCCAGCGCGCGCTGGCCCAGATGCTGACCGACCCGCAGACCCGGGAGCTCGTGCGGCTGGCCCGGGCCACCTACCGGCAGCGCCGGCAGCAGCTCGTGCGGGCGCTGCGGGAGCAGGGCCTGCACCCGACAGGGGTGGCCGGTCTGTCGACCTGGGTGCCGGTCCGCGACGCCGCGATGGCGATCAAGCTGTTGGCCGCGGAGGGCATCGGGATCGCCTCGGGAGCCGCGTTCACGGTGGACGGTGACGGCGGCTCACACGTCCGGATCGCGACGACCGTCGGGCACGACGAGCATGTCCGGATCGCGCGGGCGCTCGGCGCCGCACATCACCAGTAGGCGAGGAGCGCGGTGATCGCGGCCGAGCCGGCGACGGTGCCGGTCGCGACCGTCGACAGTGGGCGGTCGAGCCAGCCCGCGCTCGCGAGGCCGGCGCCCCAGGGGATCGAGTAGGTCAGGGCGTACTGGCCAAGGCTCGTGATGTCGAGGTCGTGCTGGGCGGCGGCGATGATCGGTGGGAGCGCGCCGGCGATCGCCGCGGCGGCGAGCACGAGGCGCGGTCGGGCCGGGCGCCACCGCTCCGGCTCCCGCCAGGCGATGCCGACGCCCACGCAGGCCGCGACGGTCGCGAGGACGGCGAGCCCGGCGGCGACGGTGACCACCGTGGCGAGGTTGTGGGTGGCCATGCCGCCTGCGCCCCAGGCGTTGAACCAGTCGCGGACGGCGACGAGCCCGTAGCCGGCGAGCTGGGCGGCGAGGATCGCGGCGGCGACGCCGGCGCGGCGGGCGTGTGACGGCCGGACGATCGTCCACACGCCGGCGGCGGCGAGGCTCAGCGCCAGCGGCCAGAAGGCGGAGGGATAGAGCCAGTCGAAGCGGACGATCGACATGTCTGGCCGGTCATTGCGGCCGGGCACCGCCGCCGCACCGGCCGCGCCGACGGCGCACAGGACGATCAGCGCGCCGGCGGCTGTCGTCGTCCGGGTCGTGCGGGGCCGTTCCAGAATCGACTGTGCGTGCATGCTGATGTCAACGTGGCCGGCGGTGCGTCGGTTGCGCGCCGTTCCGCCCCGGCTTCCCGCGGGCCGCCCGTACCGTGGGGACGTGAGCCCGGACGACGATGTGCGGTCCAACCTCTCCGGGATGCGGGCGCGGCGGAAGCTGCGGGACGTGTCCGACCGCAAGCGGCGTGAGCTGGTCGAACGCGCCCTCGACCTCGGTCTGCCCGCCGCCCGGTCGATCAACGACCGGGACATCTCGTTGTTCTCGCGGTCGCTGGACCCGATGTTCGCCGGCATCAACACGTTCCTGAAGTCGCCCTACGTCGAGAACGTGCGCGACATCGGCCGCTACGACGTGGCGTTCGTCGGCGCGCCGTTCGACATGGGCACCACCTACCGGGCCGGGGCGCGGTTCGGGCCGCAGGCGGTGCGGCGGATCTCGGCGCTCTACGACTCGTACAGCCCGGATCTGGGCATGGACCTGCTCGAGGAGATCACCATCGGCGACGCGGGCGACATCTTCGTCATCCCCGCGAACATCGAGAAGACCATCGACCAGATCGAGCTCGGGGTCGGCCACATCCTGGACGCGGGCGCGTTCCCGGTCATCGTGGGCGGCGACCACAGCATCGGCCTGCCCGACGCCACCGCGCTGGCGAAACACGTCGACGGTCGGCTGGGCATCATCCACTTCGACCGGCACATCGACACCGCGGTGACCACAATGGACGAGCGGATGCACACGACGCACTGGTCGCACGCGACGAAGCTGCCCAACGTCCCACCGTCCAACCTGGTGCAGATCGGCATCGGCGGCTGGATCGGCAACCACGCTGGCGTACACGTGGCCGACGAGCTGGACACGACGGTCATCAGCATGTTCGACGTCGACGAGCTCGGCATCGACCGCGCGATGGAGATCGCCCTCGAGATCGCGTGGCGGGACGCCGACGCGGTCTACCTGTCGTTCGACATCGACGTGATCGACCCCGGGTACGCGCCGGGCACCGGCACGCCCGAGCCGGGCGGCATGACACCACGGGAGGCGCTGCGGGCGGTCCGGACGGTGGCGCGCGAGGGCCTGATCGGGATGGACGTGGTCGAGATCGCGCCGCCGTACGACGTCGCGGACACGACCTCGCAACTAGGCGCCCGGGTCATCATGGACACACTGGCCACGCTGGTGGAACACGGCCACCTGGGCCGCCCGCCGGGCTAGTCGTTCGGCGCGCGGTCAGGCCGGCCCGAGCGCGGCGCGCAGCGCGAGCGCGAGGGCGTCCTGTCGTTCGTCGCTGACGCGACGGTCCTCGGGCAGGCCGAGAAAGCCGAAAACGCCGGGCCCGCGGCGCTCCGGCGGCAGGTCGGGCATGCGGGGCACCACGTGGAAGTGCACGTGGGCGAAGCCCTCCTTCTCGGCGAGCTGCACGACGTAGGTCTTCGCGCACCCGGTCACCGCCCGCAAGGCCCGGGACAGCCCGACGAGCCACGGCCCGAGGCCCGCGGCTTCGGCGTCGGTGAGCTCGGCGACCGACGTCACGTGCCGGCGCGGGACGAGCACCAGCCAGCCGGGCAGGGAGGTGTCGAAGGCGTGGGCGACCCGCCAGTGCCCGTCGACCCCGACCACTTCCCGCGGCGGCAGCGTGCCGATGCGCGCGGTCCGCACACACGAGAAACAGTCCATGACCGTGACTGTGCCACGGGACGCTATCGTCGGCGCCATGGCGCCCGCACCCCCGATACCGGCCTAGGCCCGCGAGAGCCTCGCCGAAGGCCTGGACAACACCCGCGACTGGTAGGCCTCCTGTCAGGGCGACCCGCAGTTCGCGGCCACGCGGAAGATCCCGTAGCGGGTGCGGACGAGGTCCGCCGAGGCGGCCACGCCGCGCGCCCAGGTCGGGCCGCGGCCCGCCATCGACAGGTCGAACCGGTACTCACCGACGAGACCCGGCAGCGCCGCCGCGGGTCCGGCGGGATAGCCGGCCGTCTGGGCGAGGAACTCGTCCGCCGCCGCCGCGAACTCGGCGATCTCGTCCGGCGTCGCCTGCTCCACCTCGCTCGCGCTCCGCGGCGCGGTCTGCGACCACTGACTGAAATGACGTGCCGCGACGGCACACAGGCTGAGATCCGCCGTCCGCGACGGCAGCGTCGGCACCAACGGGTGCGGCGGCGGGACGACCCCGCACGCGGCGAGCGAGGAGCAGCCCGACGATCGTCAGAAGCGCGGAGTGCCTCATTCACCGGAAGCTAGCTCGCGAACGAACCCGGCGGGAGACCTCCGCGTGCCTGTTCCACGGGATTTCAGCCAGGCGACGCCGAGCACGTCGACCCGGGCGAACGGCAGCACCGCCAGCGCCAGCCCGAGGTAGTGGAACACCGCGCTGACGACGAAGTACACGTGCGGCGGCACCATGGTTCTATTCTCGGAAGACCACCGGCATGAGGCCATGAGCGATCGAAGGTGCGGGCACCCAGTTATGGCGCCTCGGGAAAGCGACAGCCGGATCCGCCTTCCGGCGGGAAAGTACACACTCCCGAAGGTGTCGATCATCCAGGGCTCCGGCTCCGGTCACGAGCCCGCGCACGTGAAGATCGCCGACCTGGCCGCCCGCACACCCCAGGTCAGCGAGTGTCACCGCATTTCCGGTGAGGACTGTTTCCTGCTCAAGCTGCACGTGCCGGCCATCGCTGACCTCGAGGCGGTCCTCGACCAGTTTCTCCGGTACGGCCAGACGCACAGCTCATTCGTCGTGGCCACCCCTGTGCCGCCGCGCGTTCCGACCGCCGGCCCGTAACAGCGGGCGCGGTGCCGGACAGGTATCGGGTGTGAGGACATCCCAGCCGGATCGGGAGGGGCGCTTCCGGGCGCTGTACGCCGGCTCGTACGCCGACGTCTTGCGGTATGCCCAGCGCCGCGTTCATCCCAGCCATGCCGAGGACGCCGTTGCCGAGGCCTTTCTGGTCGCCTGGCGGCGGCTGGAGGAGGCGCCGGGCCGGCCCGACGACGCGCGGGCCTGGTTGTTCGGCATCGTGCGCAACTGCCTGCTCAACGCCCGCCGTGGGCTCGGGCGGCAGGACGCCCTCGCGGTTCGGATCGCCCTGGTAACGACCCTGGACCACACCGTCGAGGACGAGGCGACCGCGCAGCGGCTCGACCTCGTCGCGGCCTGGCGCCGGTTGAGCGCCCGTGAGCAGGAGACGCTCGCCTTGACCGTCTTCGACGACCTCACCTCCCCGCAGGCGGCCCGGGTGCTCGGGATCACCGCCGCGTCGTACCGGTTGCGGCTCCTGCGTGCCCGCCGGGCCCTGCGCCGCCACCTCGACCAGGTCGAGCCCAGCACCCTGGCCGGCCTCGGACTGGACACCAGGATGGAGACCCCGTGACGCTCGACGAGACCCTGCGGTCGCTGGATGCCGCCACTCCCCTGACCGACGCGCAGCGACGGCGGGCGGCGTCCACATTGGACCATATCATCTCGACCCCACCGGAACGGGTACGACGGCCCCGGCGTCGTCTCGTCCTGGCGACGGCGGCCGGCGTCGTCGCGGTGGCCGGGGCCGCGTTCGTGCTGCCGGGCGGCGTCGGTGGCGGCCGGGCGTACGCGTCCTGGACCCCCACCCCGGCACCGCTCACCGACGCCGAGATCGCCCTCATCGCGCCGGAGTGCCAAGACCGTCTGGGCGGGAGCCGCGTGCTGGACCTGGCGCGCGCCAAGCTCGTGCTGGCCGAGCGCCGCGGCGAGTACGCCGTCCTGTTGTACCGCACCGACAACCCCGACGTGTCCGGCGCGTGCCTGGCCCACCACGTCGCCGGCAGCGACGACGTCGACGACGTCGCGTCCGGGGTGACCGGCAGTTCGGGGCCGGCGTTGACCGCGCCGCCGCGCGGCTACACCCAGGGCGGGATCGCCGACTTCGGCGACGCCTCCATCACCGACGGGGCGGTCGGCGCCGACGTGACCGGCGTGACCGTGCACGCCCGGAACCTGAGCGTGCAGGCCTCGGTGGCCAACGGCCGGTACGTCGCCTGGTGGCCCGGGCCGGCGTTCGACCACGACGCGCCGCGGCCCAGCGGCGAGGCCGGCCCGACGCTGTTCATTACCTACGACCTGACCCTGCGGGACGGCACCGTCATCCCCGACGCGCAGCCCGACCGGCCACGCTGAAAGGCGCGCGAGGCCCCGGGATCGGGACCTCGCGCGCGCGAACCGAAACGTCAGGCGGGCTCGGCCACGATCAGCTGGAACTTCGAGAAGGTCAGCTTCACCGTGTTGTGCCGGGCGTCGACGACGCCCAAGGACCCGCCGTTGAACGGGTCGGTCAGGCGGTACCGGCCGCGGCCCAGGCCGCGCAGCTCCACCGTGCCGTCGAACTCGTCGGCGTAGAACGCGTAGTGCAGCTTCGCGCCCTTCTCGACGACGTGCGCCTCGGGCTTGTCGAAGCCGATGTCGTACAGGTCGCCGCGGTACTCCCCCGTGGGCAGCATGTTCTTCTTGTAGAGCGCCACCCACTTCTTCCAGACGACCTCCTTCTCCGGCGTGAGCAGGGTGTCGTTGTCGGGGCCGACCGGGTAGGTGAACTTCGTCGACAGGACCCCGCCCACGCCGTAGGTGGACGCGAAGTCGTCGCCGTTGTCGCTCAGCTCGACGTGGTCACCCGCGTAGCTGGCGCCGGCACCCATCATCGCGTGCATGGTCTTGCCCTTGTGCCGGACCTGGTACGACGACGTCGGGTCGGAGCCCGGGAACTGGTCGATGTAGGGCAGGTTGTGGAAGGCGAACGCGGTCCCGCACGGGCACAGCTCGACGACGGCGTTGCGGTTGGCCTTGTGCGCGGCGTCGTAGACGGCCTTCCAGAACCGCGCGAGGCCCTCGGTCGACTCCTCGGGCCGCTTGTGCCCGTGCGCCGGGTTGTAGCAGGGCGTCACGCCGTTGAGGTGCTGACCGTCGATCTTGAGACCCTCGTAGCCCCACTCCTTGATGTACTTGCGCGCCTGCGCGGCGAAGTAGTCCACCACGGGCTCGTACGCCGGGCACAGCGTCCAGGCGTTCCACCACGTCACCCGCTGCATCTGCCCGTTGCGGTCGAGCAGGAGCATGTCGGGGCGCTCCTTGAACAGGTTGCTCTCGGGGTCGGCCGCGAGCGGCGCCCACCACAGCCGAGGCTTCAGGCCGGCGTCCCGGATCTTCCTGGTGAAGGCCTTCATGTCGGCCTCACCACCGGGGAACTTCGCCAGGTTGATGTCCCAGTCGCCCTCGTTGGTCTGCCAGCCGTCGTCGAGGCCCGCCCAGACGAGGCCGACCTCGCGCACCTTCGGCAGCGTCGCCACGACCTGCTCGACGGTCATGTCGCGCTCGTAGCCCCAGGCGCACCAGACCGGGTCGAAGGCCGACTTCGGCGACTTCGGCGCGCGCTGGCCGATGTCACTCATGTAGTCGCGGTAGATCCGCAACGGTCCGAAGTGGTCACCGGAGTGGGCGATCAGGAACGTGGTGTCGGTGGTCAACCGGCCGCCCGGGGCGAGGGTACGCACGGCGTCGCCCTCGACCGCGATGCTCGCGCCGTTGGTCGACTTGCGCACCGGCAGCGCCAGGATCCGGGCGACGGGCTCGACGTGCCCGACGGAGACACCGGCACCGCGGCGCCAGACCGACGCCATGGGCGTACCGCCGCCGTAGTCCGAGGAGTCCATCCCCAGCGAGTTGCGCTGGTTGAAGGTCGGCGTCACCTGCCGCACCCAGTCACGCCGGTTGCGGTAGGTGGTGCCGGAGAAGGTGTAGAAGCCCTCCGGCTGCTCCAGGATCTCGTGCGCGCCGCTGCGCCAGCCGGTGACGGCGAGGTCGGCCCGCGAGCGGTTGGTGTAGGTCACCTTCATGACGATCATGCCGGTGAGCCGCTGGAAGGACGTGAGCTCAACCGTCTTGCGCACGCCGTCGACGGAGTCGCCCCAGACGGTGACCTCGACGCCCGAGCCGTGCCGGGAATGCCTGGTCCTGCGGGTCTCGTGCCCGCGGTAGGCGAACTCCTCGACCGCGGTCGCGCCGAGCAGCAGCGCCTCGCTGGCGTCGAAGGCGGTGACGGCGACGTCCTTGAACGCCACCCGGGTACGGAGCTTGTCGTCGAACTCCAGGGTGATGGAGGTGTCGCCGACGCCGACGACGTCGGGGCCGTGCTTCGGTTTGGCGGCCGCCGGCGTCGCGCCCACGGCCACCGCGGGCAGGGCGGCCAGGCCGGCTCCACCCAGTGCCAGTTTGAGTACGGTCCGCCGCTTCAGGTCGGTCACGTCGAGCTCCCTTCGGGGCATACGGTCAAGATCAACTAACGCCGAGACGCTCCGCGTACGGCATGGAAGGCGGGGGCTGGTTGTTCGACGAACGTAAGTGGCATGCGATTGGCTTGTCAATGGTCTGGCTCTGGTAGTTTTCTGGTGCGGTCAGGGATTGGTATGGTCTGGTATGACCGTTGCGACGACGCGCACACCGCGTCGCCTGTTCGCCGACGAGGCGCTCCCGCTCTACGAGCGCACCGCCGCGCAGCTCCTCGACGACCTGCGCGCGAACGCCGCCAGCAGCGGCGACCGACTGCCCTCGGAACGCGCGCTGGCCACCCGGTACGCCGTGTCCCGCGTGACGCTGCGCGCCGCCCTGGCCGAGCTCGAGTCGCGCGGCATCGTCCGGCCGGCGTCGTCCCGGGGTTGGTTCGTCGGCGACCTCGAGCCGCACGCGCCGGCGACGGCCACGACGACCGCACCGCAACCGCCGCCCCAGCCACAGGTGCAGGGCTTCGCCGACTACGCCGCGGCACACGGCCTGACGCCGAGCAGCCGGGTCCTCTCGGCCACGGTCCGGCCGGCCACGGTCTCCGAGGCCGAGGAGCTGCGCGTCGCGCCCGGCGCCGACCTCTTCGAGCTGCACCGGTTGCGCTTCCTCGACGAGCTCCTGGTCGCGTTCGAGCACAACCGGCTGCCGCTGGCCGTCTGCCCCGCCCTGGCCGGGACCGACTTCAACACGGCCTCGCTGTACGCCACGCTGCGCGCCGCCGACCCGCCCCAGCTCCCCCGGGTGGCCGACTACTCGGTCGAGGCCCGGCACCCGACGCCGCGCGAGATCGAGCTGTTCGAGATCAGCGAGATCATGCCGATGCTGGTGGCGACGCAGTTGACGTTCAACCAGGCCGGGCGGCCGATCGAGCTGACCGTGCAGGTCTACCGGGGCGACCGCTACCGGTTCCGGGCCTCGATCACGAACCGGCCTTAGTCGGTTATCGACCCGCGGAAGCGGTAGCGGTCACCGCGGTAGACCTGGACCGTCAGCTCGATCGGCTGGCCGCCCTGGTTGAAGCTGAGCTGGGTCGCGACCAGCATCGGCACCGTCCCGTCGACCTCCAGCAGCCGCCGCTCCTCGTCGTCCGGCTGCCGGGCCTCCACTGTGTACTGTGCCAGCCGCGGAAGCTGCGGCGGCTCGGCGCGGCGCAGCGTGGCGTACAGCGACGCCGTGGTGAAGTCGGTCTCGGCCAGCGCCGGGCAGATGGCCAGCGGCAGCCGGTTGTTCTCCACGACCACGACCAGGTCGTTGAGGTAGCGCAACCGCCGCATCTCGAACAGCTCGGCGCCCGGCGCGATGCGCAGCGTCTCGGACTCGCCGACCGAGCAGGGCCGCACCCGCGACTCCAGGACCACGGCGTGGGCGGTCAGCCCGTGCGCCGCGGCGTAGTCGGCGAAGCCCTGCACCACGTGGCCCGACGGCCGGCCGTCGCCCGGCTCCGGCGTGCGCCGCTCGCCCGCGGTCAGGTCGGTGAGGAACCAGCCGCGGGCCGGTGACGGCGCGACGACGCCCTGGTCGGCGAGCTGCGTCAAGGCTGCCCGCAACGTCGACCGGGACACCCGGTAGTGCTCGGACAGCAGGCGCTCCGACGGCAGCCGGTCACCCGGACGGTAGCCGCCCGCGACGAGGTCGTCGACCAGCCGGCTGGCGGTGCGTCCGGAGAGCAGGGCCGACGAGCTGGCGGGCAGGGCCGGGGACGGTTCGGAGGCGACCATGCGGCAGAGCATACCGGATTACATACCAATCAAGCAGTAGCCGGCCAGTTCGAATACCAGTATGGTCCAGTTCACCTTGTGAACGGCTGGGAGGAACCGCCCCGTGGCTAACCCGCTCGACATCGTCATCGCCCGGCACAAACGCGGGGAGCCGGTCGGCGTCACCTCGATCTGCTCCGCCCATCCGTTGGTCCTGCGGGCCGCGATGGCGCAGGCCGGGGCCGACGGCGACCTGGTGTTGATCGAGGCGACCTCCAACCAGGTCGACCAGACCGGCGGCTATACCGGAATGCGGCCGGCCGACTTCCGGGACCTCGTGCACCGGGCCGCCGACGAGGCCGGCCTCCCCCGCGAACGGGTCGTGCTCGGCGGCGACCACCTCGGCCCCAACCGGTGGCGCGCGTTGCCGGCCGACGAGGCGATGGCCCACGTCGACGTGCTCGTGCGCGCCTACGTCGAGGCCGGCTTCACGAAGATCCACCTCGACTGCAGCTATCCCTGCGCGGACGACGCGACCCCGTTGGCCGACGAGGTGATGGCCGCCCGCGCGGCCCGCATGCTCGAGGTCGCGGAGTGCACCGCCTCCGCCGTGGGCCGCGCCGGCGATCTCCGGTACGTCATCGGCACCGAGGTCCCCGTGCCGGGCGGCGCCGAGGAGACGATCGACGACCTGCGCCCCACCACGGCCGAGTCGGCCCGGACGACGCTGGCCCGGCACCGGGAGGCCTTCGCGGCGCGCGGCCTCGCCCACGTCTGGCCGCGGGTGCTGGCCCTGGTCGTGCAGCCGGGCGTCGAGTTCGACCACCTCCGCGTCGTCGACTACGACCGCGACCGCACCCGGGACCTGCGCCGGGTGCTGGACGACGAGCCGGCGATGGTCTTCGAGGCGCACTCCACCGACTACCAGACGGTGCCGCGGCTCGCCGCCCTGGTCGAGGACCACTGGGCGGTGCTCAAGGTCGGGCCCGGCCTCACGTTCGCCTTGCGGGAGGCCCTGTTCGCACTGGCCGCGATCGAGGCGGAGGTCGTGCCGGCGCCCGACCGCTCGCGCCTGCCGGAGGTGGTCGAGGACCGGATGCGGGCCGAGCCGGAGCAGTGGGCGAAGTACTACACCGGCGACGCCGACGAGCAGCGGCTCGCCCGGCGCTACAGCTACAGCGACCGGATGCGTTACTACTGGCCGGATCCGGAGATCCAGGCGGCCGAGCGGCGGTTGCTGGCCAACCTGGGCGAGCGGCCCGTCCCGCTGCCACTGCTCAGCCAGCACCTGCCCGACCAGTACCGGCGGGTCCGGGACGGCAGCCTCGCCGACGACCCCGTGTCGCTCGTCCTCGACCGCGTCCGCGACGTCCTGCGCGACTACCGCGACGCCTCCACCCCTTCGCAGCGGCAGCAGGCGGCATGAGCACCTTCCTCGGTCACGACGTCGACGACCTGCGCCGGCTCGGCGCCCTCGACACCAGCCGCGAGATCGCGCAGCAACCGGCCGTCTGGCGGCAGATCGCCCGGCAGCGCCAGGAGTCGGCCGCCGACACCGACGCGTTCCTCAAGCCGTTGCTGGAGCGGCCGGACCTGCGGATCGTGCTCACCGGCGCGGGCACCTCCGCGTACGTCGGTGAGGTGCTGGCGCCCGCGCTGCGCCGGCGGCTCGGCCGGCGCGTCGACACCCTCGCCACGACCGACATCGTCGCCGACCCGCTGGCCTGCTTCGCCCAGGACGTCCCGACGCTGCTGGTGTCGTTCGCCCGCTCCGGTGACAGCCCGGAGAGCCTGACCGCGGTCGAGCTGGCCAACCAGGCGCTGACCGACTGCTGGCACCTCGTGGTGACCTGCAACGCGCAGGGCCGGCTCGCCACCCAGCACGCTGATCCGTCCACTGTGCACGTCGTGCTGCTGCCCGAGGCGGCCAACGACCGGGGCTTCGCGATGACGTCCAGCTTCACCGGCATGGTGCTGGCCGCGCTGCTGGCCCTCGGCGACACGGACGACGGACTGGTGGACCGGCTCGCCGCGGCCGCGGAGCACGTCCTGGCGACCGGGCCGGCCGCGGCGGCGGACCTCGCCGCCCGCGGCTACTCCCGGATCGTCTATCTGGGCAGCGGCACCATGCACGGCGTCGCCAAGGAATCGGCGCTGAAGGTCCTGGAGCTGACGGCGGGCCGGGCGGTCGGCCTGGCCGAGTCGGCGCTGGGCTTCCGGCACGGGCCGAAGTCGGTGCTGAACGACGAGACCCTGGTCGTCATCTACGAGTCCAACGATCCCTACACCAGCCGGTACGACCGGGACATGGTGGCCGAACTGCTGCGGGTCGTCCCGCGGCGCAACGTCGTCACGGTCAGCGCCCAGCCACGGGACGGCGCCTGGACCGTGCCGGGCGTGGCCGACGTGGCCGACACCGCGCTGGCGCTGCCCGCCGTCGTCTGCGCGCAACTCATCGGCCTGCACTTCTCCCTGGCGCTCGGGCGCACACCCGACAACCCCTTCCCCGGCGGCGAGGTCAACCGCGTCGTCCAGGGCGCGATCATGCATCCCCTGCACCCCTGACGAAGGCTGGACAATGTTCCTCGGCGTCGACGGCGGTGGCACCAAGACCGCCTTCTGTCTACTGAGGCCGGACGGCTCGATCGCGGCCGAGGCCTCGGCCGCGAGCAGCTACTACTTCAGCGAGGGCATCGACCTCGTGGGTCGCGTCCTCGCGGAGGGCGTGGGCGCCGTCTGCGCGACGGCCGGCATCACCCCGGCGGACGTCGACTTCGCGTTCTTCGGCCTGCCGGCCTACGGCGAGTCGAGCGGGGACGTCGCCGCGCTCGACGCAGCCCCGCGGCAGGTCCTCGGCCACGACCGCTACCGCGTCGACAACGACATGGTCTGCGGCTGGTCGGGTTCGCTCGGCGCCGTGGACGGCATCAACGTCATCAGCGGCACCGGATCGATGACGTACGGCGAGCGGGCCGGTCGCGGCCACCGCGTCGGCGGCTGGAGCGAGGTCTTCGGCGACGAGGGCTCCGGCTACTGGATCGCGGCCCGCGGCCTGCAGGCGTTCTCGCGCATGAGCGACGGCCGGGCGCCCGCGGGCCCGCTCCTGGACGTGCTCCGCGAGCACCTGGGGCTGACCGGCGACCTCGACCTCATCGACGTCGTGCTCAACCGGTGGCAGGGCGACCGGGGCCGGATCGCCGCGCTCTGCCCGCAGGTCGTCACCGCCGCCGACCGCGGCGACGCGGCGGCCGCGGCGATCCTCGCCGAGGCGGGCCGGGAGCTGGCCCTGCTGGTGGACACCACGCGCACCCGACTCGGCTTCGCGGCCGACGAGCGGGTGCCGGTCTCCTACTCCGGCGGCACGTTCAACGCACCTCGGGTGCACGACGCGTTCCGCGCGCACCTCCACGAACTGCACGACCGGTACGACCTTCGTCAGCCCCTGTACTCACCGGTCGTCGGCGCGGCGCTCTATGCCGCGAGACAGGCCCGCAGCCCGCTCGGCGCGGGGGCGCTCGAGCGCCTGCGGACCACCCCCACCGCCACCGCTGCCTGAGGAGGCGCAGATGCCAACGACAATTTCCCGCATCAGAAGCAGCTGGATCCCGTACGCGGGACTGCTCGTGCTGTTCTGGGGCGTGTGGGGAGCCTTCTCCGCCGTCCCGACCAGTGACTACGGATATCCCGACGGCATGGTGTACGTCGTCTGGTCGATCACCATGATCATCCCGGCCGTCGCCGCGCTGCGCGGCAACCGCATCGACCGCCGCCCGGTCGCCACGACCTACGGCCTGCTGGTCGGCCTCACCGGCGCCGGCGGCCAGTTGCTGCTGTTCAAGGCGCTCACCATCGGTCCGGCGTACCTCATCTTCCCGTTGATCGCGCTCTCCCCGGCGATCACCGTGCTGATGGCCATGGTGCTGCTGCGGGAGCGCATCCCGCGGCTCGCGATCATCGGCGCGATCGCCGCGCTGGTCGCGGTCGTGCTGTTCAGCGTCAGCGACGGCGACGGCTCCGCCACGGGCGGGCTGTGGCTGCTGCTGGCCATCGTGGTCTGCGTGGCCTGGGGCGTGCAGGCGTACTTCATGCGCAAGGCGGCCACCGTCGGCGTCAACGACGCCACGACCTTCACCTGGATGACGATCAGCGGCCTGCTGCTGGTGCCGATCGCCATCTGGATGGCCGGCGGCCTGGCGCTGGACGCGCCGTGGCAGGCACCGACCCTGGCGGCCGTCACCCAGGTGCTCAACGCCGTCGGCGCCCTGTTCCTGGTGATGGCGTTCAGCCGCGGCAAGGCCTCGATCGTGGCTCCCACGACCAACGCCCTCGCGCCGGTGCTGACCGTGATCCTCTCGCTGATCGTCTACCAGAAGGTGCCGTCGGTCTACGCGACGATCGGCATCGTGCTGGCCATCATCGGTTCGACCCTGATGGTGTACGCGGACGAGAAGCGCGGCGAGGCGGCGGCCGGCGGGGTCACCCTCGACCGCAAGGACGTCGTCGTACCGTAACCGCCCTTCGCGGCCGCCGGTCCGGGATCGCCCGGACCGGCGGCCGTCGTCGTGCGTTCCCCGGACGTCGGACCTGTTCGCCCGCGGCCGTCGAGAAAATCCCGGCGACGGTGTCGGATCAACCCCGATACGTTCGTTGCACGGGTGAGCGGTCGCCCACGGCGCGGCCGGAACGGGAGATGACGATCATGAAGCTCACGACCACGACGATGGTCACCCTCGACGGGGTCATGCAGGGCCTCGGCGGCGCCGACGAGGACCGCAGGGGCGGGTTCGAGCGCGGCGGGTGGATCACACCGATGTTCGACCAGGAGGGCGGCGCCTTCCTCAACGCGGTCTACCGGCGCGCGGACGCGTTCCTGTTCGGGCGGCGGACCTACGAGATCTTCGCGGGCTCCTGGGGCACCTGGGCCGACCCCGGCGACAACCCCGTCTGGACCGCGCTGAACACCAAGCCGAAGTACGTCGCGTCGACGACCCTCACCGATCCGAAGTGGACTGATACGACCGTCCTCTCCGGAGACCTCGCGGCCGCCGTCCGTGAGCTGAAGGCCGGCGACTCCGGTGAGCTGCAGGTGCACGGCAGTGGCGACCTGGTCCGGTGGCTGCTCGCCAACGACCTCGTCGACGAGATGATCCTGCTCATCTGCCCGGTCGTGCTCGGGCAGGGCACGCGGCTGTTCGCCGACGCGGGCCCCGACGTGGCACTCGAACTCGTCGACACGCGGTCCACCCCGTCGGGCGTGATGATGCAGACCTACCGGACCACCGGCCGCCCGCGGTACGAGACGGCCACGCTCGACACCACCAGCGAAGCGGCCTGAGCGTGACCGGCGCGTTGCGCGACCTGCTCGCGCGGCACGTGGCGGGTGGCGCCGTGCCGGGTGCCGCCGCGAGCCTCGGCCCCGAGACCGCGGTCGCCGGCGCGCTGGCGGTCGGCGGTGAGCCGATGCGTGCGCACACGATCGTCCGGATCAAGTCGATGACCAAGGCCGTCACCGCCGTGGCGGCCCTGCGCCTGGTCGAGTCCGGCCACCTGGCGCTGGACGAGCCCGTGGACAGGTGGCTGCCGGAACTCGCTGACCGGCGGGTCCTCCGGACGCCGACGGCGGACCTCACCGACACGCGGCCGGCGGTCCGGCCGATCACCCTTCGGCACCTGCTGACCTGCACATCCGGGTACGGCATGGTGCTCACCGACTCTCCGCTGCGGCAGGCGATGGTCGACGGTGGGCTCGACATCGGCCTGGACCAGCGCCGGTACGCGGCCGACGACTGGCTCACCCGGCTCGCGGCCCTCCCCCTCGCCTTCCAGCCGGGCGAGGGCTGGCGTTACCACCACTCCTTCGGCGTCCTCGGCATCCTCGTCGCGCGGGTGGCCGGCCGGCCGCTGCAGGACCACCTGACCGACGACCTGCTGCGACCGCTGGGCCTGCACGACACCGGGCTGTGGGTGCCCGCGGGCAGCGTGGCGCGGCTGGCGGCGAGCTACTGGCACGACGACGGCCTGACGGAGATCGACCCGGCCGGGGCCGGTGACTACGCCGGGCCGCCGCCGCACGACGTCAGCCACGGCGAACTCGTGTCCACCCTGGTCGACTACACCCGCTTCGTCCGGGTGCTGGCCGACGGCGGCCGGTTCGAGGGCGGGCGGATCGTCTCCGCGGAGCATCTCCGGCTGATGACCACCGACCAGGTGCCGGCCGCCGCCAAGACCCCGGACAGCTTCTTCCCCGGCTTCTGGGACGACGAGGGCTGGGGCTTCGGGGTGGGGGTGCGCGGGACGGGCCGCTACGGGTGGTCCGGCGGACTCGGCACGACGTTCTTCGTCGACCCGGACGGCACGGCCGGCGTGCTGCTGACCCAGGTCGAGATCGGCGAGCGGCTGCAGCCGCTGTTCGACGAGTTCCTCTAGGGTTTCGCGCCCGGTGCGCGGAAGCTGACGGCTGTGCGCGTCGCCTCGTCGATCTCGTCGGGCGTCAGCAGGACCACCGTCCGCGTGTCCAGCGCGCCGGTCGCGGCCACGGCGAGCGACACGGCGGCCGCCGCCGTGTTGTCGGGCAGGTCGCAGGTGATGTAGGCGTCCTGCTCGCCGAAGCTGTAGTACATCGACTCGAGGCGGCCGCCGACGCTCTCGCACGTGGTCCGGGCGGCGTCGACGCGGCCGCTCCCGCCGTCCGCGAGCAGCCCCCGGATGCCCTCGGCGGTGTAGGCCGCGATGAACAGGTACTTCGCCATGGCGCGTAATTTAGCCTGATTGGTGCGGTTCGGGGGTCAGGCGCACCACCTGACCCCCGAACCGGTCCGGATCAGCCCAGGTACGTGTCCCACGGGCCGGTGATGGCCAGCGTGAGACCGGGGTCCTGCATGTTGACGAAGAGCACCTTGCCGTCGGCCGTGAACGTCGGGCCGCAGAACTCGGAGTCGTTGAGCTCGTTGCGGGCGATCGCGTAGGTCGGGCCGCCGGGGAACGAGCTGAGCACGTGCGACGCGCCCTCGCCGTCCTCGGCCAGGACCAGGCTGCCCCACGGCGTGACGGTCACGTTGTCGGGGCCGTCGAAGGTGAGGTCGGTGTACTTCGGCGCCGAACCGTCCTCGGTGCTGGCCGCGTGCGGGAAGTACGTGACGAGCTGGATCGTCTGGTCCTTGAAGTTGTAGAACCAGACCATGCCGTCGTGCGGCGTCGCGTCCGTGGGAAGGTCACCCTCTTCCCACGCGTACGAGTTGACGACGTAGACGCCCTCGTCGGTGGCCCACACGCCCTCGAACTTCTTGCCGCGGGTGACCTGGCCGTCCTTGAACTGCTCCCGGACCGGCTTCGTCTGCGCGTCGCGCTCGGGCACCTCGATCCAGCGCACCGGGAACGGGCGGCCCATCTGGGCGGAGGTCAGGTAGGCCACGTCCGGCAGCACCGAGCCGTCGTCCATGATGATCGCCATCGCGGCGAGCGTGCCCGCGTTCGGGGCGAGCCGGGTCAGCACGCCGGGGCCGAGCTTCACGCCGCGCGGCGCGGTCCAGCGGTAGAACAGGCCGTTGGGCTCGCCGGCGTCCTCCGACAGGTAGACGCTCGTGCGGTCCTTGCCGATCGCCAGCGCCTCGTGGGCGTACCGGCCGAACGCCTTGATCGGGCGCGGGTCGGCCTTGCCGTCCGAGGTGACCTCGAAGACGTACCCGTGGTCCTTCTGGAAGGTGCCCGAGACGTCGCCCTCTTCCCACTCGTCGCCGGCCTTGTCCTCGGTCTCCTCGCAGGTGAGCCAGGTCTCCCACGGGGTCGGGCCGCCGGCGCAGTTGCCGACGGTGCCCGAGATCGCGACGAACTCGCCGTAGTTGCGGCCCGCGCGGTCGGTGGTGATGACGGTGCAGCCACCGGCGTTGACGGCGCCCGGGTCGTACACGGTGCCCTTGACGTGCGGCACGCCGTGCTCGGCGCCCGGGTCGATCTCGTGGTTCTGGATGATCGTGTAGCGGCCGTGGCCGGCGTCGAAGACGGCCATGCCGTCGTGGTCGGCCGGCGTGAGGCCCTGACCGCGGTCGAGCTTGGTGACGCCGGTGCGGGTGACGATCGTGTAGCTGAAGCCCTCGGGCAGCGCCAGGATGCCCTTCGGGTCCTTCTTCAGCGGCGGGAACGGCTTGTGGTCGCCGGACGGGCGCGGTGAGCGCGGGTGGGCCTGCGCGAGCGAGGGCACGGCACCCGCCACGGCGAGGCCGACAACCCCGGCGGCACCGCCGCTGAGCAGGGCGCGACGAGAAGTAGGCACGTCAATTGCTCCTATGTTCCGAATGAGCCAACGGCCTGAGCAAACTCCCGCGGGCGAACAGCGCCGCACCATCCAGGCGACGAGCGCGTTAACGCTCGGTCTATAGTCACCGTCCGTAAGGGTTGCCTATGCTAAGGCGCCGGCGCCGAGGAAGCCGCCCGACTGGCGCGACCAGAGGTCGGCGTAGCGGCCGCCGCTCGCCAGCAACTCGGCGTGGGTGCCCTGCTCCGCGATGCGGCCCTCGTCGAGCACCACGATCCGGTCCAGGTGGGCGATGGTCGAGAGGCGGTGCGCGATCGCGATGACGGTACGGCCGGTCATCACCTCGCCGAGCGTGTCGTGGATAGCCGCCTCCGCCTCGGAGTCCAGTGCGGACGTCGCCTCGTCCAGCACGAGGATCGGCGCATCGCGGTAGAACGCCCGGGCGAGCGCGATCCGTTGCCGCTGGCCGCCGGAGAGGCGCACGCCGCGCTCGCCGACGTGGGCGTCGAGGCCCGTGCGGCCGTCCCTGTCCCGCAGCGCGGCGACGAAACCGTCGGCGGCGGCGCGGCGCAGGGCGGTGGCGACGCGCGTGTCGTCGGTGGCGCCGGGGCCGGCGACGTTCTCCCGCACCGAGCGGTGCAGCAGCGTCGCCTCCTGGGCGACCATGGCGATCTGGCGGCGGAGACTCTCCTGCGTCACGTCGGTGATGTCGTTGCCGTCGATCGTGATGGTGCCGGACTCGGCGTCGTGGAAGCGGAGCAGCAGGCTCACCATGGTGGACTTGCCGGCGCCGGAGCGGCCGACGATGCCGACGCGCTCGCCCGCGGCCACGTCGAGGTTCAGGCGGTCGAGTCCGCCGCCGTCTCGTCCATAGTGGTGGGTGATGTTCGCGAAGCTGATGGCCCCTTCGCGTACGCGCAGTGTCGTCGCCGTGGGCTTGTCGGCGACGGTGAGCGGCTGGGCGATGGTGCGCAGGGCGCGGCGGAGGGTGCCGACGTTTCCGAAGAGCGCGGAGACCGCGTCCAGCAGCCATTCCGCCATCGAGGTGATGCGGAAGCTGAGCGCCAGCGCGGCGGCGACGAGGCCGATCGGCGCGTCGTCGGTGCGCCACAATGCGATCCCGTAGCCGGCGAGGCCGACGAGCAGGGCGCTGCCGAGCGCCATCATGGTGCTGTTGATGGTCACCTCGACGCGCTGGAGGTCGAGGTGCGCGCGCCGGGCCTGTTCGAAGACCTTCCGGTCGTACGCGGTGCGGGTGCCCTGCCCGTCGCCGAGCAGGGCGAGCGTGTCGACGTTCGCGTAGGAGTCGACCAGCAGGCCGGTCAGCGCCGACTCCGCGTCCTGCAGGCGCTCGGAGGCGCGCCGGTAGCGCGGCACGGCCCACCACATCACCAGGGCGTACGCGACGATCCAGCCACCCAGCGGCAGCAGCAGGCGCGCGTCGATCGCGGACATGACCCAGACGGAGCCGACGATGTAGGCGACGACGAAGACGAGCGTGTGCATGACGCTGTAGGCCGCGGTGCTGGCGGCGTCGCCACCGTCCTTGACCCAGCTCGCGATGCGCCCGGCGAGGTCGTCGCGGAACCAGCCGACGGACTGCCGCGACACGTACCGGTGCGCCCGCCAGCGGGCCAGCGGGCGCGCGTTGGCCCGGAACGCGATGTCGTCCAGCGCCTCGCCGACGAAGGTGATCAGCGGGCGGACGAGCAGCAGGAACAGGCCGACGGCGAGCAGCTCGGCACCGTGGTCGGCCCAGAGCGTGTCGGAGCTGCCGGCGGCGAGGGTGTCGACCAGGCGGCCCGCGTACCCGATGAGCCAGACCTCGATCGAGGCACAGAGGACGGTGAGCGTGACGGCCACGAGCACGACGGCGCGCAGCGGCCTCAGCTCGCGCAGGAGGAACCGGCGGACGCCGGCCGCCGGCGTGGTGTCATCGTAGTCGGGGAAGGGATTGACGGGATTCTCGAAGAGAGCGAACACGAAGCGCCTTTCCGGCGGCGGAGACGGTCAGGAAACCGGGGGTACCGCCGGGCGTCCTCATGATCGTTCTCCTCCGGGTGCGGGTTCGTCGTTCTCCCCGCTGAGGCTAGGCCGATCGGGGCCGCGCCGCCGCTCAATTTCCGGCGGACCTCACACCCCGCGGCGCCACCTCGTCGGAGGGGTGTACGCATCCTGCGGAAGGACAATCATGACTTCAGCGCTCGAGAAGCTGCGCGGTGAGTTCGGCGGCGACATCATCGAACCGGGTATGGCCGACTACCCTTCGGCCAGCGGATCGCTGCTGGTCGCGGGCAACCCGGCGGTCGTGCTGCGGCCCAAGTCGGTCGGTGACGTGCGGGCCGGCGTGCGGTTCGCCGCCGAGGCCGGGCTGGTGTTGTCCGTGCGGGGCGGTTCGCACGGGTTCCCGGGGTTCGCCACCAACTCCGGCGGGGCGGTGATCGACCTCGGCGCGCTCTCGTCCGTCGAGGTCGTCGACCCGTCGCGGCACGTCGTGCGGATCGGCGGCGGCGCCACCTGGGGGCAGGTAGCGGCGGCGCTGGCGCCGCACGGGCTGGCGATCTCGTCCGGTGACACCAGGAGCGTCGGTGTCGGTGGGCTCACGTTGACCGGTGGGATCGGCTGGAAGGTGCGCAAGTACGGGCTTGCGCTGGACAACGTGGTCGGCGCGGAGGTGGTCACCGCGGACGGGTCGGTCGTGCGGGCGAGTGCGCAGGAGCATGCCGACCTGTTCTGGGCGCTGCGCGGTGGTGGCGGCAACGTCGGGATCGTGACGGCGTTCTGGTTCGCGGCGCACCCGACGACCGACGTCTTCTTCGGCCGGATCGTGTTCCCGGCGGCCGCGGTCCCGGGTGTGTTGCGGGGGTGGGCCGACTACCTGCGCGACGCTCCGCCGGAGCTCACCTCGATCGCGAGCTTCGCCAACCCGTTCGCCGGCGGGCCGGCGGCGCCCCTCGAGGTGCACGTCGCGTTCGACGGTGACGATCCCTCGGCCGCGGCGGCCGCGCTCGAACCGATCCGTCGGCTCGGGACGGTGCTCGACGACGACGTGGCGCGCACGCCGTACGCGGACACGCTCGTGGACGGCATGACGCCGCCGCCGGGGATGTCGCTCGTGACGCGGGGCGCGTTCGTCGAGCGGGAGGCGGTGGAGGACGTGCTGCGGATCCTCGCGGAGGTCGGTGCCGGGGAGCGGCCGCCGTACATCGCCGTGCGCAGCGTGGGTGGTGCGGTCGCGGACGTGCCGGTCGAGGCCACCGCGTACGCACATCGGCACGCGGAGTTGATGGTCGTGACGACGACCGGCGGGCCGACGCCCGTGGTGGAGGCGGCCCGTCCGGGCCTGGCGGCGATCTGGGACCGGCTGGCGCCGCACGTGAGCGGGTTCTACGCGAACTTCCTCTCGTCGGCCGCGGCGGAGGACGTGGCCGGGATCTACCCGGCGGCGACGTACCGGCGGCTTGTGGAGGTCAAGCGGCGCTACGACCCGGGCAACCTGTTCTCGCGCAACCACAACGTCCGTCCTTAGTAGAGTTTTCTGCGCGCGGCGGCCCGTTTCCTGGGCCGCCGCGCGGCGGAGAATGGCCGGTGTGCCCTCGCCCGCTCTGCGTCACTCGGTTCGCGCGATCATCCTGACCGACGACCACCGCGTGCTGCTCTGCCGGCACCTCCTCCCGGGGCCGCCCTTCGGGGCGGTCTGGACGGTGCCGGGTGGCGGGATCGAGGCCGGCGAGACGCCGCTGGCCGCCCTGCGCCGCGAACTGCGGGAGGAGGTGGGCTTCGACCTCGACGGCAGCCCGCCGCACGTGTGGCACCGGGAGGTCGTCCGGCCGGGATACGTTCCCGGGTACGACGGCGCGGTCCACGACTACTTCCTCGTCCGGGCCGAGGTGTTCACCCCGCGGGGCACGCACGCCGCCGACCTGCTCGCCGCGGAGAACATCACCGAGTTCCGGTGGTGGTCCCTGGCCGACGTCGTCGCGTACCGGGGACCGGACCTGTTCGGTCCGCGCGATCTGGGCACGCCGCTGACGGCGCTGGTCACCGACGGCGTACCCGACGAGCCGATCTCCCTCCCGATCTGACATAACCGTTTCTCCCCCAGGGGCTTGCCTCATCATCGGCGGCGGTCGATCCTGAGCTGTGTCCTGATTTCGGTCTACGGGGGACCCGATGAGACATCGTGCTGCTCTGCGCAAGTTGCTCGGCGCGGCGGTCGCCGCCGCACTCGGCGCCGTCGTCCTGACGCCCACCGCGGCGGCGGCCGCACCACCCAACGCCGTGCTCACCTGGAACGTCCACGCCCAGACGGCCATCTACGAGGTCGCCCGGCAGTCGCCCACCGCGGGCACGCGCAGCTTCGCCATGGTGCAGGGCGCGGTCTACGACGCGGTCAACGCCATCGCCGGTACGCCCTACAAGCCCTACCTGGTCGCACCGCGAGCAGACCGCGGCGACTCGACCGCGGCGGCCGTGGCCACCGCGGCCCACCGCGTCCTGCTCTCCCTGTTCCCGGCCCAGGCCGACGCGCTGCGGGCCCAGCACGACGAGGCGCTGGCCGCCGTGCCCGACGGCCGCGCGAAGCGGGGCGGCATCCGGGTCGGCGAGGCCACCGCGGCGGCGATGCTCGCGGCGCGCACCGGCGACGGCGCGTTCGGCCCGCAGACGTGGCCGGTCGGCACGGCTCCTGGTGTCTACCGGCTGACTCCGCCCGGGTTCGTCCAGGCCGGCGGGTGGTTCCCCTTCCTGGAGCCGTTCGCCGTCGACGACGCCGCCGACTTCGGTGTGCCCGCGCCGCCGCGGCTGGACAGCGCGGCCTACGCCCGTCAGCTCAACGAGGTCAGGTCGCTCGGCTCGGCCACCAGCACGACCCGCACACCGGACCAGACCGAGTCGGCGACGTGGTGGGACGACTACCGCCAGGTCGAGTGGCACATCAAGCGCGGGCTCGCCGCCGACCACCGGCTGAGCCCACTGGAGACGGCCCGCATGCTGGCGATGGTCGACGTCTCGACCGTCGACGCGATGATCTCCTGCTACCGGCAGAAGCGACAGTGGAGCCTCTGGCGGCCGGTGACCGCGATCCCGCTGGCCGACACCGACGGCAACCCGGCCACCGTGGCGGACCCGACCTGGACGCCGCTACGCGTCACGGCCCCGTCACCGGAGTGGCCCTCCGGACACGCCTGCTACACGTCCGCGATCATGACGGCGCTGCGGACGTTCTTCGGCCGTGACAACCTGTCGTTCAGCGCCTACAGCGCCGAGTCCGGCACCACCAGACACTTCGACAGCCTGTCCGCCGCCCGCGCCGAACTGATGGAGGCGCGGATCTGGGCCGGGGTCCACTACCGCGGCGCGACCGTGCACGGCGACCGACTAGGCGAGGCGGTCACACGGGAGGTCCTGGCCAAGGAGTTCGGCCGGCGCCGATGACTGGCGTCGCGCTTCGCTGAACGCCGCTCGCTCGCTACCGGTTTCCTGCGGGCGTGCGCCTGGGCAGCCCCGACCATATGCCGCTTGTCGGCCCCGGCCGACGACACCGGTAGCCGGCGGCCATCAGGTGCTGGCGGCCAGGGCGGTTTCGAATGCTTCGAGGTCAGCGCCGTCGCGGAGGGCGGAAAGTCGGTCGCGGGCCGCGGTGACGCCCGCGGTGCCCTCGACCGTCTGGGCCAGCCTGCGGGCGAACGCCCGGACGATCGGGTGCACGCGGTAGTGGTGGGGCTGCGCGGTCTGTTCGAGGAGGCCGAGGTCCACCAGCGAGTCGACGGCGCTGAACGCCGCGCCGTAGGGCAGGGCGAGCGCCGCGGCCATGTCGTGCGTGCTGAACTCGTCCTGCTCGATGGCGCCGGCCATGCGCAGCGCCCGCGCCTGCGACGGTGGGAGCCGGTGGTAGGCACGGACCAGTGGTGCCTCCGCCGCCAGGCACTCGTCGTGCAGGACCCCGGTCACGTTGTGCAGCTCGCGGTCCAGCTCGTCGGCGATGGCCGTGATGCTCCACATCGGCCGGTCCCGCAGCCGGCCCGCGAGCAGGCGCAGTGGCAACGGCCAACCCGCCGAGAGCCGGGCCAGACGCCGCACGGCGGCCCGATCGGAGGCGACGCGCTCCGGTCCCGCGATCCGCTCGAGCAGCACCATCGAGTCGTCGAGGCGCAGGCCGCCGATGGTGATCCAGGTGGCCGACAGGTTGGTGAGTCGGCGTCGGCCGGTCATGAGGAGACCGCCCGCCGGCCTGGCCCGCAGCAGCGGCTCCAACGGCGCGGCATCGTCGACGTTGTCGAGCACGATCAGCAGCGGCCGACCGGCGGCCACCTGGTGCAACAGCGCCAGCCGCGCGTGCACGGAGGTGGGCAGCTCGGTCCGCGGCACGTCGAAGGCGAGCAGCCAGCCGGCGAGGATGTCGGCGAGGTCCGGGGAGCTGCGGACATCCGCGTAAAGCTGTCCCCCGACGTACCGGTCGCGCAACAGGTGGGCCGCGCGGACCGCGACAGCGGTGCGGCCGATGCCGTCGACCCCCGCGATACCGACCCACCCCGACCCGTCCAACAGACCGGTGCCGATGGCGGCGAGCTCGGCGTCGCGCCCGGTGAAGTCGACCAGGTCCTGCGGGAGGTGCGTCGGCCCGGCTCCCTGCCGGACCGGAGGAGCGGGCTCGGCGGTGACGACGGCCTCCCCGCGCAGGATCCGCTCGTGCAGCCGGCGCAGCGCCGGCCCGGGCTCCAGGCCGAGGTCGGCGTCGAGGCGGGCGCGGCCCTCGCGGTAGACCGCGAGGGCGTCGGCCGGACGGCCACTGCCGTGCAGCGCGCGCATGAGCAGCACGCGCGGCCCCTCGCGCAGCGGGTAGGCGTCGACCATGGCGGTGAGCTCCGGGACCACCGCGGGGTGCTGGTGCGGGAAGGCGTCGAGCAGCGCGGCGAGCCGCAGCTCGTCGGCGGCGAGCCGGCCCTCCTCGAGCCGTGCGCGCTGCGCGGTCGCGAACCGGCCGGGCAGCCCCGCGAGCGCGGGCCCCCGCCACAGCGCCAGCGCCTCCTCCAGAACGTCCACCGCGCCGCGGGCGTCGCCGTCCCGCAGCAGCTCACGGGCGTGCGCGGTGGATCGGTGGAACCGCGACACGTCGACGGACTCCGGCGGCACCCGCAGGGCGTACCCGTCTCCGACGGTCTCGATCATCGCCGGGCCGCCATCGATCGCCCGCCGCAGTCGGGACAGGTATGTCCGCACCGTGCTGGTCGCCGCTCGCGGTGGCTCGTCGCCCCAGATGGCGCTCGTCAGCTCGTCGAGCGAAACCGGATGACCGGCGCGCAACAACAGCACCGACAACACCGTCAGTTGCTGCGGTGAACCCATCGGCACCCGCTGACCGCCGTGCCACATCCGCACCGGACCCAGGACCCCGAACCGCACGTCGGGCCGCGTCGACATCTCTCCCCCAAGCGTTAGCTGCGACAACGCTAGCCGCCACGGCGGCGCGCGCCGAACCGCGGTCGTCAATCGGACGTCAATCGGGGCTCGATCGCGCGCTGACCGGACATCGATCGGGTTCGCGTTAGCTGGGTGCATGACCACACCAACGACACGCACCGAGACCCTGACACCAGCCGAAACGGTCGCGACCGCGGCGGCGACGCTGCTCGCCGGACGCCTGTCCGAGGCGGGCGCCGTCTTCCAGCCGGGCGACGAAGGGTACGCCTCGGCCTGCGCCGGCTTCAACGTCGCGGTCCAGCACCGGCCGGCCGTGGTGGTGGCCGCGGCCAACGCCGACGACGTCACCGAGGCGGTCCGCTTCGCCGACGACCACGACCTGTGCGTCGTCGTCCAGGCCACCGGCCACGGACCGGCTGCGGCCGCCCACGGCGGACTGCTGATCGACACGGCACGGATGGCCGAGGTCACCGTCGACCCGGACACGCGGATCGCCCGGGTCGGCGCCGGCGTGCGCTGGCAGCAGGTGATCGATGCCGCCGCCGTCCACGGCCTGGCCGCGGCGAACGGATCCTCGCCGACGGTCGGCGTCGTCGGGTACACCCTCGGCGGAGGTCTGAGCCCGGTCCTCGGCCGCACCCAGGGCTACGCCGCCGACCACGTCGTCGCGATCGACCTCGTCACCGCCGACGGCGTGCACCGCCGGGTCACCGCCGAGTCCGAGCCCGGCCTGTTCTGGGGCCTGCGCGGCGGCAGGACCGGCTTCGGCGTCGTCACCGCCGTCGAGTTCCGGCTCTTTCCGCTCGAGACCCTGTTCGGTGGGGGCATCTTCTTCCCCGGCGAGAACGCCCGGGCGGTCCTGCACGCCTGGCGTGCCTGGGTCGACTCGACGCCCGACGAGCTCACGTCGTCGATCGCGATCCTGCGCATGCCGCCGGCCGGACCGGTCCCCGAGCCGCTGCGTGGTCGCCTGGTGGTCCACGTCCGCGTCGCCTACCTCGGAACCGTCCAGGACGGCACCCGGCTGCTGGCCCCGATCCGCGCGGCCGCCCCGGCGATCCTCGACGCGGTCGGCGAGCTGCCCTACCGCGCCGCCGCGGCGATCCACGCGGACCCGGTCGACCCGATGCCGGTGTACGAGCGGTCGGCGCTGCTGCACGACCTGCCGCCCGAGGCGGTGGACCGGCTGCTCGACACCGCCGTCGACAACCCGGGCGCCCCGGTGACCCTCGTCGAGGTCCGGCACCTCGCGGGCGCCCTGCGCCGACCGCCCCGGGAACCGAACGCGGTCGCGAACCGGGACGCACCGTTCCTCGTCTTCCTCGCGAGCATCGCCCCCGCCGCCGAAGTGGCAGCGCACACCGCCGCCCAGGGTCGCATCCTGGCCGGGCTCGGTCCGTGGACGACGGGACGGACCTTCGCCAACTTCCTCACCCCGGGCGACGGGCGCGCCGAGCACACCGCGACCGCCTACCCGGCCGACGTCCACGACCGGCTGGTGGCCCTGCGAAGGCAATGGGACCCGCGCGGACGCTTCGACCCGGCGCGGCACCAGGGCGGAGCGGCGTGAGCAGCGTGGCCGGGCGGCGGGCGGAGGGGGCGCCGCCGCCCGGCCACGCGTCGACAGCCGACGCCCCGCCGGCAGGGGCGGGCGCGCGCTGGCGCGGCCAGCGCCACGGCGCGCGCCCGGATGACGACGAGCGGGCTCGGCGACAGGGCGTCCGGTCGCGCCTGTGGCACGTTCGCGAACGGTGAGGCGCGCGGGCGAGCCGGGCCGCTGCCGGCCCGGGAGGTCGCACGAGCCATCCGCCCCGCGTTCCTCAGGCGAGCGCGACGATCAGGCTCGCGCTCACCTTGGCCGGGTCACGGTGGTCCATCCAGCGGATCTGATGAACTGCCAGGCAAATCATGGCGACTGACGCCACTGAGAGCAAACGTATGCGGGTCCGCTATGGCGACCCAGGCGACCATTGCATGGACGGGGAAAATAATTAACTATCTGGTACGTTCACATCTCGCCCGACGGTGGGAGGCACGGTTCGCATGCCGCGGGACATCGGTCACCACCCCGCGATCGCCACGGTCTGCCTCTCCGGGACGCTGGAGGACAAGCTCGCCGCGGCCGCCGCCGCCCGCTTCCGCGGTGTCGAGATCTTCGCCAGCGACCTCGTCGCGTCCGCCTGGTCTCCGCGGCGGGTCCGGGAGGAGTGCGCGCGGCGCGGCCTGTCGATCGACCTCTATCAGCCGTTCCGCGACTTCGAGGCGGTCCCGCCGGACGTGCTGGCCGCCAACCTCCGCCGGGCGGAACGCACCTTCGACGTCCTGGAGCGACTCGGCACGACGACGCTGCTGGTCTGCTCGTCGGTGTCGCCGGACGCGGTCGACGACGACGACCTCGCGGCCGAGCAGCTCTACGAGCTCGCGGCCCGCGCGCACCGGCGCGGGCTACGCGTCGCCTACGAGGCGCTCGCCTGGGGCCGTTTCGTCAACACCTACGCGCACGCGTGGCGGATCGTCCGCCGCGCCGGCCATCCCGCGCTCGGCCTCTGCCTCGACAGCTTCCACGTGCTCTCCCGCGCCGACGACCCGACCGGCATCCGGGTCGTTCCGGGAGACCGGATCTTCCATGTCCAGCTCGCCGACGCCCCACGGATGAACATGGACGTCCTCGAGTGGAGCCGGCACCACCGCCTGTTCCCGGGCCTCGGCGCGTTCGACCTGACCGGGTTCACGGGTCACGTGCTGAGCACGGGCTATGCCGGGCCGCTGTCGCTGGAGGTGTTCAACGACGTCTACCGGCAGGCCGACCCGCGGCACGCCGCCATCGACGGCATGCGGTCCCTGCTCGCGCTGCAGGAGGCGGTGGGCACGTCGGCGCCGCCCGCCGTGCGCGACCGCGTGCGCCCGGCCGGGCTGCCGCCGGCACCCGCCCTCGGTGGCCACGTCTTCACCGAGCTCGCGGTCGACGAGCGTTCGGGCCCGACCGTGGCGCGCGCCCTGACGGCACTCGGGTTCGCCCACACGGGACAGCACCGCTCGAAGCCTGTGGAGCTGTGGGAACAGGGCAGGGCACGGGTCCTGCTGAACTTCGCACCGCACAGCCGGGTGGCGCCCGGCACGGCCGCGATCTGCGCCCTGGGCCTGGAGAGCGCCGACCCGATGGAGTCCGCCCGGCGCGCGGAGCGCCTGCTCGCCCCCGTGCTGCCCCGCCTGCGGCAACCCGGGGAGGCCGAGCTCGTCTCCGTCGCGGCGCCCGACGGCACCGCCGTCTTCCTCGTCGGCGCGGGCTCCGGCGGCGACAACTGGTTGCGGGACTTCGCCCCGACCGGCCACACCGCCCCCGGCGACGGGCGGATCGCGGCCACGGACCACGTCTCGCTGACCGACCCGGTCGACGACTTCGACGAGACGACGCTCTTCTACCGGGCCGTCCTCGGCCTGCGGGCCGGCGAGTCCACCGAGATCGCCGCACCCTTCGGGCTCATCCGTACGCGTGCGGCCGGTGACCCGGCCGGCCTGGTCACGATCGCGCTGAACACCGCGCCGCTGCGACGTGGCGACTGGGCGCCCGCGATCCCGAGCCCCCAGCACGTGGCCTTCCGCACGGACGACGCGGTCGCCAGCGCGCGGGCCATGCGCGCGCTGGGCGCGCCGGTGC
>NZ_BONE01000049.1 GCF_016862555.1 Asanoa siamensis | reverse complement strand
TCCCCGACAACTACTACACCGACCTCGACGCCCGGCTCGACCTCCCGGCCGACCTGCTGGCCGACCTGCGGGAGCTCTCGATCCTCTACGACCGCGACGAGACCGGCGCCTACCTCCACTTCTACACGGAGATGCTCGGTTCGCGCCTGTTCTTCGCGGTCGTGCAACGCGTCGACGGCTATCGCGGCCACGGCGACCCGGGCAGCGCACCGGTCCGGATGGCGGCACACCGGGAACGCCGGCTGCTGGCGCTGCGCGAGACACCGGCGGTCGCGGACAACGGCCGGCACGACTACTCGCTGGCCCACCTGACGGCGCTGAGCCTTTCGCCGCCCGAGCTCGTCGACGCGGCCGCCGACGCCGGCTACCGCTACGTCGGCCTGCGGCTGACCCGCGTCACCCCGCAGGAGCCGCACTATCCACTCGCGACCGACCCGGCGCTCATGCGGTCGACCAAGGCCCGGCTGGCCGCCACCGGCATCGAGGTTCTCGACATCGAGCTGGCACGGATCAGTCCCGACCAGGATCCGCGCGACTTCGAACGGTTCCTCGAGACCGGCGCTGACCTCGGCGCCCGGCACGTCATCGCGCAACTGCCCGACCCGGACCGCGCGCGCAAGGTCGACCGCTTCGTGCGCCTGTGCGAGCTGGCGCGGCCGCTCGGCCTCACGGTCGACCTCGAGTTCCCGTCGTGGACCGAGACACCGGACCTGCGCGAGGCGGTGCGGGTGCTCCGGGGTGCCGACCAGCCCAACGCCGGGATCCTGGTCGACCTGCTGCACTTCGCGCGGTCCGGCTCGAGCGTGGCCGACCTCCGCCAGCTTCCCGCGCACTGGTTCCACTTCGTGCACGTGTGCGACGCGCCGCCGGGCGTGCCGCCCACCAACGAGGAGCTCATCCACACGGCGCGGTTCGAGCGGTTGTTCCCGGGCGAGGGCGGCATCGACGTCCGTGGCATCCTCGACGCGTTGCCGCCCGGCCTGCCGTTCGCCCTGGAGATCCCGCGCGCGATGCTGGTCGCCCAGGTCGGCGCGAAGGAGCACGCCCGCCTGGCCGTGACGGCGGCCCGTGACTACCTGGACACCGCGCGGAAGGCCGCGGCTTAGCGGCCGGACTCCACGAGCTCCGGCGAGTGGCCGAGCATCGCGTCGGCGTCCGCCGGCCGGCCGGTGAACAGCTCGAACGCCGCGGTCGCCTGGTAGACGCTCATGCCGCCGCCGTGCAGGGTCGGCGCACCCGCGGCCCGGGCGGCGCGCAGCAGGGCGGTGTCGATCGGCCGGTAGACGATGTCGGCCACCCACAGGCCGGCGCGCAGGTCGCTCTCCGGGACCGGTGCGCCCGGGCTGTGCGCCATGCCCACCGGGGTCGCGTTGACGAGACCGTCCGCGTCCGCCAACAAGGCGGAGACGCGGTCCGGTGCCGCGGCCACCACCCGGTCGCAGCCGAACTCCCGGGCCAGCGTGTCCACGAGCCGCTCGGCCCGTGCGCCGTCGGTGTCGACGAGCGTCAACCGGCCGACGCCCAGGACCAGCAACGCGTACGCGACGGCGGAGCCGGCTCCGCCCGCGCCCAGCTGGACGACCCGGTCCCGCGGCGCGTCGCCGAAGGAACGAACGAAGCTGCGCCGGAACCCGGAGGCGTCCGTGTTGTGGCCGCGGGTGCCGTCCTCGTCGAAGACCACGGTGTTCACCGCGCCGAGGACGGCCGCGTCGCCGCACAGCTCGTCGAGGTGTCCCGCGACCGCCTGCTTGAACGGGTGGGTGATGTTCAGCCCGCGGTAGCCCAGCGTCCGCGCCCATCGCAGGAGCCCTGGGAGGTCGGCGCGGGACAGCCCGCGTACCCGGCTGTCGATCGTGGTGTACAGCAGGCGGATGCCCTGCCGGTCAGCCTCCCGCTCGTGCAGCAGCGGGGCGTGGGACCGCTGGATGCCGTCACCGACGAGTCCGATCAGGACGGACGTCACGATGCCTCCTGTAAGGAAGAGGGCCGGCGTCGCCGCCGGCCCTCCGTGCTGGTGTCGCCGGTCAGCCCGCGGTCGCCCGGATGCTCTTGTAGAGCTCGAGGTCCGCACCCTTGTAGTAGCTGGTGAAATGCGCCTCGGCCTTGGCGATGAACGCCGCACGGTCGACCTGGTCGATCTCCACGACCGTCCGGCCCGACTCACCCCGCCAGCCGTCGAGCACCTTCTCGGTCTCGTCGTCGACGCACGTGCGGTTCTCGGCGCGGATGTCGTGGATGGCCGTGAAGAGCGCGTCCTTCTGCGGCTGGCTCATCTTGTCGAGCGTCTTGTCGGAGACGACCACGTAGTGGGTGCCGACCTGGTGGTTGGTCAGGCTGGCCACCTTGAGGATCTCGTCGAACTTCTGGGCGTGCGTCGCCACGACCGGGTTCTCCTGGCCCTGCGCGACACCCTGCTGCAGCGCGAGGTAGAGCTCCTCCAGGGCGATCGACACGGCGTTCGCGCCGAGGGCCTTCGCGTTCGCCAGGAACTGTGGCGTGTTCGGGAAACGGATCTTCAGACTGGCCAGGTCCTCCGGCTTGCGGATGGGCGCCGTCGCGGTGAACGTCCGCATGCCGAAGTACCAGGCGTCGACGATGGTCGTGTCGGTCGCGCCGTTGAACTCGGTGAAGAAGTCCTTGCCGTTGGAGTCGACCCACTTGAAGAAGTGGTCGATGTCGTTGAACGCGTACGCGGCGTCGAGCACACCGATCTTCGGGAAGGCGGTCGACATGGCCGAGCCGCCCTGCAGGTCGATGTCGATGTCGCCGGCCTGGACGCCGGCGAAGCGCTCGGCGTCGGGCCCGAGTTGGCTGTTGGGGAACAGGTCCAGGGTCAGGTTGAGGTTCTGCCCCTCGACCCGCTCTTTGAGCAGCTTCATTCCACAGTAGAAGTTCGGCTGGCTCTCCGGCTGCGAGCTGCCGATCTTGATGGTCAGCTGGGGGTTCTCGCCGGCCGACGGCGCCGTGTTGTTCTGGGTGGTGCAGGCGGCGGTCAGGGCGACGGGCAGGGCGAGGGCGAGCGCCGCGACGGTCCGGCGCCAGCCGACTGACTGTCGATGCATGGGTCTACCTCTCTTGTGCGGACAGAGACGGCTTCCGCCCGTGGGCTCAGAACCCGAGCACGCCGGGCAGCCACAGGGCGAGGTCGGGGAAGGCGGTGATCAGGACGAGGACCGCGACCAACGGGACGAGGAACGGCGCCACGCCGCGGAAGACCTGGTCCACCGGGCGCCCGGTGACGGAACTTGTGATGTAGAGGACGCTGCCGACCGGCGGGGTCAGCAGGCCGATCATCAGGTTGATGATCATCACGACGCCGAAGTAGATCGGGTCGACACCGAGGTCGGTGGCGATCGGCAGCAGGACCGGCACCGTGACCAGGATGATCGCGGTGGCGTCGATCAGGGCCCCGAGCACGAGCAGGATGAGGTTCACCAGGATCATGAAGACCACGGGGCTGTCGGACACCGACGTCAGGAACTCGGCGACGTCCCGGGACACGTGGGCCCGGGTCAGGATGAGGCCCAGCAACGCCGCCGCGCCGAGGATCAGCGCGATGCCGCCGGTGATGACCGCGGTCTCCCGCAACGACTGCAGCAGCACCCGCACCTTGACCGTGCGATAGAGCACGCCGAGGACCAGCATGAACAGCACGGCGACGGAGGCCGCCTCGGTCGGCGTGAACAGTCCCGAGAGGATGCCGCCGAGCAGGATGACCGGCGTCAGGCCCGGTCCGATGGCGCCGACGGCGGCCCGCACGAAGCGCCGGCGGTCGAACGGCACGGTGCCGAGGTCCCGTCGACGGGCGGTCCAGAAGAAGATGTACGCGCAGAGCCCCGCGGCCATGATGAACGCCGGCACGACGGAGGCCGCGAACAACGCGCCGGTGGAGACCGTCGCCGTGGCCGCGTAGATGACCGCCGGGATGCTGGGCGGCATCACCGGGCTGATGAGCGACGACGAGGCGGTGAGGCCGGCGGCGAAACTGAACGGGTAGCCGGCTTTGACCATCTGCGGGATCTGCATCTTGCCCAGCCCGGCGACGTCGGCCAGCGCGGATCCGCTCATCCAGGAGAAGCCGACCGCGGACCCGACGTTGACGTACGCGAGGTTGCCGCGCACGCGGCCGAGGGCCGCCAGACAGAACTCGTAGAGCCGGTCGGCGATGCCCAGCCGGTTGGCCATGACTCCGACCAGGATGAACAGCGGCACCGCGAGCAGCGGGAAGCTGTTGAGCCCGTCGAACGTGGTCTTGAGGGCGAAGCCGCTGGAGGTGCCGTCCGCCAGCGCCCACCACAGGCTCGGCCCGAGGAAGGCGAGGCCGACGGGCACCCGGATCAGGAGGAGGAAGGCGATCACGACGCCGACCATCCAGAGCTCGAGGATCATCGTGCCTCCGCCGCGTCGAACGTCACGTCGTCCCGGTTGGCGTAGAAGACGCGTACGACGGCCCGCACCGCCCCCGAGGCGAACCCCACGAGCGGGAACGCGTACAGGATCGAGATCGGGATGCCGAGGGCCGCGGTCCGCCGGCTGGGATAGGCCTGGATCAGCTCGAACGCCTCCCAGACCAGCAGGGCGCAGATGACCGCGGTGCAGGCGGCGGAGACCGCCTTGACCACGACGAGCGCCCGCCCCTTGGCGACGTAGTCGATGATCTGGATCGTGATGTGGCCGTTGTTGCCGATCAGGTAGCCGACCATGATGAAGGTGAGCGCGATCAGCGAGTAGCCGGCGAGCTCGCTCACGCCCGGCCAGTTGAGGGCCGGCACGAAACGGCTCACCACCTGCCAGAGCACGCTGACGAAGATGACGACCAGCGCGGCGCAGGCGATGGCCAGCTCCGCCGAGGCCCAGACCCGCAGGACCGCCGGTTCCGGCCGCCGGGCCGGCTCGAGGCTGCCCGCGGCCGGATCCGACGCGACCGGGACCGGGTCGGCCGTCATCGGCATTCCTTCGAACGGTGCGTGCGCACGACGGCTTCACTCTCCAAAGGGGATGGTGTCCGCCACCGACAGCCGCGGACACCGAGAGGCGAAGAACTGACGAACCACTAGGCGGACCAGACGAACCGTCTCGTGGACTGGCTGTAAACTACGTGCCGGCCGCGTCCGTGGCAAGGCATTGAGTCCTGACCGTTACGCATGCGTGAAAACCGCGGCGCCGCCCGCCTTCCGGCCCCCGCACCGCCCTTCGGTCCGGCCGGTACCATGACGCGGAGCGTGAGGAGGGTGTGTCCAGGTGGAGACCGCTGACCAGCAAGGTGTCCGCAGCGTCCAGCGCGCGCTGGACATCCTCGGCCTGCTCACCCCCGACCGGCCGGCGATCTCGATCCGCGAGATCGTCGACGCCACCGGCCTCGCCAAGACGACCGTGCTGCGGATGGTCTCGACGCTCGAGCAGAGCGGCCTGCTCTGGGCCACGCCCAGCGGTTACATGGCCGGACCGGGGCTCTGGCGCTGGGCCCACCTCGCCCAACGGAGCTGGGAGCTGCCCCCCGACACGCAGCGGGTCATGCGGGACCTGGCGGCCCGCCGGCGGGAGACCGTCAACGTCTACGTCGCGCGCGACATCTACCGGGTCTGCATCGCGCAGCAGGAGGGGCCCCAGCCACTGCGGCACGTCGTCCACGTCGGAGACGAACTGCCGATGTGGGCCGGCGCGTCGGCGAAGGTGCTGCTCCGCGACGCCCCTCCCGCGCTGCTCGAACGCATCGCCCGGAGCTCGCCCTACGGCCCGGGTCACGTCAGGCGGCTGCGGGAGTGGATCGACGAGGCCGCGGTGCGCGGGTACGCCGAGAGCCACGGCGAACGCGAGGACGGCCTGTCCGCGGTCGCGGCGCCGATTCTCGGCCAGTCCGGCAGCGTCATCGCGGCGCTGGGCCTGAGCGGGCCGACGATCCGCTTCACGGAGGACCGGGTGGCCGAGTTCGCGGCGGATCTCAAGCAGATCGCGCGGGAACTGTCGGAGCGCGGTTTCGCCCACCCCTTCAGCGACGGCCGCTGACCACCGCCCGGCTCGTCCGCGCACTCGGTCACCTCCCCGCGTGCGGTCGGCGCTAGTTATACGAACTGGTACGTTAGTTAGCCACCACGACCACCCGAAGTCAAGAGCCGAGCCGGAGGATGCGATGGCAGCACCGCGGACCGCGGACGCCCCGGAACGGGTACGCGACAGCGCCCGCACCCGTGCGGAGATACTCGACGTCGCGACGGCCGAGTTCGCCGCCAACGGCTACGACGGCTCCCGGGTCGACGAGATCGCGGCGCTGACCCGCACCACGAAACGCATGATCTACTACCACTTCGGCGGCAAGAAGCAGCTCTACATCGCGGTGCTCGAACGGGCCTACACGCGGATCAGAGCAGCCGAGCGCCAGGTCGACCTCGAAGATCTCGACCCGGTCGACGCCGTGCGCCGGATCGCCGAGGTCACCTTCGACCACCACGGGGCCCACCCGGAGTTCATCCGGCTCGTGACCATCGAGAACATCCACAACGCCGAGCACGTCAAGGAACTGGTCGAGATGGTCGACCTCGGCGGGCCGATCGTCGCGCTGCTGGAGGACATCCTGCGCCGCGGCCGGCAGGAGGGCCTGTTCCGGGCCGACGCCGACGCGATCGACGTCCACATGATGATCAGCGCCTTCTGCGTGTTCCGCGTCGCCAACCGGCACACCTTCGGCACCATCTTCGGCCGCGACCTGGTGGACCCGGCGCGCACGGACCACTACCGCACGATGTGCGGCGACCTGATCGTCCGCTACCTGACGGCCGCCTAGGGTGTTTCCCGGTCGTCGGCGATGTCCACCCAGGTGCCGGTGCGGGACGAGGGGTAGACCGCCTCGACGATCTCGAGCGAGCGGACCGCGTCACCTCCGGTGACCGCCGGCTCGCGGTCGTCGCGCAGCGCGCTGACGAAGTCCTCGATCTGCGTGGCGTGGTGGGGCGCGAGGTGGTCGTGGATCTCGGCCAGCGGCAGGTCGCTCATCGCCGGCCCCGGGCGGCCGGCGGCGAGCGTCCGCTCACCACCGACCGTGGACAGGTCCGTGAACGCGACGCCTTCCGGGAACTCGCTCAGGCCCGCGGAACGGCCGGCCGCGTCGGTCACCCACACCTGCGCGCCGAGCCCGGGCCGGAAGGTGGTGCCCGCGTGGATCGTCGCGATCCCGCCCGACGCGAACTCGACGATCGCCCCGGCCGTGTCCTCGACCTCGATGACGTCGCGCAGGGCGAGCGTGGCGCACCGGCCGATCACACGGCGGGCCGGACCCATGTACCACTGGAGCAGGTCGACGTGGTGGATCGCCTGGGTCATCAGGACGCCGCCGCCCTCCGTCGACCACCGGCCACGCCAGGGCTCGGCGTAGTAGTCGGCGTCACGGTTGAACCGCGCGACCACTCCCCCGGCGATCGGCGTACCCAGCCGGCCCGCGTCGAGCGCGGCGCGGATCCGCGCCGCGGCGGGCCAGAACCGGCGTTGGAAGAGCACCCCGAACCGCACGCCGGCCGCCGAGGTCGCCGCGACCATCCGGCGCGCCCCGGCGACCGTCAGCGCGACCGGCTTCTCGCAGAGCACGTGGGTGCGGTGCCGGGCCGCCGCCAGCACGTTGGCCTCGTGCACGCCGTGCGGGGTGCAGACGGTGACCGCGTCGAGCCCGCCGGCCAGCATGTCGTCGACGTCGCCGTAGGCGCGCGGGACGCCGTGCTCCCGGGCGAAGGCGGCGGCGCGCACGACGTCGACGTCGGCGACCGCGGCGACCTCCACGCCCGGTATCCCGCGCAGGGCGCGGACGTGGTTGCGGGCGATCTTCCCGCAGCCGACGATGCCCAGTCTCATGGCGGCTGCCCGTCGAGCAGGGCGCGCACGCCGTGCATGCCGAGCTCGTAGCCGGTGGCGCCGAAGCCCGCGACGAAGGCGTCGGCGGCGCGGGCCGTCACCAGGTCGCCGTGGTAGACAGGCTCGCGGGCGAAGACGTTCGTCAGATGGACCTCGACGACCGGCTGCTCGATCATCTTGAGCGCGTCGAGCACGGCCACCGAGCGGGTCGACAGCCCGGCCGGGTTGAGCACCACGGCGGCGCCGTCGTCGTACGCCTCGTGCAGCCAGTCGACCACCTGTCCCTCGTGGTTGGACTGTCCGAAGAACAGCGCGAAGCCGAGCTCGCGAGCGAGCGCGCGGCAGCGTTTCTCGATCTCCGCGAGGATCACCCGGCCGTACACGTGGGGCTCGCGGCGGCCGAGCATGTCGAGGTTGGGTCCATTGAGGATCGACAGCCGGTCGTTCACGGAAGAACTTCGATCTTGCCGGTCGACCGGGGGCTGCCCGGGTCGTTGAAGAAGTACTCCCCCGCCCGCGTGAAGGTGAAGGTGAAGGACTGCCCCGGGGCCAGCCGCACGTCGAAGAGGCCCTCGAAGAACTGGGTGACGCCGCGCTCGCCCGCGTTGCCCGGGTGGTTGACGAACGTGACGGTGGTGCCCACCGGCACGCGGAGGTGGGTGGGCGCCATGCTGGCGACCTCGCGGCGGCCGCCGGTGGTGATGGTCGCACCGGCCGCGGCGGCTTCGCGCGCCCAGGCGACCACGCGCTCGGCCGCGTCGTCGTCGACCATCGAGCCGACATCGGTGGCCGGCGCGAGCGGGTCGCCGACGGCGAGCTTCTCCACCTCGCGGGTGAAGACCTCGACGAACTCGTCGTACCGGGTGCGCTCCACATAGACCCGTTGCACGGAGATGCAGCTCTGACCGGAGTTGCTGTAACCCGTGACCGCGCAGACGCGGGCGGCCGCCGCCACGTCGGCGTCCGCGCAGACGATCGTCGCGGCGTTGCCGCCGAGCTCCAGGACGAGCCGCTTGGCGCCGGCCGCCCGGGCCACGGCCGCCCCGGTCGCCGCGCTGCCGGTGAAGCTGATGACGCCGACCTCGGGCGCGGCGCAGAGCGCGGCGCCCACGGCACCGTCGCCGTGCAGCACCTGCACGGCCTCGGGTGGGAGGCCACAGTCGAGCAGCAACGCGACCAGGGCGGCGGAGGTGGCCGGCGCCTGTGGCGGGGGCTTGACCAGAGTGGTGTTGCCGGCCGCGAAGGACGCCGCGAGCTTGTGCGCGAGCAGGTTGGCCGGAGCGTTGAACGGGGTGATCGACAGTGCGACGCCGACCGGCGCCCGATGGGTCAGCGCCGTGTTGCCGACGCCCCGGGGCCAGCCGGCGACCGGGAGCACCTCGCCGCCGACGCGCCGGGCCTCCGCGCCGGCCACGGCGAACGTGTCAGCCACGCGGTCGACCTCGCCGCGGCCGTCCTTGACCGGCTTGCCGAGCTCCAGCGCCAGCAGCCGGGCCAGCTCGTCGCGCCGGCCGTGGACCCGCTCGGCGGCGCGGTCGAGCACCGCGGCGCGGGCCGCCGGCGACATCCGCGCGACCGCCCGCGCCGCGCCCCGTGCGTAGGCCAGCGCGTCCGCGACGTCGTCCGGCCCCGCCTGCCGGGCGGCGCTGACGACCGCACGCGTCCAGGGGCCGACCCGCTCGGCGACCGGTCCGTCCGTCCGCCACTCACCGGCGACGAGACACCCGACGCGCGCCACGTCCTGGTTGACACCGGCAGGCATCCCGCTCCTCACGTCGAACCACCACGCGGCCCTTCTGGACCGTTCTATGGACTACGTGTAACGTACGGGCGGCCGGGTCCCCTGGCAATAGCCGGTGCCGAATCCGGAGCGCCGACCGGCAGGTCGGACCCGGGCCGGCGCCGACGAGCGAGAGGCGACGCATGGACGATCGACCGCTGCGTGGCATCCGGATCCTGGACCTGACCAACGTGCTGGCCGGTCCCTACTGCAGCTACCACCTGATGCTGCTCGGGGCCGAGGTCGTCAAGGTCGAGAAACCGGGCCACGGCGACCTGGCGCGCAACCTCGGGCCTGACCCCGGCCTCAACAGGGCCGGCATCGGTGCCTCCTTTCTCGCGCAGAACGCCGGGAAGAAGTCGGTCGAGCTCGACCTGAAGGCGCCGGGCGACCGGGCCGCCTTCGAGGAGCTGCTCCGAGAGTCCGATGTGCTGCTCGAGAACTTCCGGGCCGGTGTGCTGGGCCGGATCGGCTACGGGTGGGACGTCCTGCACGCGCTGAACCCACGCCTGGTCTACTGCGCGATCTCCGGCTTCGGCCAGACGGGGCCGATGAGCCAGGCACCGGCCTACGACCAGATCATCCAGGGCCTGTCCGGGATGATGAGCATCACCGGTACGCCCGAGACCGCCCCGCTGCGGGTCGGCTTTCCCGTCTCCGACTCCGTCGGTGGCCTGGTCGCCGCGATGTCCATCTGCGCCGCGCTCGCCGGCCGGGCGAGGACCGGCGAGGGCGTGTTCCTCGATGTGTCCATGTTGGAGGCGTCGCTGTCGGCCATGGGCTGGGCCGCGTCGAACTATCTGGTCAGCGGGGTCGCCCCGGAGCCGATGGGCGACCAGAACGCCACCGCGGCGCCCTCGGGAACCTTCGACACCGCGGACGGCGCGCTCAACATCGCCGCCAACCGCCAGGAGCAGTTCGAGGTGTTGTGCCGCCTCGTCGAGCGACCCGACCTCGTCGACGACCGGCGCTTCGCGGACCGCGAGGCCCGCAAGGCGCACCGGGTCGCGCTCAACCGGGAGCTCAACACCGCGCTGCGCCGCCGCCCCGCGCTGGAGTGGGAGGAGCTGCTGTCGCGGGCGGGCGTCCCGGCCGCGCGGGTGTTGACCGTTCCGCAGGCCGTCGGGCTGGAACAGCTGCGCGTCCGTGGCTTCTTCACCGACCTGCCGTTTCCCGGCCATCCCGATCGGACGTTGCGGGTGAGCGGCAACGGCGTGCACGTCAACGGCGTGCCGCTGCGACCGATGGCGCCACCGCCGCTGTTGGGCGAGCACAATCCGGGGCGGGTCGGCGCCGCCACGGACGAGGTGTCGACCCGATGAGCGGCGAGCCGAGCGTCCAGGACGTGTCGGACTGGTGGGCCACGGCCGTCTCGCGCGTCGAACCCGACGTCATCGAGTTGCGCGGCCGGCCGATCCAGGAGCTGATCGGCACGACCAGCTTCGCCGGGGTCATCTGGCTGCTGCTGCGCGGCTCCGCACCGACGCCCGGCCAGCAGCGGCTCCTCGAGGCGGCGCTCGTCAGCTCGGTCGACCATGGTCCGCACGCACCGTCGATCGCGATCGCGCGGATGGCCGTCACCTGCGGCATCGGGCTCAACGGCGCGATCGCCAGCGGCGTGAACACGCTCGGCGACGTGCACGGGGGTGCCGGCGAGCAGTGCATGGAGATGCTCGCCGAGGTGACCCGGCGCGATGGGACGGACCTCGATGGCGCCGCCGCCGAGGTCGTGTCGCGCTGGCGCCGGCGGGTGCGCTACCTGCCCGGTTTCGGGCACCGGTTCCACACCGTCGACCCGCGCCGCGCGCCGCTGCTGGACCTGGTCCGGGAGGCTGCCGCCGGCGGACACGTCGACGGCGCGTACCTGCGCGCCGCGGAGGCGGTCGAGCGGAACCTGGCGATCGGCCGGGCGCGTCCCGTACCGATCAATGTGGACGGACTGACCGCCGTCGTCTACGGCGAGCTGGGCTTCCCACCGCCACTGGCCCGCGGCCTGTTCGTGCTCAGCCGCAGCGTGGGCATCCTCGCCCACGCCTGGGAAGAGGCCGGCCAGGGCCGGCGCAACAAGGGTCCGATGCCCCCTTCCGTCCTACCCACGTACGAGGGACCTTCCTGACGAAGGAGCAACCCATGCCCGTGAGACGCGACACCGTCCTCGCCGCCACGATCGGCGCCGCCCTGACCGCCATCCTGCTCGCCGGTGCCTCCCTGCCCAGCGCGGCCGACCGTGCCGCGCCCCGTCCGAAGGACACCGGCGCGCAACACCTGGGCGACCCCGACTACGGCGTCTGCCGCGGCACCAACCCTGCCTGTTACCACGACTGGGGCAACTTCGACCCGGCCGCCGACGGCTACCGCGTGCTCGTCTACAGCCGCACCGCCGGCCCGCGGCACGCCCACCTCGGCCCGGCGCTGCCCGCCGGGCTCAACCCGCCCCTGACGCCGGCCCACGCCGCCCAGAGTGCCCTCGTCGAGCTGGGCGCGGAGCACGGCTTCGCCGTCGACTGGACCGAGGACGTCACCCAGCTCTCGTCGCCGTCGCGGCTGTTCCGCTACAACGCGGTCATCTTCATGAGCACCACTCGCGACGCGCTCGACGACCCGGCGCAGACCGCGCTGCGCCAGTACGTCCGCGGTGGCGGCGGCTTCGTCGGCATCCACAACGCGTTCGGCACCGAGTACAACTGGGAGTGGTACGAGGGCCTGCTCGGCGGGGCCAACTACTACGACCACGGCCGCAACCAGCCGGGCACCGTGGTGACCGGCAGCCGTCGGGACGCCTCGACGGCCGGGCTGCCGGCCCGATGGGACTTCGCCGACGAGTGGTACAACCTCGTGCCGTTCCCGAGCGACGTCCGCGTCCTCGCCCGCGTCGACGAGGCGACCCTGCCCGACGGTGCCGAGGGCGGCAGCGGCCACCCCGGCCACGGCCGCGACCACCCGGTGTCGTGGTGCCAGTACTACGACGGCGGGCGGTCCTGGGTCACCACGCTCGGCCATGCGGTGGAGGCGTGGACCGACGCGCCGATGGCCGGCGACCAGCAGTTCATGGCGCACGTCCTGGGCGGCATCGAGTCCGCGATGGGTCGCGCCCCGTTCTGCCGCTGACTTCGCGGTGCCGTCGCGTCCCGGCATCGCGAGGCGTCCGGCTTGGTAGGGTCGACCATTGTGGACGACGCGGAGGGCGGCGCGGCACCGCGCGGACCGTTTCTGGACCCCGACCAGTTCCGCCGCCTGGCCGCCTACGGCGAGCACGAGCTCGTCGAGACCGGCGACCATCTCTTCCGCACCGGCGACAGCACGTACGACTTCTTCCTGCTCGACTCGGCCCGCGTGGAGATCTTCCGCGACCCGACGGCGATCGCGCCGGAGCGGTTGATCTTCCACGCCGGCCCGGGCGACTTCGTCGGTGAGCTCAACCTGCTGACCGGTCAGCACGTCCACCTGACGGCCCGGGTGGTGGAGGGCGGCGCGGTCGTCCGGCTCGGGTCGGCGATGCTGCGCCGGGCCCTCGCCGAGCAGGTCGACGTCGCCGACATCGTGCTCGCGGCGTTCCGCGAGCGCCGCGACGTCATCCGCGCGGCGGCCGGGGACGTCCTCGAGATCGTCGGCCGGCCGGACGCCGCGGAGACACTGGAGCTGCGCACCTACCTGAGCCAACTGCTGCTGCCGCACTCCCTGCTCGACGCGGCCTCGGACTCCGGGCGCACGCTGATGCGCCTCGCCGGGGTCGGCGCCGACGAGCTTCCCGCGGCGACCATCGCCGGCACCACCCTGCGGCGCGCCACCCCGAGCACGGTCGGCGAGCACCTCGGCCTCACCTATCGGTCGGACGGGCCGCCGGCCGACCTCGTCGTGGTCGGCGCCGGCCCGGCCGGGCTGGCGGCCGCCGTCTACGGCGCCTCCGAGGGCCTGTCGACCGTGCTGCTCGACCGCACCGGACTCGGCGGCCAGGCCGCCAAGAGCGCCCGGATCGAGAACTACCTCGGCTTCCCACAGGGCATCAGCGGGGAGAACCTGACCCGGTTGGCGATGGTGCAGGCGCTCAAGTTCGGCGTGCGGATCTACGCGCCGTGCGCGGTGGCCGGCCTGGACCTGCGCGACGCGCGCCGCCCGGCCGTGGTGCTGGCCGGCGGCGAGCGCATCGGCTGCGGGGCGGTCATCGTCGCGACGGGCGCGCGCTACCGCCGGCTCGACATCCCGCGCTGGTCCGCGTTCGAGGAGGCGGGCGCGATCCGCTACGCCGCGACCGAGCTGGACGTGCGGGAGTACGAGAACCGGCCGGTGACGGTCATCGGCGGCGCGAACTCGGCCGGCCAGGCGGCGCTCTCGCTGGCCGGCCGGGGCGCCACGGTGGACCTGGTCGTCCGCGGTGCCGACCTCGGCGCGCGGATGTGGTCCTACCTGACCGAGCGGATCCACGCGCATGCCCGGATCCGGGCGCACACCGGCACCGCGGTCCGCGAGCTGGCGGGCGACGACACGCTGAGGTCGATCGTGGTCGAGCGGGCCGGCGGGCAGCGGGAAGAGCTGGAGTCGCGGGCGCTGTTCTGCTTCATCGGCGCCGAGCCGGTGTCGGGCTGGCTGGCGGGCGTGGCCAAGGACGACAACGGCTTCGTCCGCACGGACGGCGCGGGGGCTCTGCCCTACCAGACGAGCGCGCCGCGCGTGTTCGCGGTCGGCGACGTCCGCGCGGGCTCGATCAAGCGGGTGGCCACGGCCGTCGGCGAGGGCGCGAGCGCGGTCTCCTCGGTGCACACCGCCCTCGCCGACTGACCTCGGCACTCGCCGGCGTAGCGGGTTCCTGGAAGAGCTTCCATGTCAACGCGTGCCGACGGCCTCGCCCGCGTCGTCGAGCACGTGCATCCGGGCCTCCGCGATGTCGAAGTACATGCCGACCAGGCGCAGCCGGCCGGCGGCGAGTGCCGCCCGGACGCTCGGGTAGGTGCGCAGGTGGTCGAGCTGGCGCCGGACGTTGGCCTGGCAGTGCCGCAGCTCCACGTCCGCGTCCGGCTCGCCGGTCACGGGTGGCGCGCCGGCGTGGCTCAGCCACCGGCCCAGTGCCGCGTCCGGTGTGGTCGAGCCGGCGATCAGGGCGCGGACCGCGCCGCAGGCCGAGTGGCCGCAGACCGTGATCGTGGTGATGCCGAGCACGTCCACCGCGTACTCGACGGCCGCGCCCACGGAGTCGTCGCCCGCGCCGTGCGGCGGGACGATGTTGCCGATGTTCCGTACGCAGAACAGGTCGCCCGGGCCGCTCGCGGTGATGAGGTTCGGGACCAGGCGCGAGTCGGCGCAGGTGATGAAGAGCTGCTGTGGTCGCTGGCCGTTGGCCGCGAGGTCGGCCAGGTGCGGGCGGACCAGCGGCGCGACCGTGCGCTCGAACTCGTCGATGCCCGCCGCCATCGCCCGTGCCGGTCGGCCGTCGGCCGCGTGGGCCGCCTGCCACTGCGACCAGGACGCCAGGAAGCGTGGTACGTGCGTGGGCGTGCTCTTGCCGTGGCCCAACCGGCCCGAGCGCGCGCGGTGCAGCCACTCCCGGTGCGTCTCCTGCACCCGCACCTGCCCGCCGCCGCGCTCGTACGCCTGGCGCCATTGCTCGATGGCCTCGAACGCGCCGTGGTCGAGGTAGTCGAGATGCAGCTCGAGGTCGACCGACTGCCCCGGCGGCACCGCGCCCAGCTCCCGGGTGAGCCGGCCCGCGGCGACGAAGGCCAGCGTGCCCGTGACGGTGACCAGCCAGCGGCCCGGCTCGCGTTCCGTGCTCCGGATGTCGCAGCGGGCCAGCCGGTAGAGGGTGAGCCCGAGCGCGACACCGATGCCTGCGGTCACGCCGAGCATGAGGTCGGTCAGCACCACGCCGCCGGCCGTCACGAGATAGACGGGCAGCTCCCGGTGCCGGGCGTACGTGCGCAGGTGGGCGAGGCTGACCAGCCGGATGCCGACGACGACGAGCACGGCGGCCAGCGCCGACATCGGGATCAGCTCGAGGACGTCCGTGAAGGCCAGCGCGAAGACGGCCAGCCAGAGCCCGTGCAACACTGTGGAGAGGCGGGTCCGCGCGCCGGCGGCCACGTTGGCGGAGCTCCGCACGATGACGCCGGTGACCGGGAGGCCGCCGAGCGCGCCGGAGACCATGTTGGCGGTGCCCTGCGCCACCAGCTCCCGGTCGAGGTTCGCGCGCGGCCCGGCGTGCAGCTTGTCGACCGCGACCGCGGAGAGCAGCGACTCGACGCTCGCCACGAGCGCGATCGTGACGGCGGCCAGCACGATCTCGGCGACGGGCGCGTCCGGCCAGCGCGGAAAGGTGAGCTGGGCGGCGGCGAGCGAGACCCGGGGCAGGTCCAGGCCGGCGATCGTCGACACCGCCGTGGCCGCGGCGACCGCCACGAGCGCCGCCGGCAGCAGCGAGACCTTCACCAGCCGAGGCCAGACCAGGAGGATGACCATCGTCAGTACGCCGATCGCCACGGACGCGTCGTGGTGGCCCAGCATCCGCTGGGGCAGGTCGCGCAGGTTCGCGAGCGGTGAGCTGAGCGGCGTGCCACCGAGCACCACGTGCGCCTGGCCGATGACGATCACCACGCCGATGCCGGCCAGCATGCCGTGCACCACCGCCGGTGACAGCGAGAGCGCCGCCCGCCCGAGCCGGGACAGGCCGAGGCCGACCTGCAGGGCGCCGGCCATCGCGACGATCGCCACGGTGCCGGCCCAGCCGAACTGTGCGACCGTCCCGACGACGATGACGGTCATGCCCGCGGCCGGCCCGCTGACCTGCAGCGGCGCGCCGCCGAGCGCGCCCGCGACGACACCGCCGACGACGGCCGCGAGCAGGCCCGCGAACAGCGGCGCACCGGACGCCGCGGCGATGCCCAGCGACAACGGGATGGCGACCAGGAACACCACCACCGACGCGGGCACGTCGTGGGTCAGGGCGGAGCGGAGCCGGGACTGCTGGTGGGGCGACGGCATGACGTCCTCTCTCGACACAGGGGGCGCGACCAGCATGCCCGGTTTGGCCGGTTGAGGAGGATATTTCCGCCTGGGACGTTGCTGAGAGCCGGTGCCGCTGTGTTTTGACTGGACCAGTCTTAATAGGACCGCTTTTTCGCGGAAACACGGTGGAGTATTGACTGCTATCGGCATAGGACTCGATACTCGGTCGCACCCGAGGGAGGAGGTGCGATGTCGTCTCCCGTCCCGTCCGCGCAGCGTTCGGCCAACCGTGCCCGGGTGGTCCGCGCGCTGCGGGAGCGCGGGGCGCAGAGCCGGCGCGCACTCGCCGAGATCGGGTTGTCGCGCTCCACCGTCAAGAGCGTCATCGAAGAACTGCTCGACGACGGCACGATCACGGAGGTGTCCGACGCCGAGCGGCGTACGGGCACGGGGCGGCCGCCCACGCTCGTCGGGCTCAACGGCGACCTCGGCGTGGCGGTGGGCCTCGAGATCGCCAACGGCGTGGTCCGGGCGGGGGTCTGCGACACCGCCCAGCAGCTGCTCCTGCACGACGCCGTGCCGATGGACGACCACACGCCGCCCGAGGCCACGCTCGGGACGGCGGCCACGCTGGTCGGGCGGATGCTCGACCGGCTCGGCATCGGGCGCGACCGCGTGCTCGGCGTCGGGGTCGCGATGCCGGGCCCGATCCAGCGCAACACGGGCGTCAACGGGCGGGCGACCACGCTGAAGCCCTGGGTCAACGTCAACCCCTACGCCACGGCGGCCGGCGTGCTGCGCCTGCCGCTGCTGGTCGGCAACGACGCCAACTTCGCCGCGCTGGCCGAGACCACCTGGGGTGTCGCCCGCGGCATGCGGGACGTCGCCTACGTCTACACGGCGTCCGGCATCGGCGTCGGGTTCATCCTCGGCGGCGCGCTCTACGTCGGCGCCAACGGCACGGCCGGCGAGCTCGGCCACACCACGATCGACGAGAACGGCGAGGTCTGCCGGTGCGGCGGGCGCGGGTGCCTCAACACGCTCGCCAACGCCGACTCCATCACCCGGAAACTGTGGCGCAGCCACCACGACCGGCTCTCCATCGCCGACGTGATCAAGATGGCGAAGCTGGGCGACGTGGGCTGCCGGCGCGTCATCGCCGACGCCGGGCGGCACATCGGCCTGGCCGCCGCCAACATGTACAACCTGCTCGACCCCGAGCTGATCGTCCTCGGTGGAAACCTCGCACCGGCGGGCGAGATCCTGCTGGCTCCCCTGCGGGAGTCGATGGCCCGGCGTGCGATCCACGCCGGGGAAGTGCTGCCTCCGGTCGTCGTCGGCGCGTTGGACGAGCACAGCGTGGTCGTCCTGGGAGCCGCGGCGGCGGTGCTGCGGGACACCGAACGGTTCCCGCTGCCCCTGCAGAGATAACGAGCCCGAACGGCCAGGGCCGCCAAGCCCTGGCCGCCCAGCCACACGCCAGTGCGGGCACTCACACCACAGGTGGCCGGCGGTTGCCCCCGCCGACCACGAGCCAGGCGCCGCAGGTCGGACCCGTCGCGCCCTTCACAGGTGGAGCAACCATGAATCTACCTCGACACCTCGCGGTCGTCGCCGCGACGCTGGTCCTGTTCGCCGGGGCCTGCAGCGACGCCGGCAGCCCGGCCGCCACCGACGACGCCGCGGGCGGCGGCAAGATCAAGATCGCCCTGTCCAACTCGTTCATCGGCAACCAGTGGCGCGTGGAGATGGAGAACGTCTACAAGGCCGCCTGCGCCATGCCGCCGTACGTCGACGAGGTCGAGTGCAGCGTCTTCAACGCCGGCAACGACGTGTCGACCCAGTCGCGCCAGATCTCCAACCTCATCTCGCAGGGCGTCGACGCGATCGTCGTCAACGCCGCCTCGACCAGCGGCCTCAACGGGGTGGTGCAGCAGGCCTGCGACCGCGGCATCGTGGTCGTCTCGTTCGACAACGTCGTCGACAACACGTGCGGCCTGACGGTCAACACCGACCAGGTCAAGTTCGGCCAGCAGCTCGCGCAGTTCATCGTCGACGAGCTCGGCGGGCAGGGCAACGTGGTGATGGTGACCGGCGTCGCCGGCACCGGCGCCGACAACGACCGCAACAAGGGTGCCAAGGAGGTCTTCGCGGCCCACCCCGGCATCAAGGTCGTCGCGACCTACACCGGCATGTGGGACTCGGCCACCGCGCAGCGGGCGACCTCCGGGCAGCTCGCGAACCTGCCCAAGGTGGACGGTGTCTGGGTCTCCGGCGGCACCGACGGCGTCATCAAGGCCTTCGCCGCCGCCAACCGCCCGATGCCCGTCGTCGGTGGCGAGGCCGAGAACGGGTTCCGCAAGTACATGGCCGGCCTGCTCACCCCGAAGGTGAACGGCATGTCGATCGGGCAGCCGCCGTTCCTGTCGGTCATCTCGCTCGAGCTCGCCCGCGCCGTGGTCAAGGGCGAGCACCCGAAGGAGAGTGTCACGATCCCGTTCCCGGTCGCGACGTCCGACCACATGGTGCCCGGCGAGACGGTCTTCCCCGACCTGCCGGACAGCTTCTTCGCCGACTTCACCGACTCGGGACCCAACGCCACCGTCGTCCTCTGCCAGGAGGCGGCGACGGACGGGACCCCGTGCCCCGGCAAGACCCTCGACGTCAAGCTCGGCACGCCATGACCGAGACCCCGTCGATCGCGCCGGCGCCGTCGCGGTCCGGCTCCGAGACCCTGGCGGTACGGGCATCCGGCGTCGACCGCGCCTTCGGCGGGGTCCAGGCGCTCCGGGACGCGTCGTTCGCGGCGCGTCCCGGCGAGATCCACGCCCTCGCCGGTGAGAACGGCGCGGGCAAGAGCACCCTCATCAAGGTCCTGTGTGGAGTGATTCGGGCCGACCGAGGCGCGGTGGAGATCTTCGGCACCGAGGTCACGCGGGTCGTCGGGCCGGCCGCCCGACGACGGCTGGGGGTGGCGACGGCGTTCCAGGAGCTGTCGCTGCTCCCGGACCTGACGGTGGCGGAGAACCTGCTCCTGCACGATCCGCCACGCGGGCGGCTCGGGCTGGTCCGCCGGGGTCGCCTGGCACCGGTCGCGCGGGAGGTGCTGCGCCGTTACGGCGTCGACGACATCGACCCGCGCGCCGCGGCGGCGGACCTGTCGGTCGCGCAGCGGCAGGTGGTCGAGCTCGTCCGGGTGCTGGCCGGCGAGCCCCGGGTGGTCATCCTCGACGAGCCGACCGCCGCGCTGCCCGACCGGCAGGTCGAGTGGCTCGCCCGACACATGCGGCGGCTGCGCGACGACGGCTGCTGCGTCGTCTTCACCTCCCACCGCTGGCGGGAGATCGAGGCGCTCGCGGACCGGGTGACGGTGTTCCGCAACGGCACCCGGGTCGCCACGCGGGAGCGGCTCTCCGAGGCGGAGGCGGTCACGCTGATGAGCGGGCGGAGCTTCGCCGGGGCGTACCCGACGATCAGCGCCCGGCCCACCGACGAGAGCGCGCTGCGGGTCTCCAACCTGTCCGGCGGGCGCCTGCGCGGGGTCGACCTCGACCTGCGGCGTGGCGAGATCCTCGGTGTCGGCGGCCTCGCCGGCCAGGGCCAGCGGGACCTCTTCCTGACGCTGTTCGGGGCGCGGCGCGCCGAGGGCGGCACGATCGAGGTCGACGGCCGGGCGGTCACCGTCCGATCGCCGAAGGACGCGATCCGGGCGGGCGTCGGCATCGCCTACGTGCCCGAGGACCGCAAGGCCGAAGGGCTGTTCCCGCCGTTGTCGATCCGCGACAACATCGCCACGGCGACGCTGTCGCGGCGTGCCACCGCCGGGTTCGTCAACCGCTCCGCCGAGCGGGTGGCCGTGGCGTCCATCGTGGACCAGCTCCGCATCGGGGCGGGACGGTCGACGAGCGGGGCCGCCGACACCCTGTCGGGCGGCAACCAGCAGAAGGTCGTGATGGCCCGCTGGCTGCTCACCGACGCCCGCATCCTGCTGCTGTTCGACGTCACCCGCGGCGTCGACGCGGCCACCAAGCACGACATCTACGAGCTGGTCGACACGCTCGCCGCGCGCGGGAAGGCGATCCTCTACCACTCCAGCGAGACCGAGGAGATCGCCCACCTCTGCCACCGGGTCCTGGTGCTGCGCGAGGGCCGCGTGGCGGCCGAGCTCGCCGGGCCGGTCGGCGACGCGGAGCGGATCGTCGCGGCGTCCATCAAGGAGAGTCAGGATGCGTGAAGCGTTGCGCCGGGTGAGCCTCGGCTATCTGGTGCTGGCGGCCACCGCGGTCGCCTACCTCGTCGTCTACTCGTCGCGGCTGGGGCGCTTCCCCACGTCGTTCGACTACCTGTCGATCCTCAACACCACGCTGCCGCTCGTGTTCGTCGCGATCGGGCAGAGCCTGGTCGTGCTCACCGGCGGCATCGACCTCTCGGTCGGCGGCATCGTCAGCCTCTGCGTCGCCGTCACCGCGTCGACGGTGTCCACGTCGGCACTGTGGCTCGTCGCGGTGCTGGCCCTGGGCGCCGCCTGCGGCGCGGTCAACGGACTGATCGTCGCCTACGGCCGGATCGCGCCGATTCTCACGACCCTGGCGACGCTGTCCGTCTTCACCGGTCTCGCGCTGCGGGTGCTGCCGGTGCCCGGCGGCTCGATCCCGCCGCAGGTGCGGCACGTGCTGACCAACCCCGCGACCCCGACAGGCCTGATCTGGCTCGGGCTCGCGGTCGCCGGCTGGCTCGTGCTGCGCCGCACCCGGTTCGGCATGCGGGTGTACGCGATCGGCAGCGACGAGGCCAGCGCCCGCGCGGTCGGCGTGCCGGCGGCTGCCGTGAAGCTGAAGGTCTACGCGCTCGCCGGGCTGTGTGCCGCGCTCGCCGCGGTGTTCTACGTGTCGACCACGACCTCCGGCGACGCCAACGCCGGCGCACCGTTCATCCTCACCTCCATCGCGTCGGTCGTCGTCGGCGGCGTCGCGTTCACGGGCGGGCGCGGCAGCGCGCTCGGCGCCGTCGCGGGTGCCGTGGCGCTGACGCTGGTCATCGACATCCTGTTCTTCGCGGGCATCGACCCGCTCTACCAGTCGCTCTTCCAGGGCCTGTTCCTGGTCGTGGCGGTGCTGCTCGGCACCGTCGCCGCCCTGGCGGCACGCCGCCGGAGGCCCGCATGAGCCGCCGCGTCCTCTACGCGCTCGCCGGCACCACGGCCGTCCTGCTGGTCGGCGCGATCCTGCACCCCGGTTTCGCGTCCTGGTCGAGCCTGCGGGTGATGCTGGTCGTCGCCAGCTTCACCGGCTTCGTCGCCGCCGGGCAGATGCTCGTCGTGCTCGTCGGCGGCATCGACCTGTCGATCCCGTGGGTGCTCAACGGCGCCGCGATCGTGCTCACCACGTCGAGCCTGGGCCAGACCTCGCGGGCGCCGCTGGCCGTCGTGCTGGCGCTGGGTGTGGGCGCGCTCGTCGGGCTCGGCAACGGGTTCGGCGTCGCCTGGCTCGGTGTGCCGGCCGTCGTCATGACGCTGGGCATGAACGGGGTGATGCAGGGGCTGACGCTCGGGCTCTCGAAGGGACTCACCTGCGCGTCCTGCGGCTCGTACGCCCCGTCGCCGTTGCGTGGCCTGTTCTCCGGCGCGGTGCCGGGGCAGCTGTTCCTCTGGGGCGGAGTGGCGCTGCTGATGACCGTGCTGCTCACGCTGACGACCTTCGGGCGCCGGGTGTACGCCGTGGGCGTCAACCCGCGCGCCGCGTTCCTGTCCGGCGTGGGCGTGCGCGGCGTGACCGTGGCGCTCTACACGCTCAGCGGGGTCTTCGCCGCACTGGCCGGGATCGCGCTCGTGGCCTACGGCGGGCAGCCGTCGCTCGGCCTCGGCGACCCGTACCTCTTCGAGTCCATCGCCGCCGTCGTGGTCGGCGGCGTCTCCATCCTCGGCGGCCGCGGCCACTATCTCGGCGTCATCGCCGGCTCGGTCACCCTGGTGGCGGTGACGACGTTCCTCGCCGCGCAACGCGTCCCCGAGTACGGCCGCCTCATGATCTACGGCCTGGTCATCCTCGCGATCCTGTTCGCCTACGGCCGGGAGAAGGCCCATGACTGACGTGACCGTGTTCAACGACATCCCGTGCACGCTCGGCGAGAGCGCGTTGTGGGACGGGTCCCGCCTCTACTGGGTCGACATCCTGGAGCGGCGGATCTACGCGAAGGCGTGGCCGGCCGGCCCGGTGCGGACGCTGCCCGTGCCGGACCTGGTCGGCAGCGTCGCGCTGCGGGCGGGCGGCGGGCTGGTGGCGGCGTTGCGGGACGCCATCGCCTACTGCGACGTCGACGCGGGGACGGTCGAGGTCGTCCGCGGCATCGACACCCCGCCCGGCACGCGGCTGAACGACGGCGCGGTCGACCCGTACGGCGCGTTCTGGTTCGGCTCGATGGACCTGGCCGAGAAGGAACCGCTCGGTTCCTTCTACCGGCTCGAGCCGTCGCTGACTCTCATCCGGGCCTTCGGCGGGATCGTCTGCTCCAACGGGCCGGCGTGGAGCCCGGACGGCCGGACGCTGTACCACGTGGACTCCACGGTCCGGGTCATCCGCTCCTACCCGGTCTCGCCGTCGGGCGTCGTCGGGGAGGGCGTGGTCTTCGTGTCCGATGTGGAGCACGGCTGGTTCCCGGACGGTGTCACGGTCGACGCCGAGGGGTTCGTGTGGAACTGCAAGTTCGGCGGCGGCCGGATCGTCCGCTATGCCCCGGACGGCACGGTCGACCGCGTGGTGCCGGTGCCCGTGGCCAACCCGACCCGCTGCGCGTTCGTGGGGCCGGACCTGGACCTGCTGGCGGTCACCTCGGCGCGGCTCGGCGGCGACCCCGCTCCCCTGGCCGGCCAGACGTTGCTGCTCGATCCCGGTGCGCGTGGGCTGCCCGCTTCCCGCTATGCCGGTTGACAGCGGTCCACGGGATTACTGTGAAAGGGATGCATCCAGGACAGGGACTGTACGGTCGGGCCCACGAGTGCGAGGTGCTCGACGCGCTTCTGGACGAGGCCCGGGCCGGTCGGCACGTGGTGCTGGTGTTGCGCGGCGAGTCCGGTGAAGGCAAAACGGCCCTGGTGGACTACCTGGGCGAGAAGGCCGCCGACGCGCGGATCATCCGGGTCACCGGCGTGCAGTCCGAGATGGAGCTGCCGTACGCCGGCCTGCACCAGTTCTGCGTCTCGATGCTCGACCGACTGCGCGACCTCCCCGGCCCGCAACGGGAGGCGCTGGGTGTCGCGTTCGGGCTCGTCGACGGGGCGGCACCCGAACGGTTCCTGGTCGGTCTGGCGGTGTTGACCCTGCTGTCGCAGTCGGCCGACGGCAAGCCCGTCGTCTGCCTGATCGACGACGTCCAGTGGCTGGACCACGCCTCGGTGCAGGCGCTCGCGTTCGTCGCGAGACGGCTGGGGGCCGACCCGATCGCCCTCGTCTTCGCCCAGCTCGACCCGAGCGACAACCATGAGCTGTTCGGGTTGCCGGAGCTCGCCGTCACCGGGCTGGACGACCGGAACGCGCGCGCCTTGCTGGCCGCGGCGGCACCGGCGCTGCAGGACGAACGGGTGCGGGACCGGATCCTCGCCGAGGCGCGCGGGAACCCGCTCGCGCTGCTCCAACTGCCGGCCGAGCTCACGTCGACGGAGTTCGACAGCCGGCCCAGAGCCCGGCCGCTGGAGAGCCGGTCCGCCCGGATCGAGGACGCCTACCTGCGGCGCATCCGCGCCCTGCCGGCCCACACCCAGCAGTTCCTGCTGCTGGCGGCGCTCGAGTCCGTCGGTGACCCGACCGTCCTGTGGGGGGCCGCGCGCGTGTGCGGCCTCGAGGACGACGCCGCCGCACCGGCCGAGGCCGCCGGGCTGATCACGCTGGGCACCCGGGTCCGCTTCACGCATCCGCTGGTGCGGTCGGCCGTGCACCGGGCTGCCGGGCGCGCCGACCGGCAGGTCGCCCACCGGGCGCTGGCGGAGGTGACCGATCCCCAAACCGATCCGGACCGGCGCGCATGGCATCTCGCGGCCGCGGCGGTCGCCCCGGACGAGTGGCTGGCGGCGGAGCTGGAGCGCTCGGCGAGCCGGGCGCAGGCGCGCGGCGGGGCCGCCGCGGCGGCGGCGTTCCTGCGGCGGGCCACCGAGCTGACGCCGGTGCAGGCGCACCGCGGCCGGCGGGCCCTGGCCGCGGCGGAGGCCGCGGTGGCCGCCGGCGCGCCGGACGCGGCCGACGAGCTGCTCGCCACCGCCGAGATGGCCCGGCTGGACAGCCTGCAGATGGCCCGGCTGGAACGACTTCGCGCGGACCTGGTGTTCAAACGCAGTCGCGGCACCGACGCACCGGCGCTGCTGCTCGACGCGGCGCGCCGGCTCACGCCGCTGGACGTGCCCCTGGCCCGCGAGACCTACCTGGAGGCGCTGCTGGCCCCGGTGTTCGCCGGTGCCGGACGCCTGGAGCCGGAGCACGGCGTGCGCGTGGTGGCGGAGGCCGCGCGGTCCGCGCCCGGCAACCCGGGCAGCCGCGATCCGGTGGACCTGCTGCTCGACGGCCTGTCGGTCCAGTTCACGGAGGGGTACACGGCGGGGGCGCCGCTGTTGCGGCGCGGGCTGCGGGCCAGTCTCACGCGGGAGCAGCGCACGCTGATCTGCGTGGCGGCCTCCCTGGTCGCCGCGGAGCTGTGGGAAGGGCCGTCGTGGGCCGACCTGCTCGGCCGACACGTCCAGGAGGCTCGCGCGAGCGGGATGCTGAGCCTGCTGCCCACGGCGCTGGACTACCTCGCCAGCTTCCACCTCCAGGCCGGGGACTTCGTGACCGCGGCCGCCATGACCGAGGAAGCCGCCGCCCTCAGCGGTGCCATCGGGCTGGCGCCGCTGCCGTACACCCCGATCATGTTGGCGGCCTGGCGGGGCGACCAGGCGAGCACCGAGGAGCTCACCGAGGCCGTGGTCCAGGAGGCGTTCCCCCGTGGGGAAGGCAGCGCCCTCGTGCTGACCGAGTACGCGGCGGCGGTGCTCGACAACGGGCTCGGCCGTTATGCCACGGCGCTGGCCTCGGCCCGGCGGGCCACCGCCGGCGACCAGCTCGTGGCGAAGTCGTGGGCGCTGCCCGAGCTGGTCGAGGCGGCCGCGCGGCTGGAGGAGTGGGACGTCGGCGAGGCCGCCCTGCGCGAGCTGACGAAGCGGACCCAGGCGAGCGGCACCACGTGGGCGCTGGGGACCGAGGCCCGGTCGCGGGCGCTGCTCGCGCGCGGTCCGGACGCCGACGGCCTCTACCGGACGGCCATCGACAAGCTGACCGGGTGCCGCATGAGCGCACACCTGGCGCGCGCGCATCTCGTGTACGGCGAGTGGCTGCGCCGCAACAACCGCCGGGCCGACGCCCGCGACCAGCTCCGGCACGCCCACGACCTGTTCACCCACATGGGAGCGGACGCGTTCGCCGAGCGGGCGCGCAACGAGCTGCTGGCCACGGGCGAGACGGTGCGCAAGCGTACGCCGGACACCACGATGGACCTGACGCCACAGGAGACGCTGATCGCCTCGCTGGCCTGGGAGGGCCGGACCAACCAGGAGATCGGGGCCGAGCTGTTCATCAGCCCGCGGACGGTCGAGTGGCACCTGCGAAAGGTGTTCGCGAAGTTGGCGATCGGCTCCCGTCGGGAGCTGCGGGACACCCCGCTGGACACGGGCATGGCGGTGCCCGCGTCCCGGTGACGGCCCTCCCGTGCCCCTGAACCGGACATCCGGGCCTGGTCCGGGCTCCCCCCGGGGCCCCCGTGAACCCGACCGGGTGCCCCGGGACCCGCGTCGCCGACAGGGCTGATGCCACCACGTGCCCGGCCACAGTGGGGCGGTCCTCAGTTCGCCTCTCCCAGGAGCCCGCAGATCATGACCACCTGCCTGCCCGAGCCCACCCTCGCCGAAGCCGTCGCCCACGACGAGCTACGGCTGCTCTACCAGCCCATCGTGCGGATCGCTGACCGGGCCGTCGTGGCGGCGGAGGCCCTGGTGCGCTGGCAGCACCCGGACCGCGGGCTGATCACGCCGGCCGAGTTCCTGCCGGCCGGCCACGAGGCGGGTCATATGCCCCTGCTGGACCAATGGGTGCTGCAGCGGGCCTGTGGCGACCTCGCCTCGCTCGGCCGGCTCGCCCCCGCGCACGTCAACGTCAACCTCTCCGCGCCCACGCTGGCGACCGACTTCTGCCACCTGGTCACGTCGGCGCTGCACCACGCGGGGCTGCCCCCGGAGCGGCTGCGGCTGGAGCTGTCCGAAGGCGCCGACCTCACGACGCTGACCCACGCGGCGCCCCGGCTGGAGAGCCTGATCGCGCGCGGCGTCGGCGTCGCCCTCGACGACATGGGCACGGGGTCGACGGACCTGCGCTACCTGTCGCGGCTCGCCCTGCACGGCATCAAGATCGACCGTGAGTTCGTCGGCGGGATGCTGCACAACCCGCGCGACCACGCCATCGTCCACCTGCTCACCGACCTGGCCCACACCCTGCGGTTGCACGTGACGGCGGAAGGCGTCGAGACGGCCGAACAGCTCGCGGCGCTGGAGCGGATAGGGGTCGCGTACGCGCAGGGCTACCACCTCGCGCGGCCGTTGACGCTGGCCGAGTTGGCCAGCAGCCTGGCCTGACCCGCGTCACCAGCGGCCGCGGTGCACGACCTCGTCGAAGGGGCGGCGGTTGGGGCGCTTGACGGGCCGCAGCGGCCGGTCGGCCGGGTGGCCGACGCCGAGCAGGTAGGCCACCTCGTGGTCCTCCGGCACACCCAGGATCGCGCGCGCCCGGGCCTGGTCGCCCACCGAGGAGTGCCCCGTGCCGATCCCGCGGTCGGCGGCGGCGAGCATCATGGCGTAGGTGGCCTGACCGAGGTCGTACTGGTCGAGCACCTTCTGCCGCTCGTCGACGGGCAACGGCACCACCAGCGCGATCGCGGCGGCCGCGCGTCCGATGTGCCCCGCCGAGGGCCACACGGTCGCGAGATCGGTGAGCTGCGCCCGGTCGGTGACGAGGACGAAGTCCCAGTGCTGCCGGTTGGACGCGGACGGCGCCCGCCAGCCGGCCTCGACGATGCGGTCGAGATCGTCGCCAGACACCGGGTCGGCGGTGTAGTCACGCACGTTCCGCCTGGCCCGAAGGGCATCCCACGTCTCCATCGCGGTCCAGTCTAGGCCGGGTGGCGGATCGTGTCGGGAAATCGACGCGGCGTGTGTACGGCGTGCCCGATCAGGTGATTTCGCGTGTGGCGGCGGCCGCCAGAATGGAATGATTCGCATTCGCACCGTCGAATGGAGTGTCCATTGGGGCCGATCCTGCTGACAGACAACCCGATCCGGGGCACGTCGGCCGACGAGTTCGGTTTCCAGGACCACGCGGAGCTGCTCTGCGACGCGATCGCGGCCACATCGGACCTTCCGCTGACGCTCGCCGTGTTCGGCCCGTGGGGTTCGGGCAAGTCGAGCTTCCTCAACGTGTGCCGCGACCTGCTGGACGCGAAAGGCATGTCCACGGTCGCGTTCAGCCCGTGGAAGTACGACAAGCGCGACGAGGTCTGGCACGCGCTCATCCAGACGCTGCTGAACGAGCTCGTCCGGGCCGCCGCGAGCTCGCCCGAGCCCGCCGTCCGCAACCGGCTGCGCGGCACGCTGGCCCGGGTGGCCCGGCTGTCCGCGTCGGCGACCTGGCTCGTCGCCCGCCAGCTCATCACGACCGCCACCGGCAGCCTGGTCTCGGTCGACGACCTCGAGTCACTCAAGCAGCAGGCGCGGAAGGAGTTCTCCGGCACGGAGGCCGCGGGCCAGGAGCTGCCGGCCGACATCTACGGGTCGGTCAACCGGTTCGAGAAGGACTTCACCGAGGTGGTCCGGGCGCTGACCGGCGACCGCCCGCTCGTCGTCTTCATCGACGACCTCGACCGCTGCCGCCGCGAGACGGCGCTGTCGGTGCTGGAGGCCCTGCGGATCTTCACCGGCGACGCGCCGTGCGTCTTCATGATCGCGATGGACCAGGGCGCCCTCGTCGACGCGGCGGCCGCCCAGTTCGACGGCGACCGCACGCGTGGCCGGTGGTACCTGGAGAAGCTCGTCAACTTCGCCTACCACCTGCCGGCCGTCCGCTACGAGTCGCTCTGCAACTCGGTCCGGCCGCGGCTGTCCCACCTGCGCGACGACCCGGTGCTGTGGGAGGTCGTCCGGGTCGCCTTCGAGAACAACCCGCGACGCGTACGCCGGTTCGTGAGCAGCCTGAATCTCACGCTGACGATGCTGGGCCGGATCGGCGACCAGTCGGCGGAGCGTATGCGGCAGGTCGCCATCCTGCTCATGCTGCGCCAGGAGCACCCGGAGTGCTTCGCGGCGCTCTCCGTCGACCCGCACGTCTGGGAGCGCCTCGCACACGCGGCCGACCCGCCGGAGCTGACCAAGCAGGTCGACCGGAACCTGGTCGCCGCCGATCCACGGCTGCTCGCGACGTTGCGTACCATCGCCGCCCCGGGTTCGGGGTTCGTGTTCCCGCCGCCCCCGTCGGCGGACCTGCTGACCCTGCTGACCGACGTGCTCGTCGTCGGGACCGTCACCGGCGCCGCGGAGGGCGAATGACCATGGAGTGGCTCGCGAAGCGGTACGCGATCGGTCTCGACATCGGCGACGGCGAGAGCTGTCTGGCCTGGACGGACACGGAGGACCACACCGAGCCGGTCGTCTACACCCGACCGGTCACACAGGAGCGCAGCGTGCTGACCGCGACGGCCCGCGCGCGCGACGGCGCGTGGGTCTTCGGCGAGCAGGCCCTGATGGTCGGCGACGCGGTGCAGTTCACCGTCAACGTGAAACGGCCGCCGGAGACCGACCTGCAGACGCCCGACTCGGTGCTGTTCGCGCAGCTCCTGCTCGGCGAGTTCTTCACCCGGCATCCGGAGCTGCGCGACGACTGCCACGTCGTGGTCGGTCACCCGTCGGGCTGGCCGGCCGGGGCCGTCGACATCTACCGGCGGGCGCTGACGAGCTCGACCGTGCCTGTCTCGCTGCTGTCCGAGTCGCAGTCGGCGCTCGTCCACGTCTGGGAACGCGACACCGACGGCCCGCTCGACAACGTGCTGATCGTCGACGTCGGGTCCTCGACGACCGACTTCACGATCATCCGGGACCTCGAGCCGCGCAACATCCCGCTGGGCGCCGACGTCGGCTGCCGCGAGATCGACGCGGAGCTGGCCACCTCGGCCATGGCGGCGCTGGGCGGGAAGCCGGCCTTCCAGCGGGCGATGGACCGCCCGGACGCCGCGATGCTGCTGCGGCTGGCCTGCCGCCGGGCGAAGGAGGCCCAGTTCTCGGGCGCCACCTTCATCCTGCACGACCGGCCCGAGGCGCTCGACCCCGCGCTGGCACCGATCTTCGACCTCGCCACCGGGTGGCTGCGTACCCAGGACATCAAGCATCTGGTCGCCCGTACGGGCGGCTGGGCCGACCGGTTCGAGGCGCTGCTGACCGAGGTCCGGGCCTGGCTGACGGTGCCGCCGGCCCTGCTCGTCCTCACCGGCGGCGGCAGCCGGATGGACGTAGTCGCCGCGCGCTGCCGCGCCGTGTTCCCGGAGTCGGACCTCGACCACGACCCGGAGCCGTCGTTCTCGGTGGCCCGCGGCCTGGCCGGGGCCGGTCGCCACCAGGCCCGGGTGGCCCGGTTCCGGCAGGAGATGACGGGCCTCCCGCAGATCCCGGAGGTGGAGGAGGCCATCCGGGAGCACACGCTGACGACGTTCGAGGAGACCAAGCAGGTGGTCCTGGCCCGGCTGCGGGCGGCGAAGACCGCGGACTGGTCGAAGGAGGTCGACTCGCTGCCGAGCTCGGAAGCCGACGCGCAGCGGACCGAGAACGGCCTGGACCGCATCATCCGGCCGCACGCCGAGGCCATCTGCCGCCGCTACGGCATCGACGTCGAGATCGGCACGTCGATCAAGCTCACGCCGGGCCGGATGTTCACCCTCAACTACGTCGGCCGGATCGCGGTCGCCTCGACCAGCCCGCAGGTGCTGTCGGCGGCGGCGTCCTCCGGACGACCCGCGGTGCCCATCAACCCGGCGACGGTGCAGCTCCTCGCGAAGGCGGTGGCGGGCGGTGTGGCCGCGGTGCGCCAGCACGGCTTCGCGGCCGCGGTGGGGCGCGGCGCCCGCGTCGGCGGGAAGTACGCCCTGATCACCGGCGGGGTGGTGGCGGCGGGCCTGGCCATCGCCGTGGGCACCGACAAGGTCATGGACGTCCGCCACCGCAAGGCGTTCCTGGCCACGGTCGAGGCGGCGGAACTCCCGAACGAGTTCGTCGCCGACCTGGTGGCGGACCTCTCCAGCGAAATCTCCCGCGTTGTCAACGAAAGCGTCGCCCCGCTCCTCAAGCTCGTCAGCTAGACCCGCCGGGCTGGTCGGCGGGGCGGCGGTAGACGCCGTACCACCAGGTGCGGCCTAGTTCGCGGCAGAAGGTCGCGTCGTCCGCCGGGTCGCCGTCGGCCACGTGGTCGACGATCGCGCGTTCGCCGCCCTTGACGATGATGCGGGCCACGCTCGGCAGGTCGATGTCGGCCGGCGTGCGGCCCGCTTCCTGTTCCTGGCGGAGCAACCTGATCGTGTTGTCCGTGAACTGGCCCAGGCGCTCGTACCAGTAGTCGCGCACCGTGCGGTCGTAGGTCGCGACCTCCGTGATCGCGCGCAGCACCGCCGCGTGCTCGCGGTAGATCGCCACCACCTGCAGGAACGCGTCGGCGACCGCGTCGACCCCGTCCTTGGGCTCCCAAGCCGACGCGATCGTGAACGACGTGCGCGTCAGGCCCGCCGCCAGCCGCATCAGCAGGTCGGTCTTGTCGCGGAAGTGGATGTAGAAGGTCGAGCGGGCCACGCCCGCCTCCGCGCAGACCTGCTGGATGCCGAGCTCCGTGAAGCTGGCGCCGTCGATCAGCAGGCGCTCGGTCGCGGCCAGGATGTCGGCCTCGGCCGAGGCCGGTCGGCCGGCGCGGCGCCGGGTGATCGAGGGCATGTGCGGATCCTAGTGGTCGCCCGGGGCATGACCTGGATAACACTACACGGTGTCCGGACACGCTGTAGTGTTTCGCCGTCGACGCCGATCCCGGGTCGGACATCAGGGGCACAAAGGGAGTGGCAGTGAAATACCGTCTGCTGGGGCGTACCGGAGTCTGGGTTTCCGAGATCTCGCTCGGCACCATGACGTTCGGCGGCAAGGAGCACCCGGTGTTCCGCAACGTCGGCGCACTCGGGCAGGCCGAGGTCGACCAGGTGGTCGGCAGCGCGCTCGACGCCGGGGTCAACTTCATCGACACCGCCGACGTGTACGCGGACGGCGAGAGCGAGGAGCTGCTCGGCCGGGCGATCGGCTCCCGCCGGCGCGACGTGATCGTCGGCACCAAGCTGCTGGCGCCGGTCGGCACCGGGCCCAACGACCAGGGACTGACCCGCCTGCACATCATGCGCTCGCTGGAGGACAGCCTGCGCCGGCTCGGCACCGACTACATCGACCTCTACCAGCTGCACAACTACGACCACGTCACCCCGCTCGAGGAGACCCTCGGCGCGCTCGACGACGCGGTGCGGCAGGGGAAGATCCGCTACATCGGCTGCTCGAACTTCGCGGCCTGGCAGATCAGCAAGGCGCTGGGCATCTCCGCCCTGCACCACCAGGCGCGGTTCGTCGCCAACCAGACGCACTACTCGCTCGTGTCCCGCGACGCCGAGCGGGACCTCGTGCCGATGGCCGAGGACGAGGGCGTGAGCCTGACCGTGTGGAGCCCGCTGGCCGGCGGCTTCCTCACGGGCAAGTTCCACCGCGACGGGGGTACGACCGACGAGAACAGCCGTCGCGCGAAGGCCGGCGCCGACTTCGTCCAGTTCGACGAGGAGCAGGGCCACCGGATCGTCGACGTGCTGCGGACCGTCGCCGACCGGCACGAGGTGAGCCCGTCCCGCGTCGCGCTCGCCTGGCTGCTCGCGCAGCGCGCCGTCACCAGCGTCGTCGTCGGCGCCCGCCGGCTCGACCAGCTCGCGGACAACATCGCCGCCAGCGAGCTGACGCTCACCGCCGAGGACCTGGCCGCGCTCGACGAGGTCAGCCGCCCGGCGGTGGCCCCGTACCCGAACTGGATCCAGACCGCGTTCGCACCGGTCCGCATCCCGGCGGCCAACGCGGCCTGACCCCTGGACGAAGCCGGCGCCCGGTCGATCCACAAGGGATCGGCCGGGCGCCGGTCGGCATGGTCAGCTCAGGTCGAAGCGGTCCAGCTCCATCACCTTGGTCCAGGCCGCGACGAAGTCGGTCACGAACCTGTCCCGGCCGTCCTGGCTGGCGTAGACCTCGGCGAGGGCGCGCAGCTGGGAGTTGGAGCCGAAGACCAGGTCGACGGCGGTGGCCGTCCACTTGAGATCGTCGGTGGCCAGGTCCCGGATCTCGTACACGTGCTCCTGCGACTTCGACGCCTGCCACCGGGTGCCCGGCGAGAGCAGGTTGGCGAAGAAGTCGTTGCTGAGCACGCCGGGCCGGTCGGTCAGCCGGCCGTGCTCGCTCGCACCCGCGCCCAGCGCCCGCAACCCACCGATGAGGACGGTCATCTCCGGCGCGGTCAGGTTCAGCATGTACGCGCGGTCGACGAGCAGCACCTCCGGCTGGGTCTTCTCGCCGGGGCGCAGGTAGTTGCGGAACGCGTCCGCGCGCGGCTCGAGGACCCGGAACGACTCGACGTCGGTCTGCTCCTGGGTGGCGTCGGTGCGACCGGGCCGGAACGGCACCGTCACATCGACGCCCGCGTCGCGCGCGGCCTTCTCGACCGCGGCCGAGCCGGCCAGGACGATCAGGTCCGCGAGCGAGATCTTCGCGCCGCCCGCGTCGTTGAACTTGCGCGCGATGCCCTCGAGGGTCTCCAGCACGGTCGCGAGCTGCTCGGGCTGGTTGACCTCCCACCCGCGCTGCGGCTCGAGCCGCACCCGGGCACCGTTGGCGCCGCCGCGCTTGTCGGTCGACCGGAACGAGGCCGCCGACGCCCAGGCGGTCGAGACGAGCTGGGCCGTGGTGAGACCGGACTCCAGCACCTCGGCCTTGAGGCTCGCGACGTCGGCCGGACCGACCAGCTCGTGGTCGACGGCCGGGACCGGGTCCTGCCAGAGCTGCGGCTCCGGGACCCACGGCCCGAGGAAGCGGCTGACCGGGCCCATGTCGCGGTGCAGCAGCTTGTACCAGGCCTTGGCGAACGCGAGCGCGAACTCGTCGGGGTTCTCGAGGAAACGACGGGAGATCCGCTCGTACGCCGGGTCGACGCGCAGCGACAGGTCGGTGGTGAGCATCGTCGGCAGGTGCGTGCGCCCCGCATCGTGGGCGTCCGGGATGATCGCCTCGGCGTCCTTGGCGACCCACTGCTTCGCGCCGCCGGGGCTGGTGGTCAGCTCCCACTCGTACCCGAAGAGGATCTCGAAGAACCGGTTGCTCCACCGGGTGGGCCGGTCGGTCCAGGTCACCTCGAGGCCGCTGGTGATCGTGTCGGCGCCCTTGCCGGTGCCGTGGGTGCTGAGCCAGCCCAGGCCCTGCGCCTCCAGCGCGGCGCCCTCGGGCTCGGCGCCCACGTGGTCGTCGGCGACGCCGGCGCCGTGGGTCTTGCCGAACGTGTGGCCGCCGGCGATGAGGGCGACGGTCTCCTCGTCGTTCATCGCCATGCGGCGGAACGTCTCGCGGATGAAGTGCGCCGCCGCGAGCGGGTCCGCGCTGCCGCGGGGCCCCTCCGGGTTGACGTAGATGAGGCCCATCTCCGTGGCGCCGATGTCCGGCACCATCTCGCTCTCCGACGCGTAGCGCTCGTCGCCCAGCCAGGTGTCCTCGGGACCCCAGAAGATCTCCTCGGGCTCCCAGACGTCCGCGCGGCCGAAGCCGAACCCGAAGGTCTTGAAACCCATCGACTCGAGCGCGACGTTGCCGGCCAGCACGAGCAGGTCGGCCCAGGAGATCTGCTGGCCGTACTTCTGCTTGACCGGCCACAGGAGGCGGCGGGCCTTGTCGAGGTTGGCGTTGTCGGGCCAGCTGTTGAGCGGCGCGAACCGCTGGCCACCGTCGCCGGCGCCGCCGCGCCCGTCGTGGATGCGGTAGGTGCCGGCCGCGTGCCAGCTCATCCGGATCATCAGGCCGCCGTAGTGCCCGAAGTCGGCCGGCCACCACTCCTGCGAGGTGGTGAGGACGTCGACGATGTCGCGCTTGAGCGCGTCGACGTCGAGCTTGGCGAACTCGGCGGCGTAGCTGAAGCTCGCGCCGAGCGGGTTGCCCTTGGCCGAGTGGGCGTGCAGCACGGAGAGGTCGATCTGGTTGGGCCACCAGTCGCGGTTGGTCCGCGGCCGCCCACCGGTCTTCGGCGTGGGCGAGTCGATCGCGGGGTTCTCGCTCTCGCTGCCGTGCGCGGTCACGGAGTCCGCCGCGAGCGACGGCTTCCGCTCGATGCCCTGCGCGCTGCTGTCGTGGTTGTCGGTCATCTGCTTCCTTCCGAACCGGGGGTACGTCCGGCCGCGCAGTCGGGGCAGGCGCCCCAGAACACGACCTCGGCCTCGTCGACCACGAACCCGCGGTCGTCCGAGGCGGTGAGACAGGGAACGTGGCCGACGGCGCAGTCGACGTCGGCGATGGCACCGCACGAGCGGCAGACGACGTGGTGATGGTTGTCGCCGACCCGCGACTCGTACCGGGCGGTGGCGCCGGCGGGCTGGATGCGCCGCACGAGCCCGGCGTCGGTGAGTGCCCGCAGGATGTCGTAGACCGCCTGCCGGGAGACGCTCGGATCATCGGCCCTGACCAGCGCGATCACCTGCTCGGTGTCGACATGCGGGTGATCGCGCAGGGCAGCCAGCACGGCGAGTCGCGGTCTGGTCACACGCAGCGAGGCTGCCCGCAACTGTCCCTCGAAGCCCGCTGTCATCCTCTGAACGTAGACAGTTGTCTGGAATCAATCAACTTTTAGCGCCGCCCTCGGCGCGTCACCGGCCGGCGCGGAGCATCCCGGTCAGGGGGTCGTAGCGGAACACCTGGTTGGTCTTCTTCGGCACGTCCACCTGCAGGCCTGTGGTCTTCACCGTGGTCCTGCCGGTGTCGTAGCGGTCCTCGGTCTCGACGCGCAGCCACGGCCGGCCGTCGCGCAGCACCGTGACCTCCTCGATCAGCGTGCCGTCGCGGCCCGCGGCGATCGAGTAGACCGGGGCCCGTCGGCGGGGCGAACTCGACGCCGCCGCCCGCGCGGATGGTCAGCGTCGCCACCAGGTCGCTCGGCCCCGAGTTGTACGCCACGTTGGCCACGAGACGGTCTCATGGCGCCCTCACCACCGGCGCCGGGGCGTGGTGACGGCGATTTCACGAACGGCGCACGCGAGCGGTCATCGGGGCGCAACGCCCCGGCCGGAGAGTGGCCGCCATGACGACCACCGCCACCCCCACCCCAGCGGTACGGCCGGCGCCGGGCTGGATCGCCGACTGGCGACCGGACGACGAGGCGTTCTGGGCCGCCACCGGCCGCCGGATCGCGCGGCGCAACCTCGTCTGGTCGATCGCCGTCGAGCATGTCGGGTTCTCGATCTGGCTCCTGTGGAGCGCGGTGGCCGTGAGCCTGCCCGCGGCCGGCTTCGCGTTCTCCGTCGACCAGCTCTTCTGGCTCGTCGCCCTGCCCAACCTCGTCGGTGCCGCGATGCGGATCCCCTACACGGCCGCGGTCGCCCGCTTCGGCGGGCGGAACTGGACGGCGGTGTCGGCCGCGCTGCTGGTCCTGCCGCTCGCCCTGATGGTGGCCTGCGTGACCAACCCCGCGACGCCCTACTGGGCCTTCGCCGCGGCTGCCGCGACCGCGGGGCTGGGCGGCGGCAACTTCGCGTCGTCGATGGCGAACATCTCCTACTTCTATCCCGCGCGCCACAAGGGACTCGCGCTCGGCGTCAACGCCGCGGGCGGCAACGTCGGCGTCGCCGTGGTGCAGCTCGCGGTGCCCCTCGTCGTCGTCGCGGGCGGCGGGCTCCACCTGGCGTACGCGCCGCTGCTCTGGCTCCTGCCCGTGCTCGTCGCGATGGTCGGCGCGTGGCTGTGCATGGACAACCTCACCGTCTCCCGGGCGCCGCTGCGCCAGCAGGCCGCGGTGCTCAAGAACCCGCACACGTGGGTGATGTCGTTCCTCTACGTCGGCACGTTCGGCAGCTTCATCGGCTACTCGGCGGCGCTGCCGCTGCTGATCCGCAACGAGTTCCCGGCCGCCGGCAGCGTGCTCTTCGCCGCGCTCGGCCCGCTCGTCGGCTCGGCGGCACGGCCGGTCGGCGGCTGGCTCGCGGACCGGATCGGCGGCGCGAAGGTCACCCTCGTGGCGTTCCTCGTGCTGGCCGCGGGCGTGGCGGCCGTGCTGGCGGTCGGCGGTTTCGGGCCGTTCCTGGCCGCGTTCCTGCTCCTCTTCGTGGCCAGCGGGGTCGGCAACGGCGCCACCTACCGGATGATCCCGGCGATCTTCCAGGGCGCCGGTGCCGCCGCCGTCATCGGCATCGCGGCGGCCGTCGGCGCGCTCGGCGGGTTCCTGATCCCGCGCGGGTTCGGCATCTCGATCGCCCGGACCGGCTCGATCGACGCGGCGCTGCTCACCTTCCTCGCCGGCTACGCCCTCTGCGTCGCCGTGACCTGGTGGTGCTACCTCCGCCGGGATCTCACCGCCGCCCGGGGGCCGGTGTGAGACGCGATTTTCAACCCGGTAACAGCCGGGAGGCCGCCCCGAAACGGCCGCTGGGCACCGTGGTGGGCATGCCGGCCGCCGACACGCACTGCCCGTACTGCGCGCTGCAGTGCGCGATGACGCTGCGCGCCGGCATGACCGGGGTCGAGGTCGAGGGCCGCGAGTTCCCCACCAACCGGGGCGGGCTGTGCCAGAAGGGCTGGACGGCGGCCGACCTGCTCCGCCACCCCGATCGGCTCACGCAACCGCTGGTCCGCGACGGCGGCGCCCTGCGGCCGGCGACCTGGCCCGAGGCGCTCGATCGCGTCGTCGACGGCATCAGGGCGATCCAGGACAGGCACGGCCGCGATGCCGTCGCGGTCTTCGGCGGCGGCGGCCTCACCAACCAGAAGGCGTACGCGCTGGGCAGGTTCGCCCGGGTCGCCCTGCGCACCCGCACCATCGACTACAACGGCCGGTTCTGCATGTCGTCCGCCGCGGCGGCGGGCAACCGGGCGTTCGGTCTGGATCGCGGCCTGCCCTTCCCGGTCGCCGACATCGCGGCGGCCGACGCGGTGCTGCTCGTCGGCGCGAACCCGGCCGAGACGATGCCACCGTTCGTGCGGCACCTCGACGGGGCCGGGCTGATCGTGGTCGACCCCCGGCGCACCGCCACCGCCCGCATGGCGTCGCTGCACCTGCAGCCCACGCCCGGCACCGACCTCGCGCTCGGCAACGGGCTCCTGCACATCGCGATCACCGAGGGGCTGGTCGACAAGGCGTACGTGGACGCGCGTACCACCGGCTTCGACGCGGTGCGGGCGGCCGTGTCCGACTGGTGGCCGGCCCGGGTCGAGCGGCTCACCGGCGTACCCGTGGCGGACCTCCACGCGACCGTCGAGCGGCTGGCCGGAGCCCGGCGGGCGGTGGTGCTCACCGCCCGCGGCGCCGAGCAGCACGCCAAGGGCACCGACACGGTCACGGCGTTCGTCAACCTCGCCCTCGCGCTCGGCCTGCCCGGGCGGCCCGGCAGCGGCTACGGCTGCCTGACGGGGCAGGGCAACGGGCAGGGCGGGCGCGAGCACGGCCAGAAGGCCGACCAGCTACCCGGCTACCGGCGCATCGACGACCCGGCGGCACGCGCTCACGTGGCCGCCGTCTGGGGTGTCGATCCCGCGGACATCCCGGGGCCGGGGCCGTCCGCGTACGAGCTGCTCAGCTCCGACGAGGTCCGCGCCCTGCTGGTGTTCGGCTCCAACCCGGCCGTGTCGGCCCCGCGGGCCGCCCGTGTCGAGCGCTGGCTGCGCGGGCGGGACCTGCTCGTCGTCGCCGACTTCGTGCTGTCGGAGACCGCCGCGCTCGCCGACGTCGTGCTGCCGACCGCGCAGTGGGCCGAGGAGGACGGCACGCTGACCAACCTCGAGGGCCGGGTGATCCGCCGCCGGCGGCTGGCCGCGCCGCCGCCGGGGGTCCGTACCGACCTCGAGGTGCTGGCCGACCTCTCGGCCCGGTTGGGCGTGCCGACCTCGGCCGAGCCGCGGGTCGTCTTCGACGAGTTGCGCCGGGCCAGCGCGGGCGGCGCCGCGGACTACGCCGGCATCACGTACGACCGGATCGACGCCGAGGGCGGCGTGTTCTGGCCCTGCCCCGACGCCGCGCACCCGGGCACGCCGCGGATGTTCCTGGACCGGTTCGCCACGCCGGACGGCCGCGCCCGGTTCGTGCCCGTCACGCACCGCCCGGCGGCCGAGGAGCCGGACGCCGACTTCCCGCTCTACCTGACCACCGGGCGGGTGCTGACCCAGTACCAGTCCGGCGCACAGACCCGCCGGGTCGCCGCCCTGCCCGGCGAGCCGTTCGTGGAGCTGCATCCCGACCTCGCGGCCCGGCTCGGGGTGGCCGACGGCGGCCCGGTCACGGTCGCCACCCGGCGCGGCAGCGCGACGGCGCCCGCCCGGCTGAGCGACGCGATCCGCGCCGACACCGTCTTCATGCCCTTCCACTACGCCGGGGCCGCCCGGGCCAACACGCTGACCAACCCCGCGCTCGACCCGGTCTCCCGGATGCCGGAGTTCAAGGTCTGCGCGGCGCGGGTGACGGCCGCGTGAGGGTCCTGGTGGTGGGCTACGGGATGGCCGGGGCGCGGGCCGTGGCCGAGCTGCGGGCCCGGGACGCCGACGTCAAGGTGACCGCGCTGGGCGCCGAGCCGCACCGGCCCTACAACCGGATCCTGTTGTCGGCGCTGCTGGCCGGCAAGGTCGACGAGGACGACCTGGCGATCGCGGCCGCGCCGGCCGGCGCCGACGTGCGGCTGGGTGAGGCGGTGGTCGCCGTCGACGCCGGGCGCCGGGTGGTGCGCACGGGCGCGGAGGAGCACGAGTACGACGCCCTGGTGCTCGCGACCGGCTCGGCGCCGGTGGTGCCGCCGCTGCCGGGCATCGCACGGTCCAATGTGTACGCGTTCCGGACCCTTGACGACTGCCGGCGGATGCTGGCCGCCGCGACCGGAGCCGGCCGGGCGGTCGTGCTCGGCGGCGGGCTCCTGGGCATCGAGGCGGCCCGCGGGCTCGCCGGCCGCGGCCTGACGGTCGACGTCGTCCACATCGGACGGCACCTGATGGACCGCCAGCTCGACGACGACGGTGGCCGCGTGCTCACCCGGACGCTGGCCGGCCTCGGCATCCGTACGCACGTCGGCGTGCCCGCCGAAGCCTGGACCGGCGCGGCGTTGCGGCTCGCCGACGGCACGGAGATCCCCGGTGACCTGCTCGTGCTCGCCTGCGGCGTCCGGCCGGACACCCGGCTCGCCGCCGGGGCCGGGCTCACGGTCGATCGCGGGATCGTCGTCGACGACGCGATGCGCACCAGCGACCCGCACGTCTACGCGATCGGTGACTGCGCCGAGCACCGTGGCACCGTCCACGGCCTGGTCGCCCCGGCCTGGGACCAGGCGGCCGTCGCCGCCGACCGCATCACCGGCGGCGCCGCGGCCTATCGCGGGTCCCGCGTCGTGACCCGGTTGAAGGCGAGCGGCGTGGACCTCGCCGCGATGGGTTCGCCGACGGCCGACCCGGACGCCGAGGTGGTCAGCTTCGCCGACCCGGCCCGCGGCACCTACGCCCGGCTTGTCATCCGCGACAACCGGCTCACCGGGGCGGTGCTGCTGGGCGACAACCCCGCGGTCGGCCACGTCGTGCAGCTCTTCGACCGCGACGCCGACGTCCCGGCCGACCGGCGGACGCTGCTGCTCGGCCGCGCCCACGGCGCGGACCCGCCGGCGGTGGCCGCCTCCCCCGCGCTGATGCCGGACGCGGCGGTCGTCTGCCGGTGCAACACGGTCCGCAAGGCGGCCATCACCGCGGCGTGGCGGGCCGGCGGGCGGACCGTCGGCGAGGTGGTCGCCGCGACCCGGGCCACCACCGGTTGCGGGAGCTGCCGGGAGGCGGTGTGCGGACTGGTCGATTGGTTGTCCACGGTGGATCCGAGCACGGAGGTCGCGGCATGAGACTCGTCGTCGTCGGCAACGGGATGGTCGGGCAGCGCTTCGTCGAGGCGCTCGCCGCGCGGGACACGGCGAGCCGGTGGTCCGTCACGGTGCTCGCCGAGGAGCACCGGCGCGCCTACGACCGGGTGCGGCTGTCGGCCTTCTTCGAGGGCGCCTCGGCCGAGGACCTCACGCTCGCGCCGGCCGGCGTGCCGTCCGGTGTGGACCTGCGGCTCGCCGAGCCGGTGGTCGCGGTCGACCGGGCCGCGCGGGTGGTGCGGACGGCGGTGGGCGCGTATCCCTACGACGCGCTGGTGCTCGCGACCGGGTCACGGCCGTTCGTGCCGCCGGTGCCGGGCCGGGACGCCCCGGGCTGCTTCGTCTACCGGACGCTCGACGACCTGGAAGCGTTGCGGGATTACGCCGTCGGCCGGTCGGCCGGGATCGTCGTCGGCGGCGGCCTGCTCGGTCTCGAGGCCGCCAACGCCCTGCGGCTGCTGGGCCTGCGGACCTCCGTCGTCGAGTTCGCCCCGCATCTCATGCCGATGCAGCTCGACCCGGCCGGTGGCGCGATGCTGCGCCGGCGGATCGAGGACCTGGGCATCGCGGTGCGCACCGGGACCGCGGTGACCGCCATCGCCGCCACCGGCGACCGGCTGCGCGTCTCGGCGGGCCCCGACGCGGCACTCGACACCGACGTCGTGGTGTTCGCGGCGGGTGTGCGGCCGCGCGACGACCTCGCCCGGGCGGCCGGCCTCACCGTGGCCGAGTGCGGCGGGATCCTGGTCGACTCCGCACTGCGGACCAGCGACCCCGCCATCTCCGCGATCGGCGAGTGCGCCGCCGTCGACGGCCGCTGCTACGGGCTGGTCGCGCCGGGCTACGCGATGGCCGACGTGGTCGTCGACCGGCTGCTCGACGGTGCCGCCACGTTCGGCGGCGCCGACACCTCGACCAAACTCAAGCTGCTCGGCGTCGACGTGGCCAGCTTCGGCCAGAAGGCCGGCCCGCTCGACGTCGTCTACGCGGACCCGGCCAACGGCCTGTACGCCAAGCTGGCGCTGACCGACGACGCCCGGACCCTGCTCGGCGGCGTCCTGGTCGGCGACGCCGCCGCCTACGGCACCCTGCGCGCGGCCGTCGGCGGGCCGGTGCCCGGCAAGCTCGCCGACTTCCTGTCCTCCGGTGCGCCGGACGTCGCCCTGCCCGGCGGGGCGCAGGTCTGCAGCTGCAACAACGTCGCCAAGGACGAGGTGCTGGCGGCCGTCGGCGACGGCTGCCACGACGTGGCCGCGGTCAAGGCGTGCACGCGGGCCGGCACGACGTGCGGGTCGTGCGTGCCCTTGCTGAAGTCGTTGCTCACCGAGGCCGGCGTCGCGCAGTCGAAGGCGCTCTGCGAGCACTTCGCGTTCTCGCGGCAGGAGCTGTTCGACCTCGTCCGCGTGCGCGGGATCCGGACCTTCTCGGCGCTGGTCGCCGAGCACGGCACCGGGCGCGGGTGCGACGTCTGCAAGCCGGCGGTGGCCTCGATCCTGGCCTCGCTCGGCAACGGGCACATCCTCGACGGCGAGCAGGCGGCGCTGCAGGACACCAACGACCACTTCCTGGCCAACATCCAGCGCGACGGCACGTACTCGGTCGTGCCGCGGATCCCCGGCGGCGAGATCACGCCCGACAAGCTGATCGTGATCGGCGAGGTCGCCCGGGACTTCGGCCTCTACACGAAGATCACGGGTGGGCAGCGGATCGACCTGTTCGGGGCGCGGGTGGAGCAGCTCCCCGAGATCTGGCGGCGGCTGGTCGCGGCGGGATTCGAGTCCGGGCACGCGTACGGGAAGGCCCTGCGCACGGTGAAGTCCTGCGTCGGCTCGACCTGGTGCCGGTACGGGGTGCAGGACTCGGTCGGCCTGGCGGTCGCCTTGGAGCTGCGCTATCGCGGGCTGCGGGCGCCGCACAAGATAAAGTCCGCGGTCTCCGGGTGCGCGCGCGAGTGCGCGGAGGCCCGGAGCAAGGACTTCGGCGTCATCGCGACCGACAACGGCTGGAACCTCTACCTGGGCGGCAACGGCGGCTTCCGGCCCCGCCACGCCGACCTGTTCCTCTCCGACGTGGACACCGACACGCTGGTGCGCACCGTCGACAGGTTCCTCATGTACTACATCCGCACCGCCGACCGCCTGCAGCGCACGGCGGCCTGGATCGAGGGTCTCGACGGCGGGCTCGACCACCTCCGCGCGGTCATCGTCGACGACAGCCTCGGGCTCTGCGCCGACCTCGACGCCGCGATGGCGCGGCACGTCGGGGCGTACGAGGACGAGTGGCGGGCCGTGCTGGCCGATCCGGTGAAGCTGCGCCGCTTCGTCTCGTTCGTCGACGCGCCCCGCACGCCGACCGGGTGGGCGCCCGTATGCCGGTTCGAGGACCTGCTGCCGGAGCGTGGCGTGGCCGCGCTGGTCGGCCCGGAGCAGGTGGCGGTGTTCCGGCTGCACGACGGCGGGCTGCGGGCGATCGGCAACCGCGACCCGGTCAGCGGCGCCCACGTGCTCTCGCGCGGGCTGGTCGGCACCCGTTCCGGCCGCCCGGTGGTCGCGTCGCCGATGCACAAGCAGGCGTACGACCTCGACACGGGCGAGTGCCTCGACACGGCGGCCCGCGTGCCGGTGTTCCCGGTCCGGGTCCGGGACGGCATGGTCGAGGTGGGCGCCCCGTGACCCAGCCGCTGCGGGGCTTCACGGTCGCGACCACCGCCGAGCGCCGGCGCGACGAGCTCGGCGCCCTGCTGGAACGCCGCGGCGCGCGGGTGCTCTCCGTCCCGGCGATCACGATCGTCCCGCTGCTCGACGACGCCGCGCTGCACGCCGCGACCGCCGCCTGCGTCGCGCACGCCCCGGACATCGTCGTGGCCACCACCGGCATCGGCTTCCGGGGCTGGCTGGAGGCGGCCGAGGGCTGGGGCGTCGGCGAGGCGCTGCGCGGCGGGCTGCGCGGCGCGCGGCTCATCGCGCGGGGTGCCAAGCCGTGCGGTGCCATCCGGGCCGCCGGCCTGACCGAGGACTGGTCCGCGCCGACCGAGTCGTGCGCGGAGATCCTCGACCGGCTCCTCGCCGAGGGCGTCTCCGGCCGGCGGATCGCCGTGCAACTCCACGGCGGGCCGCAGGACGAGTTCACCGGCGCGCTGCGGGCCGCCGGGGCGGCGGTGGTCGAGGTGCCCGTCTACCGCTGGACGCGGCGGGCCGACATGGAACCGCTGCGCCGGCTGGTCGACCAGATCGTCACCGGCCAGGTCGACGCGGTCACCTTCACCAGCGCGCCGGCGGTGATCGCGCTCCTGGACACCGCCGGCGACCGCGCGGCGGACGTGCTCGCGGCGTTCGGCGACCGCGTGCTCGCCGCCTGCGTCGGGCCGGTCACCGCCGCTCCCCTGCTGGACCGGGGCGTGCCCGCCCTGACGCCCGAGCGGTCCCGGCTGGGCGCGCTGGTGCGGGCCGTCACCGACACGCTGCCGACCCGCGCCCGGCGGCTCTCGGTCGGTGGCGTCACCGTGGAGGTGCGGGGGCACGCGGCGGTCGTCGACGGCGAGGTCCGACCCCTCGCACCGGCCTCGATGGCGCTGTTGCGGGCGCTCGCGGCCCAGCCCGGCGCGGTCGTGCCGCGCGCCCTGCTCGCCACCGCGCTGCCCCGCGGCGAGCGCGGGCACGCCATCGACATGGCGGTGGCCCGGTTGCGGGCCTCACTCGGGGCCGACCTCGTGGAGACGGTCATCAAGCGCGGCTACCGGCTGCGGGTGCCGGCGTGACCGTGCTGCTGGTGGCGCACGGGACGCGGGTGACGGCCGGGCAGGAGCAGATCCGTGCCCTCGCGCGACGGGTGGGGCGGGAGCATGACGTGCGACTGGCCTACGTGGACGTCCAGGTGCCGCACGTGCGCGACGTGGCGGCGCGGCTGGCGGGCCCCGCGGTCGTGGTCCCGCTGCTGTTGACCAACGGCCACCACGTGCGGGTCGACATCGCCGGGGCGGTCGATGGCGCCGACGCCGTGGTCGCGCCCGCGCTCGGCGCGGACGGCGCCCTCGTGGGCGCGCTGGTCGACCGGCTGGCGGCGGCGGGTCCGGCGGACGCGGTCGTGCTCGCCGCCGCCGGGTCCAGCGACGGGCGGTCGCGGGCCGAGGTGTCGGCCGTGGCGGCGGCCCTGCCGGTGCCCGCGGTGGTCGCGTACGCGGCGTCCGCGACGCCGTCCGTGCCGGAGGCGGTGCGGGCGCTGCGCGCCGCCGGCGCGCGGCGGGTGGTCGTCCTGGCCTACCTGCTGGCCGACGGCCGGTTCCACCGCGCGTTGCACCGCGCCGGCGGCGACGTGGTCACGCCGCCGCTGGCGGATCATCCGGTGGTGGTCGATCGGGTCCTGTGCCTGGCCGGCGCTCAGCCGCTGCGGCGGTTGCCGTAGTTGCGCGGCGGCTGGTAGGAGCCGCCCTTGCCGGTGAACCCGCCCGAACTGTGCTGGTGGGCCTGTGCGCCCTTGCCCTTGGCCTTGCCCTTCGCGCGGCGCTCGGCCCGGTTGGCGAAGGTCGGCTCCTCCTCGACGGCCTCGTCCGGCGTGGTGTTCTCTTCGTCGGACATGAATGCTCCTAGCGTCGTGCCGTGCGCGGTCAGGCAACAGCGTAGTCACTCGGGTGGCGGTGGTCGCGAAACGGGCGTCGACCAGCCATTCCGGCGATAACCTGAGCCAGCCGATCATGAAGGAGCTGACGCAGTGGCCACATATCTGATCACGCACGAGGTCGACGACGTCGAGGCGTGGAAGGCCTCGTCGAGACGGGAGGAGGTCTTCGGGCCGCTGGGCATCCGGGTTCGCCCGTTCGTGGACCCGGCGGGTTCGAACCGCGTCGGGCTGATCGCCGAGATCCCGGACATGATGGCCTTCCAGGCGTTCATGCGCTCCGACGAGGCCGCCGCGGCGATGCGGCACGACGGCGTCCGGCCCGACACCCTCGTGGTGCTCGGCGAGGGCTAGGTCGAGTCGTCGATCGGGGCACAGCGGTAACATCTCGCCTGCACCTGGAGCGCTCACCTGGAGGACACCATGTCGACGACGCCGTTACGCGAACGACCCTCCTGGCAGGCGCTCGCCGCGCACCACGCCGACATCGGCGGGCGGCACCTGCGTGAGCTGTTCGCCGAGGATCCGGCCCGCGGGGAGCGCCTGCGGGCCGAGGCGGCCGGCCTCTATCTCGACTACTCGAAGAACCGCGTCACCGACGAGACGATGCGGCTGCTGTTCGAGCTCGCCCGGGAGTGCGAAGTCGAGCAGCGGCGCGACCTCATGTTCTCCGGTGCGCCCATCAACACCTCCGAGCACCGCTCGGTGCTGCACGTCGCGCTGCGGATGCCGAAAGGCGCCTCGCTGACGGTCGACGGCGTCGACGTGGTCGCCCAGGTGCACGAGGTGCTCGACCGGATGGCCGCGTTCGCCGAGCGGATCCGGTCCGGCGAGTGGCGCGGGCACACCGGCAAGCCGATCCGCAACATCGTCAACGTGGGCATCGGCGGCTCGGACCTCGGGCCGGTCATGGCGTACGAGGCCCTGCGCCACTACACCCGCCGCGACCTGACCTTCCGGTTCGTGTCCAACGTGGACGCGACCGACTTCGTCGAGGCCACCCACGACCTCGCGGCCGACGAGACGCTCTTCGTCATCTCGTCCAAGACGTTCGGCACGCTGGAGACCCTGACCAACGCGCGGTCCGCCCGCGACTGGGTGGTCGGTCAGCTCGGTGACGACGCCGCGGTCGCGAAGCACTTCGTCGCGGTGTCCACCAACGCGGAGCGGGTCGCCGCGTTCGGCATCGACACCGCCAACATGTTCGGCTTCTGGGACTGGGTCGGCGGCCGCTACTCGATGGACTCCGCGATCGGACTGTCCACGATGCTCGCCGTGGGACCCGACGGCTTCGCCGAGATGCTGGCCGGCTTCCACGAGATGGACGAGCACTTCCGCACCACCCCGCTGGAGCGCAACCTGCCGGCGCTGATGGGCCTGCTCACCGTCTGGTACGTCAACTTCTTCGGCGTGCAGAGCGTCGGCGTCATGCCCTACGACCAGTACCTGAAGCGCTTCCCGGCCTACCTGCAGCAGCTCACGATGGAGTCCAACGGCAAGCACGTGACCCGCGACGGGCACCCGGTCGACTACGACACCGGCCCCGTCTACTGGGGCGAGCCGGGCACCAACGGCCAGCACAGCTTCTACCAGCTCCTGCACCAGGGCACCCGGCTCATCCCGGTCGACCTGATCGGGTTCGGCCGGTCCCTCAACCCGCTCCGCGACCACCACGACCTGCTCACGTCCAACGTGTTCGCGCAGGCGCAGGCGCTGGCCTTCGGCAAGACCGAGGAAGAGGTACGCGCGGAGGGCACGGCGGACGACGTCGTGCCGCACAGGGTGATGGAGGGCAACCGGCCGAGCAACACGCTCCTGGCGGAGCGGCTCACCCCGCGGCTGCTCGGCGCCCTCGTGGCGCTCTACGAGCACAGCGTCTTCACGCAGGGCACGATCTGGGGCATCGACTCCTTCGACCAGTGGGGCGTCGAGCTGGGCAAGGTGCTCGCCTCGAAGATCGCCCCCGACCTGACCGGCCCGGCCGACGCGGCGCTCGACTACGACTCCTCCACCGCGGCACTGATCCGTCATTACCGCGCCCTGAAGGGCTGACCTGGCCAAATCACCGTCGCGGGGGCCGTCCGTCGGGCCAGAATGAGCGTATCGCCGACGGGGAGGAGCGCGGGTGGCCACGCACGGGACCTCCGACGCCCTGGTCTTCTTCGGCGCGACCGGCGACCTCGCGTACAAGCAGATCTTTCCCGCCCTGGCGGGCCTGAGCGCCGAGGGCCGGCTCGACATGCCGGTGATCGGGGTCGCCAAGGCCGGCTGGGACCGCGAGCGGCTGGTGCAGCGCGCCCGGCAGAGCCTGGCCGAGCACGGCGTCACCGACGAGTCGACGGTGCGCCGGCTGACCGACGCGCTGCGCTACGTCGACGGCGACTACCGCGACACGGCCACGTTCGAGGCGCTCCGGACCGCGCTCGGCTCGGCCCGGTCGCCGCTGTTCTACCTGGCCATCCCGCCGACGCTGTTCGGCACGGTCGCGACCGCGCTCGGCGACTCCGGCTGCGCCAGGGGCGCCCGCGTCGTCGTGGAGAAGCCGTTCGGCCGCGACCTGGCCGGTGCGCGTGAGCTGAACACGGTGCTGCACCGCATCTTCCCCGAGGACGCCATCTATCGCATCGACCACTTCCTCGGCAAGGACGCGGTCCTCGGCCTGCTCTACTTCCGGTTCGCCAACGCGCTCCTCGAGCCGTTCTGGAACCGGTTCTGGGTCGACTCCGTCCAGATCACGATGGCCGAGGACTTCGGGGTGGCCGACCGCGGCGCCTTCTACGACAAGACCGGCGTGATCCGTGACGTCGTGCAGAACCACCTGCTGCAGGTGCTGAGCCTCGTGGCGATGGAGCCACCCGGCGGCTACGGGCACCAGGACATCCGCGACGAGAAGACCAAGGTGCTGCGGGCGATGCCGCCGTTGCGCCGCAACGACGTGGTGCGGGGCCAGTTCGCGGGATACACCGATGTGGAGGGTGTCGCGTCCGGGTCCACGGTGGAGACGTTCGTGGCACTGCGCGCGCACGTCGACACCTGGCGGTGGGCCGGGGTGCCGTTCTACATCCGGGCCGGCAAGATGCTCCCGGTCACGGCCACCGAGGTGCTGGTCCGGCTGCGCCGCCCGCCGGCCGCCCTGGCCGGCACCGACCACGACCACCCGCCCAACCACGTGCGGTTCAAGCTGGGCCCCGACGGCGCCATCTCGCTGGGCGTGACGGTGAAGGCACCCGGCGGCGAGTCGATGCGCGGCACCGACGTCGAGCTGGCGGCGCTGGACCGGCCCATGGAGCCCGACCTGCCGCCGTACCAGCGGCTCCTGGGTGATGCCCTGGACGGTGACGCCTCGCTGTTCACCACGCAGCGCGGCGTGGAGGCGGCCTGGTCGATCGTCGAGCCGGTCATCGACGACTCGACGGCGCCGCACGTCTACCAGCCCGGCACCTGGGGGCCCGACGAGGCGAGCGCTCTCACCGCCAGCCACGGCGGCTGGTACGACCCCTCCGGCGCCTAGGCGAGCTGGTCGCGGCGCCGGGTCAGGTAGGCCGTCTCGGCCGTGTTTCCCGCCAGCTCGATGGCCCGGTCGTAGGCCGACCGCGCCTCCGGGCCACGGCCCAGCCGGCGCAGCAGGTCGGCGCGGGCCGCGTGGTAGGCGTGGTAGCCGGTCAACGCGCTGTCGAGCCGGTCGACGGCCGCCAGCGCCACGTCCGGCCCGTCGAGCTCGGCGACGGCGACCGCCCGGTTGAGCGCGACGATCGGCGACGGGTCGACGCGGACGAGCCGGTCGTACAAGGCGACGATCTGTGACCAGTCGGTGTCGCGTACGTCGCGGGCCGAGGTGTGCACGGCGTTGATCGCGGCGAGGAGCTGGTAGCGGCCGGGCGCGATCCCGGTGGCGATGCGTTCGAGGACCAGCCGCTGGCCCTCCGCGACCAGGTGCTGGTCCCAGGCCCCGCGGTCCTGCTCGCCGAGGGCGACCAGCTCGCCGCTCGCGGACACCCGGGCCGTGCGGCGGGCCTCGGTGAGCAGCATCAGCGCCAGGAGGCCGGCCACCTCGCCGTCGTCCGGCAGGAGGACCCGGATCAGCCGGGTCAACCGGATCGCCTCGGCGGTGAGGTCCTGCCGCACGGGATCGGTGCCGGCGCCGGTCGCGAGGTAGCCCTCGTTGAAGACGAGGAAGAGCACGGCGAGCACACCGGAGACGCGGGCCGGAAGGTCCGCGGTGGACGGCACACGGTACGGAATGCGGGCCGCCCTGATCTTGTCCTTGGCCCGGGTGATCCGCCGTCCCATGGCGGACTCCTGCACGAGGAAGGCGCGGGCGATCTCGGGGACGGTCAGCCCGCCGACCATGCGCAGCGTCAGCGCCACCCGGGTCTCCATCGCGAGGGCCGGGTGGCAGCAGGTGAAGACCAGCCGGAGCCGCTCGTCGTCGATGGCGCCCACAGGCTCGGGCGGGTCGCCGTCGTACAGCATCACCGCCTCCTTCTGCTTGTCGAGACGCTTGTGCTCGCGCCGGAGCCGATCGATGGCCTTACGGTTGGCGGTGGTCGTCAGCCAGGCGCCCGGGTTCGGTGGCACGCCGTCGGCCGGCCACCGCTCGACGGCGGTCGCGAACGCCTCGGCGGCCGCCTCCTCGGCGACGTCGAGGTCGCCGAAGCGCTTGGTGAGGGCGGCGACCACCCGGGCCCACTCCGCGCGGTGGGCCCGGCCGACCGCGTCGTCGACGTTCACAGGAAGGGACGCACCTCGACCTTGCGGTTGCAGTGTTTCGATCCCTCGGCGGCGAGCGTGAGCGCCACGTCGAGGTCGGCCGCCTCGAAGACCCAGAAGCCGGCGAGGAACTCCTTCGTCTCCACGAACGGCCCGTCGGTGAACAGCGCCTCACCGCCCCGGTTGTCGATGACGGTGGCGGTGCTCGGGTCGGCGAGCCCACCGGCGAACACCCAGTGCCCCGCGGCCTGGACCCGCTCGTTGAACGCCCGGATGGCGGTCATCTCCTCCTGGGTGGCGGAGTTGGACCTCTCGTCGATCACGGAAACCAGGTACTGCATCGCGTCGTTCTCCTCTGGTCTGGGCCGGTGCTCATCCTCGCTACGAACGCCCGGACCCCGATCCGACAACCTCTCGCCGAATTCCCCTTCCGACTCTAGGCGGACGCGCTCGCATCGACGCTGGAGCGTCGTTGGATTGGACAAATCGCTCACATCTGGTCGTCGGTGCTCATATGCTCGAAACCGCTGATCGCGGGTGTGCGCCGCTGGCACGACCGCCTGGACATGAAGGACGGTCACCAATGCGGGTACGCCGGATCCTGGCCGCGACTGTCGCGGCGGGCAGCATCGTCGTGGGCGTGCCCGCGGCCGCCTCGGCCTCGTCCTATGTGCCCTGTGACGGGCGCGCCCTGCAGGCCGCCGTGGTGAGGGTCAACAACGCCGGTGGCGGCACGCTCAATCTCACGCCGCGCTGCACCTACCGGCTCCGCACGCCGGCGAGTGGTGACAACGGGCTGGCGGCTGTCACGACGCCGATCCGGGTCAACGGGAACCGCGCCACGATCACCCGCGCGTCGGCCGCGAACTTCCGGTTCTTCGAGATCGGTGCGGCGGGCCACCTGACCCTGAAGTGGCTGACCCTGCGCAACGGGCGTACCGCCGACGGTGGTGCGATCTTCGTCAACGGCGGGCGCCTCGACCTGGTCGCCGGCACGGTCACCGGGAACACCGCGACCGAGAACGGCGGTGGGATCTACAACACGGGAACCATGGCCATCACCGCCAGCAGCCTGAGCGACAACACGGCGGCCCAGGGCGGTGCCGTCAACAACCAGGGAGCCGAAGCCAGCATCGACCTCACCACGGTGACCCGGAACCACGTCGCCACCGGGGTGGACCAGGGCGTCGGCGGCGGGATCCTGAACGCGGCCCCGCTCACGCTGAAAGGCGTCCGCATCGCCGGCAACACCGCGAGCGGTCAGGGCGCGGTCGGTGGCGGCCTGTGGAACGTCGGCGACCTGACGATGACCGGCGGCTCGTTCGTCGACAACGTCGCCGACGGCGCCGGCGCGGGCGGTGGCGGGCTGTGGAACGGCGACTCGGCGACCGTCACCGGCACCCGGTTCCTGTTCAACACGGCAAGCGGCGGGCAGGCCCGGGGCGGCGGCATCTTCAACGTGGCCGGCACCGTGGTGCTGAACCACGCCACGGTGGTGGCCAACCAGGCGACGGGCGCCGGCGCCGACGGCGGCGGCATCTTCAGCGAGACCGGAACGGTGACGCGGACGGGCGGCACGCTGAGGGGCAACAGGCCCAACAACTGCGGCGCCCCGAGCACGGTCCCGGGCTGTCCCTGATCAGCCGCCGTTGGCGGAGAAGTGCATGTAGTCCTTGAGGGCGCGGTAGTCGCCGCCCCACTCCCAGCCGATCGAGGCGAAGGCCTTGACCGCCGCGCCGCGGGGCTCGGCCATCCCGGCCCGGTGCGGGGTCCGGTCCAGATAGCTGGTCGCCAACTCGGGCAGGACGACCTTGCCCTTGTGGTACGGGTTCTGGAACGGGTTGATGTCCACGGCGAGCCCGTACGCGTGCTGCGACCACGACTGCTGGCCCCGCACCGGCCGGCAGGCGAACGACTCGGTGGTGTTGCCGTCACCGGTCGACGGCGCGTTCAGCTCGGCGGCGGACGAGATCCGCATCCGCTCGATCGGGAAGTCGGCCGCGAAGAGCTGCCGGAACACGCTGACGAGACCGTTGGCGGCCTTAGCGTTGACCAGCAGCTCGCCGGTGTGGGCGCGGCCGTCGAAGCCGCGGAAGCTGAGCGTGACGTAGCGCAGGTCGGTGCTGTCGACCGGGCAGCCCTTGGTCCAGCTCGACCGGGCGAGCACGTCCGCGGGAACGGCCCGGACCGTGGCGTGGAAGCGACCGTCGGCCGGCGGCGGCAGCTCGTCGACCGTGACGAGCGAGCGGTTACGCAGCTCGGGCGGGGTGGGTTGGGCTGCGGCGTGGCCGTCCGGCCCGGTGGGCAGCACCCGGGTGCCGAGCCACGCTGGGGCCGGGGTGGCGGTCCCGGCGGTCGGGGTCGGCGCCGTCGGACTCGGCGCCGTCGGACTCGGTGCCGTCGGACTCGGTGCCGTCGGGCTCGGTGCCGCCGGGCTCGCGACTGTCGAGGCCGAGGCAGAAGCGGCGGCCCGGGGTGCCGGCGACCCGCCCCGGGCGCCGGCGCAGGCGGCCGCGGCGAAGCCGAGGAGGGCGACCAGGAACAGCAGGATCGCCGCCCGGGTGCGTTTGCGCGTGGCCAACTCCGTCACCTCCGTCCGTCCCCGTCCAGCGGTGACCCCGGTCACCGAGCAGGAGGTACGGGCGGGGGGCACCGGGCGACAAGGCTACGCGGCCGCGACGCCCGCGCCCCCTCACCCGCGCGGGGACGCCCGCCACACCGAGGGCGACGGTTTCGCCCGGGGAGCGCGGATCATGACCGTTCGTCCGATCCGGGCAGCCGCTCCAGGTTGGTCCAGCCCGTCCAGCCGCGCTCGCGCAGCAGCTCCAGCAACCGGGCCGCGCGCGGGTCGGCCTCCAGCGGCATGGCGTCCAGTAGGCTGACCGCCACCTCGTCGCGGGCCATCTCCGGCAGGGTCAGCTCCCCGGCGTCGTACGCGTCCTCGGCCAAGGCGGCCAGGATGTCGGCGACCTCGACGAGACGCGGTTCGTCGGCCGTGCCGTCCGCCAGCAGCTCCGACAGCAGGCGGTAGAGCCGGACGAGCCGCGGGTCCTCGAGCTGCGCGCGCTTCGCGGCCATCACCGGGCCGATCAGGTGGGGCCACCGGGCCGCGACCAGGATCCACCCGTCCCGCTCCCCCTCGACGATCCCCTCCGACGCCCCGATCTCCCGCAGCAGGTCCAGGTAGGAGATCACCTCCGGCGGGAGGGCCAGCGTCTCGATGTCGGGGAGCTGGGCGATCTGCTTGCGGCTCAGCTCCAGCCGGTCGATCTCCGCGCGCAGCTGGTTGTCGATCCCCTCGACCGCCGTGGCGAAGGCGGCCGGGTCGGCTTCGAGCATCTCGCCGATCCGGGAGAGCGGCACGCCGGCGTGTGCGAGCGTGCGGATCTTGATGAGCGACACCGCCGCCCGCGCGCCGTACCTCCGGTAGCCCGAGGCGTCCCGTTCCGGCTCGGGCAGCAGGCCGACCTGGTGGTAGTGGCGCACCGCCCGCACCGTGACGCCGGCGAACGCCGCCAGTTGACCGATCGTGAGCATGCTTCGATCCTGCCTGGTCGGACTCAGGAGATCCTGCGCCGGTAGACGAGATTCGCACCCAGATAGGCGACCACGAGGATCCCGGCGCACCACGCGAGCGCGGCCCACAGGTCGCCGCCGACCGGCTGCCCGGTGAACAGGCCGCGCAGCGCGTTCACCAGAGGGGTCACCGGCTGGTGCTCGGCGAAGGCGCGCACCGGGCCGGGCATGGTGCCGGTGGGCACGAAGGCAGAGCTGATGAACGGCAGGAAGATCAACGGGTACGAGAACGCGCTGGCGCCGTCGAGGGTGCTCGCGGTCAGGCCGGGGACGACGGCGATCCAGGTGAGCGCGAGCGTGAACAGCAGCAGGATGCCCGCGACCGCGAGCCAGGCGAGCGGCCCGGCGCCGGAGCGGAAGCCCATCAGGAGGGCGACGCCGACGACGACCACGAGCGAGAGCGCGTTGGCGACGAGCGAGGTCAGCACGTGCGCCCAGAGCACGCCAGGGCGGGCGATCGGCATCGACTGGAAGCGCTCGAAGATCCCGCTACGCATGTCGGTGAAGAGCCGGAAGGCGGTGTACGAGATGCCCGACGCGATCGTGACGAGCAGGATGCCCGGCAGCATGTAGTTCACGTACGAGACGGATCCGGTGTCGATCGCGCCGCCGAACACGTACACGAAGAGCAGCATCATGGCGATGGGCGTGACCGCGGTCGTGATGATGGTGTCCAGGCTGCGGGTGACGTGCCGCAGCGTCCGTCCGGTGAGGACGATGGTGTCGGTCATGCGGCGTCCTTCACGACGGCGAGGAAGACGTCCTCGAGGGTCGGCTGCTTCTCGACGTACTCGACCTGGGCGGGCGGCAGGAGCCGCTTGAGCTCGTCGAGCGTGCCGTCGACGACGATCCGTCCCTCGTGGAGGATCGCGATCCGGTCGGCGAGGTGCTCGGCCTCCTCCAGATGCTGCGTGGTGAGCAGCACGGTCGTGCCTCCGGCGGCGAGCTCTTTCACGGCGGCCCACACCTCGATGCGCGCCTCCGGGTCGAGCCCGGAGGTGGGCTCGTCGAGGAAGATGACGGACGGGTCCCCGATGAGGCTCATCGCGATGTCCAGCCGGCGCCGCATGCCACCGGAGTAGGTCGCCGCCCGCCGGGCACCCGCCTCGGTCAGCGCGAACCGCGCCAGGAGCCCGTCCGCGATCGCACCCGGGTTCTTCAGGTGCCGCAACCGGGCGACCAGCACGAGGTTCTCCCGGCCGGTGAGGATGTCGTCGACGGCCGCGAACTGCCCGGTGAGGCTGATCGACGCCCGCACGTGGGCGCCCTGGGAAGCGACGTCGTACCCGTCGACCCGGACGGTCCCGGCGTCGGCCCGCAGCAGTGTCGACAGGATCCGCACCAGCGTGGTCTTTCCGGCCCCGTTGGACCCGAGCAGGGCGAAGATGCTCCCCCGGGCCACATCGAGATCGACGCCGCGCAGCACGCGCAGCTCCTTGTAGGCCTTCTCCAGCCCCCGCACGCTGATCGCGGGACTTTGATCGCTTGTTCTCATGCCGGCCAGCATGGAGGGTTGACGCTGCGTCAGGGTCAAGCCCGATCAGGCCAGCAGGGCCGGCGCGAGGAACAGCGTGAAGAGCACGGCGAAGAGCGTGTCCCAGTTCGAGGGCGAGTGGAGGCGGATCCACGCGCCACGTCGACCGGCGGCGAACTGCGCGTCGATGGCTGCCTGGTAGTGCATCGCGGGCCCGTACCGCAGGCCGTTGATCAGGACGTTGCCGAGTGCGAACACGAACAGGCCGGTCACCGCCACCCGCGACGCGGCCAGGAGCGGTTCGAGGCCGGGGCCGACCTCGTCCCGGAGATAGGTCGTCAGGCCGATGAGGGGCAGGCTCACGGCCGCGACCGTCAGCCAGGCCTGGATGCGCACGATGTTGGCCATCGTCAGGTGCGCGCCGTCCGTCGGGTGGTCGCGGCCCATCGCGCGGATCTCCTCGACGGTGAACGTCGCCCCGCCGCGGCGCATGAGTGCGCGCCGGATGAGGGGGGCCAGCAGGTGGACGAGTGGCCGTCCCGGATCACGAAACCGGCGTGTGACCACATCGACCCCGCTCGTCGTCATGGCTCAGCAGCGTAGCGCCCGCCATGTCTTGCGCGATCTTCGTATACAACATACGCTCCGACAACCGTCGATAGAGGAGCCCCTCATGACGAACCTCTCGCGTGCAATCGGTCGGGCCGCCATCGGGGCGGTCGGGGTCGTCTGTGCGCTCACGGCGTGCTCGCCGGTTGACCCCGCGCCCGGATCCGACGAGAAGCCGGCGCAGACCCAGAACTCCTTCGGCACTCCCGCCAACGCGGACGAGGTCAAGCAGGGCGGCAAGCTCACCGTCGCGCTGTCCGCGGAGCCGGACCGGCTGGATCCCTCCTTGTCCCGCAGCCTCTACTCGCGCTACGTCTTCCAGGCGATGTGCGAGAAGTTGTACGACGTCAACGAGAAGGCGGAGGTCGTGCCGCAACTGGCCACGGCCCTGCCGACCATCAGCGCCGACGGCAGGACGGTCACGATCCCCGTGCGGCAGGGCGTCAAGTTCGCCGACGGCACCGACTTCAACGCCGCCGCCGTCAAGACCACCCTGGAACGGCACCTGACCCTGCCGGAGTCGGCCCGCAAGAGCGAGCTCGGGCCCGTCGACACGGTCGAGGCCACCGACCCGCAGACCGTCGTCGTCAAGCTGAAGACGCCGTTCGCCCCGCTCGTCGGCGCGCTCGCCGACCGGGCCGGCATGATCATGAGTCCCACGGCCCTGCAGAGCCTGGGCACCAACTTCGCCTCGGCGCCGGTCTGCGTCGGCCCGTTCAAGTTCAGCAAGCGGGTGCCGCAGAGCTCGATCGACGTCGTACGCGACAGCAACTACTACGCCGCCGACAAGGTGCACCTCGACGGCATCTCGTGGCGCATCCTGACCGACGCGAGCATCCGCTCCGCCAACCTGCGGGCCGGCGACGCGGAGATCGCGGACAGCGTGTCCACCCAGGACGTCGAGAGCCTCCGCAAGGAGTCGTCGCTGACGGTGCTGCAGTCGCAGTCGCTGGGCTACCAGGGCATCACCATCAACGTGGGCAACGTCGACGGCCTCGGCACCCCGCCGAAGCCCATCGACCGGCCGATCGCCAAGCAGAAGGAGGTACGGCAGGCCTTCGAGTACGCGATCGACCGCAAGGCCCTCGTGGACGCCGTCTTCAACGGGATCCCCAGCCCGGCCTGCGGCCCGATCTCGCCGGCGAGCGTGTTCTCCTCGGAGGCCGCCCAGAAGTGCCGCGAGCACGACCCGGCCAAGGCCAAGCAGCTGCTGGAGGCGGCGGGCGTGCCGACGCCGTACACGGTGAAGATGTTGGCCTCGAACACCCCCGACACGCTGCGCCTGGCCCAGGCACTGCAGTCGATGGTCAAGGAGGGCGGCTTCAACATCGAGATCGTTCCGGTGGAATATTCCTCGCTCCTCGACGAGCAGGACCGCGGCAACTTCGAGATCCTCCAGCTCGGCTGGAGCGGTCGCATCGACCCCGACGCGAACATCGTCAACTTCGTGGGCACCGGCGGCAGCCAGAACGTCGCCGGCACCAGCAACCCGGCGCTGGACACCGTGCTCGGCAAGGCCCGCCAGTCGACGAGCCTCGACGAGCGCAGGCAGCTCTACGGCGAGGCGGTGACCCTGCTGCAGGAGGACAACCCGCTCGTCTACCTCTACCGCCAGGCCAATCTGACGGCGTTCTCCAACAAGGTCAAGGGCGTGCAGGTGTTCCCGGACGGCGTCATCCGCGCGGCCTTCGCCGGCTTCGCCAAGTAGGTCGCCCGGTGGCCAGATACCTTCTGACGCGGGCGTGGCACTCCGCGCTGACCCTGGTGTTGGCGTCGGTGGTGGTGTTCCTCGGAATCCGTGCGCTTCCGGGGGACCCCGCGCTCGCGCTGGCGGGTGAGGACCGGACGCCGGAGGCACTGGCGGCGATCCGCAAGGAGTACGGGCTGGACCGTCCCGTGACGGTCCAGTTCGGACAGTACGTGGAACGGGCCGTCCAGGGCGACTTCGGGCACTCGATCCGCACCGGCCTGCCGGTGTCGGACATGCTCCGCACCGCCCTGCCGGTCACGATCGAGCTGTCGGTGCTCGCGATCCTCATCGCCGCGGCGTTGGGGGTCGGCGCCGGGGTGGTCGCGGCGGTGCGCCGTGGCCGCCCGGCGGAGTGGGCGGCCAACGCCCTGGCCCTGATCGGCCTGTCGGTCCCCCACTTCTGGCTCGGCCTGCTGGCGATCCTCTATCTCTCGGTGGCGACGGGCCTGTTCCCGGCCTCCGGGTTCGTGCCGTTCTTCGACGACCCGGTGGGCAACCTGCACCACCTGATCCTGCCCGCGGTGATCCTCGGCACCGGCCTCGCGGCCATCATCATGCGGCAGACCCGGTCGGCGATGCTCGACTCGCTGTCGGCCGACTACGTGCGGACGGCCAAGGCCAAAGGCCTCTCGCCGCGCGCCGTGATCGGCCGGCACGCCCTGCGGAACAGTCTCATCGTGGTCACCACGATCGTCGGCCTCCAACTCGGCGGCCTCATATCGGGGGCGGTCGTGACCGAGCAGATCTTCGGCCTGCCGGGCTTCGGCAAGATGACGATCGACGCGGTGTTCCAACGGGACTATCCGGTGATCCAGGCGGTGGTGCTGCTGACCGCCACGGCGTACATCGTGATCAATTTCCTGGTCGATCTGCTCTACTCGCTGATCGACCCGCGCATCCGGGTGGCAGGTGACGCCGCATGACCATCGCCAGTGTCCCGGTGGCCGAGACCGGCCAGGTCAGCCTGACCGGACGCACCCGCGTCTTCCGGCGCCTGCGCCGCAACCCGCTCGCGATCGTGAGCTTCACGGTGCTCGCGATCGCGGTCGTGGTCGCCCTGCTGGCACCGTGGATCGCGCCGTACTCGGTCGACCAGACCGACTTCGGCAACATCTTCGCGCCACCCGGCACGCCCGGGCACCTGCTCGGGACCGACGACCTGGGCCGCGACGTGTTGTCCCGCATCATGCTGGGCGCCCGGGCGTCCCTTGTGGTGGGTTTCCTCGCGGTGCTGACCGCCCTCGTCATCGGGGTGCCGCTCGGCCTCGCGGCTGGCTACTTCCGGTCGCTGGACGCGGTCATCGGGCGGCTGACCGACCTGCTGCTGGCCTTCCCCTTCCTCATCCTCGCGGTGGGGCTGGCGGCGATCCGGGGCCCGAGCCTCGGCAACGCGGCCGTGGCGATCGGCATCGCGCAGATCCCGGGCGTGATCCGGGTGATCCGCTCCGACACGCTGCGCCTCAAGTCGCTGGACTTCGTCGCGGCGGCGGTGGTCGACGGCGCCAGCGACCTCTGGGTCCTCGGCCGGCACATCCTGCCCAACGCGACCTCGGTGATCCTGGTGCAGGCCACGGTGGCACTACCGGCGGCGATCCTGGGCGAGGCGGTGCTGTCGTTCCTCGGCCTCGGCATCCAGCCACCGGCACCCAGCCTGGGCACGATGCTGGCGACGGCGCAGCAGTTCGCGGCCCAGGCGCCGTGGGCGGCCACACTGCCCGGCCTCGCCATCATGATCCTGGCGTTGACGTTCAACGTGTTCGGCGACGCCCTGCGCGACGCCCTCGACCCGAAGGGTGACCGATGACGACGGCTACCCGGACCACCACCGCGATCCTGGAGGTCGCCGACCTGTCCGTCTCGTTCGAGACCGAGAGCGGCAAGGTCTCGGCGGTCGACCACGTCAGCCTGGACCTCGCCGCCGGTGAGATCGTCGGCGTCGTCGGCGAGTCCGGCTGCGGCAAGAGCGTCACGGCGATGAGCCTCGCCGGCCTGCTGCCGCGGACGGCCCGCGTCTCCGGTTCGGCCCGGTTGCGCGGCACGGAGCTCATCGGTGCCCCGGAGACCGAACTGCGGCGTGTACGCGGCAAGGAGATCGCATACATCTTCCAGGAGCCGATGACGTCGCTGAACCCGGTGCTCACCGTCGGGCGCCAGATCGGCGAGGTGCTCCAGGTGCACGAGCGGCTCTCCCGCAAGCAGGCCCGGGCCCGCGCCGTGGAACTCCTGGCGCTGGTCGGCATCCCGTCGCCGGCGACGCGGGTCGACAACTACCCGCACCAACTCTCCGGTGGCATGCGCCAGCGCGTGATGATCGCGATGGCGGTCGCCTGCAACCCGACGGTGCTGGTCGCCGACGAGCCGACGACCGCGCTCGACGTCACCGTGCAGGCGGGCATCCTCGAGGTGCTGCGGGACCTGCGTGACCGGCTCGGCACGAGCATCCTCGTCATCACGCACGACCTGGGCGTGATCGCCGACATCGCGGACCGCGTGGTCGTCATGTACGCGGGACGCGTCGTGGAGCGGGCGCCCGTGCACGAGCTGTTCGCCCGGCCGCACCACCACTACACGACGGGTCTGCTGAACGCCTCCCCCACGCCCGGCCGGCACGCGGGAACCGAGCGGCTGCAGGAGATCCCGGGTCTCGTGCCCGTGCTGACGACGCAGCCGGACGCCTGCACCTTCGCCGACCGTTGCCCGGCCGCTTCGGACCGGTGCCGCGGCGAGGCCCCGCCGCTCGGCACGCTCGGCCCCGCCCATCTCGTCGCGTGCTGGCACCCCGTGCAGGAGGCGGACCGATGACCGACGCCCTCGAGATCGAGGACCTGCGCATGCACTTCGGCCCGGTGCGGGCCGTGGACGGCGTGTCGCTGACGGTCCCGCGCGGCGGTGTGACGGCGCTGGTGGGTGAGAGCGGCTCCGGCAAGTCGACGGTGGGCCGGTGCGTGGTGCGGCTGCTGAAGCCGACGAGCGGCGTCGTGCGGATCGGCGGCGTCGACGTCACCGGCCTCTCGCGCCGCCAGTTGCGCCCGCACCGCGGCCAGGTGTCCATCGTGTTCCAGGACCCGGCCGGTTCACTGGACCCGCGGATGCTCGTCGGCGACGTGGTGGCCGAGCCGCTGCGGCTCTCGGAGCGGCGCCTGTCCCGCCGGGACAGGCAGCAACGTGTCGCCACCTCGCTGGGCCAGGTCGGCCTGCGGGAGGAGGTGGCCCGCCGCTATCCCCACGAGCTGTCCGGCGGCCAGCGGCAGCGCGTGAGCATCGCCCGGGCCCTGATCTCGAAGCCGGCCCTGCTCATCGCCGACGAGCCGACCAGCGCGCTCGACGTGTCGGTGCAGGCCTCGGTGCTCAACCTCCTCGCCGACCTCCAGCGGGACATCGGGTTCGCCTGCCTGTTCATCACCCACAACCTGTCGGCCGTGGAATACCTGGCCGACGAGATCGCGGTCATGTACCTCGGCCAGCTCATGGAGAAGGGCCCGCGGGAGCAGATCTTCGCGCGCCCGGCCCACCCGTACACCCAGGCTCTGCTCGCGGCCGCGCCCGTCGCGGACCCGGTGCGGCAACGCGCCCGCACGCCGGTCCTGCTCGGCGACGACCTGCCCTCCGCGCTGGACCCGCCCTCGGGTTGTCGGTTCCGGACGCGATGCCCCCTGGCGTTCGACAAGTGCGCGGCGGAGGTGCCGCCGCAAGTTCCGATAGGGACCGGAGAGGCGGCCTGTCACCTCGTGGGGGCCGACGGGACGCGACCGGACGTGCGAGCGGGAGCGCAGGGATGACGTTCACGACCAGGCCGACGCTGCAGGGCACGTTCGGGATGGTGTCGTCGACGCACTGGCTGGCGAGCCAGGCGGCGATGGGGATCCTCGAACGCGGCGGCAACGCCTTCGACGCGGCGGTCACCGCGGGCTTCGTGCTGCACGTGGTGGAGCCGCACCTGAACGGCCCCGGCGGCGAGGTGCCCGCCATCGTGGCCACCGCGGCGGATCCGCGCCCCCGGGTGCTGTGCGGGCAGGGCGTCGCCCCGGCGGGCGCCACCATCGGACACTTCCGGTCGCTCGGGCTGGACCTCGTCCCCGGGTCGGGCCTGCTCGCCGCCGCCGTGCCGGGCGCCGTCGACGCGTGGCTGCTGCTGCTGCGGGACCACGGCACATGCTCGCTGCGGGAGGTGCTGACACCCGCGATCGGGTACGCGAATGCCGGGCACCCGCTGGTCGGCCGCGTCGGGGACACCGTGGCGGCCGTGCGGTCACTGTTCGAGGAGCACTGGCCCACGTCGGCGGCCCTCTGGCTGCGGCGGGGCGCGCCTCCGCGGGCGGGCGAGATGTTCACCAACGCGGCGTACGGTGCCACGCTCGAACGGCTGGTGGCCGAGGCAGAAGCCGGCGGCGCGGGCCGCGAGGCCCAGGTGGAGGCCGCGCGGCGCGCGTGGCGGGAGGGGTTCGTCGCCTCGGCGATCGACCGCTTCTGCCGGCAGCCGGTCCGGGACTCCAGCGGTCGGGCACATGCGGGCCTGGTGACCGGGGACGATGTCGCCGGCTGGTCGGCCTCGTGGGAGGAGCCGGTCACGTACGGCTTCCAGGACCACGTCCTGGCCAAGACGGCGCCGTGGGGCCAGGGACCGGTGCTGTTGCAGACCCTGTCCATCTTGGACGCGCTGGACGATCCCGGCGTCTTCGACCCGTCGACCGAGCACGGCATCCACGCCGCGGCGGAGGCGCTCAAGCTGGCGTTCGCCGACCGCGAGGCCTGGTACGGCGACACGGGCGACGTGCCGGTGAAGGCGTTGCTGTCGCGGGAGTACGCGCTCGCGCGGGCGGGCCTGATCGGCCCGCGGGCCGCCACGGACCTGCGACCGGGGCGGCCCAACGGGGCGTCGCCCCGCCTTCCGCGCCACGTCTCCGGCGGCGGCTCGGGTCCGTCCATTTTCGACCCGACCACCGGCGAGCCGACCGTCCGGCCCGACGGCGTGACCCGCGGCGACACCTGCCACGTCGACGTCGTGGACCGCTGGGGCAACATGATCTCGGCGACGCCGAGCGGTGGGTGGTTGCAGAGCTCCCCCACGATCCCGGAGTTGGGCTTCCCGTTGGGCAGCCGGCTGCAGATGTTCTGGCTGGACGAGGGGTTGCCGTCGTCGCTGGCACCGGGCCGCCGGCCGCGGACGACGCTGAGCCCGACGATGGTGCTGCGCGACGGCCAGCCGGTGCTGGCCTGCGGCACGCCGGGTGGCGACCAGCAGGACCAGTGGCAGTTGCTGTTCCTGCTGCGTCATCTGGTGGGGGGCCGGTCGCTGCAGGAGGCGATCGACGCTCCTATGTGGCACACGACGAGCTTCCCGGCGTCGTTCCATCCGCGGGAGAGCGAGCCGGGGGTGCTCGTGCTGGAGGACCGGGTGGACGAGGAGGTTGTGGCCGGGCTGCGCGGGCGGGGGCACGAGGTCCGGCTGTCGGGGGCGTGGAGCCTGGGGCGGATGTGCGCGGTGTCCCGGGACCCGGCGACGGGGGTGCTGGCGGCGGGGGCGAACCCGCGGGGCATGCAGGGGTACGCGGCGGGGCGTTGAGCCCCGGTCGGGCTCGAGGGGAGGCGAGGTGTCGGCTGGGGGCGCGACGACCTTGCCCGGATCCTTCAGCGGGTGCCGTTGTCTCCTAGGCGCGGCCGGCGGTCTCGTGGGCGGCCGCGGACGCCGCGCCGACGTGTTCGAGGGCCACGGTCTCGGCCAGTTCGCCGTCGCCGGAGCCGATCGCGTCGACCAGCTTGATGTGCTCGTCCCACGAGTGCGGCGCGCGTACCTTCGCGGTCATCTGGAACACCCACTGCACGTGCAGGTAAAGGGCCTTGGCGATCGAGGCGAGCCAGGGGTTGCCGCTGATGCCGAGGATCTGCAGGTGCAGGGCGCTGTTGAGCTCGCCGACGCGGCGCAGGTCCTGGGCCTCGGTGGCGAGGCGGGCCTGCTCCAGCACGGCACGCAGGCTCGTCACGTCGCCCGGCGTGGCCCGCTCGGCGGCGAGGCGGGCGGCCAACGGTTCGAGGCGCTCGCGTACCGCGAAGATGTCATGGATCGTGGCACTGCTCGGCGACGCGACGACAGCACCGCGGCGCGGCAGGATCACCACGAACCCCTCGGCCTCGGCGACGCGCAGGGCCTCGCGAACCGGGTTGCGGGAAACCCCGAAATCCTCGGCCAGCCGATCCTCGGTGAGCCGCTCCCCCGGCGGATAGTCGCCGCTGATGATCCCCTTGCGAAGAGCAGCGAGCACCTGGTCGCGCAGCGGCAGGTGCTGAGCGCCGATCTTGGCCGGCTGGTCCGTATCCAACCCGACCGCCTCTCTATATGACGCGTGACGACGTATTGTATACGAAGAACAATCGCCATTGCGCAGGGCGCACGGTCAGAAACCGGACCACGAACCAGGTGGACGGTCATTACCGCGACCGAAGCGTTGCCGACTATCGGTTACCTGACACCCGCCCGGGGGCGCCCGGGCCTTCAGGGGCTCGCGGGAATAAGCCAATCCAGCAATGATGCTCTTTGCGGCTTCCCTGACCGCGCTCCCGACTCGGAAGATCATCGCCATGCCTGTTGCCCTGAGCACGCCTGCCCGGCAGGCTCTGATCGCCTTGATGCTGCACGTTACGGAAGCCTCGAACCCGGACCTTCGAAAGCTCTATCGCGTGACGATCGACAAGTCCGCTCGTGACGAGTTGAGCGGCGAGAAGCTGCTTACCTGGAAAAAGGGTTTGCGCAATGCGATCTTCCACGAGCTGACCGACCTGGGCTGGGCCCGTGGCAGACAGGAGTTGACGCTCGCGCCGCCGGATCGGGGCGGTGCCGCCTGGCACCTGCTCTACGGCACCTTTCGGCACCTTGACGGTCTGATGGCCACGAACGGTTACAAGCTTTCCGACGTCTTCGTCGGTCAGGACCATGGCCCACGTTCCATCGAGGACCGCATCCGGCAGGCATACGGCAAGCTTGCCGACGAACCCGGAGCCTTTGTCAGCCTTGCTCGGTTGCGCGATGAACTGCCGGACATCCCGCGAAAGGAGCTGGATGAGGCCCTGCTGGTTCTCGATCAGCAGCGGGCGATCCAGCTCGATCCTGACCCGAACCGCAAGGCCCTCAGCGACCGTGCCAAGGCGGCCGCGATTCCGCTCGGCGGAGAGGACATGCATCTGATCACGATCGGCTCCTCATGATCGACCCGCTCGAGCGGCGCGCGCTCGACGAGCTGCGCCGGCTGGACTGGGCGCCAACACAGGACGACGTCTGGTCGCGCCTGGACTTCCACATCGATGGGCTGAACGGTGACGTAGGCGCCGCGGTCCTCCGAACCTACGAAACGGCGGCTTCGAGCACTGGCCGCAACCCGGTCGGCCTGGTGATTCAGGGTCAGCACGGGTCTGGAAAAACGCACCTGATCCGCTGGGCGCGCGAGCGCGTGCAACTTCGCGGCGGCTACTTCTTTCTCATGGGGATCGCGGACGGCAGGTCGTTCTGGCCGAACGTGGTCTCCGCGCTGTTGCGCGGTCTGCACCGGCCCGGCTCGTACCGGCATCCGCAGCTCGCGGTGCTGCTCGAACGACTGGCAAAGATCGCCGGCGTGTCCAACGACCTGCGTTTGCGCGTGCGCGGCGCCAACCAGCTCACGCCCGAAGCGCTCGATCAATTCATCTCCGCATTCAGGCGGGCCGCGCCTGAAGTAGGACGCGAGTGCCGGCACACCCTCCGAGCCCTCACCATGCTCGCCTCCTCCGAGGAACACGCTAACGATCTCGCGGAGAACTGGCTCACTTCTGCGCAGGAGGAGACCGCCATCGGGCTGGAGCGCTGGGGCGTGCCCACCACGGTGAAGCAGCCGCAGGAGGTGGCGGGGGAACTCTCCCGTCTCGTCGCATGCACCGGGGCGGCGCTGTTTGCAGTGGACCAGATCGACCCGGTGTTCGCACAGGCGCGGACCTCCACGGTCGAGGACGGATCCGGTCGCGGAGCCAACGAGCCGATCGCGTTGGCCGCCGATCTCGGCGAGGGCCTGATGCAGCTACGCGAGGTGCTGAGTAGGACCGTGACAGTGGTCGCCTGCCTGCCGGGATCATGGGGGCTCATCGAACAGAACGCCGTGGCCTCGGTCAGTGGACGGTTCCGCAAGGAGACCCGACTCGCCCGGATCCCGTCCGCCGAGATTGCGACTGAGCTGGTCACCGCACGGTTCGAGCCATATTTCGAAACCGCCGAGTTTCCGCCGCCCTACCCAACCTGGCCGGTGGTGCCGGAGGCGTTCCGAGGCGCCTTGGGTTTCACGCCGCGCGGGCTGCTGCAGCGAGTGGACGAGCACGTGCGGGCGTGCCTCGAGGCGGATGAGGTCGTGCCGCTCACGGATCTGGATCAGGCGAAGCGGGTTCCGACTCGGTATGTGCCAGCGCCGCCTCGAGGCCGCCTGGAAATGCTGGACGGCCGTCTGGCCGCGCTCCGCGACGAAGTGGTGGTCGATGGAGCGCTGGCACCCGCGACCGAGGACAGGGAGATGTCCAGGCTGCTGCTCGCGGGTCTGCAAGCCTGGACCATCGAACAAGGCGAGAAACGCGCTCGATACAGCGTGCAGCGCGGTGAGGACGGCAACCCGTCGATGCACGCATGGCTTCGAGAGAGCTTGGACGAGGAGACCGAGGACGAGGCGCACTGGTCGTTCCGGGCGCTGTCACATCCCAACGCAATAGCGGTGCAGGCCCGGCTCCGGCGGCTGCTCAGTTTCGTCAACCTCGACCCGGCGATCAGCAAGCGTCGTGCCATCGTGCTGCGCAACCCGACGTGGCCGACTGGCAAGGTCAGCCAGCGCGTGAAGCAGGACTACCTCGACCGCGGTGGGATGCTGACCACGGTCTCGACCGATGACCTCCGAACCTTTGCCGCGCTCGCAGCGATGCTCAACGAGCACGATCCGGCCCTACCGGACTGGTTGCTAGCACGACGTCCGGCTGGAAACACCGCGCTCTTCGGTAAGGTCTTCGGGCCACCGCCCGACGACGGGGAGCCACAGAAACCCCAGCCCGACGCAACGGGCGGGCCCACGGGTTCGACGTCGGAGCCAGAGCCGGCGTTGGCACCCGAGCGCGCCGGGCCCAGCCTGGACCTCGGAACGATGACGGAGACCGGCGAGCCGGTACGCGCGCCGCTCGAATCTTTACGCAAACATGCGGTGATCTTTGCCGGCTCCGGGTCAGGGAAGACCGTCCTGATCCGGCGCCTGATCGAGGAGTGCGCGCTGAACGGCGTCTCCGCCATCGTTCTCGACCCGAACAACGACCTCGCCCGGCTCGGCGACCCCTGGCCAGAGCCACCGAGGACGTGGCGACCTGGCGACGCCGACCTGGCCGCCACCTACCTCGAGGGCACGGACGTGGTCGTTTGGACGCCTCGGCGGACCTCTGGGCGCCCGGTCAGTTTCCAGCCATTGCCGGACTTCGCGGCCGTCCTGGACGAGCCGGACGAGTTCGGTCTGGCCTTGGACACCGCCGTCGCGGCGCTCGCCCCGCGGGCCCGCATGGCCGGCAACACCGCGAAGGCGGACCGCGGCCGAGCGGTTCTTCGGCAGGCTCTGGACTATTTCGCGCGCACCCGCAACGGGGACCTGTCCCGGTTCGTCGACCTGCTCAGTGACCTGCCGGAAGGGGCGGCATCACTCAGCCGCGCGCATCAACTGGCCGCAGACATGGCCGAGACGCTGCGGGCTGCGATGGTGAACGACCCGATGTTCGGTGGCGAGGGCGAGACGCTCGACCCTGCAGTCCTGCTGAAGCCGGCGCCGGGCAAGCGCGCCCGGATTTCGGTGATCAGCCTGATCGGGTTACCGAACGACGAGCATCGTCAGAGCTTCGTCAACCAACTGCAGATGGCATTGTTCGCCTGGATCAAACGACACCCGGCGGGTGACCGGCCTCTGGGTGGCCTGTTCGTAATGGACGAGGCCCAAACCTTCGTACCCTCCGGGCCGCTGACCGCCTGCACTGAGAGCACCCTCGCGCTGGCCAGCCAGGCTCGGAAGTACGGGTTGGGCCTGATCTTCGCGACCCAGGCGCCGAAGGGCATCCACAACCGCATCATCGGTAATGCTGCGACTCAGTTCTACGGCTTCCTGAACAGTCCGGTCCAGATCGCGGCAGCGCGCGAGGTCGCATCGGCCAAGGGCACCACGGCGCTCGAGATCTCGCGCCTGGAAGCTGGTCAGTTCTACACCGTCGGCGAGGGAACACCTTTTCGCAAGCTAGCCGTTCCGATGTGCCTGTCGTATCACCCGGCGACCGCACTGAGCGCGGAAGAGGTGCTGGCTCGCGCCCGGACGTGAGCGGTGCCGCCAGATATCGAGGAGTTGGCATGGACATTGTCGTCGAAGGCCTCCTGAAACAGTTTCAGGCCGATCATGATCTCGACGCGCTTGCTGTCGACGAGGCGTTCGAGGCGTTCGCCGGCTTCTGCGTGCTGAGCTCCTTCTACGAGAGCGACTTCACGCCGGATGTGTTCCGGATGGGCGGCGGCAACGACTACGGCATCGACGTCTACGGCATCCTCGTCAACGGTGTCCTGCTTCGCGACGCGGCCGACGTGCGGGCGGCCGCGGAACAGGCCCGCCAGTTAGATGTGCATTTCATCGTCGTGCAAGCGAAGACGAGCGCGAAGTTCGAGACAAAGGTGATCGCCGACCTGGCTGACAACCTCTCGCACGTGTTCGGCACCGATGACCTGCCTTATCCGGCATCGTCCGATGTAGACAACCTGCGAGCCTGTCTCGATGCGATCTACGCCAACATAGCCAAGTTCTCGGGCGGCCGACCGCGGCTTCACGTTC
>NZ_BONE01000048.1 GCF_016862555.1 Asanoa siamensis | reverse complement strand
CCGCCCCGCGCTCGCCGCCCGGACGTCACCGCCCCGCGCTCGCCGCCCGGACGTCACCGCCCCGCGCTCGCCGCCCGGACGTCACCGCCCCGCAGTCGTCGTGCCGCGCGTCGCGCGGTGCCGCCGCGTGCCGCTGGGCAGCCTCGCGTCGGCAGCGCGCCTGTTTGTTATGAGTTCAGGGTTTCGCCTGTGGCTATCAGGACCGCCGGGCCTGTGAGTGTGGTGGAGTGGGCGTCCAGGGTGATCGTCAGGCGGCCGCCGGGTAGGTCTACCGCCACCACGCCCGTTGGCCTTCCCGTTTCTTTCAGGGCTACCGCGGCTACCGCGATCGCGCCTGAGCCGCAGGAGAGGGTTTCGCCTGAGCCGCGTTCGAAGACTCGCATCGCGACGTGGGCGTCGACGCCTACCGGGGTCGGGCGCTTGTCCACCGCGATGTGGCCGAACTCCCCGCCGCGGCGGTCCACCGCGATGTGGCCGCGGTCCGGTTGTGCCGGGGGTGGTGAGTCCACGGCGATGTGGCCCTGCTCCCGCCGGTCCGCCGGGGGCGCGTCCACCGCGATATGACCCTGCTCGCGCACGTCCGCCGGGGGCGCGTCCACCGCGATATGACCCTGGTCCCGCCGGTCCGCCGGCGGCGCGTCCACCGCGATGTGGCCCTGTTCCCGGCGGTCCGCCGGAGGTGCGTCCACTGCGATGTGGCCCCTGTCCGGGCCGGGGCGGCGGTCTACCGCGATGTGGCCGAAGGTGGCTGCCTCGCTTGCGCCCGGGACCACGAACTCCACGTTGACGCCCGTGGGGAATGCCGCCGCGTCGTAGGTCGGCGACGTCGTCAGGTCCAGGTCGCCGAGGCTCAGGCCCGATGGCAGGGCGCAGACCAGGTGGGGGTTGCCGACGTCGACCGACGTGCCCGTGAAGGTCAGGCCGCCCAGCGTGGCCGTCGAGCCGCCGCCGACGACGGGGGCCGGCAAGGTTACCGAGACGGCGTCCGGGGTTACCGACGCCTGGACCACGCCTGAGCGGGTCGCGATCGGGAACGTCGGGTCCGGCGCGTAGCCCTGGGCGGCCAGGAAGCGGGCGTAAACGCGTACGCCGTTGCCGCACATCTCGGCGATGGAGCCGTCGGCGTTCCAGTAGTCCATGAACCATTCGGCGTCGCCGGCCATGTCCGCGGCGTCCGCGTGCTTGGCCGAGCGGACCACGCGCAGGACGCCGTCGGCGCCGATGCCGAAGCGGCGGTCGCAGAGTGCCGCGACGAGCGACGGTGTGAGCGCCAGGACCCCGTCGGGATCCGGCAGGATCACGAAGTCGTTGCCTGTGCCGTGCCCCTTGAAGTACCGCACTGTGCCCCCCATCCCTAGCCCCCCGTCAGATACGCCGCCCATCATGGCGCACCCGCCCGGTGCGCGTGGACCGCCCGCAGTGCCAGATCGGCCAGCGCCGGGTCCGTGCCGTCGAGCCAGGTGATCCGGGGGTCGCGGCGGAACCAGGTGCGCTGCCGCCGGACGAAGCGCCGGGTCGCGCGGACCGTCTCGTCCAACGCGTCCTGCTCACTACATTCTTCCGCGAGGAACGCCAGGACCTGCTGGTATCCGAGCGCCCGGCTCGCCGTGCGGCCCTCGCGCAGGCCCTGCGACACCAGCGCGCGGGTCTCCGCGACCAGGCCCGCGGACCACATCGCGTCGACGCGCGCGGCGATCCGGGCGTCCAGCGTCGGGGTCTCGACATCGACCCCAATCTGCACAGAGGGATAAAACGGCACCGGATCGCTGGGTAGGGCCGCCGCGAACGGCGCGCCCGTGAGGGTGATCACCTCCAGGGCGCGGACGATCCGCCGGCCGTTCGTCGGCAGGATTCGCGACGCGGCCACCGGGTCCGCCGCCGTCAGCCGCTCGTGCAGGGCCAGCGGCCCGACAGACGCGAGCTCCGCCTCGAGCGACGCGCGCAACGCGGCGTCCGTACCCGGGAAGTCGAACTCTTCCAGCACCGCCCGCACATAGAGGCCCGAGCCGCCGACCAGCAGCGGCACCTTGCCCCGGGCCAGGATGTCGTCGATCGCCGCCCGGGCGAGGCGCTGGTATTCGGCGACGCTGGCCGGCTCCGTCACCGGCCAGATGTCCAGCACGTGATGGGGCACACCCCGCCGTTCCGCGGGCGTGAGCTTGGCCGTACCGATGTCGAGGCCTTGATAAAGCTGCATCGAGTCGGCGTTGACCACCTCCCCGCCGAGCGACTCGGCGAGGGCCAGGCTGAGGGCGGACTTGCCGGCGGCGGTCGGGCCGACCACGGCGATCACGGTCACGCGGGCACCCAGCTGGCGACGAAATAGCCCACGCCGTACGGCGCCGCGTGGTAGGACAGGTCGCCCCGCCACGTGCCGCCCGCCGCGGCGACCGCGCCGGCCGCCGCCTGGAACGCCGGTCGGCCGGCCACGCCCAGCTCCGTCGAGACCACCGGGTCGAGGCCGTGCAGGACGTCCAGGTCCACGGTGGCCAGCGCCGAAGCCAGGGCGTTGTCGTACGGTTCGGCGCGCGCGTCGTCGTACCCCGGCGACTTGACCCCGCGCGACGCTGACCCGTCACCCATGACGAGCAGCGCCCACGGACCGTCGGGGGCGCAGCATTCGCCGAAGTCGCGGCATTCCGCGGCCGAGGCGGACGACGCGATGCCCTGCATGTTGATCACGACGGGCTGGTGTGGCGGGTGTTGCCGCAACAGCCACGCGCCGATCGCCAGGCTCAACGGCAACTCGCGGCTCTCCAGTGGATCGTGTGGACCGAGCGACACGTCGAGGTCGACACCCCACGGGCGCAAGGAACCCCGCTGCGGCGGGTCATAGGACGTCATGGCCGAATCCGCCCCGAACACCACGATCTGCCGCGCACCGGACCGGCCCAGCGCCGTCACCGCACCGGCGCAGGCCGCGCGGAGGTCGTCGAGCTCGGCGGCGGCTCCCCCGGCCACCTCCGGGACGATCATGGGCGGATGAGGGCAGACCGCAACAGCTACGAGGGTCACCGCATAACGGTATCGGCACGGCAAGCCGTACCCACGTGATTCCCGCCCCGGTCTCCGTATGGTCACGGTCGCCAATAGGCGCTCGACTTGGACGGGGTGGGACCTGTGACAATGCAGCGGTAACAATTCTGCGCTATGGCGACCACCGAAGGGTGCATTCCCGGCGGAGTCGGACGAACGAGGATGGGCACATGAGCGACTGGACGGCCTTCGGACGCGTGGACGCGGAGGGCACGGTTTACGTCAAGACGGCCGAGGGGGAACGGATCGTCGGCTCCTGGCAGGCCGGCTCGCCCGAGGAGGGCCTGGCCCATTTCGCCCGGCGGTTCGCCGACGTGGTGACCGAGGTCGACCTCGTACAGGCCAGGATGGGCTCCGGGGCCGCCGACGCGTCCCACTCGCTCAGCACCATCCGGCGCATCCGTGCGTCTCTGCCCGAGGCACACGTGGTCGGCGACATCGACGGGCTCATCGCCCGGCTCGACAAGCTCGCCGAGGCCGCCGAGGCCAAGGCCGGCGAGGCGCGGGCCGCCCGGGAGACCGCGCGCGCCGAGGCGCTGGCCCGCAAGACCCAGCTCGTCGAGGAGGCCGAGAAGATCGCGGCCGAGTCCACCGGCTGGAAGTCGGCCGGCGACCGGCTCAAGGAGATCCTCGACGAGTGGAAGACCATCCGCGGGGTCGACAAGAAGTCCGACGGCGAGCTGTGGAAGCGGTTCGCGGCCGCCCGTGACGGTTTCACCCGCCGGCGCGGCGCGCACTTCGCGACCCTGGACGGCCAGCGCAAGCAGGCCCAGACCGCCAAGGAAGCGCTGGTCACCGAGGCCGAGTCGCTGCAGGGGTCGACCGACTGGGGCCCGACCGCCGCGCGGCTCAAGGACCTGATGACCGAGTGGAAGGCCGCGCCGCGCGCCTCGAAGGAGGCCGAGCAGCGCCTCTGGGAGAGGTTCCGCGCCGCGCAGGACGCCTTCTTCACCAACCGCAGCACGGTGTTCTCGGCCCGCGACGCCGAGCAGCGCGGCAACCTCGACCGCAAGCAGGCGCTGGTCGTCGAGGCCGAGGCCATCGACGTCGACTCCGACCCGCGCGCCGCGCAGGCCAGGCTCCGCGAGATCCAGGGCCAGTGGCACGACGCGGGCCGGGTGCCGCGCGACGTCGCCGGTGGTCTCGACCGCCGGATGCGTGCGGTCGAGGAGAAGGTCCGGGTCGCGATGGACTCGGCCTGGCGCCGCACCGAGCCGTCGGCCAACCCGCTGCTGGCGCAGATGCGCGAGCAGGTGGCGGAGGCCGAGCAGCGCCTCGAGCGGGCCCGGCACGCGGGCGACGCCAAGCGGATCCGCGAGGCCGAGAACGCGCTGAACCAGAAGCGGCAGTTCCTGAATCTGGCCGAGCAGGCCAATTAAATTCGGTTTTGCCCGGGTCCGCGGTGGTCCGGACCGTTGCTCCCGCCGGAGAACGGGCCGGTCCCTGGCGGGCCCGGCCCTGCCAGGCTCGCGGTGCCAAGATCGCCCAAAACTGTCGGTGGTGCCTGACACACTCCGTGCATGAGTGACGACCTGGCGGTATGGGAAGGCGCCGCGGCTGAGCACGGGCTTGTCTGTCTCGACCCGCGGCCAGGCCTGCGCTGGCCCGCGCCCGAAGAGCTATGAAGCGCCGGGATACTCGGCCGTCACCTCGCCGCCGAACAGCCGCCAGTAGAACGCGTTCATCCGGGCGGCCGTCGGCGCGTGGCGGGCGAGGATCCCGGCGACCGGTTGTGGCACGTCCGCGGGGATGTCGCCACCGGCGCACCTGGTGACGTAGGCGTTGCGGGCCACCGGGCCGCCGTGTGCCGGGGTCGGCACGCCGCAGACGTTGGTGACCAGCCAGTCGGTCAACGTCATCGAGGCGTAGCCGGCGTCGTGGGTGGCATTGCGCTCCGCGAACCTGCGCTCGGCCGCGGACAGGTCGAAGCGGGCGGATGTCGCCAGACCGAAGTCGGCCAGATAGATCCGCTCGCCGTCGGCGAGCAGGTTGCCCATGTGCGGGTCCAGGTGAAGGAGGTGGAGGTCACGCAGGAGACCCACCATTGCGGACAGTTGCCGCTCCACTGTCTCCGCGCGGTCCAGCGGGTCGTCGCTCAGCGAGTCGTGCAGGCGGTAGGGCACGTGCTCGAGAAACAGCACGAGGCTCGACGACGCGTCGGCCAGGGCGGCGAGGCGGTCGCGGACGGCGGGCGACCCACCCATCAACGCCACGACGGCGTCGACGTCCGCGTGCTCGTCGGCGGTTGGTGGTCGGCCAGGTAGGACGCGCCAGTGATAGAGCAGGGGAAACCCGGCCGCGTCATCCCTAAGGCCGGCCGGCGACGAGCCGACGGCGGCATCGAACGGAGCCGCAGGCGCTTCCGCGGCGTCCGTTGCGGGTGAGATCGCGGGGGCGCTGCGAGCGAGATCTCCGGCGGACCTTGTGGTGCTTGTGGAGAGGCGTGGCGTTGCGCGGGCTTCGGGGGCGGTCAGGGCCGTGGTGATGAGCTGGTTGGCGGCCAGTTCTCGCCAGGCGTTGAAGCTTGGGCCGCCGACCCCGTACTGGCAGTGGATCGGGAGGTCGAACAGGTTTGCCGTCGAGTGTGGACGGTTCAGCTCTCGGTTCGTGAGGGGGATGCGCTTCGCGAAGACACGTATGCCGGCTATCGAGAAGACCGAGGAGGCGCCGCCTACGCCGATGGGGCCTGGGGTTCCGTTGTCGATCAAGGCTGTCAGGTCCGTGTCGCTCAGCGCCGACAGGAGGCGTGCGGCCCTGGCGAAACGGGACCGGCGGTGCATCAGTCCGTGACCCGTGTCGGTTGGCCGTGTTGCCAGGCTGCCGTGCTCGCCGTGCGTTGCGGTGTCGACAGCGGAGCCCGTTGCCAGGCGCCGTCCGCTGTCAGCGTCGCCACCTCGCCCGCCGGTAGGTCCGCCAGCGCGCTCAACGACGGGTGCCGTTCCACCGCGTGGCCCAGGTAGCCGAGGCACAGGTCGTCAGCCTCGTACCCGCGGGCGTCGAGCACGTCGAACGCGCCCTCGTCGAACGCCACCAGCGTCGGCGTGGTCTCGCCGGCCAGCAGCGCGCGGGTCGTCAGCGACCAGCTGTCCGGCTCCGCGGGCAAGGGGAAAGAGCCTGCGTAGGTGCCGACGAGCTGCCAGCTGCCCCGCGGGTGCGCGGATACCGGCAGCCACCCGAACGCCTGCCGGGTGCGGCTGCTCACCGTCGCCTCGTCGTTCCAGGGCCAGCGGCCCGCCGCGTCCGGCCAGACCAGCTGCCAGACCGGGACCGACCAGCCGCGGTAGAACCGGTTGGCCGTGCCGAACAGCGCGTCCCGCCACGACTCGTCGACCGGGCGCAGCATCGTCTCGTGGCCCTCGATCACACCGGTGAACGGCACCGACGCAGCCGGCCAGCCGATCTCGCGCAGGCGGTCGACGGCCGCGTTCAGCCAGTGTTGCATGTGGTCGCCGGCCAGGCCGAACATCACCATCTCGGGCATCTGGTACGAGTGCCAGAGGCCGATCGTGTAGGCGAACTCGACCGTGCCCGGCACCCGCAGCACGCACCAGCCGTGCTTCGAGACCGCGGCGATCGTGTCGGCGTCCCGACTCCGGCGCACGCCGGCGCAGATCACGCAGAAACAGCCCTGATCTTGCACGCCCGGATCCTATCGGCACCTTGACCCACGGCATCGACCGCGATCAGAATGGACGCGGAGCCAGGGCACGCACCGCGCGGCGCGCATCGCGCGGACCTCCGTACCCCGTGAATGGGAGCCCTGGCACATGCAACGCAATCCTGTCCGCGCCGCCTTCGTCGCGGTTCTGATCACGGCCGCGGCCGTCCTCGGCGGCGTCACGCTGTCGAGCGCGCCGGCCCGAGCCGCCGGCACCGGCACCGGTTACCTGCACACGAGCGGCAACAAGATCGTCGACAGCACCGGCGCGACCGTGCGGCTCACCGGGATCAACTGGTTCGGCATGGAGACCGACAACAGGACCTTCCACGGCCTGTGGTCGAGCAACCCGTGGCGCAACCAGATCGACACCATGGCCAACCTCGGTTACAACACGCTGCGCATCCCGTTCTCCAACGACGCGCTGAAGCCCGGCGCGATCGCCACCGGCATCAACGACTTCGTCAACCCCGACCTGGTCGGCAACTCTCCACTGCAGATCCTGGACAAGGTCATCGCGTACGCCGGCGGCAAAGGCATGCGGGTGATCCTCGACCGGCACCGGCCGACCAGCGCGGGGCAGACGGCGCTCTGGTACACGGCCGCCGTGCCGGAGAGCACCTGGATCAGCGACTGGCGCATGCTGGCCCAGCGCTACGCCGGCAACACCACCGTGATCGGCGCCGACCTGCACAACGAGCCGCACGCCGAGGGCACGAACCCGGCCGCGACCGGCGCGTGCTGGGGCTGCGGCGACACCGCGCGGGACTGGCGTCTGGCCGCCGAGCGGGCCGGCAACGCGATTCTCGGCGTACAACCGAACTGGCTCATCTTCGTCGAGGGCGTGAGCTGCCCGAGCGGCGGACTGTCCAATGTGTGGGACGGCGATACCAGCAACGACGAGGACTGTGGCTGGTGGGGCGGCAACCTGAGCAGGGCCGGCGAGTTCCCGGTGCGGCTGTCGGTGGCCGACCGGCTGGTCTACTCGCCGCACGACTACGCGATCTCGGTCTACCACCAGGACTGGTTCGACGCGCCGGACTACCCGGCCAACATGCCGGCGATCTGGGACAAGTACTGGGGATACCTGTTCAAGCAGAACCGCGCGCCGATCATGCTCGGCGAGTTCGGCACGACGCTGGCCGACCCGAAGGACCGGGTCTGGCTGACGAACCTGATGTCCTATCTGGGCAGTGGCGTCAACGGGATGTCGTTCACCTACTGGTCGTGGAACCCCAACTCGGGCGACACGGGCGGCATCGCCAACGACGACTGGACCACGATCAACCAGGCTAAACAGTCGATCATCAGCCCGTATCTGATCGCTCCGGTGGGCGCGGGCGGCCCGACCGGCGGTCCGACCGGCGGGCCTACGACGCCGGCGCAGGGTGACTGCGACGCCACCTACCGCCAGACCAACGCCTGGCAGGGCGGCTTCCAGGGCGAGGTGACGGTGACCAACCAGGGCACCGCGCCGGCGAACCCGTGGCGGGTGACCTGGACGTGGCCGGCCGGCGTCACGCTCGGCAGCGGTTGGAACGCCACCGTCACCCAGTCCGGCACGACGATCACCGCGGCGGCACCGACCTGGTCACCGGCCCTCGCCCCGGACGCGTCGGTGACGATCGGCTTCACGGCGAACGGCACCGCGGCCACACCGGCCGCGACCGCGCTCAACGGCACGGCCTGCTGAGCAACCCCCGAACCGGCGGCGGCGGGTAACCCACGGCCCGCCGCCGCCCCGGAGCTACTGCACGGAGCAGGCGGAAGCCGCCGGGGCCAGTTGGATCGGTGGCTTGCCGAGGGTGGGCATGCCCAGGTTGACGCCCGGTGTGCGGGCCGTGCGGCCCGCTTCGAAGGCGTCGCCCGCGCGGGTGCGGCGGTGCGAGAGCGGCGCGCCGTCGGCGTTGAGGTGGTGGGGCGCCGCGTAGGTGACCACCGTCTCCACGATGTCGCCCGGTCGGATGCCCGCCAGGTCGCCCGTCGCGAAGTGCACCAGGCGCCCGTCGCGGGCCCGGCCCGACATCCGGCCCGTCCGCTCGTCCTTGCGGCCCTCGCCGACCGCGACCAGCACCTCGACCGTCGCGCCGACCAGGGCCCTGTTCTCCGACCAGGTGGTCTCTTCGACGACCGCCATCAGCCGTTCGTAGCGGTCCTGCACGACCGCCTTCGGCACCTGGTCGGCCATCGTCGCGGCGGGTGTGCCGGGGCGCGGCGAGTACTGGAAAGTAAAAGCGCTGGAGAACCGGGCCGCGCGCACCACGTCGAGGGTGCGCTCGAAGTCGTCCTCGGTCTCGCCCGGGAAGCCCACGATGATGTCGGTCGTGATGGCCGCGTCGGGCATCGCCGCGCGTACCTTCTCGATGATCCCGAGGTAGCGCTCCTGCCGGTAGGAACGGCGCATCGCCTTCAGCACCGCGTCGGAACCGGACTGCAGCGGCATGTGCAGCGAGTGGCAGACGTTGGGCGTCTCGGCCATCGCGGCGATCACGTCGTCGGTGAAGTCCTTGGGGTGCGGGCTGGTGAAACGGACCCGCTCGAGGCCCTCGATGGCACCCGTCGCGCGGAGGAGCTTGCCGAACGCGAGGCGGTCACCGAACTCCACGCCGTACGAGTTGACGTTCTGTCCCAGCAGCGTCACCTCGAGCACACCCTCGGCGACCAGCGCCTCGACCTCGGCCAGGATCTCGCCCGGCCGGCGGTCCTTCTCCTTGCCGCGCAGCGACGGCACGATGCAGAAGGTGCAGGTGTTGTTGCAGCCGACGGAGATCGAGACCCAACCGGCGTACGAGGACTCGCGGCGGGTCGGCAGCGTCGACGGGAAGACCTCGAGCGACTCGAGGATCTCGACCTCGGCGTCGGCGTTGTGCCGGGCCCGCTCCAGCAGCGTCGGCAGCGAGCCGATGTTGTGCGTGCCGAACACGACGTCGACCCAGGGCGCCTTCTTGACGATCTCGCCGCGGTCCTTCTGGGCGAGGCAGCCGCCGACGGCGATCTGCATGTCGGGCCGCCGCGTCTTGGCCGGCCGCAGGTGGCCGAGGTTGCCGTAGAGCCGGTTGTCGGCATTTTCCCGGACGGCACAGGTGTTGAAGACCACCACGTCGGCGTCTTCCGCCTCGGCCCGGACATAGCCGGCCGCCTCGAGCAGCCCGGAGATCCGCTCGGAGTCGTGCACGTTCATCTGGCAGCCGTATGTGCGCACCTGGTAGGTGCGGGGGCTGGCCTGGGCCGCTGTAGTCATGACCCCTACAGGGTAGCCGCCGGTGATGCTCAGGCGGCCAGCCCCGGGACCACCCTGTCCGGGGTCCACCACGACTGCTGGCAGGGCACCCGCCACCTGCTGCACCACGGGTCGTGGCCGGTGCACGGCCGCGGGTTGGACAGCGCGGCGCCGTCGTCGGTTTCCGAGACATCCACGTGTACGGGTCGCAGGGTGCCGTCCGCGGTGGCCAGCACGTGCCGGTCCGGGATCAGGGTGTCGTCGGCGAGCAGGATGCGGCAGCGCAGCAGCGACGCGACCTCGGCCGCGGCGGCCGGCTCGGTGACCTCGGACGGTGGCCCGTAGCAGTCGATCGCCACCGGGAACTCGCCGTCGCCCCGCCACACGTCGCAGAGCACCGCGTCGACCGGCGGGTCGTCGTCACCCATCGGAACGACCGCGCACCCCGTGACGACGGTGAGTGCGCGCATGATGACGGAAGGTGCCAGGGGCACGTCCGCGTGCCAGTTCCAGATCGCGGAGCCCTGCCCGAAGGAGACCGGAGGGATCGCCATACCAACGATCGTGCCTGCCTGCGGGCGTGTGCGGAGCCCGCGTTACCGCTCCGTGACCGTTCACAGCCTGTCCTGACACATCGTCACCCTTAGAGTGGCTCCATCCAAGAGGGAGGTGTCGATGGTCGCGGGTGACGCGTCGCAGGAGCCGCTGATCGTGCTCGACAAGGTCAACAAGTTCTTCGGCGACCTGCACGTGCTGCGCGACGTCGACTTGTCGGTCGGTCGTGGCGAGGTTGTCGTCGTGATCGGACCGTCAGGTTCGGGCAAGTCGACTCTCTGTCGAGCGATCAACCGGCTGGAGACCATCAGCTCCGGGCAGATCACGTTCGACGGCAAGGCGCTGCCGGCCGAGGGCCGCGCGCTCGCCCGCCTGCGCAGTGACGTGGGCATGGTGTTCCAGTCGTTCAACCTGTTCGCCCACAAGACGATCCTCGAGAACGTCACGCTGGGTCCGATCAAGGTGCGCAAGGACAAACCGGAAGAGGCGCGCAAGCGCGGCATGACCCTCCTCGAACGGGTGGGCATCGCCAACCAGGCGGGGAAATACCCGGCGCAGCTCTCGGGTGGCCAGCAGCAGCGCGCGGCGATCGCGCGCGCGCTGGCGATGCAGCCCAAGGCCATGCTCTTCGACGAGCCGACCAGCGCGCTCGACCCCGAGATGGTGGGCGAGGTGCTCGACGTCATGACGTCACTCGCCCGGGACGGCATGACGATGGTCGTGGTCACCCACGAGATGGGTTTCGCGCGGCATGCCGCGAACCGCGTGGTGTTCATGGCGGACGGTCAGCTCGTCGAGCAGGCCGAGCCGGGCGAGTTCTTCGCCAACCCGCGCAGTGACCGGGCCAAGGACTTCCTTTCCAAGATCCTTACTCACTGACCCCCGTTCTTCACGTTTCCTGGCACACCAAGGGATCCGGCGGCACGGCGCCGGGTCTCCTCCACGAGAAGGAGAAGTACATGCGGATGACGCGCGTTGCGGCCACCGCCGCGGCGGCAGTGCTCGCACTGACGATGGCGGCCTGTGGTGACGACGGTGGCAGCGGCACCGGGACCGGGAGCGGCACGGGCACCGGCAGCGGCGACTCGAACGCGACCGGCGTGATCGCCAAGGCCGCGTCCGGCACCCTGAAGGTCGGCGTCAAGGCCGACCAGCCGGGTCTCGGCCTGCAGACCGGCACCTCCTACGAGGGCTTCGACATCGAGATGGCGAAGATCATCGCCAAGGGTCTCGGCATGCAGGAGTCCGGCATCCAGTACGTGACCACGGTGTCGGCCAATCGCGAGCCCTACATCCAGCAGGGCACCGTCGACCTGGTGATCGCGACCTACACGATCAACGAAGAGCGCAAGACGAAGGTCAACTTCGCCGGACCGTACTTCATGGCCGGCCAGGATCTGCTCGTGCCGACCGACTCCACGATCACCGCGCCGGAGCAGCTCGCCGGCAAGAAGGTCTGCTCCGTGACGGGCTCGACCCCGGCCAAGCGCATCGATGAGAAGTACCAGGGCGCGCAGCTGCAGCTCTTCGACGCCTACTCGAAGTGCATCACGGCGCTGGCCGGCAAGCAGGTCGACGCGGTGACCACCGACGACATCATCCTCGCCGGCTACGCCTCCCAGCCGCAGTTCGCCGGCAAGTTCAAGGTCGTGGGCAAGCCGTTCTCCGAGGAGCCCTACGGCATCGGCCTCGCCAAGGACGACAAGGCGAGCTGCGACAAGATCAACGAAATCCTGAAGGCCGCCGCGACCGACGGTAGCTACAAGGCCGCCTGGGACAAGACGCTCGGCAAGAGCGGGACCCCGGCTCCGGAGCTCGACACCAGCAAGTTCACCAACTGCGCCTGACGCACGACGCGCGGGGCCGGCGGCGGACACGCCGCCGGCCCCGCGCGCGGTAGGCCACCCGAAGGGAGGAGCGGGGCGTGCCCGTTTTCAGCGATCCCACCAACTTCGACGCGTACGTGTCGGGTTTCCTGTGGATCCTCAAGTTGACCGGAGCGTCGGCGCTGCTGGCCCTGGTCCTGGGCGTGCTGCTGGCCGGGATGCGGGTGTCGCCCGTGCCGGTCCTGCGCTGGTTCGGCGCGGCGTGGGTCAACATCTTCCGGAACACCCCGCTGACCCTGATCATCTTTTTCTGCTACTTCGGTCTGTACGCCACGCTGTCCATCACGTTGAGCGACGACCTGATCCTCAACAACTTCTGGCTCGGCGTCGTCGGACTCTCCGTCTACACGGCCGCGTTCGTCTGCGAGGCGCTGCGCTCGGGCATCAACACGGTGCCGGCGGGCCAGGCCGAGGCGGCGCGGGCCATCGGGCTCACGTTCAGCCAGACGCTGCGGATCGTGGTGCTCCCCCAGGCCGGCCGCGCGGTCATCGCGCCGCTGGGGAGCGTGCTGATCGCGCTCTGCAAGAACACCACCATCGTCGGCACGATCGGCCTGCTCGAGGCGAGCAACGTCATGAAGCAGCTGATTAACGACAACGGTGACCAGGTGATCCTGATCTTCCTCGTCTTCGCCGGCACGTTCGCGGCCGTGCTCATTCCCGTCGGCTACTTCTTCGGGTGGCTGGCCAACCGACTGGCGGTGAAGCGGTGAACGGCGAAACGGTCCTCTACGACCACCCCGGGCCCCGGGCGAAGGTCCGCAACGCGATCCTGACCGTCGTCTTCGGCGCGCTGATCCTGGCGCTGCTCTACTGGATCTACCGCCAGTTCGACGAGAAGGGCCAGTTCACCAAGGTCCTGTGGGAGCCGTTCCTGCAGGGCGACGTCTGGAAGAACTTCATCCTTCCGGGCATCGAGGGCACGCTGAAGGCGGCCGCGACGGCGATGGTCCTCGCGCTCGCGTTCGGCCTGATCTTCTCGATCGGGCGGCTGTCGGAACACCGCTGGATCAGCGTGCCGGCGGGCGTGGTGGTCGAGTTCTTCCGTGCCGTACCGCTGCTCCTGATGATCTTCTTCATCTCGTTCGGCGTGCCGTTCCTGATCGACTCGCCCGTGCCGCCGTTCTGGTCGGTGGTCATCGGTTTGACCCTCTACAACGGGTCGGTGCTGGCGGAGGCGTTCCGCGCCGGCATCCGGGCGGTGCCGACGGGTCAGAGCGAGGCGGCGTACGCGGTCGGCATGCGCAAGAGCGCGGTGATGCGGCACATCCTGGTGCCGCAGGCGGCCCGGGCGATGCTGCCGGTGATCGTCAGCCAGCTCGTCGTGCTGCTGAAGGACACGGCGCTCGGCTACATCGTGTCGTACTCGGAGCTGCTGCAGCTCGGCGTCAACGTGGTCGCCGCGAACTTCTTCAACGTGATCCAGGCCGCGATCGTGGCCGCGGTGCTCTACATCGTGGTCAACTTCGCGCTGACCGGGCTGGCCAACTACCTCGACCGCCGCACGCGGCGGAGCGGCATCAAGCCCGTGCCCGTCGACCAGGGCGCGGCGATGGGTGGGGGCGGCAACGTCTAGACATCCCGCGCGTACGACGGGCTTCGCCGGGCCTTCCCGCCGGGCGGAGCCCGTTGTCGTCGGTTTTGGTGCTGTTCTAGGACGCCGGCCGCTGATCGTCAGGCGGCGAGCAGGGCGATGATCTCGTCCGTGGGGCGGACGTCGCCGAACGTGCGGTAGATCGTGTAGAGCGTGGCGTTGTGGTCCTCGTCGCGGCGGGCCGACGTGCCGTCCGCGACCATGACGACGCGGTAGCCGAGGGTGCTGGCGTCACGGGCCGACGACTCGCAGCAGACGTTGGTCACGGTGCCCGTGATGAGCACGGTGTCGACGCCGCGTCGCTCGAGCAGGGCCGGCAATGGTGAGTGGCCGGGGAAGAAGGCGCTGGCCGCGGTCTTCTCGACGAACAGGTCCGCGTCGTCGGGCTCGAACTCTCGCCACAGGCGCTGCCGGGGCGGGCCGTCGCCGCCGCTGCGGGCGAACATCGCGGCGGTCGCGGCGCCGTAGAACTCCTGGCGGATCGGCGACGGCTCGGTGTAGCCGGGCAGCACCCAGGCGACCGTGCCACCGGCCGTACGCACAGCGGTGGCGAGCCGGGAGATGTTGGGGACGATCCCGAACGTGTACGGGTTGTCGTCGACGAAGAACGGCACCATGTCGACGACGATCAGCGCGGTGCGGGTCGCGTCGAGGCTGGCGTAGGCGTGCCTGCGGCCCCGCCGCGCCTCGTGCCGCCGGATCTCCCGCTCCTCGATCCGCCAGGCGTGGACCTTGCGCTCCATGGTCTTTTCTCTTCGAGGGTGAGGCTCGCGGACGTGGCAGCGGAGCGAAGCGGAGCGGTGTCCGGCGGGAGCGACGGTCGCGCCCCCGACGAGCCCGGGACCACATCTTTCTCTTTAGCGCGCGATCTCCGTGACTCGCGATTCCCGGACGACCGTGACCCTGATCTGGCCGGGGTAGGTGAGTTCCTCTTCGATCTGCTTGGCGACGTCGCGGGCGAGGACGGCGGCGCCGATGTCGTCGACGTCGTCCGGCTTGACCATGACGCGAATCTCGCGGCCGGCCTGCATCGCGAAGACCTTCTCGACGCCGGTCTTGCCGCCGGCGATCTCCTCGATGCGCTCGAGCCGCTTGACGTAGGCCTCGAGGCTCTCGCGGCGCGCGCCCGGCCGGCCGCCCGAGCACGCGTCCGACGCCTGGGTCAGCACCGCCTCGATCGTCTGCGGCTGCACCTCGTTGTGGTGCGCCTCGATCGCGTGCACGACCTCTTCGGCCTCGCCGTACTTCCGGGCCAGGTCGGCGCCGATCAGCGCGTGGCTGCCCTCGACCTCGTGCGTGAGCGCCTTGCCGATGTCGTGCAGGAACGCGCCGCGCTTGATCAGCGGCGCGTCCAGGCGCAGCTCGGCGGCCATGATGCCGGCGATGTGCGCGGTCTCGACCAGGTGCTTGAGCACGTTCTGCCCGTAGCTCGTGCGGTAGCGCAGCCGGCCCAGCAACGTCACCAGCTCCGGGTGGATCTCGGTGATGCCGACCTCGACCAGCGCGTCCTCGGCCGCCCGCTGGCAGAGTCGTTCGACCTCCTGCTTCGCGCTCTCGAAGACCTCTTCGATGCGGTGCGGGTGGATCCGGCCGTCGAGGACCAGCTTCTCCAGCGTGAGCCGGCCGATCTCGCGACGGACAGGGTCGAAACACGACAGGAGTACGGCCTCGGGCGTGTCGTCGATGATCAGGTTGACGCCGGTGACCGACTCGAACGCGCGGATGTTGCGGCCCTCGCGGCCGATGATCCGGCCCTTCATCTCGTCGCCCGGCAGGTGCAGGACGCTGACCACGCTCTCCGCGGTCTGCTCGCTGGCCACCCGCTGGATCGCCTCGACGACAATGTGCCGGGCGCGCTGCTCGCCGGTCGCGCGGGCGTCGGCCTCGATGTCGCGGACGAGGATCGCGGCCTCGCGCTTGGCCTGCACCTCGATCGACTCGACCAGCTCGGTGCGGGCGGTGTCGGCGGTGAGCCCGGCGATCCGCTCCAACTCCCGGCGGCGCAGCTCGTCGGCTTCGGCGAGCTCGACCTCGCGGGCCTGCAACGCCTTCTCGCGCTCGGCCAGCTCGGCAGCGGCGGTGGCGAGGCGGCGCTCACGTTCGGTGAGGCGCTCGACCTCTTCGCTGTGCTGGCGCTCGCGGTCGTCCATCCGGGCGGCGCGCCGCTCGACGTCGGCCGCGTGTTCCTTGGTCGTGGTGGCGAGCATCGCGGCCTCGCGTTCGCCGCTGCGGCGGGCGGCGGCGCGAAGTTGCTCGGCGTCCTGCTCGGCCTGCTTGTGCGCGCGTTCGAGGACGGTGTCGGCCTCGGCGCGGGCGGTGTCGAGGACGCGGCGGGCCTCGGCGCGCGCCGCGGACGCCTCCGCCTTCGCGGCGGCGGCCTCCGTGCGGGCGGCGGCGGCCGCGGTCTTCGCGGTGTCCACGGTGGAGGACACTTCTTCGGCCTTGGTACGCAGCGACGCCAGCGACTGTTCGTGGCGCTCGCGTTCGGCGGTGAGCTGCGGGTCCTCGACGTCCGTTCTGGTGGCGGGACCGCTCAGGCGCCGGAGGGCGCGGGCACCGAGCACGAGGCCGACCAACACCGCGCCGGCGAGGAGGATGACGGCCGAGAGGAGTATGACGTCGAGCGCGCTCATGCTTTGCCGCCTCCGCAGCGGCATCGCCGGTGTCGCCCGGTCATGACGCCTCCCCTCACCGGTCCGGCACGAGGGAGGGGGTGACCCTCCCGCACTCGCGCGCGGCTGTACGGACGCCCGACCGAGGCGGCTGTGGCCGTGATGAGCCGACCGGAGGTGCGCCTCTGCGCCGCCGGTTGGCCGAAACTGCTATCACCTCGTCACCGAACCGGCCTGTCCGATAACGGGGTATGTGGCCGGGTATCCAGCCAAAGTGATGCCGTCTTGTTACGCGATCTATGTTGTGCGCTTAGCCTGCGATGGTCGGGCAATCCAATCTGTAACGCGAGGCTAGGTCGCGAGGGGCCGTTCGGTCAAGGACTCATGATCCGGCTGGGCGAGGGACATAGGGCACCTATGCGCTCACCCCCTGCTCAACACGCTTCGAACTGGAACTGAAGTTGCCAACAACATCCACGTGGCGTGTCGGTAATCGCGCGGTCGCACACCGTGGATACCCGATGGTGCCACAGCCGCTGTCCACAGTCACCGGTGGCCCTCGGTGTCCAGATGGACCTCGACGTCGTAGAGCAGCTTCTTCGGCTCGCCGTTGGTGACGCCGACGAAGACGGGCTCCGCGGCCGGGATCCGGCCCTGACGGTGGACCGCGTCGCGGGCGGCCTCGCGGGACTCGTGGTGGATCTTGCCGTCCCGGTGGAGCCGCATCGCCTTCTTGGCGGTGGCGCGGTCGGTGTCGAGCTGGATGCGGATCGTCGGCATGTCTTCGGCCCGTCCTTAACGACGTTAAGTTGGTTGCACACTGTAATAGGGTGTGGCCATGAACGCGACGGTCTGGCTCCGTCCCGAATCGCACCGTGATCCCCGGCCTTTGCCGTTGACCAGGCCACGGATCGTCGACGCCGCCGTGTCGGTGCTCGACGAGGGTGGGGTCGACGGCTTGACGATGCGCCGGTTGGCGTCCCGGCTCGCGGTGACGGCGACCGCTCTCTACTGGCACGTGGCGACCAGGGACGACGTGCTCGACCTGGCGCTGGACGCGGTCTTCGGCGAGGTGGAGGTGCCGCGGGCCGGCGAGTGGCGGGCTGACGTGCTGGCCTTGACGAGCCGGTGGCGCGCGGTGATGCTCCGACATCCGTGGGCGCCCGGCCTGGTGGGTCGGCCACTGCTCGGGCCGAACGTACTGGCACGCACCGAGTTCCTGCAGTCGGCGCTGGTCCGGGGCGGTTTCTCGGGCGTCCGTCTGGCGGTGGTGACCCGGCTGCTGGCCAACTTCGTGATCGGGGCGGCGCTGACGGAGTCGACGTGGCAGCGTTCGTCGGACGGCTCGTCGTCGTCGCGCGCGGCGGCCCGGGACTATGTCTCTTCGGCGCCCGACCTGTATCCGACGCTCGTCGCCTCGGGCCATCTCGACGACGCGTGGAGTGACGACGACCTGTTCGCGCGCGGGGTCGAGGCCATCTTGGAGGTTTCGGCATGACGGTGACGATCCGACGCGGCACGACGGCGGACGGCCCGGCGCTGGCGGGCCTACGCTGGCGGCGGTTGACGGAGGAACGCGGGTACGGGGGCACGGACCGGGCGGAGTTCGTCGGTCTGTTCAGTGAGTGGCTGGTCAGAAACAGCGCGACCCACCTACCGTTCGTCGCGCTCGGCGACGCCGACGAGCTCGTCGGCATGGCCTGGCTGATGATCGCGGACCGGGTCCCGACGCCCAAACGCCGCACCCGCCGCAGCGGCGACGTGCAGTCGGTGTACGTGGTCCCCGATCTGCGCGGGGCTGGGGTGGGTCGGTCGTTGATGGATTCGGTGCTGGCGGAGGCCAGGGCGCTGGGGTTGGAGCACGTGACGGTCCACTCGAGTCCGGAGGCGGTGCCGTTCTACGAACGCACCGGGTTCGCCCACGATCCGGAGTGGCTGCGCTGGCTGCCGGAGTAGGCCGGGGCGGCGGTAGGGCTGCTGGCTCACGCTCGGATGTCGGTGCGAGTGGTCGTTGCCGCGCGGGTGCCGTGGTGCGCGGGCCAGCAGCGATGCCGCGGACGTCGATGCGGGTGGGTCGCTGGTCCCTGCGAGGAGCCGTGGTCAGCAGCGATGCCGTCGCAGCGGCTCGGATGCGGGTACGCGCGGTCATCGGTCCCAGCGCGCTTCCCGAGGTGAGGGCGCGCCAGCACCGCTGCCACCGGCCACGGCGCGGATGCCGATGCGACCGCTGTTCGGCCTCGGCCACGGCGCGTGCTCCTACGGTGACGCCGCCGGCCATAGCGCGGACGCCGGCTCTCGTTAGCGCGGGCGCGGGCGCCGCGGCCATGCCCCTCCGCAACGCCACCGGCCACGACGCGAACACCGGCACCCAGCCCTCGCCTAACCGGGGCACGGCTGCCGGCGGCGCATGTTCCCCCGCGACGCCACCGGCCAGGCAACGAACGCCCGCACCAGCCCTCGTCCGGCCCAGGCGCGGCCACCGCCGCACCTGCTCTCTCCACGACGCCACCCGCCGGGCAACGAACGCTCGCGCCAGCCCTCGTCCGGCGCAGGCGCGGCGACCGCCGCACCTACTCCCTCATGACGCCACCCGCCAGGCAACGAACGCCCGCACCAACCCTCGTCCGGCCCGGGCGCGTCCACCGCCGCACGTCGCTCCCCCGGCGATGCCGCCGGTGCGAATGCCGGCACCGGTGCCCGTTTGGCCCTGGCGCGGCCGCCGCGGCGCGCGCCCCCTCGCGACGCCGCCGGCGCGAGTGCCGGCACCGACCGTTGTTCTGCCGCGCCCGCGGCCCCGGCGCATGCTCCCCGGTGACGCCACCAACTACGGCGCCGATGCCGGCACCAACCGTCGTTTTGCCCGCGCGGCGGCCGCAGCGCGGGCTCCCCCTGCTACGCCCTCCGCGCGAATGCGCCACCGACGCTCGTTCGGCTGCGGGCGCGGGCGCGGTGACCGCAGTTTCGTGGCCGCGGCTCGCGGCGCCGTCGCGCCAGCGTCGCGGGCGACGGCCGGGGAAGATCGTTCGATTGCTAGTCCGCGTCCGTCGGGCGGGTGAGGTCGGCGTCCGTGTCCATCGAGGACTGGGCCTCGGCCAGGGCGTCGACGTCGACGTTGTCGGCGAACTCGGCTGCTTCGGCGCTCTGCGCCGCCAGGGCGTCCTTGACCGCGCGGATCGCGACGCCCGGGGCGTAGCCCTTGCGGGCCAGCATGCCGACCAGTCGCCGGAACACCTGTTCCGGGTCGCCGCGGACCGTGCGGAGCTTGCGGTCCACCAGTGCGCGGGCGGTGTCGGCCTCGGTCGAGTCGTCGAGTTGTTCGAGGGCCGCGCCGGCCGTCTCGGAGTCGACGCCGTGTTTGCGTAGCTCGTTGGCCAGCGCCCGGCGGGCCAGCCCGCGGCCCGCGTGGCGGCTGCTCACCCACGCCCGGGAGAACGCCGCGTCGTCGATGATGCCGACCTCGTCGTAGCGGTCGAGTACCGCGGCCGCCGTCTCCTCCGAGATGCCCCGGCGGGCCAGTGCGCGCGCCAGTTCCGCGCGGGTGCGTGGCCGCACCGCGAGTTGCCGGAGGCAGATCTCCCGGGCCATCTCGGCCTCGTCGGCCGGCGACGCGGGAGCACCCGTGCCGCTCCCGGACGCCGCGCGTCCCGACGAGCCGAACCCGCCGGACCGCCCACGACCGCGACCGCCACCGACTCGACCACCTCGCCCGGACCAGCCACCGCGGCCACCACCCGCACCAGCGTCAGAGCCGTCACCGGCGGCATCGCCGCCGAACCGACCCGCACCGCCACCACCGGCGCGACCGCGGGCGGACCACCTGCCGCTCGCACCAGCGTCGGAGCTGTCGCCAGCCGCGTCGCCGTCGCCAAACCCGCCCACACCGCGATCAGCCCGCCCAGACCAACCACTGCCCGAGCCGTCACCGGCGGCATCGCCGCCCTGCCGACCCGCACCGCGACCACCCCGCGCAGACCAACCACCGCCCGCACCGGCATCCGAGCCGTCGCCGGCTGGGCGGCTGCGACCGCCGCGCCGGGTGGCCGGAGCGTCAGCGTCCGCGGACGGTGACGGCCCCTCGTGGTCCAGGACCGCCGCTCGGCCGCCCCACGGGTCGTCGAGGGGCTCCGCCCCCTCCGGCCAGGCGAACTCGGCCGCCGGGTCCGTCTGGGTCTCGCCGTCCGGCGCCGGATGGGGGCGGCGGGTGCGTGGACGTGGTGGTGCCGCGTCCCAGCCTCGGCCGGAACGGGCACCCCTGCGTCGACCGGCCATGGCCGGTCAGCTCGTTAGAAGTCGACCGGCGGCAACTCGAGGCCGCCGGCCGCGTCGCCGGCGCCCTGGCCTACGCCGAGCTTTTCGAGGATCTTCTTTTCGATCTCGGCGGCTACGTCGGGGTTTTCCTTGAGGAACTCGCGGGCCTTTTCCTTGCCCTGGCCGAGCTGGTCGCCGTCGTAGGTGTACCAGGCGCCCGACTTGCGGATGATGTTCTGTTCGACGCCCACGTCGATCAGGGAGCCCTCGCGGGAGATGCCCTTGCCGTACATGATGTCGAACTCGGCCTGCTTGAACGGCGCCGCGACCTTGTTCTTGACGACCTTGACGCGGGTGCGGTTGCCGACCACGTCGGTGCCGTCCTTGAGGCTTTCGATGCGGCGCACGTCGAGGCGGACCGAGGCGTAGAACTTCAGCGCCCGGCCACCGGTCGTGGTCTCCGGGCTGCCGAACATCACGCCGATCTTCTCGCGGAGCTGGTTGATGAAGATCGCGGTCGTGCCCGAGTTGTTGAGGATACCGGTGATCTTGCGGAGCGCCTGGCTCATCAGGCGGGCCTGCAGACCCACGTGGCTGTCGCCCATCTCGCCCTCGATCTCGGCGCGCGGCACGAGGGCCGCCACCGAGTCGATGACGATGATGTCGAGCGCGCCGGAGCGGATCAGCATGTCGGCGATCTCGAGCGCCTGCTCACCGGTGTCGGGCTGGGAGACCAGCAGCGCGTCGGTGTCGACACCGAGCGCCCTGGCGTAGTCGGGATCGAGCGCGTGCTCCGCGTCGATGAAGGCCGCGATGCCACCCGCCCGCTGGGCGTTGGCCACGGCGTGCAGCGCCACCGTCGTCTTGCCGGAGGACTCCGGACCGTAGACCTCGATGACCCGCCCGCGCGGCAGGCCGCCGACGCCGAGCGCCACGTCGAGCGCGATGGACCCGGTCGGGATCACCGCCGTCTGGATGACCGGCCGCTCTCCCAGCCGCATCACCGAACCCTTGCCGAACTGTTTGTCGATCTGCGCGAGAGCAAGGTCTAGCGCCTTGTCCCGATCTGGCCCTGTCGCCATCGCCGCCACCCCTGCCTTCGCCGGCATTTTCGAACTCTTCGTCACGCGGACAACCTAGGCGCTGGGTATGACAGAAAACAGCCGCCGTGCCGCGCCTGTGGATAACCGCCAGGTGAGGACTCTAGCCGAACAGGTGTTCTACGCGGAGTCGACACGCCGAACGTGAAGACCCGCTCACCGCAACCGGGCCGGCACCCTGTCGGGGTAGGCGGCCACGACCGCCCGCCAGACCACCACCGTCTCCACGCCCGCGGCCAACGCCTGCTCGACGGTCCGCCCGCCGAGCTGCGGCAACACCTGGTCGCTGGCGATGCTGGCCGCGTAGCCGGGCCCGAACGCCTGCTCGAGCCGCGCCCAGAAATCGGTCAACCGCACAGTCCCAGCACCCCTCGTCAAGGAAGACAACCGGATAGCCAACCTACGCCGGGTCGGCGACTCTCAGTTAATCCCCAGCCCCATGAGCTTGACCCCACACCACCGGCGCACCCTATAGTCCTATGAAACTAGAGAAATGCGAGAAGGGCATGATCGAGTTTCATCTGGACGGTCGTTCCGGCGTCGCTCCCTACATGCAGCTCATCCAGCAGGTCCGCCAGGCGCTGCGCCTCGGCCTGCTGCGCGAGGGTGACCGGCTCCCGACGATCAAGGACGTGGTCGCCACGGTCGCGATCAACCCGAACACCGTGCTCAAGGCCTACCGGGAGCTGGAGTACGAGGGCCTGGTCAGCGCCCGTCCCGGGGTCGGCACGTTCGTCGCCCGCACCCTCAACGCGGAGACCGCCGCCGTCGAGCCGCTGCGCGAGGAGCTGCGCGCCTGGCTGCGCAAGGCCAGGAAGGCGGGCCTCGACCCGGAGAGCATCGAGGCGCTGTTCGCCACCACCTTCCGCGCCCAGTCGGAGAGCGAGGCACGAGCATGACGGTGCTGCGAGCGGAAAACCTGACGAAGAGGTACGGGCGACGCGAGGCGTTGGCCGACTGCACCCTGGACGTCCCGGCCGGCCGGGTCGTCGGCCTCGTCGGCCCGAACGGCGCCGGCAAGACCACCCTGCTGCAGCTCGCTGTCGGCATGCTGACACCGACCGCCGGCACGATCACGGTCCTCGGCGGTCGCCCCGGCGCCGGTCCCGACCAGCTCGCTAAGGTCGGCTTCGTGGCGCAGGACGCAGCCACGTACGCCAACCTGACCGTGGCCGACCACCTGCGGTTCGGCGCCCGCACCAACCCGCGGTGGGACCAGGCGGTGGCCGGCGAGCGGATCGCCGCGCTCGGCCTCGACCCGCGGCAGAAGGCCGGCCGGCTCTCCGGCGGCCAGCGCGCCCAACTGGCCCTGACCATGGCCATCGCGAAGCGCCCCGAGCTGCTGGTCCTCGACGAGCCGGTGGCCAGCCTCGACCCGATCGCCCGGCGCGAGTTCCTGCGCGCGCTGATGGCGCACACGGCGGAGCACCGTACCAGCGTGATCCTCTCGTCCCATCTCGTCTCCGACCTGGAACGGGTCTGCGACCACCTGATCGTGTTGACCGCGTCCCGGGTCCGGGTCGCGGGCGACGTCGACGAGCTCATGGGCACCCACTACCGGCTCACCGGCGCCCGGCGCGACGCCGCCGACCTGCCCGCGGGCGCCGAGGTGATCGAGCACAGCGCCACCGGCCGGCAGTCCACGTTCGTCGTCCGCAGCGTCGTGCCGATCGACGACCCGTCGCTCACCGTCGAACAGCTCACCCTCGAGGAGCTGGTCCTGGCCTACCTGTCGCGGTCCGTCGCGGCGCACCGGCCCGAGTTGGAGGCCGCCCGATGATCTGGTTCACCTGGCGCCAGTTCCGCACGCCGGCCGTCGTCGCCGCGGGTGCGCTGGCCGTCGTCGCCGCCCTGCTGATGATCAGCGCGGGCGGCGTGAGCGACCTCTACTCCGGCGTCGCCGCCTGCCGGACCGACTGCGCCGACACGGTCGAGTCCTTCCTCACGCGGTTCCACAACAGCGCGAGCGGCACGATCTATTACACGACCATGGCCGTCATGTACGCCGCTCCGCCGCTGATCGGCGTCTTCTGGGGCGCGCCGCTGGTCGCCCGCGAGATCGAGGCGGGTACGCATCGCGTGGCCTGGACCCAGTCGATCACCCGGACCCGCTGGCTGGCCACCAAGCTCGGGCTGGTCGGCGCCGCGACGGCCGCCGCGATCGGCCTGCTGAGCTGGGCGGTGACCGCGTGGGCGGGCCGCGTCGACAGCGCCGCCGCCGACCGGATCACCCCACTGGTGTTCGGAGCCCGCGGCGTCGTACCCGTCGCGTACGCCCTCTTCGCCTTCATGCTCGGCGTCACCGTCGGCATGCTGGTCCGCCGGACGGTGCCGGCGATGGCGACGACCCTGATCGGGTACGCGGCCGCGGTCGCGGCGATGCCGCTCTGGCTGCGCACCCACCTGGCGCCCGCGACGCACGAGACCCCGGCGCTCGACATGGGAAAGCTGGACGCCCTGATGATCAGTCAGAGCGGCGAGATGCTGATCGAGCCCGACCCGGTCGCCGACGCCTGGACGATCACCAACCGGCCGATCACCACGACCGGCGAGGTGTTCACCGGTCCCGCGGACCCGACGAGGTGCGGCCCGGACATGCCCAACGGCTCGTGCGCCGACTGGGTCGGCACGCTCGGCCTGCGCCAGGACGTCGTCTACCACCCGGGCAACCAGTTCTGGACCCTGCAGTGGATCGAAGCCGGCGTCTTCGTCGCCCTCGCCGCCGCGCTGGCGGTGCTCAGCTTCTGGTGGCTCCACCGTCGATCGAGTTGACGGCCGTGGGGTGCCCGACCGGGCCGGAGGAAGAAGGTGCCGGCCCGGTGGGCAACGGGCGTAACGCTAGCGCGACGAGGGGGATGACCGCAGTAGCGGCCAGCAGTGTCAGCACCGGATATCCCGCGAGTTCCACCACGACGCCGCTCAGGGCGCCGGCCGCCGCTCCCGCGACGCCCATCAGCGTGTCGGACAGGCCCTGGGCGGCGGCCCGGACGTCGACGGCGACGGACTCGGACAACAGGGTCGAGCCGGCCACCATCGTGGCCGACCAGCCCAGGCCCAGCAGCAACAGGCCGACCGTCAGCCACGGGGTCGAGTGGCCGGACGCGCCGGACACCGCGCACGCGGCGACCAGCACCGCGGCGCCCGCGAGGACCACCACGCGACGGCCCAGCCGGTCGGCCAGCCAGCCGATCAGCGGCGAGAACGCGTACATGCCGACGATGTGCACACTGAGCACGATCCCGACGATCCGCAGCACGTCGGCCTCGGCGTGGCCGCCCTCCTGGTCGATGTGCACCGGCGTCATCGACATCACGCCGACCATGACGAGGTGGCCGACCGCGACGGCGGCGACGCCGAGGCGGGCGGTCTGGTTGCCGAACACCGCGCGGAAGCCGTCGCGGGCGGTCGGCCGGCCCGGCAGGCTCGCGGCGGGCGCGACCGCGCGGGCCGTCAGGAACGGGTCGGGCCGCAGGAACACGAACAGCAGGATCGCCGCGACCGTGAACGCCAGCACACTCGCCGCGAACGGGCCGGCCAGCGCCGGCAGGCCGAGCCGGATCCCGCCGCTGTCGGCGAGCGCGGTCAGGTTGGGAGCCGCGACGGCGCCGAGGGTGGTCGCCCAGACGACGACGGCGAGTTGGCGGGCGCGGCGGTCGGGGGTCGCGAGGTCGATCGCGGCGTACCTGGCCTGCAGGTTGGCGGCCGACCCACCGCCGAAGGCGGCGAACCCGACCAGCAGCAGCGGCAGGTTGCCGGTCACGGTGGAGAGCACGACCAGGACGGCACCGACGACCCCGACGGCGTACGCGGTGACCAGGCCGCTGCGCCGCCCGTACGCTGTCGTGATCTTGCTGATCGGGATGGCCAGGGCGGCGGCGCCGATGACCAGGGCGCTGGAGGCGACGCCGGAGACGGCGGTGCCGCCGATCCGGGCGGCCAGCAGCGCGCCGACCGCGATCCCGACAGTGGTGCCGATCCCGGCCAGGATCTGCGTGCCGAACAGCAGCCGGAGCGTGCGCCGCTGAACGGCCGAGACATCCATGAGCGGCAGGTTAACGGCCGACACCCGGCACCGTAAGGGACTGACCGGACAACACCGCCTTACCCGGCGAGGCCTGACCCGCTTTGTCACGCTGCTCACACCCCGCTCGGGGCGCGGGCGACCACAGCGCGCACGCCCGCGGCGTACCGTGTCGAGGTGTCGACCCCTACCACGCCGTCCGAGCTGATCCAGACTCCGGACCAGCGGTTGCGGGTGTTCGTCAGCTCCACGCTCGATGAGCTCTCGATCGAGCGGACGGCCGTCAGCGAGGCCGTGCGCCGGCTGCACCTGGCGCCGGTGATGTGCGAGGACTGTGGCCGGCCCCACGCGCCGCGCGACGTCTACCGCGCCGACATCGCGCAGAGCCACGTCTTCATCGGGGTGTACGGCGAGGACTACGGCTGGATCGCCCCGGGGGCGTCGCTGTCCGGCATCGAGGACGAGTACCGGCTGGCCTCGGACATGCCCCGGCTGATCTACGTCAAGACGCCGGCACCCCGGCGGGACCCGCGGCTGGCCGCGCTGATCGAGGACATCGAGTCGAGCGCCGACGTCTCGTTCCGCCGCTTCTCCGACGCCCGCGAGCTGCGCCGGCTGGTCGAGCACGACATCGCGGTGCTGCTCACCGAGCGGTTCCAGGAAAGCGGGGTAGGGCCCGAGACCGCGCCGCCGGCGGCGATCCCGGTCGCGCGTACGCAGATGTTCGACCGCGACCTCGAGATCGCCGCGCTGACGGAGCTGCTCACGGACGAGGACGTGCGCCTGGTCACCCTGACCGGGCCCGGCGGGGTCGGCAAGACCCGGCTCGCCACCGACCTCGCCGAGCGGCTGCGGCGGCTGTTCCCGGACGGCATCGGCTATGTGGAGCTGTCCACCGTCAACACCCCCGACCTGGTCGTCGACGCGATCGCCCGCGCGCTCGGGCTGCGCACGTCGAGCACCTGGCGCCCGCTGGCCGACATCGTGGCGTTCCTGCGTACCCGCCAGATGTTGCTCGTGGTCGACAACTTCGAGCACGTCGCGGAGGCCGCACCGGTGGTCGCCGACATCCTGGCCGGCGCGGCGGGCGTGACCGCGCTCGTGACCAGCCGCTCCCCCATCCGGATCAGCGGCGAGCACGCGTTCGCGCTGGAGCCGCTGGCGATCCCCGACCGGGACATCACGCTGGACGTGGTCGGCCACTACGGCTCGGTGCGGCTCTTCGTCGACCGCGCCCGGGCCGCTTCGGGCGCGTTCAGCCTCAACGAGGAGAACCTGCCGGCCGTCGTCGAGATCTGCCGGCGGCTGGAAGGGCTCCCGCTGGCGATCGAGCTGGCCGCCGCGAAGATCCGCGTGCTGCCGCCGGCCGCGATCCTGCAGCGCCTCGGCCGGCCGTTGGAGCTGCTCACCGGCGGTGCGCGCGACCTGCCCGACCGGCAGCGCACCCTGCGTGACACCGTCGGCTGGAGCTACGACCTGCTCAGCTTCAGCGAGCGCCGGCTCTTCCGCCGGCTCGCGGTGTTCACGGGCGGCTTCACCCTCGACGCGGCGGAAGCGGTCGGCGCGGGCGCGGACGACGACGTCGTGGACTCGCTCGACGGGCTGGTGCAGAGCAGCCTGGTGCGCCAGGTGAGCAAGCCGGCCGACGAGACCCGGTTCCGGATGCTCGACAGCATCCGCCAGTTCGCCCTCGACCAGCTCCGCGACGGGCCCGACTGGGATCCCGCGCACCAGGCCCACGCCGCCCACTACCTCGACCTGGCGCTGACGGCGGAGTCGAGCCTGAACCGGCTGGCCGAGACCGGGCTGCTGGACCGGCTCGAGACCGAGCACGACAACCTGACCGCGGCGATGACCTGGTTCCTGGACCGCCACGACCCCGAGTCCGCGCTGCGGCTGGCCGAGGCGATCTGGGTGTTCTGGTGGCTGCACGGGCACATCGACGAGGCGCTGCGCTACCTGACCCGGATCTTCGAGATGAGCGAATACCTGTCCCGCCGCGGGTACGGCCGCGCGCTGCTCTCGGCGGGGACGATGTCGCTGGCCAGCGGTGACCTCGCCCGCGGCGGGCCCCGGCTGGAGCGGGCCCTGCTGATCCTGCGCGAGGTCGGCGACATGGAGGGCATCGCCCGCGCCGCCGGGCCGCTGGGCCACCTCGCGATCATCCAGTACGACTTCGACCGGGCGCGGCCGCTGATCGAGGAGGCCAGCCGGCTGTCCGCGCAGATCGGCGACGACTGGCAGACGAGCGTCCACCACAGCCGGCTCGGCACGATCGCGATGCTGGAGGACGACCACGACGGGGCGGCGGACGAGTTCCACGAGGCGCTGGTCGCCGCGCAGCAGGCCGACGACTCGGTGGGCACCTCGGTGGCGCTCTACAGCCTGGCGCTCAACTCGATGGCCCGGGGCGACTTCGCCGAAGCACACGACTACCTGGCCGACGGGTTGTCGGCGGCCTACGGCAAGGGCGACACCAACAGCCCGCCGCTGTTCATCGCGGCGCTGGGCGATCTGGACGCCCGGCTGGGCGAGCCGGAGCGGGCGGTGCGGCTGGCCGCGGCGGCCGCGGCCCTGCAGACGCCGTCGGGGGCGACGTGGCTCGGCGCGTACGTGCTGTCGTGGCCGGACGACGGCCCGGACGAGGACTCGCTGCGCCGCAAGCTGGGGAACGCGACGTTCGACCGGGCCCGCCGGCAGGGCGCGGCGCTGGGCCTTGATCGGGCGGTGGCCGAAGCGTTGGCGACCTGACCCCGTCAGGTCGTCAGCGTCACAGCGACCTTTCCGCAGTGCTCGTCCGTTAGTTGATCATGCGAAGGTCGGGTGAGAAACCTACGCTTTCGCCATGGCCAAGCGTTTCGTAGGTCGCGCGCGAACCGCCGACCCGGTCCGGCTGGACGCCCCGCGGCCCTCGACCCGCCACACCGTGCGGGCCCGGGTCGACAAACCGGACGTCGGCACCCGGGTCATCCGTCTCCCGGACGCCACGCAGGCCATCTTCGTCGACCACAGCGGCCGCCGCGGCCGGCGCCTACGGTGGACGCTGTACGCCGTCTCGCTGCTCGTCCTCGCGCTGCTCGCCCTGCTCTGGCTCACCCAGGTGGTGGAGATCGGCTGATGGGCACCTGGCGAGGGGGCCAGCGCATCGGCGACACGCAGCACGTCGTCCTGCCCGAGCCCGGACGGTCCCGGTTCTCCGGGCGGCGATGGATCCTCGCCGGCATCGGCACGCTGGTGCTGGCCAACCTGCTCGCGATCGGCGCGTACGCGAACTCGCGCTTCGCGCCCGACAACGAGGGCGAGCCGGGACGGCAGAGCGGAGTGCCGGCGGCGGTCCGCGAGGGCGGCCCGGTGGTCGACGCCCGGGACGGCCGGGCCGTCGCCCACCGGGTCCCGGACCGCACGATCGTACTCACCTTCGACGACGGTCCTGATCCACTGTGGACCCCGCAGGTGCTGGACGTGCTGCACAAGCACGGCGTCCCGGCCACGTTCTTCGTCCTGGGCTCGCAGACCAGCCGCTACCCGGAGTTCGTGGAGCGGATGGTGCGCGAGGGGCACGAGGTCGGCGCGCACACGTTCACCCACCCCGACCTCGCCGGGCTGTCCGGCTGGCGGCAACGGCTCGAGCTGAGCCAGACCCGGTCGGCCATCGCGTACGCCGCCGGCGTGACGACTCCGCTGCTGCGGCTGCCGTACTCCAGCGGAGTGGACTCGCTCGACGACAAGCACTGGTCGGTGGTCCGCGCGGCGGGCGGTCAGGACATGGTCTCGGTCTTCGACGACACCGACAGCCGGGACTGGGCCCGGCCGGGCGTCGACGCGATCGTGCGCAGTTCGACACCGGAGGACGGGCACGGCGCGGTGGTGCTGATGCACGACGCGGGCGGCGACCGGTCACAGACGGTGGCGGCGCTCGACACGTTCATCCCCGCGATGCGCGCGCAGGGCTACCGCTTCACCACTGTGGAGGGTGCGTTCGGCGGTGCGGCGCCGGGTCTGGCGGCGGGCCACGCTTCCACGGGCGACCAGGTGCGCGGCGGCCTGCTGGTCTGGGCGGTCAAGATCGCCGACGGCACCGGGCGGTTGCTCTGGGTGCTGCTGTTGCTGGTCGGGACGCTGACGCTGGCCCGTACCCTCGTGCTCTTCGGTTTCGCCCTCCGCCACGCCCGCCGGCGCCGCGCCCGCACCTGGTCGTGGGGGCCCGAGGTGAACGCGCCGGTCACGGTGATCGTGCCGGCGTACAACGAGGTCAAGACCATCGCCGCCGCGGTACGCAGCCTCGCCACCGGCACCCATCCGGAGGTCGAGGTGCTGGTCGTCGACGACGAGTCCGACGACGGCACGGCCGAGGAGGTGGAGGCGCTCGGCCTGCCCAACGTGCGGGTGGTCCGGGTGCCCGGCGGCGGGAAGGCGGCGGCGCTGAACGCCGGTGTCGCGCTGGCCCGGCACGACCTGCTGGTGATGGTCGACGCCGACACCGTCGTCGAGCGCGACGCGATCCACCGGCTGGTGCAGCCGTTCGCCGACCCCGCGGTGGGCGCGGTCGCCGGCAACGTCAAGGTGGGCAACCGGCGCCGGATCATCGGGCGCTGGCAGCACATCGAGTACGTGATCGGGTTCAACCTCGACCGGCGGCTCTACGACACGCTGCACTGCATGCCGACGATCCCGGGTGCGCTGGGCGGCTTCCGGCGCGAGGCGGTGCTGGCGGCGGGCGGGCTGAGCCGGGCCACGCTGGCCGAGGACACCGACCTGACGATGGCGATCCACCGGGCCGGGTTCCAGGTGGTGTACGAGGAGACCGCGCTGGCCCGCACCGAGGCGCCGAGCACGCTGCCGGAGCTGTGGCGGCAGCGGTACCGGTGGAGCTACGGCACGATGCAGGCGATGTGGCGGCACCGCCGGGCGCTGCGCGAGCGCGGGGCCTCGGGCCGGTTCGGCCGGCGCGGGCTGCCGTTCATCGCGCTGTTCTCGGTGGTCCTGCCGCTGCTCGCCCCCGTGCTGGACATCGTCGCCGTCTACGGCGTGTTCTTCCTCGACCGGGTCGAGGCGCTGGTCGCCTGGCTCGCGGTGCTGGTGATCCAGGTGATCACCGCGGTCCTGGCGTTCCGGCTCGACCGCGAGCCGCTGCGACCACTCTGGGCGCTCCCCTTCCAGCAACTCGTCTACCGCCAGGTGATGTACCTGGTGCTCGTGCACGCCGCGGCCACGGCGCTCACCGGCGGCCTGTTGCGCTGGCAACACCTGCGGCGCAGTGGCGAGGTCGCGGCCTCGGCCACCTGACCGTTTCGCCCTCTCCGCGGTGGGTAGGGCTTGAGGCATGGGCGTACGTCGTGAGCTGGGTATGTCGGCCGAGCCGGAGGTCGTGTACAACACGGCCACGGATCCCGCGCGCGCGTCGGCGTGGCTGCCCGAGGCGCTGCACCGCACCGCGCCCCGGATGGCGCCGGGGCTGTCCGCGAGCTGGCACCAGGTCGGCGGCGTGTGGCAGGCGGACCTGGTGGTGCAGGACGAGCCGGCCGGCGGTGCCGTCGCCGTGCTGACGTTGGCGGCGGACGGGCTCGAGGAGCCGGCGCTCGCGGAGATCGCGGAGCGGGCGCTGACCGATCTGGACCGCGAGGCGGAGGAAGCGTTCACGGGCGGCTGAGTATCTTTGGCTGGCTTTGATCTTGTTGGGCCGGGCCGCCGGGCGGGACCTAGGCTGGGACGATGGCCGAGGAGATCACCGCACTCCGGGAAGGTGCCCGGGCCCGGGCGGCCGCGCGCCGGCCCGGGCCGTCGATGCCCGCTGTGGACCGCCTCCTGGGTGGCGTCCCGGTGCGGGTCTACCAGCCGGACGCCGCCTCGGTGGTCGCCTACTTCCACGGCGGCGGCTTCGTCATCGGCGACCTGGACACGCACGATCCGCAGTGCCGGCGGCTCGCGGCGGCGACGGGCGCGACCGTGGTCGCGGTCGACTACCGGCGGGCGCCGGAGCATCCGTGGCCGGCCGCGATCGACGACGCGGAGGCGGTGCTGACGTCGTTGGCCGGCGGCGGGTTGCCGCTCGCGGTGGCCGGCGACTCGTCCGGCGGCATGGTGGCGGCGCTGGTCGCGTTGCGCGTACCCGGCCTGGTGGCGCAGGTGCTCGTCTGCCCGAACGCCGACCCGACGCTGAGCTCGCCGAGTGTGCGGTCGGAGGCCGACAACCCGTTCCTGGACCCCGACGTGCTGCGCCGGTGGATCGGTTGGTGGCTGCCCGACGCGTCGATCCGCTCGTCGGCGGCGGTGAACCTGCTGGTGGCGGACGTGGCGGCGCAGCCGCCGGCGCTGATCGTCACCGCCGAGCACGATCCTTTGCGGGACGAGGGCGAGGCGTACGCGGCCCGGTTGGCGTCGGCGGGCGTACCGGTGCGGCACTGGCGTGAGGCCGGCCTGCTGCACGACTTCCCGACGGCGCGCGACACCTCGCCCGAGTCGGCGGCCGCCGAGGACCGTTTCCTGGCCGCGGCGCGGGAGATGCTGTCATGACGGTCCTCCATGTCTTCGACATGGACGGCACGCTGCTGCGCGGCTCGTCGGCCAGCCTGCAGATCGCCGCGGCGACGGGCACGGTCGACCAGGTAGCCGCGCTGGAGGCGGCGTTCATGGCGGGCGAGATCGACACGGTGGGCTTCGCCCGTGGTGTGCGCCGGCTCTGGCACGCGCTGACGGTCGAGTTGGTGGCCGCGGTGTATGCCGGAAGCCCGTGGTTGTCCGGGATCCGCGAGGTGTGCGCCGACATCCGGGCGCGGGGTGAGCGGTCGGCGGTGATCACGATGTCCCCGGACTTCTTCGCCCGGCTGCTGCTGGAGGAGGGCGTCGACGAGGTGGTCGCGTCCCGCTTCCCGGCGGTGCCGTTCGCGACACCGGTGGACCCGGCGGGCATCCTGACGCCGGCGGACAAGGTCCGGGTCGTCGAGGAGCTGCTGGCCCGGCACGGCTTGCCCCGGTCGCGGTGTGTCGCTTATGGAGACTCCATATCGGACGCACCGCTCTTCGCCCATCTCGGCGGCAACACGGTGGCGGTCAACGCGGACGCCCACGTCGCCCATTTGGCGGCGGTGGCCTACGCGGGCGACGATCTCCTCGGCGCGTATGCCCTGGGCCGCGCCCTCGTCGACGGCCCGACGTTGACTCCTCAGCCGCCAACGGCCTGATCGGACTACGCACCGACCGCAGCAGAGCGACAGTCAGCCGAACGGGTGCCCGACCGCCTCCCGGTCGCCGGCCGCTTACCGGCGTCGGGCGTTCGAGCCGATCCGCGGTTCCGCCTCGTCACCCGCGTAGTCGTAGGCCGCGCGGTGTCGCCCGGAACCCCGCCGACGTCAGCGCGTCGCGCAGCGGCGACGCGTAGACGCCCTCGCCGTCAGCCCGTTCGACCGACAGTGCCCCCAACGCCCCCGTATGCACCGCGTCGGCCAGTGCCTTGGCCGCCGAAGCCAGCGCCTCCGCGTCGTCGGTGAAGGACAGGAGGGTCCGGCCGCCGCGTTCGACGTAGAGGATCAGCTCGCCGCCCACCAGGACCACCAGTGCGCCCGCCTTGCGGCCCGCGCGGTGGCCCGGGGTCGCGCCCGGCTGGCCTTCGCCCGAGTCGATCGCGCGGTCCGGCCACGGTAGGGCGGCGCCGAACGGGTTGGCCGGGTCCGTGGCCGCCAGGACCAGGGCGAAGCCGCCGCGGGCGCGGCCGCGGCCCGGGGGCTCCTCGACCGCCTCCACGCGGTCGTTGCGGTCCGCGATGGCGCGCAGGCGGTCGACCGCGCCGGGCACGGCGAACTGGGCCGCCCCCAGACCCTCGACGAAGTAGCCCCGGCGGGCCGCGCCGCGCTCCTCCAACGCCGCCAGCACCGGGTAGACCGCCGCGAAGCCGCCGGTCACGCTCTCGGCCGCGGCCACGCCGCGGGTGACCACGCCGTGGCGTTCGAGGAGCACCTCGGCCGTCGTGGCCGCGCGCCTGGTCGGGTCGGTGTCGCGCTCCGGCAGCCGGGACCAGCGGCCCGCGACCGTCGGCGGACCCGTGCGGGTCGGCATCGCGGCCCGACCGCCGGGGCGGCGGTAGCGGGTGCGCGGCGCACTCGGCCGCGACCGGTGGGCGCCGCCTGCGCCCAGGACCGAGCGCAGCGGCGCCAGCGTGTCGTTGGTGAGGTGACCCGCCCAGACCAGGTCCCACACGGCCGCGACCAGGTCGGCGTCGTCGGTGGAGCCGACCCGGTCGGAGAGCGTACGGAAGAACAGGGCCTGGCCGTCGGCGAGCGCGTCGAGCACCGCGGTGTGCAGCGGCGTCAACGCCAGCGCCTCGTCGGGCAGCGGCAGCAGCAGCGGCGCGGAGTCGGCGTAGGCCAGGGTGACCCACCCGTCGCCGCCCGAGATGGCGCCGCTGCCCGCCCAGACGACCTCGCCGCTCGCGCACAGCTCGTCGAGGTAGCCCGGCTGGTAGTCGGCCACCCGCGCCGGCAGCACCAGCCGCTCCAGCGCCGAGGCCGGCACCGCGAGGCCCTGCAGCTGCTCGATCGCGGCCTCGACCGCCTCGACCCCGCGGGCCGACGAACCGACCTGCTGCCAGCGCGGCAGGAAGGTGGCCAGCACCCGCGGCGGGACCGGCTCGATCTCGCGACGCAGCGCGGCCAGCGACCGCCGCCGCAGCATCCGCAGCACCTCGGCGTCGCACCACTCGCTGCCGGCGCCGCCCGGCGAGAACTCACCCGAGACCACCCGGCCGGTGGCGGCCAGCCGCCGCAGCGACTGCTCGACCACGTAGACGCCCAGCCCGAATCGCGCCGCGCAGGTGGTCGCCGCGAACGGGCCGTGCGTGCGGGCATAGCGCGCGACCAGGTCACCGAGCGGATCGGCGACCGGCTCCAGGTGGGCCTCGGCCACCCCGACCGGCAGCGCCACACCGAGGGCGTCGCGCATGCGCCCCGCGTCCTCGATGCCGATGAACCGTTCCTCGCCCGCGATCCGCACGAGCAGGGCCCGGCGGGCGGCCACCAACTCCGTGGCCCAGTCGACCGAGGCGCCCCGCCGGGTCAGGTCGTCGGGCGACAGGTCGCCGAGCAGGCGGAGCAACTCGGCCACGTCTTCCGCGTCGCGCGGCTGCCGCTCGGGCGTCAGCCACTGCAACTGCCGCTCGGTCTCGGCGACCACCGCGGGCTCCAGCAGCTCACGCAGGTCGACGCGGCCGAGCAACTCGCCGAGCAGCGCCGAGTCGAGGGCCAGCGCGGCGGCCCGGCGCTCGGCCAGCGGCGCGTCGCCCTCGTAGAGGAAAGCGCCCACGTAGCCGAACAGCAGCGACCGGGCGAACGGCGACGGCCGCTGGGTCTCGACCTCGACCAGGCGCACCTTGCGGGCGGCCAGGTCGCGCATCAACCCGGCCAGGCCGGGCACGTCGAAGACGTCCTGCAGGCACTCGCGGGCGGCCTCGAGCGTGATCGGGAAGTCGGCGTACTCGCGGGCCACGTCGAGCAGTTGCGCCGAGCGCTGGCGCTGCTGCCAGAGCGGCTGCCGGCGGCGCGGGTCGCGGCGCGGCAACAGCAGCGCGCGGGCCGCGCACTCCCGGAACCGGGCGGCGAACAGCGCCGAGCCGCCGACCGCCTCCTCGACGATCTGCGCGATCTCCTCGGGGTCGAACGCCACCACGTCGGCACCCGGCGGCTCGTCGGCTGTGTCGGGCAGCCGCACGACGATCCCGTCGTCGGAGGGCATCACCTGTGCGTCGACGCCGTAGCGCTCCGCCAGTCGCTGGCCCACCGCCAGCGCCCACGGCCCGTTGACCCGGGCCCCGAGGACACAGTGGACGGCCATCCGCCAGTCGCCCAGCTCGTCGCGGAAACGCTCGACGACCACCGTGCGGTCGTCGGGCAGCGAGCGGGTCGCCTCGCGCTGCTCGCGCAGGTAGGCGATGAGGTTGCTGGCCGCCCAGTCGTCGAGCCCGCCCGCCTTCAAGGCGCCGACGGCCGCGTCTTCGTCCTGCTTGACCAGCGTGCGCAGGCGCGTGCCGATCGCCCGGCCCAGCTCGACCGGACGGCCGATCTGGTCGCCCTTCCAGAACGGCATGCGGGCCGGCTGACCCGGCGCGGGCGAGACCAGCACCCGGTCGGGGGTGATGTCCTCGATGCGCCACGACGTCGAGCCGAGCAGGAAGACGTCGCCGACCCGGGACTCGTAGACCATCTCCTCGTCGAGCTCGCCGACCCGGGCCGCACGCTCGGCCCCGGCGAGGAACACGCCGAACAGGCCGCGGTCGGGGATCGTGCCGCCGCTGGTCACGGCCAGCCGCTGGGCGCCGGGCCGGCCGGTGAGCTGGTCGGTCGCCCGGTCCCAGACGAGCCGCGGGCGCAGCTCGGCGAACGCGGTCGACGGGTAGCGCCCTGAGAGCATGTCGAGCACCGCGTGCAGCGCCGAGTCGGGTAGCTCGGCGAACGGTGCCGCCCGCCGGACCAGCACGGCGAGGTCGCCGAGCGCCCACGGGTCGAGCGCCACCATCGCGACGACCTGCTGCGCCAGCACGTCGAGCGGGTTGCGCGGGTAGCGCAGCTCCTCGATCGCCCCCTCGCCCATCCGCTCGGCGACCACCGCGCAGGAGACCAGGTCACCGCGGTGCTTCGGGAAGACCACACCCCGGGAGACCGCGCCGACCTGGTGGCCGGCCCGGCCGACGCGCTGCAGCCCCGCGGCCACCGACGGCGGCGCCTCGATCTGGATCACCAGGTCGACCGCGCCCATGTCGATGCCCAGCTCCAGGCTGGAAGTCGCGACCACGGCCGGCAGGACGCCCGACTTCAGCGCCTCTTCCGTGTTTTTCCGCTCCTCGCGCGACACGCTGCCGTGGTGGGCGCGCGCGATCACCGGCGCGGCACCGGAAGCGGCCCCGGACTGCGCCATGATCTCGGCGGGTAGTCGCGCCGACCCGCCCGCGGCGATCTCCTCGACCGCCTCCTCGGCCAGCTCGTTGAGCCGGGCGCAGAGCCGCTCGGCGCTGCGTCTGGAGTTGGTGAACACGATCGTCGACCGGTGCCGGGTGATCAGGTCGTAGACCCGCTCCTCGACCGCCGGCCAGATCGACGCCCGCCGGGGCGTGCCCAGCTCGTCGCCCTCGCCGGGCTCCTCGACCTCGTCGAGGCGCGTCATGTCCTCGACGGGGACCTGGACGCTGACCTCGATCGTCTTGGCGGTCACCGGCCGCACGACGTCGACCGCCTGCGCGCCGCCGAGGAACTGGGCCACCTCGTCGACCGGCCGCACGGTCGCGGACAGCCCAATCCGCTGGGCGGGCTTGGGCAGCAGCTCGTCGAGCCGCTCGAGCGAGAGCGCCAGGTGGGCGCCGCGCTTGGTGGCGGCGACCGCGTGCACCTCGTCGACGATCACGGTCTCGATGCCGCGCAGCGAGTCGCGCGCCGCCGAGGTGAGCAGCAGGAACAGCGACTCCGGCGTCGTGATCAGGATGTCGGGCGGCGTGCGGGCGAACGCGCGCCGCTCGTCAGCGGGCGTGTCACCCGTACGCATGCCGACCGTGATGTCCGGTGGCGGCAGGCCTAGTCGCCCGGCGGCATGCCGGATGCCGGTCAGCGGCGCGCGCAGGTTGCGCTCGACGTCGACGGCGAGCGCCTTGAGCGGGCTGACGTAGAGGACCCGACAGCGCTGCGTGCGCTCGGCCGGTAGCGGCTCGCGGGCCAGCCGGTCGAGCGACCAGAGGAAGGCCGCGAGCGTCTTGCCGGACCCGGTGGGGGCCACGACCAGGGCGTTGCGGCCGGCACCCACCGCCTTCCAGGCGCCAGCCTGGGCATCGGTGGGCGCGGCGAAGGCGGCGGCGAACCACTCCCTGGTCGCCGGCGAGAACTGCTCCATCACGTCCACGCAGCAATCCTGCCCGACAGGTACGACAGAAACACGGGGCGCGGTCAGAGAAGCGGACAAAGGGCGCGTTACGGCATGTTTGCTCGGGTTCGCGGCGGCGCGCGACCGTTGCTCCCGCCAGACACCGCTCGCTCCGCATCGCTGCCAGGTCCGCCGCTGGTCACGCTTTCCTTGATCAAGTCAGGCGCTGAACGCACGCGGCGGTGCACCCCGTACGGCTCGCGCGACGGCCGCCGCCAGCGGCTCGATCCCGTCGTCGTCGAGGCGGCTGATCGTGATCCGGATGCCGGCCGGTGCGCCGATCCGGTAGAGCGACCCCGGCGCCACCGCGTACCCCCCGTCCCGTAGCGCGGTGACCACGGACGTCTCGTCGCCGACGGGCACCCACACGTTGATCCCCGTGCGCCCCTGGCAGTCGATGCCGTGCGCGCCCAACGCCGCGCGCAGGCCCTCACGCCGTCGTTCGTAGCTCTCCCGCGCGGCCGCCACCCCCGCCGCCACCGCCGGGTCCGACCAGAGGCCCGCGACCACCCGTTGCAGCAGCGTCGAGACCCAGCCCGAGCCGAGCCGCATCCGGCCCGACACGCGGGCAATCGTCGCCTCGTCGCCGGCCAGGACCGCGAGCCGCAGGTCCGGTCCGTACGGCTTGCTCACCGAACGCAGGAACGCCCACGAGCGGGTCGCCTTGGCGAGCGGGTGCAGGGGCACAGTGGACAGTTCGGCCGAGTGGTCGTCCTCGATCAGCAGCGCCTCAGGGTGATCCGCCAGTACCCTGCGCAGATCGCTGGCGCGGCGCCGGGTGACGGCTGCGCCGGTCGGGTTGTGGGCCCGGCTGGTCACGATCAATGCCCGTGCGCCCGCGGACAGCGCCAACTCCGTGCCGGCCGGCGTCGGGCCCTGGTCGTCGACGGGAACGCCCACGATCTCCAGGCCCTGCGCCGCGACCAGGTCGATCACGGCCGCCCAGCCCGGATCCTCGACGGCCACCTTGTCGCCGGGGCGCAGGTGGGCCGCGAGCAACCGGTCGATGCCGCCCAGGGCGCCGCTGGTCAGGGTCAGGTGACTGGCATCGACGCCGTCGGCGGCGAACCGTGCGGCGGCCGCCTCGGCCAGCGCGGGCACCATCCCGTCGTGGCTGTAGCCGACCGGGTCGCCAGCCGCCAGAGCGCCGATGTGCGCGCCGAGGTGGGGCAGCAGCCGCAGGTCGGGCTCGCCGGTGAGCAGGTCCAGGACCCCGGTCGGCGGCGGCACGACGAGACCGGCGCGGCCCCCGGCGACCGGCGGGCGGGGGCGCACCCGGGTGCCGTTGCGGCCCGCCGTCTCGATGACGCCGCGGGTCCGCAGCGTCTGGTAGGCCTTGGCCACCGTGCCCGCGGCGACGCCGAGACCGTCGGCCAGCCCGCGCACCGGCGGCAGCGGCGTGCCGGGAGCGAGCGCGCCGGAGCGTACGCCGCCCTCGATGCTCGCCGAAATCTCCGCCGCCGAAGCGCCGACGATCTGATAATGTGCTGTCACAGTTTCAAGAATGTACTAGAACAAAATGCGGGAGGCAAGCATGTACGCCCCGACGGAACGCACCATCGCCACCCGGTCGCGCGATCGGATGGCATACGACGAAGCGTCCGTGCATGCCGTTCTCGACGAGGCCTACCACTGCGCGCTGGCGTTCGTGGTCGACGGCGAGCCGCGGGTCCTGCCGACGCTGCACGTGCGGGTCGGCGACATGCTCTACCTGCACGGCTCGTCCGGCGGCCGGCCACTGCTCGCCGCGCGCGACGAGGGGCTGCGGGTCTGTGTCACCGTCACGCTGCTCGACGGCCTGATCTACGCGCGCTCGCAGTTCCACCACAGCGCCAACTACCGCTCGGTAGTGGCGCACGGTGTGGCCACATTGGTCACCGACGAGACCGCGAAACGGGCGGCGATGACGGCGCTGGTGGAGAAGATGGGCGCCGGCCGCGCCGCACAGACCCGCGCACCGTCCAAGAAGGAGCTTGCCGAGACGGCGGTGCTGGCGTTGCCGCTGCGCGAGGTCTCCGCCCGGCAACGCACCGGCGGCGTACGCGAGGAGGAATATGACCTGGACCTGCCGCACTGGGCCGGCGTCCTCCCGTTGCGCCAGGTGGCCGGTGTGCCGGAGCCCGACGCGGGCGTCGCGGCGCCGGTGCCGCCCTATCTGCTGCCGCACCGCTCCCCCTGGCTGGAGCCGGCGCCGCTGCGCGGTGCGCACGTTGCCCTGGAGCCGCTGGACATGTCCCATGTGGACGACCTCTTCAGGGCGACGGCCAACCCCGAGGTCTGGCAACACCTGACGGCGCGGTTGCCGAAAGACCGGGACGACGTCGCGGCGTACGTGGCCGGTGCGCTGACCGAGTGGCACAACGGCGGCCGGGTGCCGTGGGTGCAACGCTCGGCGACGACGGGCGAGGTCCTGGGCACGACGTCCTTTTACGAGGTCGAGCCGGCCCGCCGCTCGCTGGCGATCGGCCACACGTTCCTGGGCCGCGCGGCCTGGCGAACGGGCGTCAACACGGAGGCGAAACTGCTGCTGCTGACGCGCGCGTTCGAAACCTTGGGCGCGGAGCGGGTGGTCTGGCACACCGACATCCGCAACGAACGCTCCCAGGCGGCCATCGCCCGCCTCGGCGCCACGCGCGAGGGGGTCCTACGCCACCACCGCATCCGCCCGGACGGCTCCTGGCGCGACACGGTCCAGTACTCGATGCTCGCCGAAGCCTGGCCCGCCGCCTCGGTCGCCCTTCGAGACCGCCTGGCCCGCGGCTGATCACCCGAGCCACCGGGCCCTACGCGCGTGCGCGGTCCCGCCGGCTGGTCGAGCGGATTCCATCTGGAGGCGCGACCGGCGGGCGCCGCCCTGGTCTGCGGCAGCCAACTCGCCCGCCTGCTCGGCCACTGACACGTGCTGCCAGGCCGCCGTCGCAACCACGGATTACGCGGGGCGCGGGGAGCCAGCCGCGCAGCACGCGCGAGGCGCACGACCGGCAGCCGAAGCGCGCCGGCGCCGCCCGCGTGCGCTCCCCCGGTTCTGCCGGGCGGGTGACTGCCCGACCCGGGCGGGTTGCGGTGACGACGAACGGGTACAAATTCCCAATGGCGCCGACGGAGAGCCCAGCTGGGGCGGAACGGTTTATTCCGGACAAGGCACGGAGCCTCGACGACCTGAAGCAGGCTGCGCCGGGGTGTCGTGGGTGTGAGCTCTACGAGAACGCCACCCAGGTGGTGTTCGGGCGGGGCGACGCCCACGCGAAGCTCGTGATGGTCGGTGAGCAGCCGGGTGACATCGAGGACCAGAAGGGACTGCCGTTCGTCGGACCGGCCGGCCACCTGCTGCGGCGCGCGGTCGACGCGGCCGGGATCGACCCGGGCACGCTGTACATCACCAACGCCGTGAAGCATTTCCGGTTCGAGATGCGGGGGAAGCGCCGCATCCACCAGACGCCGGAGCGTCAGCACATCGAGGCGTGCCGGCCGTGGCTGGTCTCGGAGTTCGCACTGCTCCGGCCCGAGATCGTCGTGGTCCTCGGCGCCACGGCCGCGAAGGCGTTGCTCGGCCCGTCGTTCCGGGTGACCCGCCAGCGCGGCGAGCTGCTCCCCTGGCCGGACGCGGCCCAACACCCGGACGACTTCCGCACCGCCCCGATCGAAGGCGGCGTCGAGGTGCCACCGGGCAAGCTGGTCGCGACCATCCACCCCTCCGCGGTCCTCCGCGCGGACAACCAGGACATCGCCTTCAACGGCCTGGTCGACGACCTGAAGGTGGTGGCATCAGCCCTCTCGGGCCGATGAAGCGCGTCGACAACGGGGTCGCCCCGATCCATGCTGTGACCTCGTCGGCCAGGCAGACCCTCGCGGCTGGATCGGGCTGCGACCCCGTTGAGAACGCGGCATACACCCGCTGGCGGCCGATGCCCCCGAGGCGCCACCTCGCCCGGTCGCCCCCGGAGAACAGCCGAATCTCGTCCCGCGCGCCAGAACGCGCCATGGCGCCAACCGGAGCGGCCGTGCCGCGCCGACGCCGCGCGACAGCGAAGCCGAGGAGCTAGCTGCCCTCAGCGATCCGCGTGGCTCCCGGCTGCGTTTCGGGGGTCGCGGGTTCGCTGTCTGGTGGCTCGGGTGGTGCCTCGTCGGCGCCGTCGGTGGCTGGCCTCCCTGCGGAGCCGTCGTCGTCCCTCGGCGTCAGCGAAGCGGTGAGGCCCGGCATCGCGGCTGCCGACCCCACTGCGTCGTCCGGTGTGGAGGGACGTGGGCGGGCCGCCGGGGCGTTGGGGAGGACGATGTCGCGGATCGTGAGGTAGACCGCGTGGACGGCCAGGATGCGTTCGACCTCGTCGAGGATCGGGGCGAAGAACTGGTGGCGTTGTTCCGCGTCGATCATCGAGTTGACCGCGAAGTACATGCTGCCGAAGCCCGCCAGCACCGCGGCGTTCTTCAGCAGCGCGACCGGGACCGTGCCGAGCATCGCCGGGGGCTCGCCGATCCACTGTTCCGCCGTCGCTCGTGTCACGACGATCACGCCCAGGAGGACGAAGAAGCCGAACAGGCCCAGGCCGACCACCGCCGCCTGGACGAGTTGGCGGGTGGCCAGGATGACCAGCAGGTTGGTGACCTGGCCGCTGGTCAGTCGGACCGGTGCCAGCGGGTCGCCCTTCGGCGCCACGTCGGCCATGTCCACCATGGACAGCGGTGTGCGCTTGCACGCGTGGCTCAGCCGTTCCGGGCGCAGGTCGCGCTCGACCCGGCCGATCTCGTCGCGCAGGCGGCCCGCGCTGGCCAGGATCGTCACCGCCGCGAACAGGGCGAGCACCCAGCCGACGCGGTCCCAGCCCAACCGGTGCATCGCCTGCCACAGCTCGCCGGTGAAGAAGAAGAACAACGTGACGAACAGCAGCATCGGCAACGCGCGTCCCTGCAGCCGCAGGCTGTTGCGCATGTCGTCGACGGCGTGCCGGAATGCGCTGCGTAGCAGGGGTAACAAGCCGTAGGTGACCGCCAGATATCCGCCGGCGGTGGCTGCCGCGGCCGCCAAAAGGTATGTGGTCAGACCTTTGACAGTCAGGCCGACCTTCAAAGCCGCCAACGGCACCGCGGCAAGGAGCACGGCGTACCCGACGAGCAGTGCCCATGCCGTGACCAGCGAGAACCTGGGCATCCGGCGGCTCCAGGCGGCCAGGACGGGCCAGGCGGCCACGCCCGCGACGAGCGCGGCGAGGCCGATCAGATCGCGGGTGCCGAAGCTGACGCCGAAGACCAGCGGGACGAACCACGCCAGATCGACGAACGCCACGAGGGCCAGGTAGGGCACCATGCGCGGCAGCACGTGGCGGCGGAAGTCGTAGCCGGCGGTCATCTGCGGCACACCGCGCCGCACGAACCAGCGCTCGGTCTGCCGGACGAGGGCGCGGGACGCGGTGAGCGGCACGCTCTGATGGTGCCAGCCGGCCGGGCCGGGCGCCCGCCCCACGTTCGGGTGGTGGAGGGTGCGCCGCCGGCAGGAGTAGCTTGAGCCCCGTGGAGCACGCGCACGTGATCGACGACGTGGCCGAGGTCCTCGCGACCGAAGACGAGATCGCCGCCCGGGTGTCGGAGTTGGCGGCCCGGATCGAAGCGGACTACGCGGGCCGCGACCGCTCCTGGTCGGTGTGCTCAACGGTGCGGCCACGGTCACGGTGGACCTGGCCCGCGCCCTGCACCGCCATGTGGAGATCACCTGGATGGGCATCACGTCGTACGGGGCCGGTCAGGGCGGCTCCGGCGCGGTGCGACTGCGCAAGGACATCGACGTCGACGTGTCCGGCCGCGACGTCCTGATCGTCGACGGCGTGATCGACACCGGCCTGACCGCCGCGTGGCTGATGACCAATCTGCGCGGTCGCGGGCCGGCCTCGATCGAGTTCTGCGGCCTGTTCCGCAAGCCGGGCGCCCGGGGCATCGACATCCGATATGTCGGGTTCGACGTCCCGGACGGGGTCGTGGTCGGGTACGGCCTCGACTACCAGGGCCGCTACCGCAACCTGCGCTGCTGCGCGCGGCTGGCCCCGCACGTCTACGCGCCGCCGTCAGCGGACCTCGTCGACCACTCCGCACACGACGCGCTGACCGAGTAGCCGCGCCGGGCCGGCCCGGGGCAGGGCCATCGCGACGATGCCCACCCGGTCCCGACGCTGACGAGCGATCACCTTCGAGGTCGCGCCGCCTGACGCCGGCGTGCGTCGGAAAGAGGTCACGGAGGGCTGATCGCGGATCAGCTCGATATGGGCTATTTGACCGACGCTCCCGACATCACGTGCTGGCGACACCTGGCCGCCGGGAACGACCTGGTGACGATCAGCCAGCGAATCCCGCCGGCCGCCCAAGGGACGTTCGAGGGACCGCGACGTCTCGACGTCAGCGTGCCGACGGACGATTTCTTCGCCGCGGTGCGAGATTTCGATCGTCGGTTCATCGCGGCGATGGAGGAACGTGTCGCCGTGCTGGAACAGACCGGCCCACCGACGGACGTTAATCTTGACCTGGCGATGCTTCGTGCCGAGCACGTGCGCCGGAGCCACTGGCTGGCCGAACGCCTCGCGGCGCCCCGGCAGGTCGACTGGAACCGGGTGCGCTCCGGCCTTTCCGCGATCTCATCCTGGCCTACCTCGGAGAGCGGGACCTGATCCGGCGCGGTGCCGCCCGCGCTCGACCGCTGGGCGGCACCGTGGCGCGAGCGGTTCAGCCGAGTTGCGGCGCGATTTCGGCAGCGATCAACTCGATGAGGTCCGTGTCGCGCAGATCCCGCAGCTGCAGGAACAACCTGGTCGCGCCGGCTTCCACGTACGCGCCGAGGTCGTTGACGATTTTGTCCGGCGTGCCGATGACCGCGCCCTCGCCCGAGTCCGTGTCCAGGACCTCGCCGCCCCAGCGCGAGCGGACCTCCGCGTCCGTGCGTCCACTCACGACGGTCACCGCCGCCGACTTCACCGGCAGGTCGTTGCGGCCCGCCAGCACGCACGCGTCGTCGACCACGCGATAGATCCGGGCGGCCTCGGCCGCCGAGCGGAACGGGACGTTGAACTCGTCCGCGAACCGCGCCGCCAACGCCGGCGTCCGCTTCGGACCCGCGCCACCCATGATGATCGGCGGGCGCGGCGACTGTGCCGGCTTCGGCAGACCGGGCGAGTCGACCACCGAGTAGTGCGTCCCCGAGTAGTTGAACCGCGACCCCGCCGGCACCCCCCACAGCCCAGTGATGATCTCCAGCTGCTCCGTCAGACGGTCGAACCGCTCGCGCACCGACGGGAACGGGATCGCGTACGCCTGGTGTTCCTCCTCGTACCACCCCGCGCCGAAGCCGAGCTCGATCCGGCCCCCGCTCATCTCGTCGACCTGCGCCACACTGATGGCGAGCGGGCCCGGGTGGCGGAACGTGGCCGAGGTGACCAGCGTGCCGAGCCTGACCCGCGAGGTCTCCAGGGCCAGGCCGGCCAGCGTGACCCACGAGTCGGTCGGGCCCGGCAGCCCGTCGAAACCGCCCATGGTGAGGTAGTGGTCGGAGCGGAAGTAGCCCTCGAAGCCCGCTTCCTCGGTGGTGCGGGCGGCCTTGACCTGGTCGGCGTAGCTGGCACCGTGCTGGGGTTCGGTGAAGATGCACAAACGCATGTGTGCCAACCTAGCCCGATGACCACCTGGCAGATCCGCCAGTCCTTCGGCGGTGACGACCGCGAGGCGCTGGACGAGTTCCACCGGCGGGCGTGGGGCGGGCCGATCGTGGTCGCCCACGACGAGGCGATCGACCTGCGTACGCTGCCCGCCCTGGTCGCGCACGACGCCGACGGCAAGCTCGCCGGCGCCCTGTGCTGGCGCGTCGACGGCGACGCGCTCGAGGTCGTCAGCATCGCGGCCGCCGCCAGCGGCCACGGCGTCGGCACCGCGCTGATGGACGCCGTCGTGGCCGAAGCACGGGCCGCCGGGTCGCGCCGGGTCTGGCTGGTCACCACCAACGACAATCTGCGGGCGCTGCGCTTCTACCAGCGGCGCGGGCTGCGGATCGTCGGCGTGGACGCCGGTGCGGTCGACCGCGCGCGGCTCATGAAGCCGAGCATCCCGACCGTCGGCGACAACGGCGTGCCCATCCACGACGAGTTGCGCCTGGAACTGTCGATCGAAGGTCAGTGAAAAGACGATGTGGATCAGCTTCACCACCGACTACGGCCGGCTCGACGGGTTCGTCGCCGCCTGCCACGGCGCGATCGCCCGGATCGCTCCCGAGGCGCGCGTCATCGACGTCACGCACGACATCCCGCCGGGCGACGTCGCCCGGGGTGCGGTGGTGCTCGCGCAGACCGTCGGTGACCTGCCGACCTCCGTACACGTGGCGGTCGTCGACCCCGGTGTCGGCACCGCCCGCCGGCCGATCGCGCTGCGCACGCCCGGCGGCCTGCTCGTCGGTCCCGACAACGGGCTGCTGATCGGGGCGGCCGAGGCGCTCGGCGGGGTCATCGCGGCCGTCGAGCTGAGCAACCCCGCCTGGCACGCACCGGTGGTGACCCGCACGTTCCACGGCCGCGACATCTTCGCGCCGGTCGCGGCCCGGCTGAGCGCGGGCGCACCGCCGGCGGACGCGGGCCCGCCGATCGACCCCGCCGACCTGACCCGCCTGCCCGAGCCGGAGGTCACGGCCGGTGCGGGCTGGCTCGCCGCCGAGGTGATCAGCGTCGACCGGTTCGGCAATGTCCAGACCGCGGCGAAAAGCCTGCCGGCGCCGGTCGGCACGCGCGTACACGTCGGGGCAGCGGCCGCCGTCGTCGGTGAGACGTTCGCCGACGCACCGCCCGGCGAGCTGGTCGTGCTGGTCGACTCAGCGGGCCTCGTGGCGGTCGCGGCCAACGGGGCACCCGCCGACGCCGCCCTCGGCGTACGCCCGGGTGATGTGGTGCGGATCACGACCGCGCGCTGACCCCCGCCGGTGCGGCACGATGGAACCGTGCCCGAAGGTGACACGGTCTGGAACACGGCGCGCACCCTGCAGCGCGCGATCGGCGGCGGCGAGCTGACCGCGTCCGACTTCCGGGTGCCGCGCCTGGCGACGACCCGGCTGACCGGCTGGCGGGTGCTCGAGTCCACGAGCCGCGGCAAGCACCTGCTGCTGCGCCTGCGCGACCCGGCCGGCACCGACCGCACGCTCCACTCGCACCTGCGGATGGACGGGGCGTGGCGGGCGTACGCGCCGGGTGAGCGGTGGGCCGCCAAGCCCGCCCACCTGATCCGGGTGGTGCTCCGCACGGCCGACGCGGTCGCGGTCGGTTATCACCTGCACGACCTGTCACTGGTGCCGACGGCTCGCGAGGCGGAGCTCGTCGGCCACCTCGGCCCGGACCTGCTCGGCGCCGACTGGGACCCGGCCGAGGCGGTCCGCCGCTTGGCCGCACACCCCGACGCGACGATCGCCGAGGCCATCCTCGACCAGCGCAACCTGGCCGGGATCGGCAACCTCTACAAGTCGGAGACGCTGTTCCTGCGCGGCGTCTGGCCGTGGACCCCGGTGCGCGCGGTGTCGGACCTGCCGGCCCTGGTCAGCCTCGCGCAACGCCTGCTGGCCAACAACCGGGGGCGCTGGCTGCAGACGACGACGGGCGCGCTGCGCAAGAGCGAGGCGAACTACGTCTACGGCCGCCGGGCCCAGCCGTGCCGCCGCTGCGCGGGCCCGATCCAGAAGGCCGAACAGGGCGAGCGGGTGACCTACTGGTGCCCGCGGTGCCAACCCAAACCAGACAATCTTTGACTTTACGCACGTCCGCGGTGGTCACGACCGCTCGCTCCCGCGCGCACCGCTCGCTCCGCTTCACTGCCGGGCCCGCGCCGGGTCACGGCATGCGCCACGCAGTCCGACGTCCCCTGATTTCGCGCCGCCCCGCAGGCAGACAACCCGGAGCTGGTCAGGAGGCCGCGCGCATCGGGTCGGGGGTGGTGGTGCGGACCTCGGCCAGGCCCATGGCTACGCCGCGGAGGAGGTCGCTGGCCTCCGTTAGGCGGGAGATCGACGGGTGGGCCGCGCCCAGCCGGCCGTCCTCGGCGACGTAGGAGGCGGCGGCCGCGACCAGGCGTTCGTAGGCCGACACGCCCTCGTCGAGCTGGTGGCCCAGGTCGCGGTGGGCCTCGGTCAGGCTCGCCTGGGCGTCGGGTGGGGCGAAGCGCAGCGCCTTTTCGACGCCGGCTACGCGGTGGGCCAGGTCGCGGAGCGAGTCCTCCGCCACCGCGGCCTCCAGGACCGCGTTGGCGCCCATGCCGGTCAACCGCGCTGCGAGGCTGCCCAGCGTCGTGCTGGCGCGGTCCAGGCGGTCCCAGGCCGCCGCGGCGGCGCTGCCGCGCAGCGCGTAGCGGCCTCGCTGCCGGCGGACCTCGGCCAGGGCCGTGCGGCCGCCGGGCGCCGCCTCGACCGCGGCCAGCAGCCGGGCGCGGGTGCGTTCGGCGGCGATCGCCGGGTCGGGCGCGGGTGGGGCCGGGCGGGCGGAGACCCGGCGCAGGTCGGCCCAGCGCCAGCCGGCCAGCACGAGCGAGCCGCCGGCGGCGGCCGCCCAGGCGGCGTCGGGCAGGCCCAGGCCGGCGTACGGGGTCAGGACGGCGGCCGCGCCGGCGAAACCGGCGCCGACCACACTCCAGCGACGGGCGGAACGACGTAGCCGGCGCAGTCGCCGGAAATAACGGGCCCGCTCGTCGGCCACTTCAGTCCCCCAGGTGTCAGCCGGCGGCGCTCGAACCGCCGGGGTTCTTGTCCTTGGACATGCTCGCGCGCAGCTCGTCGAGGCGCGCTATCCCGGCGACGTCGGCCTGCTGCTCCGCCGCCTTGTCGCCGTTGCCCTGCTGGGCCTCGGCCGGCGCCTCGACCGCGGGGCGCTCGGCGCCGCTGCCCAGCTTCTCGCCGGCCATGCTGGCCCGGATCTGCTCGAGCCGGTTGGCGCCGGCCATGTCGAGCGACGAGCGCTGCACCTCGAGCATCCGGCCCTCGACCGTGTTGGAGGCGAGCTCGGCCCGACCCATCGCGTTGGCGTAGCGCCGCTCGATGCGCTCCCGCACCTCGTCGAACGACGGGGTGTTGCCGGGCGCCGCGGTCAGCGACGACATCGACTCCAGCGAGCGCGCCACCGTCTCCTGCATGCGCGCCTGCTCGAGCTGGCTGAGCAGCTTGGTGCGCTCGGCGAGCTTCTGCTGGAGGATCATCTGGTTGTTCTCGACGGCCTTGCGAGCCTGGCCGGCCGCGCTGATCGCCTGGTCGTGCAGGCTCTTGAGGTCTTCCATGCCCTGCTCGGCGGAGACGAGCTGGGAGGCGAGCTGCTGCGCGGTCTGCTCGTATTTGCCGGCCTCGGACTCGTTGCCCTCGGCCCGCGCCTTGTCGGCGAGCACCAGCGACTGACGGGCCATCGAGCCCAGCTTCTCGACCTCGGACATCTGGCGCGACAGCTTCATCTCGAGCTGGCGCTGGTTGCCGATCACGGCCGCGGCCTGCTGCACGAGGGCCTGGTGCTGCCGTTGCGCGTCCTCGACCGCCTGCTGGATCTGCACCTTCGGGTCGGCGTACTCGTCGATCTTGGCGCCGAAGAGCGCCATCATGTAGCGCCATCCCTTGACGAACGGGTTCGCCATGTCCGCGGTATCCCCTCGTGTCCGTGCTTACGGCCGTTCGCTCCATCGTCTCAGGCGCGCGCCAGCCGGTCACTGCCTTGGCAGCTATTGATCACAGTACGCGCGGCGGAAACCGGCGGCTATGCCTCTCAGGCTGCGAAAACGACGTCGCGGTCGCGGGGACCGCCGGTGTTGCGCTTGGCCCGCAGAGTGGCCTTGAGCGGCGAGGTCTGGTGCACCGAGACGGAAACCTTGCCGTCGGTGGCGACCTGACGGACGGGGGCCTTGGCGCGCGCGGCCCGGGTGGCCAGGGCGGCGGGCGCCGCGGGCTCCGGGGTCGGCGCGGTCGCGGCCGGCGTCTTGGACGGGTCGAGCACCGGCGTCGTCGGCTCGACGCGGGCCGGCTGGAGCTCCGGCGGCGTGTCGTCGCCGTCGACCCCGACCAGCACGCCACCGAGCTGCTCGGCCAGGGCCAGCGTGTCGCTGGCCTCGCGGAGCAGTTGCGACAGCTGGGTGTCGAGGGCGTCGCAGATCGACGAGAGGAGCTCGCTGGAGGCCTCTTTCTGCCCCCGCTCGATCTCGGAGAGGTAGCCCAGGCTGACGTTGGCGGCCGTGGAGACCTCGCGCAGGGTGCGGTGTTGCCCCTGCCGGCGTGCGCGCAATGCGTCGCCGATCACCCGACGTAGCAGGACCATTCGCACCTCCCCCTCCGCCGTCGCCCCGACCTACGCCGAAGGCTTCCCGCAACCGTACCCGTTCTCCGCTTCACCGACATCCTGCCCCGCCGGGCGGCCGGACGGCCCGAGAGCGTCAGAAGTCCGTTTTGTCCACGACACGCCGAGACACTCGGGCATCAGTGGTGCGGGGTGTTCGCCGTGGGCGAACGCAGCAGCGTGACCAGGGATTCCAGCGCGTGGGACACGGCACCGGCGCGGACGGCCGTCCGGGGGCCGTCGATCTTGAGTTCGTCCACCCGGCGGCCGGTCGGGCCGGCGACGGCGACGTAGACCAGGCCGGGTGGCTTGTCGTCCTGCGGGTCGGGGCCCGCGACGCCGGTGGTGGCGAGGCCCCAGTCGGCGCGGCAGGTGCGCCGCGCGCCTTCCGCCAGGGCCAGGGCGACGTCGGGGTCGACCGGGCCTTGTTTGTCGAGCAGAGGTTGTGGCACACCCGCCAGGGTGGCCTTGAGGTCCGTCGCGTAGACGACGAGGCCGCCGCGGAAGACGGCGCTGACGCCGGCTACCTCCACGATGGTCGCAGCCAGGAGGCCGCCGGTGAGCGACTCGGCCACGGCCAGGGTTTCGCCGCGTTCGACCAGGAGGTGTACGACCGGGGCGGCGAGAACCGGTTCCGGGGCGGATGGGTTTGTCACCTTGGCGATTCTGCTCGTGTGGGTGGCATCTCGCAGGGAGATCCGTCCCCCCGGCTTGCAATTCTCCACGGCCCTCGACCGGCATCAAGGGCGCTTCGCGTCGGCTGCGCCGATGGCCTGCCGGCCACCCTTGACCCCGATCGAGAGCCGAGGACCTGGCACCGATCGGGGGGATGGGGGAAGAGCGGAGACCGTTCCCTAGAGCGCTGTGTCGGGCGTGCCCGTGGGCTCGACGGTGTGGCTCGGCGGGGTGTGCCGGGCGTTCTGGCGTAGCCGGATCGCCTGCAGGATGTAGTCCAGGCCCGTCACCACCGTGACCACCACCGCGGCCGTCATGATCCAGAAGCCGATGGGCTCGATCGCGTCCGGCACCGGCCAGAGGTACCAGGCGATCGCGACGATCTGCAGTGCCGTTTTCAGCTTGCCGCCGCGGCTCGCCGCGATCACGCCGTAGCGGATCACCCAGAGGCGCATCAGCGTGATGCCCCATTCGCGGACCAGGATCACCGCCGTCACCCACCACGGCAGGGCGCCGTACCAGGAGAGCAGCACCAGCGCCGCGCCCGTCAGGGCCTTGTCGGCGATCGGGTCCGCGACCTTGCCGAACGGCGTGACCAGGCCGTACCGGCGGGCGATCCAGCCGTCGACCAGGTCCGTGGCCGAGGCGAAGGCGAAGGTCAGGCACGCCGCGATGCGCCAGCCCGCGTGTTCGAGCTGTGACGCGATCACCAGCGCCACGAAGACGGGGACCAGCAGGATGCGCAGGGCCGTGAGGCCGTTGGCGGCGTTGAGGACGGGAGCGACGGTCGGTGCGGGGTCGGGAGCGGGAGCCCCGGTCACCGGCGGGCCGCCTGGGCCGGGACGTCCGCGGCGGCGCGGACCAGCGGGGCCGCGCTGATCATCTCTTCCGGGACCGCCACGAGGTCGACGCCCTCGGAGCCGGTCACCCGGGCGCGGACCAGGTCGCCGGGGCGCAGGGCCGCCAGGTCCACAGAGCCGTCGGCCGGCGCCACCAGCGTGGTCGAGCCGTCGACCTCCGGGGCCTGGTGCGCGCCGCGGCCCTCGACGACGCCGTCCTCGACGGTGTCGACCAGCACCTCGACCAGCGACCCGAGGCGCTCCTCGGCCCGCTGCGAGCACAGCTCGTCGGCCAGCGCCGCGAGCTTGTCGTACCGCCGCTTGATCGTGGCGTTCTTGACCTTGTCGGTGAAGCCCGCCGCCTCGGTGCCGTCCTCGTCGCTGTAGTCGAAGACGCCGATCGCGTCGAGCCGCGCCTCGCTCAGGAACCGGACCAGCTCGTCGAAGTCGCCGCGGGTCTCGCCCGGGAAGCCGACGATGAAGTTGGACCGGGCGCCCAGCGAAGGCGCCAGCGCGCGGGCCGACGCGAGCAGCTCCAGGAACCGCTCCGTCGAGCCGAACCGGCGCATCCGGCGCAGCACCGGCTCGCTGGAGTGCTGGAACGACAGGTCGAAGTAGGGCGCGACGCCCGGTGTCGTCGCGAGCGCCTCGACCAGGCCCGGCCGCGTCTCCGCCGGCTGCAGGTAGCTCGCCCGCACCCGGACGATGCCCGGCACCGCCGCGAGCTGCGGCACGAGCTTCTCCAGCGCGCGCGGGTCGCCCAGGTCCTTGCCGTAGGACGTCGAGTTCTCGGAGACCAGGACCAGCTCGCGGACCCCCGTGCCGGCGAGCCACTCGGCCTCGGCCAACAGCTCGTCCGGGGTACGCGAGACGAACGCGCCACGGAACGCGGGGATCGCGCAGAACGTGCACCGCCGGTCGCACCCGCTGGCCAGCTTGAGCGAGGCCACCGGGCCCTGGTCGAGCCGGCGGCGCAGCACGGTGCGCAGGTGGGCGGGCGTGTGCTCGTCGACGACCGCGTGCCCGGGCTGCACGACGGCCGCGGCCCGGCGGGCGACGGGGGTCAGCGGCAGCAGCTCGCGGCGGTCGCGCGGGATGTGCGGGTTGATCGTCTCGCCGGCCAGCACCGCGTCGAGGCGGGCCGCGATGTCGGGGTAGTCGTCGAAGCCCAGCACCGCCTCGGCCTCAGGCAGGCTGTCGGCCAGCTCCTTGCCGTAGCGCTCGGCCATGCAGCCGGCGGCGACCACCTTGGCGCCGGTGTCGGCCGCGGCGAGCAGCGTCTGGATCGAGTCCTGCTTGGCCTTCTCGACGAAGCCACAGGTGTTGACCAGGACCACGTCGGCGCCCTCGCCGTCGGTGGTCACGTCCCAGCCGCCACCGTGCAACCGGGCGGCCAGCTCCTCGGAGTCGACCTCGTTGCGGGCGCAGCCCAGGGTCAGCAGCGCGACCCTGCGACGGGCGCCATCGGTCGAGGAGGAAGCGGACACCTAACGAGGGTACCGGGCGACCCTCAGCCGACGTCCGCTGACGTCAGCAGCGTGGCGACCCGGTCGAGCAGGAACACCTCGGTCCCCGCCAGTCCCACCGACAGGAACACGGTGATCTCGTCGGCGGACCGCCGGCCGGGCGCCGCGCCGGCGGCGATCGCGCCCAGGTCGCACAGCGCGCCCTCGAGGGGCGTGCCGCACATCAACAGCGGCGGCGAGTACGCGACCGCCTGCGCCGGCGAGTCCGTGGCGATCACCCCGGCCCGGCCCAGCAGGTCGATGCCGAACTCCGCGCGCCCCCGCTGCTTGAACCCGACCAGGTTGACGTGCGCGCCCGGCACGACGTCCGCGGCCGAGAGCACCGGCTCCTCGCTGGTCGTCGCGACGATCACCAGGTCCCGGCCGCGCACCGCGTCGGCGGCGGACTCCACCGGCGCCGCCGGCACACCGAGCGCGGCGGACACCCGGGCCGCGAAGGCGCCCCGGCGCGCCGCGGACCGGCTGAACACCCGCACGGACGACAACGGCCGCACCGCGGCGGCCGCCCAGAGCTGGGTCCAGGCCTGCCGCCCGGAGCCGATCACGCCGACCGACGCCGCGTCCGGGCGGGCCAGCAGGTCGACGGCGGCGCCGCCGAGCGCACCCGTGCGCCGCGAGCCGATCTCCTCGCCGACCGCGATGGCCCGGATCCGCCCGTCCCGGGCGTCGTGCAGCACCACGAGTTGCTCGCCGTCGGCGTGCCCGAAGGTGTCGTAGGACCGGAACCCGTACCACTCGTCGGCGAGATGGCCCGCGGTCATCACCAGCCGCCCGCCCTCCAGCACGGCGCTGGCCCGCGGCGGGGCGATCAGCCGGCCCTCGTGCGCCGCGACCAGCGCGTCGCGCATGGCGGCGACGGCCGTGGGCGCGTCGAGCCGCGCGGCGACGTCGGCATCGGTCAGGAGCAATGGCACCAAACCATCCTCGATGTTGAAGCGCGGTTCAGGTCAACGACCCACGCGGTGAGGAATCCCACCATCCCGGGCGCTCAAACGTCGCTAAGGTGTGTGGCGGCGGCGCCAGTCACGGCGCCCACCCCGGACGAGCAGCGCCCCGTACCCGGCCGAGCAAAGACGGCGCGCAACACACCATGCATCTTGTCGACATTGTCGAGATCATCGGCTCGCTGCTCATCCTCGCCGGCTTCGCCGCGTCGCAGGCGGGCAAGCTGGATGCGCACTCGATCCCGTACCTCGTCCTGAACATCGCCGGCGCCGGCATCCTCGCGGTGATCGCGGCCGGCCAGCAGTCGTGGGGCTTCCTGCTGCTGGAAGGCACCTGGACCGTCGTGTCCGCCGTGAGCCTGGCGGCCCGCCTCATTCGACGCGGAGACCGGCCAGCGCCCCCTCCAGCTCATCAGGCTTGACGAGCACGTCGCGCGCCTTCGACCCCTCCGAGGGGCCGACGATGCCGCGCGTCTCCATCAGGTCCATCAGCCGGCCCGCCTTGGCGAAGCCGACCCGCAGCTTGCGCTGGAGCATCGAGGTCGAGCCGAACTGCGAGGTGACGACCAGCTCGATCGCCTGCACCAGCAGGTCGAGGTCGTCGCCGATCTCCTCGTCGATCTTCTTCTTCGGGTCTTCGGGCTTGGTCAGCACGTCGGGCCGGAACTCCGGCTCGCGCTGCTTCTTGCAGAAGTTGACGATGTCGGTGATCTCGGACTCGTTGACCCAGGCGCCCTGGATGCGGACCGGCTTCGACGCGCCCATCGGCAGGAACAGCCCGTCGCCGCGACCGATCAGCTTCTCGGCGCCGGGCTGGTCGAGGATGACCCGCGAGTCGGCCAGCGACGAGGTGGCGAACGCGAGCCGCGACGGCACGTTGGCCTTGATCAGGCCCGTCACCACGTCGACCGACGGCCGCTGGGTGGCCAGCACAAGGTGGATGCCGGCGGCCCGGGCGAGCTGGGTGATCCGGACGACCGAGTCCTCGACGTCGCGCGGCGCGACCATCATCAGGTCGGCCAGCTCGTCGACGATGACCAGCAGGTAGGGATAGGGCCGGATCTCCCGCTCGCTGCCCGGCGGCGGCTTGATCTGGCCGGCCCGGACCTTGCGGTTGTAGTCGTCGATGTGGCGTACGCCGGCCGCGGCGAGGTCGTCGTAGCGCATGTCCATCTCGCGCACGACCCAGTCGAGCGAGTCGGCCGCCTTCTTCGGGTTCGTGATGATCGGCGTGACCAGGTGCGGGATGCCCTCGTACGCGGACATCTCGACGCGCTTCGGGTCGATCAGCACGAGCCGCACCTCGTCGGGGGTGGCCCGGCTCAGGATCGAGACCAGCAGCGAGTTGAGGCAGGACGACTTGCCCGCGCCGGTCGCCCCGGCGATCAGGATGTGCGGCATCTTGGCGAGGTTGGCCACCACGTAGCCGCCCTCGATGTCCTTGCCGAGCGCGACGACCATCGGGTGCTGGTCGGAGGTCGCCGCGTGGGAGCGCAGCACGTCACCGAGCGCGACGTCTTCCCGGTCGGAGTTGGGGATCTCCACGCCGACCGCGCTCTTGCCGGGGATCGGGCTCAGGATCCGGACATCGGGCGACTTCACCGCGTACGCGATGTTGCGCGAAAGCTGGGTGATCCGCTCGACCTTGACGCCATGCCCGAGCTCGACCTCGTAGCGGGTGACCGTCGGGCCCCGGGTGAAGCCGGTCACCGCGGCGTCGACGTCGAACTGCTCGAAGACGCCCGTCAGGGCCGCGATCACCTCGTCGTTGGCCTTGCTGCGGGTCTTCGGGGCGCTGCCGCCGCGCAGCAGGTTGGCCGGCGGCAGCAGGTAGCCACCCTCGACCCCGTTGATGGCGAGCTGCTCGGCCCGCGTGGGCATCGGCGAGTGCTCGGGCGCCTGCTTCCGGACGGTGGGCACCTTGGCCGGCTTGACCCGCGGCAGCGCGACGGTGTCGTGCACGACCTCGTCGTCGTCGTCGGCGCCGGGCTCGTCGTCGCCCAGCCCGAGGACCTTGGTGCCCTGCCGGCGGCGGGCGGGGCGGCGGCGGGCGGTCGGCTGCTCCTCCTCGTCCTCGTCGTCGAAGGGCTCGCGCTCGTCGGCCGGCGCCGGCCGGCCCAGCAGGACCGCGAACAGCGCACCGACCCGCTCGGGCACCTTGTTGATCGGGGTCGCGGTCACCACGAGCAGGCCGAACAGCAGCAGGAGGACCAGCAGCGGGACCGCGACATAGGCCGTGATCGCCCGTTCGAGGGCGGTGCCGACGGCGGCGCCGATCAGCCCGCCCGCGTGGTCGCGCTGCGCGGTGTCGATCGGCGACTGGGCGATGTGCAGGAGGCCGGAGACCGACACCAGCAGCGAGCCCCAGCCGACCAGCCCCCGGCCGCGGTGCTCGAGCTCGACCAGCGGCCGCATCAGCCGCACCGCCCAGAACAGCAGCAGCACCGGCAGCGCGACGGCGATCGCGCCGATGAACAGGCGGACGCCGTCCTCGATGCGCTGGCCGAGGGGGCCTGCCGAGGAGAACCAGACGGCGACGCTGGTCAGGATCGCGAGGCCCAGCAGGAGCAGGCCGGCGCCGTCGCGGCGGTGCTCGGGGTCGAGGTCGCGGGCGGTGGCGGCACCCCGGCCGAGGCCGCGGACCATCCACCCGACGCTGTGGGCGACGCCCATCCAGAGCGCGCCGCCGGCCCGGCCCACCACCGAGCCCACGCTGTTGGTCGGCCGGCGCCGGTAGGTCGAGGTCGGGCGCGCCCGGGTGTTGGTGCTGGTGGTGCGCCCGCGCGCGGTCGTGCCGGACCGTGGCGACGCCGCGGTGCGACGCCGGCTGGTCTGCGGGGCGCGGCCGGGCATGGTCTCACGGTAAGGGGCCGCAGGTCGTGCGGCGCGCGACGCGCCGCGAGAATCCGTCGGCTTTGCCGGCACTGGCTGGTGGGCGCGCGGCGCGCCTACTATCGCGGGCGTGGAATCGCCGGGCGGAGCGTTGCTGCCCCTGACCAACGAGCTGATCGCGGGCGTTCTCGACGGGCACGGCTACGCGTTCGCCCGGGACGACGCCGGTGACCTCGTGGGCCGGTGGGACGACAACCTCATCTACTTCTTCCGGCTGGGCCGCGGCGGCGAGATCCTGCAGATCCGCACCCTGGCGAGCCGGGTCTTCACGATCGACGACGTGCTGCCGCTCTACGACTTCTGCAACGGCTGGAACCAGGACAAGCTCTGGCCCAAGGCGTTCGTGCACGTCAACGACGACGGCACCGTACGCGTCCTGGGTGAGGTCGTGGCCGATCTCGACCACGGCGTCACCGCCGACCAGCTCGACCAGCTCGTGGCCTGCGGCATCTCCAGCGGCTGCCAGCTCGCCGACACGCTCGAACGGCTGAAGCTGTGAGCGACGCTCTCGCGGACGCCCGCGACCTGCCGCCCGGCCCCGCCAAGGTGGCCGAGCTGGACGCCGTCGTGGCCGCGGCCGACCGGGCGGGCGACGTCCGGCTCGGCTTCGAGGCCCGGCTCGACCTGATCGACGCGTGCCTGGACGCCGCGGAACCGGCCCGGGTGCTGGGCCTGTTCGCCTGGTGCCGGGCCGCCGCCGACCGCGAGCCGCTGCTGTTCTCCGACACGGAGCTCGCCCTGCTGCGCTACTACCACCTGTGGGCGGTCGGCACGTTTCGCGCGTCGCCGGGCGTCGGCCGCGCCGAGGCCGAAGCGCTGCTGGACGACCTGGAGCGCCGGTTCCGCGAGGACCAGCGCCCGCTGTTCGCGGTGCACCGGCTGCGCGCCGAGGTGGCCGACCACGTCGGTGACCTGGCGGCGGCCCGGGAGTGGCTGGCCCGCTGCGACGCCGAGCTGCCGCCGCCGGGCGACGCCGCGTGGTTCTCCGACGGCCAGCCGGGCGACGCGGGCTTCTGCCCGTCCTGCTACCCCGCCGACCGGGCGTTCCTGCACGCGGCGTGGGGCGACTGGGCCGCGGCCGTGGCGGTCGCCGAGCCGGTCCTGCGGTCCGCCGGTGCCTGCCCCGAGCAACCCGAGCGCGCGCTGGCGGCGCTGATGATCCCCTATCTGCGGCTCGGCCGGCTCGACGAGGCCGCCGCGGCGCACCTGCGCGCCTACCGGCGCCACCGGCTCGACCGGGCCTCGTTCCCGCTGCTCGCGGACCACCTGCGGTTCTGCGCGCTGGCCGGGCTCGCCGGGCGCGGCGTCGACCTGCTCGCCACCCACCTCGGCGACCTCGACGACCCCTACGACGAGCTGTCCGCGATGCGCTTCGCCGCCGCCGGCACGCTGGTCTGCCGGCGGGCCACCGCCGAGGGTCTCGGCGACCGGCGGGTGCACCGGCCGGCCCACGGTGACCGGCCCGCCGCCGACCTGACGGTGCGGGAGCTGGGCAGCGTGCTGGCGGCGGTCGCGGCGACGCTGGCCGCGCGGTTCGACGCCCGCAACGGCACCGACCACCAGTCGCGGCTGGTCGGCGAGTGGCTGACGGAGCTGCCGGTGGTCACGGGCGGCGCGATCCTGCTCGACGACGTGGCGGTCGGCCCGCTCACGCTCGAATCGATCATGGAGGTGCTGGACGCCCGCGGCGACCACTACGCGGTCGACGAGGACGGGCTGGTCGGCGGGCGCTGGCCGGGCGCGTACATCCAGTTCGAGCGGCTCGGCGAGCGCCGGGAGATCCTGCAGGTGCGGGTGGTGGCGGAGCGGCGGTTGCCGGCCGGCCGGCTGCTGGAGGCCTACGAGTTCTGCAACGCCTGGAACCACGACAAGCTGATGCCGAAGGCGTACGTGCACGACTCCGGCGAGGGTGACCTGCTGGTCGCCGGCGAGGTGACCACGGACCTGGAGCACGGCGCGACCACCGGGCAGCTCGCGACCCTGATCAACGCGGCGATCGCGACGGGCACGACGTTCGCGGCGGCCGTGGCGGAGCTCCCCTAGACGCGTTCGCGGTGCATCTCGACCGCGCCGGCGCGGTTCCGGCGGCGGCGCCAGAGCACGAAGATGCCGACGTACGAGACCAGCACGATCAGGGCCAGCACCGCCTGCGCGATATGCACGTAGCGCTCGGGATAGAGGACACCCTCGATGTAGGTGTCGACGAAGCCGCGGGTCAGGGGTCCTTCACCGGCGTGGCCGCGGGCCCAGTTCTGCGCGTACGTGAGCGGGCAGTTGAGCCCGAAGCCGATCAGCGCGATGCCCCAGGCGATGGCCGGGACGTGCAGCCAGAGCGTCTTCGGCCACTTCCAGGCGAGGAAGCCGCCGAGCAGCACGTACGCCATGAAGGCGAAGTGCAGGGCCAGGAACACGAGCGCGAGCGCAGACCAACCCACGCAGCGAGCGTATGACGGATCCGGCGCCCGTTCCGTGAGTACGCGGACCCAGCTCAGCGCGGGTTGAAACCGGACATCTCGTCCTGGCCGGCATAGATCACGCTGTAGGTCGACTCGGGCACCTCCCGGAACGCGTCCGGCATGACGCCCAGCGGCTCGGAGACCACCAGCCGGTCCTGGTCGGAGAGCAGCCGCAGCGCCTCGACCTCCGGGTGCACGGCGCGCAGGCCGTCCACGGTGCGCGAGTAGAACAACGTGCGGGACTGGTGCGCGGTCGAGTAGCGGAACGCCCAGATGCGCTCGCCGTCGGTGGTGGCCACGGTCATCTGCACCGGATCGGCCACGCCGTGCCGCGCGGCGGTCGCCTCGACGAAGCCGACCATCCGCTCGACCGCCGGCACCGGGTCGTCCCGCAGCCCGTACGTCAGGGCCAGGTAGAACATCGCCTCGGAGTCCGTGCTGCCCTGGATCAGCGGGAACAGCGCGTCGTCCACCTCCAGCAGCAGGTCGCGCTTGAGCCGCGCGAAGTCCCGGATCGAGCCGTTGTGCATCCACAGCCAGTTCTCGTGGCGGAAGGGGTGGCAGTTGGTCTCCTGCACGGCCGTGCCGGACGAGGCCCGGACGTGCGCGAAGAACAGCGGCGAGCGCAGGTGGCCGGCGAGGTCGCGCAGGTTCCGGTTGCTCCACGCCGGCCCGACGCCGTGGAACGTGCCGGGCGTGCCGCTCAGCACCGGGTCGGTCGGGTACCAGCCGAGCCCGAACCCGTCGCCGTTCGTCGTCTCGGCGCCGAGCTCCGCGTGCTGGCTCTGGTCGATCAGCGAGTGCTTCGGCTTGTAGAGCAGCGTGTCGATCAGCAGCGGCGAGCCGGAGAACGCCATCCAGCGGCACATCGCAGCGCCCCTTTCAGTGGTGGAACGACGACGCGTCCTTGGCGGACCGGCGCGGCGCGGGCTGCGCCCGCAGGTCCGGCAGGGCCCGTTCCAGGTCGGCCATCAGCAGGTCGGCCATGTCGTGCGAGAACCCGTTGCGGATCACGATCCGGCACACGGCGAGGTCGGTGCGGTTCTTCGGGAACGTGTACGCGGGGACGAGCCAGCGCCGCTCACGCAGCGCCCGGGACACGTCGAAGACGTTGTACGAGGTCACCCGGGGCGCGGTGGTGAACGCGAATACCGGTAGCTGGTCGCCGGTGCTGACGAGCTGGAACTCGCCGGTGCCGGCGATCCTGTGGGCCAGGTAGCGGGCCACGTCGCGGGACGCCTGCTGCACCGCCCGGAAGCCTTCCCGGCCCAGCCGCAGGAACATGTAGTACTGCGCGACCACCTCGGCACCCGGCCGCGAGAAGTTGAGCGCGAAGGTCGGCATGCTGCCGCCGAGGTAGTTCACGTCGAAGATCAGCTCTTCGGGGAGCAGGTGCTTCTCGCGCCAGAGCACCCAGCCGACGCCCGGGTAGACCAGGCCGTACTTGTGGCCGCTGGTGTTGATCGACGCCACCCGCGGCAGCCGGAAGTCCCAGACCAGGTCCGGGTCGAGGAACGGCGCGATCATCCCGCCCGAGGCGCCGTCGACGTGCACCGGGATGTCCCAGCCCTTGCGCGCCTGCAGGTCGTCGAGGGCGGCGGCGATCTCCGCGACCGGCTCGTACGAGCCGTCGAAGGTGGAGCCGAGCACCGCGACCACGCCGATGGTGTTCTCGTCGCAGCGGGCGACCGCCTCGGCCGCGTTCAGGTGGAACCGGTCGCCGGCCATCGGCACCAGCCGCGGCTCGACCTCCCAGTAGTTGCAGAACTTCTCCCAGCACACCTGCACGTTGCCGCCCATGACCAGGTTGGGCCGCCCGCCCATGGACTGCTTGGCCCAGCGCCGCTTGAGCGCCATGCCGGCGAGCATGCAGGCCTCGCTGGAGCCGGTGGTCGAGCAGCCGACGGTGCCGGCCGGGTCGGGCGCGTGCCACAGGTCGGCCAGGATGGCCACGCACCGCCGCTCGAGCTCCGCGGTCATCGGGTACTCATCCTTGTCGATCATGTTCTTGTCGGCGCACTCGGCCATCAGGACGCCGGCTTCCGGCTCCATCCAGGTGGTCACGAACGTGGCCAGGTTGAGCGCCGCGTTGCCGTCGAGCAGCAGTTCGTCGTGGATCAACTGGTACGCGACGGCGGCCGGCACCGGGTCCGCGCCCAGGGCGTGGATCGGCGGGGTCAGCTCCCGGCCGAAGTCCGGGTTGGCGACGGTGGCGACGGCGTTGCCGGCGCGGTGGTGCGGCCGAGCATCGGGTGCCTTTCCGGCGTGCAACGGCATCCGGCCTCCCTGGGGTGTTCTGACCCGTTCAGGCTATGGCGCGAGACTCGCCCAGGATGTCGGATTTGCCGAGCCGGGTTGATCCTTCCGGCCGCCATCGGGTACGAACACGCCATGTTGCGCGGCGAGAAGGTGCTCCTGCGGGCCCGGCGCGAGGAGGACGTGCCCGTGCTGCACGCCGACCTCTACGAGGACGTGGCGATGCGGTCGCGGGCCGACGGGCGGGCCTGGCGCCCCATCCCGGCCAACTCCCCCGCGTCCCCGTTCGCGCCCGGGCCGCCGAGCGACGACGCCGCGATCTTCAGCGTCGTCCGGCTGGCCGACGACACGCTGGCCGGCGAGGCCCTGCTCTGGGGCATCGACACGCACAACCGGCAGGCCCACGTCGGCCTGTCGCTGCGCCGGGCGATGCGCGGCGGCGGCCTGGGCACCGACGCGGTCCGGGTGCTCTGCCACTACGCCTTCCGGGTGCGCGGGCTGCACCGGCTGCAACTGGAGACGCTCGCCGACAACACGGCCATGACCGGCGCGGCGGAGCGGGTCGGCTTCCGGCGCGAGGGGACGCTGCGACGCAACTCCTGGGTGGACGGTGAGTTCCTCGACGAGGCGGTGTTCGGGCTGCTCGCGGAGGAGTGGGCGGGCTGACGCTGTCCCGCTCTGGGGGGATGCGACTTGCCGGGCACACCGGTAACTTCGGGCATATGGCCTGGTTCCTCAACCCCGCGCTGACCCGTTTCCGCAACGAGGTCGACAGCCGCTGGCCGCGCCGTGACCGGACGTCCGACGGCACGATCGGCGACGAGGCGCATCAGGCGTCCAACTCCGACCACAACCCCGACGGGGACGGCTCGGTCGACGCCTGGGACATGGACGTCGACCGCGTGGACGTCGCGGCCTGCAAGCGCGCGTTCCAGGCGCACGAGGCCGCCGGCTACTGGATCCACAACGACCGGATCGCGTTCCGCGACGAGGGCTGGCGCCCCCGGTCCTACGCGTACGCCGGCCCGAACCGCAACCGCCATGACAAGCACGTGCACTGGAACAGTCGCCAGTCGCACGAGCGCAGCACCAAGCCCTGGTTCGTCGAGGAGGACGAGATGACCCCAGCACAGGCCAAGCAGCTCGAGGTGGACGCCTGGCGGCTGGACGCCCTGACCGTCGGCGCCGACAGCGTGCGCGGCGGCCCGAGCCGCAACGAGGCGATGTGGATGGTCCGGACCGTCAAGGCGATCGCGAACGCGGTGAGCCAGGTCGACGAGAACGTGGCCGCCCAGCTCAAGAAGGACCTCGCCGCGATCGACGCGGCGGTGGCCGCGAGCCGCGCCGAGACCAGCCAGGTCGACGAGCAGGTGGTCGAGCGGCTGGGCGCCGTCGCGACCCCGCAGGAGCAGGCCGCGCTGCTGCGCGCCGTGCTGGGCCAACGCTCCAAGGAGGTCGGGCTACTCCTCGCCCAGGGCTGAGCGCCATTCCGCCACGTTGGCGTGCAGGTGGTCGGCGACGCCCCGCCAGAAGGCGCCGTCCTCCGTGTAGATGCGGGCCCAAGGTTGGCGTCCGTCGCGGGCGCCGGTGGCCAGCAGGTCGTACATCGCGCCGGCGTTGACCCCCAGCAGGGCGGCCAGCGCCGGCCGCAGTGCCGGGTCGAGGCCGTAGCCGTCCACGAAGGACCGCAGCCGGGCCGCCGACTCCGGGATCGGGCGCTCCGGGCGCATCCCGCAGCACGTCAGCGACGCGTACGCGAGCTCCCAGGCGCGGGAGCCCGGCCCCGCGTTGTCCCAGTCGATCAGCACCCAGCCGCGGTCGGCGCGGACCAGGTTCCACGGCGCGGCGTCGTGGTGGCAGATCACCTCGCCGACCGGGGAGCCGGGCACGCCGACGGGCGGGATCTCGGTGTGCCAGACCGCCCCGGGGGGCGGCGTGAACGAGGCGGCCGCCGCGTGCAGGTCGCGCAGCATCCGGGCGATGTCCGGCAGGTGCCGCGGGTCCAGGTCCTCGGTCAGCTCGCCCGGTACGTACTCCAGCACCTGGCGGCCCCGCTCGTCCCGGCCCAGCGGCCGCGGCGCGCCGGTGAAGCCCACCGCGTGCAGGTGGGCCAGCAGCGCGTCGACCGCGTCGGTCTGCGGCCCGACCGGCCGCCGCACGGTGGCGCCGACCCGGACGACCCCGGCGGTCACGTTCCCGCCGGTCAGGTGCTCCTCGACGGCTGCCATGAAGCGAGCACCTCGCTGATCGTGTGGCGGGCGTTGGCGGCGAACGCCGGATTGGTCCGGTGGTAGTACACCAGGCTCCCGAGCGACTGGGCGAGCGCCCGGCCGCGGCCGCGGGTCCAGGTCGCGTCGTCGACGTCGAGGGCGGCCCGGAAGACGTCCCGGCCCGCGGGGGTGAGCAGGTTCCAGGCGACGATCAGGTCGCAGGACGGGTCACCGACGCCGAGGGTGCCGAAATCGATCACCGCGGTCAGCCGGCCGCCGGCGTCGACCAGCAGGTTGCCGGGCATCAGGTCGGCGTGCAGCCAGACCGGCGGCCCGGGGTGGTCCGGCACGGCCAGGGCCGCGTCCCAGACCGCCCGTGCGGCGTCGAGCGTCCCGGGGTCGAGCAGGTCGCCCAGCCCGGCCAGGGCGCGCCGGGCGGTCTCGTCCAGCAGGGAGTGTCCACCGCCGCGGTAGGCCGCCGGGGCGTCCGGGAGGTCGACCGCGCGCATCGCCCGGACGAAGGCCGCCAGGTCGGCGGCCAGCCCGAGCGGGTCCGCCAGCCGGCCCTCGACCGGCACGGTGCCGGGCAGCCACCGGTAGACGCCCCACGGCCAGGGATAGCCCTCCCCCGGCGCACCGGCCGCGACGTGCGCCGGGATCGCCACCGGCAGCAGCGGGGCCAGCCGGGGCAGCCAGGTCGCCTCGGTCTCGACGTCCTGCAGCGACCAGTCGACCCGGGGCAGCCGGGCCACCAGGTCGTCGCCGAGCCGGAACAGCGCGTTGACGGTGCCCGACGACGCCACCCTGGTGACGGGCCGGCCCGCCCACGCCGGGAACTGGTCGGCCACGAGCCGGGCGACCAGGTCCTCGGTGATGGGCAGCTCGCCCGGGTGCATCGTCAGGGGTCAGACCTCGACCACGGTCGGCACGATCATGGGCCGGCGGCGGTAGCGGTCGTTGACCCAGCGGCCCACCGTGCGCCGGACCACCTGCTGGAGCTGGTGCGGGTCGGTGATGTTGTCGGCCGCCGCCCGGCTGAGCGCCTCGGTGATCAGCGGGACCACCTCGTCGAACGCCTCGGGGTTCTCCGAGAAGCCCTTCGCCGACACCGCCGGACCGCCGACCACCTTGCCGGTGACCGAGTCGATCACCACGGTGGCCGCGATGAAACCGCCGTCGCCGAGCATCCGGCGCTCCGTCAGCAGCGACTCGCCGATGTCGCCGACGGCCAGCCCGTCGACGTAGATGTAGCGGCTCTTCACGTGGCCGACCAGCCGGGCCTGACCCTCGACCAGGTCGACGACGTCGCCGTCCTCGCAGAGCACGACGTTCTCCGGCGCGATGCCGGACTCGACGCCGATGCGGGCGTGGGCGCGCAGGTGGCGCCACTCGCCGTGCACCGGCAGCAGGTTGCTCGGCCGCACCACGTTGAGCAGGTAGAGCAGCTCGCCGGCCGGCGCGTGGCCGGAGACGTGCACCTTGGCGACGTCCTTGTGGATGACGTTGGCGCCCGCCCGGGAGAGCTGGTTGATCACGCGGTAGACCGAGGTCTCGTTGCCGGGCACCAGCGAGCTGGCCAGCACCACCGTGTCGCCCTGGGCGATCGTGATGTGCCGGTGGTCGCCGGTGGCCATCCGGCCCAGCGCGCTCATCGGCTCGCCCTGGGAGCCGGTCGACATCAGCACGATCCGCTCGGGCGGCGCCTGCATCGCGTCGTCCATGCTGGCCACCAGGCCGGGCTCGATGCGGAGCAGGCCGAGGTCGCGGGCGATGCCCATGTTGCGCACCATCGAGCGGCCGATGAACGCCACCTGCCGGCCGTGCACGGCGGCGGCGTCGAGCACCTGCTGCACCCGGTGCACGTGGGAGGCGAACGACGCGACGATGACCCGGCCGCGGGCCTTCGCGAAGATCGCGTCGAGCACGGGGCCGATCTCGCGCTCCGGCGTCACGAAGCCCGGGATCTCGGCGTTGGTCGAGTCGGAGAGCAGCAGGTCGACGCCCTCGGAGCCCAGCCGGGCGAAGCCCGCGAGGTCGGTGATCCGGCCGTCCAGCGGAAGCTGGTCCATCTTGAAGTCGCCGGTGTGCAGCACCAGCCCGGCCGGCGTGCGGATGGCGACCGCCATGGCGTCCGGGATGGAGTGGTTGACGGCGAAGAACTCGACGTCGAACGGGCCGAGCCGCTCGCGCTGCCCCTCGGTGACGGTCAGCGTGTAGGGCTCGATCCGCCGCTCCTGCAGCTTGGCCTCGACCAGCGCGAGCGTGAACTGCGAGCCCACCAGCGGGATGTCGTTCTTGTGGGCGAGCAGGTAGGGCACCGCGCCGATGTGGTCCTCGTGGCCGTGCGTGAGCACGATCGCCTGGACGTCGTCGAGCCGGTCGATGATCGGCGCGAAGTCGGGCAGGATCAGGTCGACGCCGGGCTGCTCGACGTCGGGGAAGAGCACGCCGCAGTCGACGACCAGCAGCTTGCCGTCGTATTCGAAGACCGTCATGTTGCGGCCGATCGCGCCGAGGCCACCCAACGGGATGACCCGCAGGCCACCCTCGGGCAGCGGCGGCGGCGGTTCGAGCTCGAGATGTGCCAGGGTCATGCAGGGAACTCCAGTCCGCACGCGGCGGCGTCGGCGCGTAGCTGGGCGACCTGGTCCGCGGTCGCGTCGACCAGGGGCGACCGGACCGGGCCGGCGGGCAGGCCCCGCAGGGCGAGGCCGGCCTTGACCAGGATCGTGCCCTGGGTACGGAAGACGCCGGTGAACAACGGCATGAGGCGGCGATGCAGGGCCAGTGCTCCGGCGACGTCGCCGCGCGCGTACGCCTGGATCATCTGCTTGGTCTGTGGCCCCGTGAAGTGGGTCGAGGTGCCGACGATGCCGACCGCGCCCACCGACAGCGCCGGCAACGTGGTGGCGTCGTCGCCGCTGTAGTAGGCGAGGTCGGAGCGGGCCAGCACCCACGACGTCGCGGTGAGGTCGCCCTTGGCGTCCTTGACGCCGACGATGCGCGGGTGCGCGGCGAGCCGGACCAGGGTCTCGGTCTCGATCGGCACACCGCTGCGGTGCGGGATGTCGTAGAGCAGGATCGGCAGGCCGGTGGCCTCCGCGACCGCGGTGAAGTGGCGCAGCAGGCCGGCCTGGGGCGGCTTGTTGTAGTAGGGCGTCACCACGAGAAGGCCGTGGGCGCCCGCCTTCTCGGCACCCAGCGCCAGCTCGATCGTGTGCCGGGTGTCGTTGGTGCCGACACCGGCGAGCACCTTGGCCCGGTCGCCGACGGCTTCGACCACCGCCCGGACCAGGGCTTCCTTCTCGGCGTCGGTGGTGGTCGGCGACTCGCCGGCCGTCCCGTTGATCACCAGCGCGTCGTTGCCCTGCTCGTCGACCAGGTGGGTCGCCAGGCGCTGGACGCCGTCGAGGTCGAGCGCGCCGTCGGCGGTGAACGGCGACACCATGGCCGTGATCAGCTCGCCGAACGGCCGCGCGACAGAAAGCTCCTGCGTCATGCTGACAAACCTAGCGGACGGCAGGTCGGCGCCGGTCTCGTCCGGTCGGGTTCCGCGCGAAGCGCACGCTCTGCTAGGAACGCTCCGCGTAGGGGCTCGCGGCCACCTCGGTGCCGTCCGGCAGCGTGGTGATCGTGAAGTCGGCGAAGACGTTCGGGGCCACCCGCTGGAGCTCCCGCAGGCAGGCGACGGCGATCTCGCGGATCTCGACGTCGGCCGTCTCGGTGGCCCGCAGCGCGACGAAGTGCCGCCACGCACGGTAGTTGCCGGTGACCACGATCCGGGTCTCCGCCGCGTTGGGCAGCACGGCCCGGGCGGCCTGGCGGGCCTGCTTGCGCCGCAGCGTGCCGTTGGGCTCGTCGGCGAACCGGCGCTCCAGCCCTTCCAGCAGCTCGTTGTAGGCCCGCACGCTGGCCTCGGCCGCCTCGACGAACGTCTTGTGCAGGTCCGGGTCGGTGGCGATCACGTCGGGCTCGACCATCGCGGCGTCCCGGCCGGGCACGTACCGCTGCGACAACTGGCTGTAGCTGAAGTGCCGGTGGCGGATGAGCTCGTGGGTGAACGAGCGGGAGACGCCGCTCAGGTAGAAGGTCACCGAGCCGTGCTCGAGGACGGAGAGGTGACCGACCTCGAGGATGTGGGCGAGATAACCCGCGTTGGTCGCGGTGGCCGGGTTCGGCTTCTTCCACGACTGGTAGCAGGCCCGCCCGGCGAACTCGGCGAGCGCCTCGCCACCCTCGGCGTCCGTGCTCCAGGGCACGTCCTCCGGTGCCTCGAACTGGGTCCAGGCGATGATCCTGACCTGCGGCGGAACGATCTCAGGCACGGCGCCCCCTCTGCCTCGCGCGACTCGGCAGACTCTAACCCCCGGCGGTTGGTGGCCGGTTCGCGACACCACGATGCTGTCATTGTGTCTTGCGGTGACGTCACTCGGGTGGCATAGTGACGTCATGGACATCGCACCGTTCGTCGAAAGCCTCCGCCGCGACCTCAACGCGGCCGCGGCGCCCGGCGGGCCCGAGGTCACCCGCGCGGCCGAGCTGCTCACCGGCTCGATCGACGCGGCGGCCCGGCTGGCGCTCCTCGACGCGCTCGCCCAGGCCGCCGACGAGGTGACCACCAAGCTCAGCGCCGCGAGCGTCGAGCTCCGCCTGCGCGGCCGCGAGCCGGAGCTGGTGGTGACCGAGCACCTGCCCGAGCCGCCGCTGCCCCCGACCCCGCCCGCTCCCCCGCCGCCACCCGGCGGCACTGCGACGTCACCTGACGCCGGCGGTGACGTCACCCGGATCACCCTGCGGATGCCCGAGGGTCTCAAGGATGCCGTCGAGCGCTCCGCCGCGACCGAGGGCATCTCCGTCAACGCCTGGCTCGTCCGGGTGATCGGCACGGCCGTGGCCGGTGGCGGCCCGCAGGCCACGCCGCCCGGTGGCTGGGGCACCCCGCCCGGCC
>NZ_BONE01000047.1 GCF_016862555.1 Asanoa siamensis | reverse complement strand
AGGCGGCGACTTCACCGTCGTGGTGAACAAGAGCACCGTCCCGATCGGCTCCGGCAACTGGGTCGACGCGATCCTGCGCGAGGCATACGAACGCCACCACGGCCACCGCCCCGACGGCCAGTTCGCAGTCGCGTCAAACCCCGAATTCCTCCGCGAAGGCACTGCGCTCGCGGACACCCTCTACCCGGACCGGATCGTCATCGGCTCCGACAGCCAAGCCAGCCTGGACATCCTCAACCAGCTCTACCGACCCATCCTCAACCAGTCCTTCACCCCACCCACCGTCCTGCCCCGCCCCGTCGGCGTTGGCGCAGTACCTCTGGTCTCCACCGACCTCGCCTCCGCCGAGCTGATCAAATACGCCGCCAACGCCTTCCTCGCCCTCAAGATCAGCTACATCAACGAGATCGCCGCCATCGCCGGAAAGGTCGGCGCCGACATCCGCGAGGTCGCCCGCGGCACCGGCCTGGACGCCCGCATCGGCCCGCGCTTCCTCAACCCCGGCATCGGCTGGGGTGGATCCTGCTTCGGTAAAGACACCGCAGCACTCGTCGCCACCGCCAGCGAATACCACCTCCCTATGCCCATCGTCACCGCCGCCCGAGACGTCAACCACCGCCAGCGCACCAAGGTCGTCGACCGCCTCCTCGACGAACTCAACATCATCAAAGGCCGAAAGATCGGCATACTCGGCCTCGCGTTCAAACCCGACACCGACGACCTGCGCGACTCACCCGCCATCGACATCGCGAACCTGCTCCTCGAACGCGGAGCTCGGATCACCCTGCACGACCCCATCGCCACCGACCGCTTCCGCCGGGAACAACCCGCCCTTGCCGAACACCTCACCGACCACGTCGAAGGTGTGTTCGACGACGCCGACGCCATCGTCGTAGCGACCGAATGGACGCACTACCGCGACCTCGACTGGGCCAAGTTCGCCCCCACCATGCGCTCACCGCTGATCCTCGACGGACGCCACTGCCTCAACGCCGACAAACTCACCGAAGCCGGCTTCCGCTACCTGACCATGACGGCTCCTGCGATTCCGCCGCGCACTCACGCCTGAATGTCCGCGACGGACAGATGTTGTCGTCCGTAGGGTCGAGAGCACCCCGGGTTCGTCGTATTGACGACGCGGCGAACCCGGTCAACGAAAGGCAGCAGATCCCGGTTGCCGCGCCATCGCCGTCCAACTCGAGCTTTCCCGAAGACGGCCTGGAAGCGCAGTGAGCGATTGAGACCGTCCGTATTTGGGGCGGGCGCCGCGTCACGCCATGACACGCAACAGGGCGCCGGTCATTGCGATCAACGTCTCTACCTCGGCCCGACTGTACTTGTAGTCCTTGGTGCCCGGGTCCACGTGCATGGCCCCGCTGGCTTGGTCCTCCATCGCCGATCGGATCAAGGCCCACCGCTCATCGGCGGTGGTGTCGCCCTTGTCCTTCTTGCCCGGCCAGTTCCAGCCGCTTGTCTTCCTAATAGTCTCCAGCGCCTTACGCACCTGGAGCATCGCAGAGTCGATCTCGCTGCCGCCAAGCAGCCGTTGGGCCTCGCGGAGGAAGTCAGCGATGACTCTGCGTGGCTCATCGTCGGCGGGAAAGGGGATCAGCATCTCCGCCCCGAGCGTGCGGCCGAGCCCGGCGAGCTGCTGGCGCCACCTGCTCTCGGCGATGCTCAGGTGCTCGGTGATCTCAGATGCCCCAGGGAAGCCGGACGACTGCGGCAGGAAGCCCCGCACCTGAAGTTCCAGGCGAAGGTCACCGGCGCGATGCTGCTCCAAAGCCAGCAGTTGGGCGTTGGTGATGAGGTACTGAAGCGTCGGCCGTCGGACCTCGCCGGTCGCGTTGAACGGGACGGATACGTTCGCCGAATCGAGCGGTGCACGCGGTCCGGTTTGCTGCGGAGCGTAGAGGGTTGTCTCCAGGCATAGCAGCCGTCCGGCCTCCGCGCCGACCTGCGGAATGCCGACCTCCAGTTGGAGCTGGAAGTAGTGGGTGCCCATCCCCTTGAAGATCCAAATACTCTCCGGGGCGACGCTAACGGTGTACGTCCCGAGGGCTGCCTCGAACCTGAGCTGATCCACGCGGTGCCTCCCTAGTTGTCAACATCCACCGTGGACCATCAGGCGGCCCATGGCGACTAGGTTTGGTCACCGTCCGCGCGGCCATGCCATGTGAGACCTCAGGATTTGCCGTCTATCGTGTACAGCGGTGACCGCGTGCACGGCTTGACTAACTGCGCCGGCGCCGCGAGGCGGTGCGTCGCGAAACCTGGAGGCCGGAGCAAGCGCGGCACACATCCCGGAGCGACGGCCCGGGACCCGGTCGTGCGTGTTCGGACGCCGCGCCCCGACCGCAACCCGGCGATGGCGGGCGTCGGGGGCCCCGGGTGAATAGTTGCTTGGCCTGTTCTCACATGTAGAAGGCGTACCGCGATTTCGGCGACAATGTATCGGGGAGGTCGCGCAGGGAGCGTCGGCGCATGCAAAGAGCGGCTCGCTCCTCATCACGACGGTCCGCTTCGCTCTGCGCGTCCCTCAGCGCTGTGGCCGGTTCGAAGGATGTACGCGCGCATCGGCGATCTGCCGAAGCTCGTCGAAAGCCAGCAGGTAATCGAACCGATCGAATCCGCGCTGGCGACTGTCCATGATGCGGCGATACTCGCCCAGCATCCGCATGTAGGTGTCGAGCATCCGCGCGTGTGAGTTGCCGCGGTCGTTCCGCTTGACCTGCGGCTTGAGCTCCGACCAGCGATCATCCCGCATCTGGTACTCGACGTACGTCGCCATGTGGCCCTCTAGCGCGTCGTTGTGGTCGAAGCCCCGGAACTCGAGCTGGAAGGCCAGCTTCTCGTCCACTGGCGTGCTGTTCTCCTTGAGGTGGTCGATGCTGAAGGTAATGATCCGAAACATCTCAAGGATGTCGGACACCCGTCCACAGTCGCGCTTCGACAGCTCGGTCCTGAGGCCTGCGACCTCCAGCCAGTACTCACCGGCGAACCCCTCTTCGAGAATCTTCGCACGCTCCAGCTGGTACTCCAGGTCACCGTCAACGTCGTTCGCGTCGTCCGGCAGTACACGCGCGAGGATGCGGTGCAGCAGCGAGAGCACCCGCCGGTCGATGGTCCGCATGCTCTCGGGCGCAGGCTCATCGCCGTGCTTCACGTCCGCCGCGTACACGGGCATCACAGCCGCCAGCAGCAGATCGCGGACGTACTCGCTTAGGGTCACCCCCTCGGCGTCCGCCATTTCCTTGAGTTGATCGCGGACATGATCATCCACCCGTACATTTAGAACAGCCATGCCGTCCTCCGATTCTACTGTATGACACGTGTCGTTAGGTTGTCATACGGTATCACGGATCGCGGGGTGCATCGCGTCGCGTCGCTCTCGGGTGGAGACCAGGATCCACAGTGCGCGAAGGCACAGACCTCCTCAGCTGAGCCCCGGGATCATGCCGCCGAGGCGACGACGCACAGTGCCGTCCGCAATCTCTGGGACGCCCTCTGCCGCCGCCAGTCCATCGTGGTCCGTCCGCACAGGACTAGTTCGGCAGACAGCACCGGTCTGCCCCCGTGTCGTCGTGGCGGACTCCGGGCAGCGGGTCGCACACCTGGAGATCCACTTCTATGACCACCTCGCCGTGATCACGGGAGTGAATAACTCCGACAAGTCAAGTCGTGCCGCTCTCACTGCGACAGCTACCCATCGTCGAGCCTGCCGGATGCGGTTGTGGCGGGAGGTCGGGGATCCGAGAGGTCGATACCATCGTGTGGCGCTGGTTTGTCATGCTGTGCGGATGGGTCGGCCACTGAAAGTGATCATTGCCGTGCTGCTCATCGTGGTCGGACTGGTTGGTTGCACCGCATTCCTGACCGGGCAGGGTCTGGACCGGGCGGAGAAGTGGGTGTCGATCTCGGGCACTGTGATCTCGGTGGTGGTTGGTGTCTATGGCCTGGTGTTGGCCTGGCAGATCGGTTCCCGATCGGGAGGTTCACAACGACCTGGCAGGACCCGCGTTGCCAGAACCGGGAACGCGCAGGCGCATGGGGCGGGGAGTCGGGCGAATACTGGGCTGACCGGCCGTGTCGTGGCAGATTCGACGACGGTGCTGGGCACTGGTGATGCGACCGCGACCCAGGGCGGGTCGGCTAACACCGGCGAGGACCACAGCCGCTGAACAGGGCACGATGGATGAGGTAGAGCGGTGAAGGTGACAGCTCGTCAGACCGGTACCGCGACCGCCAGCAGCGGCGGACTCGCGAATAGCGGTGTGATCGGTACTGTCAATCTGGGTTCTGCACCGATCGCCAGGTCGGCGTACCGGGAGCAGATCCGTCAGATCGCCCCGGCCGTGTTGTTGGACCGCGACACCGAACTGGCCGAGCTGGCCGCGTTCTGCGCCGCGTCGGAACCGGCTCCCTCGTATACATGGTGGCGGGCGCCCGCGTGGGCGGGCAAGTCCGCGTTGATGGCATGGTTCGCGCTACACCCGCCGCCGGGGGTGCGGGTCGTGTCGTTCTTTATCACCGCCCGCTACGCCGGCCAGAACGACTGGGTCGCGTTCACTGACCTGGTGATGGAGCAACTCGCCGATTTGCTCGACGAGCCGATGCCCGCCTACCTGACCGACGCCAACCGTTATGCCCACCTGTTGGGGCTGCTCAACGCCGCCGCGGCTGTCTGCCGCGACGGTGGCGAACGTCTGGTGCTCCTCGTCGACGGGCTCGACGAGGACCGCGGCGTCACCGCCGGCCCGGATGCGCACAGCATCGCCGCTTTGCTCCCCGAGCACCCGCCGGCCGGGATGCGGATCGTGGTCGCGGGCCGCCTCAACCCACCGGTACCGACCGACGTTCCGGCAAGGCATCCGCTACGCGATGTGGCCCGGGTGCGGTCGCTTAAGCGATCGGCCCATGCCGACGGGATTCGGCACGCCGCCGATCGTGAACTCAAGCGTCTTCTTCGGGGCAGTTCTGTCGAACAGGATCTGCTCGGCTTGCTCACCGCAGCCGGGGGTGGTCTGTCCGCTGCCGACCTGGCTGAGCTGACTGGCGGGGAAGAATGGGAGGTGGAGGAGCAGTTGTACGCGGTGTCCGGCCGTACCTTCACCGTCCGTGCCGGACGGTGGCGGGCCGAGACCAGCGTGTACGTCCTCGGTCACGAAGAGCTCCAGCAACAGGCCATCCGGTTTCTCGGTCCGACCCGGCTCGACACCTACCGGCAGCGACTGCATCTTTGGGCCGATTCTTACCGCACCCGTGAATGGCCCCAAGGCACCCCTGAGTACTTGCTCCGCGGCTATTACCGGCTACTCGACGCCACTGGCGACCTACCCCGCATGCTCGCCTGCGGTACCGACCGTGGCCGCCACGACCGGATGCTCGACCTAACAGGCGGGGACGCGATGGCGCTCGCTGAGGTGAGGACGGTGCAGAACCTGTTCTTGGCTCATGAGGAGCCGAATGTGGCGAGTCTTGCTGTCTTGTCCGTCCGGCGTGGCGAGTTGGAAGGGCGCAACGCCTACATGCCAACCGGTCTGCCCGCTGCGTGGGCTGCGATCGGTCTGGTTACCCGAGCCGAGCAACTGGCCCGGAGTATTTCGAGGCCGGAGTGGCGTGCGGAGGCTTTTGTCGGTATCTGCCGGGTGCTGCAAGACCGAGGGCACCAGGACTTAATCGCGCTTGCGCAAGAGGCGGCCAGAGCGGCGGATGACATCACACTTCCCGATTCGATCCCGTCGCTCGCCGCGGCGATCGCGAAGTTCGGGTTGGACGACTGGGCCGACCGGGTTGTGCGCGAGATCGCTGATCCGCTCGAGCGGGCTCGCGGCTTCGCCAAGCTGGCCGAGGCTGCCGCGGAGCGGGGGGACCACCAGCAGGCCCGGCGATTAGCTGAAGAGGCCGAGACGCTCGCCCGCAACGACGAGGACCTGGAAGATCGAACGGTCTTGCTGATCGCTGTCGCGCGGACTGTGTTCGCCCTGGGCGACAAGGAGCGAGCCGCGTCCTTGACAACCGAGGTAGCGGAGGCGGCGCGCGGCATCGATGATCCCGCCACGCGGGCGAGGACGCTGCCTGCGATTGGGCAAGCGGTAATCGAGATGGGAAACCGCGAAGAGGGCCGGACTCTGATTGCCGAAGCCGAAGGCGCGGTTCTCTTGGCCACGGACGCACGGACGAGACAGGGGGCGCTCAAAGCCATCATCGCCGCAGCGGTCGACGTCGACGACGAATGGGCAGAGCGCATCGCGGACGGCGAGGACACTGAAGACCTCTGGGACCACCTGTGGATCTGTATCGCCCGATCGGCCGCTGACTCGGGCGACTTTAGCCGCACCGAACGTGCCGCATCGGAAATCGGCTATGCACACGACCAAACGTTGGCAACTCGCGTACGGGACTCGTGCCGCCGCGACAAAGGGCGACCTGGCCTCGGCCCGACGCCTAGCAGGAGTAGCCGAGCGCGTCGCCCAAGGGATCGAAGGACCAGGTGCCCGGGCCAAAGCGCTGACCGATATCGCGGTCGCCGCCGCCACGCTCGGCGATGAGAGACTGACTCACCGCCTCGCGACCGAGGCCGAACTCAACTCCCGCAGCGCCAACGACCCAATGAACCGTGCACATGAACTGTGGGATCTTGCACTCGCGTTTGCCGACATCGGCGACACGGAACCGGCTCGACGATTGATGTCCGAGGCTGCACGGAAGTTGTGGTCAATGTCGGACGACGATGAGGGCCGGGTTTCCGCGATGACGCGACTTGCCGGGCTTGGCGGTCCATTGATGGGATCCGCGTGGGTGCGAGAACTACTCACCGACGCAGAGCGGGTGGCCCGCGGACTCACTGATCCGTACTATGCGACGTTCGCGTTGTCCTGGCTATGCGAACCCTGGGCATTGGCCAATGAGCCCGAGCGCGCGCTCGAACTTGCCCGCGAGTCGCTGGTGAGCTCCCGTGACGTGCCGTCGAGCCTACTGCCCCGGGTGCTGATGGATGTCGTCGACGCCTTCGTCGCTGCGGGTGCCCATGCGCAGGCCGAAGACATTGCTCGCGGTATCGCGGTGGCATACGCGCGGGCGTGGGCGCTCGCCTCTGTAGCCAAGGCAGCGTACGCCGACGACGTTGGTCGGGCGCACTCATTGGCCGAAGAAGCCCAGCAGCTTGCCCGTGCCGTCACCAAGCCGGCCGAGCGGTCGATAGCCCTCGCCAGTATCACGGATCTGCTTGTGACGATCGGCGAGCTCGATAGGGCGGAAGAGATGGCCTTCGCGATTCCACGTGCAGATTGGCAAGCCGGAGCCTTGGCTGGACTTTCCCAGAGCAGGGCGATGGACGGTGGGCAGGACCGAGCCGAGAAGCTGGCCCGCAGGATCAGCGACCCCGACCAATTGGCGTCGGCCCTAGTAGGAATCGCACGGTCGACCGATGATCGACAAGCCCTCGGCCTCCTCGCAGAAGCGTTGATTCTAGGCCCGTGGCAGACCGCGTTGCCTGAGCTGGCGAGACGGTGGCCCGAGACGGTCGAAGTCATCGCCCACGTCGTCAGCGGCCGTCAACGTTCATCCGGCTAACGCGAGGATGCCCCGGCCATTGGGCCAAGGCATCCTCGATCGCCTAGTCGAACACAAACCAGGTTTCCACGATCAGTGATCGGCCGGTCGCGTTGCGCTTTTGAGTTCTGTGACGTGCCCCCGTCTAGAGACACCCCCTGCGCCAGCCGAGGCTGTCGAGCAGCGGCGATGTGGCCTCCGACCCGCGCGTAGATGTCGCCGGAGCGGCGCAGGTTCGTGCCACGGTCGCCCTGCATTGGGGCCCGTCGTGGGGTTGGACCGCCCGAGACGCGCGCCGCTGTTCGGGGAGCCGCAAGCGCGCGGATTGCGGCATGACTGCGCAGCGATACTCGTACGCGTGCCGGGCAAACGGGTTGCGGTGTTGGCGGGGACTCGGCCGGGCGGCGCCGACGGTCCGGCCACGGCGACAGCGTCCTCAGGCAACCTGCCCAGCGTCCCCACCAGACAGGCGCCGGGTTACGAGACATCCTTTAGTGTGGTTGTTGTGCCTGACGGACGTCCCGCTGTCCCACGCGAGCTCGAGCGCGCAGTGCTGGTAGAGGCCGGGCACCGGTGCGCGATCCCCACCTGCCGCGCTGTGCCGGTGGAGTTGGCGCACATTACATCCTGGAGCAAGGTTCGCGAACATAGCTTCGACAACTTGATCGCCTTGTGTCCAACCTGCCATGCCCGCTACGACCGGGGTGACATCGATCGCAAGGCCATGTTGGCCTACAAAGGATTGCTCAAGTCGCAACCAGATTCTGCCGCGTTGGTCCGGGCGAACAGAGTGGCGGCGCTGGTGGAATTGTTTCAAGTCCTAGAGCGTCTGTCGGACCGTGTTAACAAGCTGGCGATCGCTGACGTCGCGAACGAAGGAACGCCCGAGGAACGACGGGCGCTCGTGGATGACTGCCAGGCAGTATCACCTGAGGTGAAACGCGCACTTGATCGATGCAACCTGACGCTGAGCGCAGATTCTGCATCCAAGGCATATTGGCTATATTCACTCCAGATCGCATGGGCAAGTGATGTTGTAGACGGACTTTGGCCCACCACTCACCCTGGTGCGGATCGGCATATAGAGGACGTGCCCGTTGCCGCAACCGATCTTGTTGCCACGACTGCACTTGAGGTCGGCATGACCAAACAAGAGCTGTGGGACATAATCGGTGGCGCTGGCCCGAAACTGGGCGGTTCGCTTAAGAGATACTGACGATGACGTCATTCTCTACTGCCCGAATCAATCGACTGCAACGCGAGACGGCTCGATGTCCCTGGCAGTCCGACGCCCGGGATCCGCGGCAGCCTTGTCATGCCGGAGTCGAGCGGTCGTAAGCGTTTGATCGTCACCGACACCATCGGCCTGCTCGTCACCGTCTGGCTTCGCGGCGTGGTGGCAGAACCGCGACGGCGCCAAAGGGCTCTAACCGCCGCGAGCCTGGCGGCGCCGCCGATGCGTCAATCACCATAACCCCGCTAGACCAATGACGAGCCCGCCGCACCTTCAACCGGACCTGACCAACACGCTCCTAAAAGGGCCTTGTTCCGCCTGCGGCCAGATCTGGACGAGGTAGGCCTCGGTCGGTTCGTCGACGATCACCAGATCGCGGGCGACTCCGCGGCCGTTCGCGGCCACCCTGAGGCGATAGGAGCCAGGTGTGGTGGTTAGCGGGAACGACCAGTCTGGTATGTCATGTTCCCAGGTCAGCAAGGTCGCGTTGCCCGACGATTCGAAGTCGATGTCCGCTGATGCTTCCCACTCCGACGTATCGACATCGGGAGCACTGTTGAGCGTTTCCAGGGTGACGATGACCCGCCCGCTCTGGATGCCAGTGCGGATCATCGCTACCCGGGGACGCTCCCAACGAGTCCGTTGGAATGTGGGTATGCGTCACGGGCCTTCTTCGGCGCCGGCCAGGGATCGGCCACGTAGAACTGGCCATAGTCGACCCGTAGGTAGCCGTGCGCCGAGCGGACCATCATGCTCCTTAAGGCGTGATCCACACCCAGAACGCGTCGTTCTCGATCACGCGGTTCTCTCTGTAGAACGTTCCCAAGTCGGTGCCGCCGAGCGAGTTCTCGTCCTGGTCGATCATGCGCGCGCTCACGGGATAACCGCCGCGCCGTGTGTAGTGGCCCTGCCATGTCGACCGGAACGGGTACTCATCACATGACTTCCCCGGCGGCCGCGGGACTGCGGGCGGGCACGCGGTGTTCCTGTTCTTGTCGGCGAGCGCGGTGTTGGTGAGCCGGTTCAGTGGGACTTTGGGTGGCAGCGTATCCGACCCTGGAGCGCCGGCCGCCTGGGCGGACGCGATGTGCGCGGTGAGTTCGGGAAAAGTTGCCTGCGAGTACGCCAGGTAGGGCCGGTAGGGGAAAGTGCAGCCACTGAGCGCGTAGCCGGGCAATGCGTTGTCACACCGGATTCGTTGGCCGATGTCCGGCCAGTCCAACGGGGGCGTGTTCGGGTATGCGTAGTTGAACTGGACGCGAGCTTGGACGAAGTGGTTCATGATGATGCCCGGCGTCGATAGCTCGTCGGGCGACGTCATGTACCACACCCCACGCGCGGCCACGTTCGGCACGAGCGGCTGACTGGGGATGCCGTCGCCTCCAGACGAGACGCCGCATGGCCAGTCGTTGGACCCCATCCCAACGCATTGCACACGTGCGTTGCTGATGCTGAGACCGAGAGGGTTTCCAAGCTGGACGGATACAAGCTGAAGGGACCAGTCGAATGCCCAGTTCGGGACGGCCTCGTTGGTGAACATGTAGTCGCTGATGGCGACCGTGCCCCTGAACACCTCCACGCCAGTCTGGACAATTCTGGCAGTTATGGTGATGTAGTTGATCCGGCAACCCTCGAACCGGTAGTACCACCACGCTCCGGGGTACTTGTCCAGACACCAGGCGGGCACGTTTGGGAAGTGCGCAGCCGGGAGCGCGGCGTTGGCATACCGGGTTTGGCGCGGGTTATGCAGAGGGCTGTGTCGGCGCCCTTCGCCGACGCGCGCAACGCGGCAAGATCGCACGTCTCCGGAAGGGGCTTGTCGGCTTGGGACGCCGGCGGCCGGCGAAGGTCACTTTGCGGACGGGGGATCGGGGGCGGTTCCGCCTCAGCGGCGGTGGCCGGGACGAGGAATCCGAGGATGAGAGTCAGCACCCCGGAAACGGCCAGAGATCTTCTTGGCGAACGCGATCGATGAACCACGGTTTCCTCCGATCGGGAGGTGACAATGGTGGCGCGCGAGGGACCGGGGGTCAGCGGGGAGGGAAAACTTCCTGAACGCAGACGACGACCTGGCCTTCGCCGCATCGGATGGTCGCTCGAGACGGATCGGTTCCGTCAGTGCCCGGAGGCTTGCGCGTATCGGACTGCGGGTGGGGCAAGGGCCCCGCTGTGGGTTCATAAACCTGCTCGACGGTGCCTGAGATTCCTGGCCCGCCGTCCCTTCCCCCGCCGAACACGCCCAGCACCCCGAACGCCATCGCGAAGAAGACAGCAACTGCGACAAGGATCCTGCCCGAGCCCATTGCTATAACCCCCGTTCGCTTCGTACGCATTGACGGAGCTGACGGCCATCGTGTCAGGTCGATCCGCCTCGGGTCTACCACCAGCAGAGGATTTGGCACACCGGCAACCAGTTGCCAGCCTTAATGCCTGATGCGCCCGGCCGGAGCTGTCGACAGCGTTGCGAGCAGCGGCGATGCGGTCCGATCCGGGAGTAGATGTCGATGTCCCCTGAACGGCGCAGGTTTCGTGCCCCTGACTCCCCCTGTCGCGCTCAGCGTCATCGAACGACCGAGGCGGCCGGCCTCTTCGGCCGCATGCGCGGACCAAGACGGGAGAGTGGATGTACCGACTGGCACGGTATCCACCGGAGACCTGTTCAGACTGAGAAGCTTAAGTCCTTCGCTACCAGCGACTCGACTCCGATCCGGAGCCAGGCATTCTTGGTCTGGCTTGAGTCTGCGACGCCGTCGGCGAGACGGAAGCGCGGGTCCCAGCGCGACTCGTCGACACCGAGATATCGGCGAAGCTTTCGGCGACCGCGTGGCAAATCGAACGGCACCAACTCCCCGCGGCCGCGGACGATCACCTGCCGGACGATGCCGGTCGCGAGGTCGCACTCATCGACCACCAGGGCGATCCGAGGGTCGGCCTTGACGTGCGCATGCACCCTCCACCACCGTCCGGTGATGATCCAAAAGGCGCTGTCTTCCCAGAGATACCAAACCGGCCGAACCGTCGGGCCGCTCGTCGCGAGTCGAGCTGTGAGGGGCCGCGCCAGAAAGGCCTCAACGTCGAACCCGTCGTTTCCCGACACGTCGTCCCTCCGAACTTTTGCGCGCCCATGCGTTTCCATATCGATGCGGCAGTGTCAACATCAACTGTGCTTCAAGTCAAGGACCTGAGACCGGCGATGACGCGACCAAGGTCCCGTCCTGTGGTAATGCATTACATGCACGCTCCATCGGCAGGGAGTACGCGAGCGTGCGAACACCGGCGTCGCCACGCGTAGCGCGCGGAGGAGCGGCGCGCACGCTTCGCGCATGTGAGTGCGTTGGTTGCTGGCGGTGGGGCGTCAGACTGGAGGCATGACCGAGGTACGACCCGCGGCAACCCTGGACGCAGCGCAATGGTTGCTCCGGTCTGATGTTGATTGGTGGGATCTTGTTCGCTACGGCCCACCAGGTTTCGACGTGTACGTGCGTGTCGCCTTCGCCCAGGCTCCGGCGGAGGGGGAGGATCCTGCCCTTCGCCGGGTACTCGCGACCCTCGCTACCTACACGGCCACGCCCGCCACTGCGTATGCGGCGATCTGGGAAGGCTGGGGCGGGGACCCACATCCTGAGGCGCCACGAGTGCCGATTCCTCATCGAGCGATGCTGCTGTTCACCGGGCCTGTCGAAGTACTCAGAGACGCGCCGTACCTGGCTTGGTACGGCTCTGCGCAGGGCTATCAGGAACCGCACCTCGTGTGGCCCGAGGATCAAGCCTGGTGCCTGGCTTGCGAGGTCGACGAGGAAGTCGAGTTCACCGTGGGATGTTCCGTCGACGCGTCCCAGGCTATGGCGAGGGCCCTGCCCGGTGGTGTCCGACGGGTTCAGTACGGGGACCCGGCTCCGCTGTACCGCAACCCGGCCCAGCCCTAGCGTCATCCGCATCTCGGCACGTGCGTGCGCCGGGTCGGGTCGAACCCCCGCGCCAGGCGTCTACGGAGGGTACGGGGAGTTCCTATCTGCCGTCGCCCGCTCGGCGGCAGAAGCGGACGTTCATCGGAACGCCGACGAACCTCTCGCAGGCTCCGGATGACTGCACGGTCACATGCCTGGCAGACTCAGCCGCCTGTTGACCACCATCACCCTCCGGAACGTCGACACCGCCGCAATCGTGGTCGGACTGCTCATCGCCCCATTGACCCTTGGCACTACCACCGACCGTCCATTCACTCTGGCCTGGCTGCTCGTCCTCGTCGGAACCGGCCTACGGTTGGAGGCCGCCATCCGCGCCCCGAAGCGCACGGCACGATAGCCCGACCGCTGACCTTCGGGACCGCCCGATCGAAGCTGCCGTCGCTCTGACGGCGCAGCAGAATTTCGCCGACGTCGTTTGAGGCGCGACCTTCGACGGCGAGCAGCGCCTACCCGCGCGACTGACGCCTCCTCATCGGCACGGCCGAACCCCTACCTGGGCGTCCCGGTTCCGAAGGCTACCGAGGGCGACGGACGCGCCGGCGCCAGAGCGCACGGTCGGCGGCATGAGCGGACGTCTGCGTGGCTTGCAACCCTCGCTGAGTCACGTCAGCCCAACGGATCTAGATCGGGTCGTCAAGCATCTCCTGGGACCGATCCGTCCAGCATCAGGTGGGATTACCTCTTTCGGCTGACATTTGCCGGTTCGGCGCGCAGGTTGTGAAATGGTGGCAGAACCATGGCCAAGGCAGCCCAAACCCCTTTGCAGCAGTCCGCAGTTCCCGCGCAATCTGACTACTACGCAATAACCATCACGGACTGCAACAGCATCACCGAAGCGCGGATCAGCCTCCGGCGCGACTCGCTCAGTATCAAGTACGGACCCAACGGCATCGGGAAGAGCACCATCGCCCGTGCCCTCGTCCTCAATACCCAGGACGAGGGTGCCCTGCGAGAGCTACTCCCTTTCAAGTACCGCCGGGGTGACAGCGGAAAATCGCCGATGGTGCTGGGCGCCGACGAAATCAGGAACGTCTTGGTCTTCGATGAGCGGTACGTCTCCCAGTTCGTCTTCCAACAAGACGAGGTGGTCAAGAACAGTTTCGAGATCTTTATTAAGACGCCGGAGTACCAAGCGGGCGTCGAGGAGCTTGAGGCGATCTTCGAGAACCTGAAGGCACTCTTCTCGGAGAATAAGGCGTTGGATGCTGCGATAGCCAGCTTCACCGAGTTGCGCAACGCCTTCATCATCACCAGATCCGGCGCGATCGCGAAGACCAGCAAGGGATTCAAGGCGCTCAGCATGGGCGGGAAACTAACCATGATCCCGAAGCGCCTCTCTGGCTTCGAGAAGTTCCTCCGCAGCAAGGACCCTGCGGGTTGGCTGTCCTGGCAATCGAAGGGCACGAGCTACCTCGATTTGTCTGATAACTGCCCCTTTTGCTCGATTCCCGGCGTGAACAAGGAGACCGCTGTCCACGTCTCTGCGGAATACGAATCAGCTGCAGTCAAGAATATGAGCGCGCTGCGTCATGCCATCGACCATCTGGCGCTATTCTTCGTGCCCGAGCGTCTTAAACAACTGCGAAAGATCACGACAAGCCTGGATGAGCTGTCCCTAGAGGAAGATCAGTTCCTGGCGAGCTTGCGAGGCCAGGTCGAGACGCTTCTGGACAAGTTCACCGCGCTCAAAGGGCTCTCGTTCGTTTCTCTCCGCGATGAGCCCGACGTAGACAAGGCGCTTCGGGGTCTGAAGATCGAGTTGGAACTTCTTGATGCGCTCAATTCTGAGGACACCCGGGTTGTGGTGGAAGGACTGAACGCGGAGCTTGATCATGTTGCCCAGCGGATCAACGAGATCAAGAGGCGGGTGGGCATCCAGAAGGCAGCGGTGGCGAAGTCGATCCGGCGGAACCAGGATGAGATCAACGAGTACCTTCGGTCCGCTGGCTACAAGTACGCTGTGCGGATCGAGTCCAGGGGCGAGTCCTATCGGATGATCCTTGAACACCAGGATTCTCCGGGTCACCTGGAAGCTGCTGGCAGGCATCTGAGCTACGGCGAGCGTAACGCCTTCGCGCTTGTTCTGTTCATGCATCAGGTCCGCCGCGACGCGCCTGACCTCGTCGTCCTCGATGATCCCGTGTCGAGTTTCGACAAGACGAAGAAGTTCGCCATCCTCCACAAGCTCTTTCACGGCAAGCAGAGCCTCCGGGGATTCACCACGCTGCTCCTGACTCACGACATCGAGCCTGCCATCGACATCGTCCGAACGGCGACGTCGGGGCAATTCCTGGCAGCCACTCCCGCCGTCCACTTCCTCCAGAGCCGGGAGGGTCAGGTGGAGGAGAAGCCCATCAAGCCCGCAGACATCATGACGTTCTCTCAAGTCTGCGACGAGAACATCGGCTCATCCGCCGACCCGGTAATCAAGTGCATCTACCTCCGCCGCCGCTACGAGGTCCACGGCGAGCGCGGGGCGGCGTACGACGTTCTCTCAAGCCTTCTCCACGTTCGGGATGAACCCAGCTCGAAGGGCGAGAAGGGCGAGTTCATCCCCCTTGACGAGGATGAGCGCCAGCAAGCGATCGCCGAAATCCAGAAGGTGATCCCCAGCTTTGACTACGACGTGCTCCTGGCGCAGCTCAAAGACCTGGAGGTCCTGAAGGTCAAGTTCGACGCCACGAACGTGGGCTACGAGAAGGTCCAGATCTTCCGCATCGCCTCAGAGCTTGACCCCGATGCCCCTGGCGGCGATGCCGCCTTCAAGAAGTTTGTCAACGAGTCCTACCACATCGAGAACGAGTACGTGATGCAGCTGAACCCGCGCGAGTTCGACGCGGTCCCGGAGCACGTCGTCCAGATGTGCGCGGACCTTCTCGTTTAGCGCGGCCACAGACCCAGTACGATCGCTTCCGCACCCACCAGGCCGAGTCCTGCAAATCGCGTTGACGGCCAAGCTCGACATTCCGAGACCAATGATTGCGCTCTTGCTATTGCCGACATCTACAGGTGTGCGTTCAGCCCCGGCGGAGTTCCGCCGATGCACTCTCATCGGCAGAACAGGACGCGACGACGCATCAGGGGCGGATGGCGGATCATCAGTTTGCACGCTCGGCCCGGCTAGATCCTGCCGATGCCCGACGCCGAGCGTGGGCGCTGGGTGGCCCAGCTCGTGCCGAACCACCCAACGGCGCGGGGAACGTTTGGTTGTCGCTGCTCAGGGCTGTCGTAGCGGTGGCAAGGCGTACGTCGCTTCGATGATCAACACGCCCTGTGGGGTGGCGCAGTTCTTTTTGGTGCCCCCGGCAGGATTCGAACCTGCGCCCCCGCCTCCGGAGGGCGGTGCTCTATCCCCTGAGCTACGGGGGCTCAGCGACCGAGAAAGAGTAGCAGGGATCGCGCCGGGTGGGTGCGGTGGGCACCCGTGAGGTGCCGTGTCGGGGGTCCGAGCTGCGGTGGAACCTGTCCCTTCAGCGGATGCGCCGGGTGTCAGCCGCCGAGAAGCATGTGTCGTCCGGGCACGTACGGAGGCTGGAGGATCATGCGTTGGCGGCCCACGCTCGCGCTCGCCGCGGTGGCGGTGGGTGCTGGCCTGCTCCTGGGGGCCGGGCCGGCCTTTGCCGACCAACCGGCGCCCGCCGGGTCGGGCGCCCGCCGCGTCGAACTGACCCGCCCTCCCACGCACCCGGCGAAACGCGACCAGGAAGCTCGGGCACAGACGCGGGCCAAGCCATCGGGTACGACCAGCCCCAGCCACCACTCCGCAACGTCACCCACCGATCCGCAACAACGCCTACCGGGATCGTCTGGGACCTCACGCGGGACGGCCGGGACCCCGGCCGCATTGGCCGAGTCCTCGCCCTCGTCGGCGGGACCGGCCTTCGTCGGGGCGGCGGTCAACGCTCCGCATGCTGTGACGAGGCCGGCATCGGCGGGCCGCGCCCAGCCGGTCCCGACTCCGCCAGGAGCGGCAGCTGCGACGCCACCGGGACTGCCGCGACGGACTGTCCCGGGAGCGGCAGCAGCGACGCCACCCGGACTGCCGGGCCGGACTGCGCCAGGAGCGGCAACTGCGGCGGCACCGGGACCGCCTGGCCGAACTGCGCCACCAGCGGCAGCAGGGACACCACCCGGACTGCCGGGACCGACGCCGTCCGGGTCAGTGGGCGGACCAGTGGTCGGAGCCCTGGATGCTCCGCCGGCCGACCTGGCCAAGGATTCAGCCGTAGGGTCGCCGCCGCGAGGTGAGCGTCCGGTCCCCGCGCCGCGGGTCACCGGTGGTCCGGCTCACGCGGTCGTTCGGGTCGCCGCCGACGGGGCCGTCACCGGGGTCTTCCGTCAGGCCGTCCGAGATGGCGACAACGGCGACGTCGAGAGCCCTCCGTCCGTCCCCGGCACCGGTGGCGGCGACGGCGGTACCGGGCCGCAGGCCACCGGCATGGCCGTCGGAGTCGTTCTGCTCGTCGGTGTCGGCCTTATCGCCGCTGGTATCGCGCTCGTTGGCCTTCGTAACCGTCGTGACATGGCCGACCAGAACCACCACCACTAGACCTCGCCGACACCAACCGCGGCCAGGCGGCGCTTGGTCGCGCCGGCCACCAAAGGCCGGTGCCGAACCAGAGCGACCCACGACCAGCAGGCACGACCGCCAAATGCCAGGGAACTACCGCCGCTCGCAGCTTGGCATCGCGTGCAGGACCACCCGGGGTGGCAGGCGCCGGGGTAGCTGCCAGGTCGCCCACGAGCCGTCCACCACCGCGTGCACCGGGCGGGTGGGGTTCAGGCCCAAAAGGAAATCGGTCCGCAGCGTCGCTGACGGGCCGCCGGGGGCTATCACGAAGGACAGGCGCTGCCGCCCAGATGGGCCCGTCACCGCGCAGACCACGTCCGCCGCCGGTGTCACCCCGTAGAGGCGCGAGCGGCCGATCCAGTGCGGCTCCGACCGGTGGGTCGCCGCCTTACGGGCGATGGCCGGGAACGCCGTCTCCACCCACCGCGCCACCGGCGCCGCGCACAGCGGGCACGCCCGCGACGACGGCGGGCGGAAACCGGCACCCCACGACGCCAGCAACCGGGTCGCCCGCGCGGACGACAGCGTCACCCCCAGCAGCGATCCCGCCAGACCCACCACGGACCGCCGGGTCCACAGCGGCCCCGCCAGCGCGTGATCAGCCGGCCGACCCGCGCGGATCGCCTCGATCAGGGCCAACTCCTGCGCCCGCGTCAAACAGAACCCGCCGGAAGCGCGAGGACCCGCGGCCAGGGCGCCGTCACCGCCGATGCGCTCGCGGCGGCACCAGCTCAGCGCCGAGCCGCGCGGGTCGAGCAGTGCCCCCATGACAGCTCAACGACGCACGCCACCAGGAGGTAGCGCAAAGTAGTCAGGAAACTACGCTAAGCACCGATCTTGGTGAGGATCTGCTGGATGAACTCCAGCTCCGAACGCTGGCCCTTGGCCATCGCCTCGGCCAGCCAGGTCACGTCCGGGTCGTGGTTTTCCGCCAGAAGGCCCTCGACCATGTGGATCCCGCCCAGGTGGTGCTGTTGCATCAGGCGCAGGTAGAGCCGGTCGAAAGCAGGCCCCGTGGCGTCCCGCAACGCCGTCATGTCGGCCGGGCTCGCCATTCCCGGCATCAGCCCGTTCTGCAGCAGGCTCGCGCCGTCCTTCATCCAGGCCATCGGCCGCTCGTGGCCGGTCGGCTCGAGCCCCCACGTGCGCAGCCAGGTCTGCATCATGCCGATCTGGGCCTGCTGCGCCTGGACGATCTCGCCCGCCAGCAGGCGCAGGTCGGGCTGGGTGCTCTTGTTGAGCGCCAGCATCGACATCTCGACCGCCTGGGCGTGGTGCGAGGACATGTCGCGGGCGAAGCCCGCCTCCACCGAGCCTTCGCCGGGGTGGTTGCGCGACTGCGCGAACCACCCCGCGCCGAAGGCGACGGTGAGCAGGAGCACGGCCGCGACGACGGCGGCCGCCAGGGTCAGCGGCCGCCAGCGCCGCGGCGGCGCCACCTCGTCATCGTCAGGCGAGGAGGAGGCGTCGACCGCGGCGTCGTACGTCGTGCTCATCGATCACTGCCCTTGCGGTTGCTGCTGAAGCTCTCGAGGGGTCGTGCCGGTCGCGGTGACGCCGCCCGAGCAGCCGACACCGGGCTCCTGGGAGGCGTTGACGCGCAGCGCGCGGATGAACTCGTCGATCCGGCTGTCGCTCGCGTTGTCGACCTTGAGCTGGTAGCCCCAGGCCTGCAGCGAGATCGCCTTGTCGAGCCCCGGGAACGGGCTCATCATGGTGAACTCCTGGCCCTCGACCTTGCCAGCGAGCGCGTCGACCTGGTCCTTGGGCAGGTCAGGCCGGTACGTCACCCAGACAGCGCCGTGCTCGAGGCTGTGTACGGCGTTCTCGTTGGCGATCTGCGCGTCGTACACGTTGCCCATGCAGTTCTGCCACGAGACGTTGTGGTCGCCGGCGACCGGCGGCATCTGCGCGTATTGAATTGTGCCGCTCTTGTGCGACCGCGTGTCGTACAGCTTGGGGTCGCTCGTGCGGAAGTCGCTGATGCCCGAGATGTTCTCGGCCTTCTCCTGCCACGTCTGCGGGCCCACGGTGACGGCGTAGACGCCGTACCCGATGATCGCGGCCGCGATCACACCGACCGCCGTGAACAGCGCGATCGGGCCCCAGCTGCGGCCCTGGCTGACCTTGACCGGCTTGATCGGCTTGCGCGGCCCGCCGCCACCGGGCCGGCCCTTTCCGCCGGGACGGTTGCCGGAACCACCGGAACCACCGGAACCACCGCCGGAACGCGCGCCACCACGCGCGGCGGGTGGGCGACCCGCACCGGCAACGGCCTTCTTGGCAGCGGGCGGCGCGGTCTGACGGCTCGAGTCGCCGGCCGGAGTGCTGATGCTCATGGTGCCTCGTCAGTTCGGTCGGTGATGGGGGGATGCATCATCGGGCGCGCAGGGTCGCCACCGAGTGACAGAGTCTACCCCCGCTAGCATGGATCAGTGACTCCCGCCAAGCTCGCCGAGGTCGTGCTCGCCGCCGCCCGCGCCGTCTTCACCGGACGCGGCCTTGATCTTTCCGCCCTGCCTGAGCGCACCGCGGTCGAGCGACCCCGCAACCCCGAGCACGGCGACTACGCCTCCACGCTGGCCCTTCAGCTCTCCAAGAAGAGCGGCGTGCCGCCGCGCGAGTTGGCCGCGGAGGTCGCCGACCAGCTCGGCCGCGCCCCAGGTATCAAATCGGTAGAGATCGCGGGGCCCGGCTTCCTCAACATCCGGCTCGACGCCGCGGCCGCCGGCCAGCTCGCCCGCGTGGTGGTCGAGGCCGGTGAGGCCTACGGGCACAGTGAGCGGTTCGCGGGCCAGCGGGTCAACCTGGAGTTCGTCTCCGCCAACCCGACCGGCCCCGTGCACATCGGCGGCGTGCGGTGGGCCGCGGTCGGCGACGCGTTGAGCCGGCTGCTGCGGGCGGCGGGCGCCGACGTGACGACCGAGTACTACTTCAACGACGCCGGCTCCCAGATCGACCGGTTCGCCCGGTCGCTGCGGGCGGCCGCCCGCGACGAGCCGACGCCGGAGGACGGCTACCGGGGCGCCTACATCGGCGAGATCGCCGCCGCGGTCGCGGCCAAAAACCCCGAGGCGGCCGAGAAAGACGAGAAGGACAGCCTCGAGATCTTCCGCGTCGACGGCGTCAACATCATGTTCGACGAGATCAAGTCCTCGCTGTCCGACTTCGGCGTGCACTTCGACGTCTACTTCAACGAGAAGCAGCTCCACGACGAGGGCGAGCTCGACCTGGCCCTGGAGCGGCTGCGCGCCGAGGGCCACATCTTCGAGGCCGACGGCGCCGTCTGGCTGCGTACCACCGATTTCGGTGACGACAAGGACCGCGTGCTGCGCAAGTCCGACGGCGACTGGACCTATTTCGCCGGCGACTGCGCCTACTACCTCGACAAGCGGCAGCGCGGCTTCGACCGGGTCGTGATCATGCTGGGCGCCGACCACCACGGGTACGTGGGCCGGATGCGCGCGATGTCCGCGTGCTTCGGCGACGACCCCGACAGCAACCTCGAGATCCTCATCGGACAGTTGGTCAACCTGGTGGAGAACGGCGAGGCGCTGCGGATGTCCAAGCGCGCCGGCACCACGCTGACGCTCGAGGACCTGGTCGACAAGATCGGCGTCGACGCCGCCCGGTACGCGCTGGCCCGCTACTCCATCGACTCCCCGATCGACATCGACGTCGAGCTGTGGACGAGGTCCACCCGGGACAACCCGGTCTACTACGTGCAATATGTGGCCGCGCGCACCGCCAGCGTGGGCCGCAACGCCGCCGACGTCGGGTTGACCCGCGGCGCCAGCGACGCGTTCCACCCCGAGCTGCTCGACCACGAGAAGGAGCTCGACCTCCTCAAGTCGCTCGGCGACTACCCCGCGGTGATCATCGCGGCGGCCGAGCTGCGCGAGCCCCACCGGGTGGCCCGCTACCTCGAGGACCTCGCCGGTGCGTACCACCGGTTCTATGACAACTGCCGGATCCTGCCCTACGGCGACGAGGAGATCACCGACACGCACCGCGCGCGTCTGTGGCTCAACGACGCCACCCGCACGGTCATCGCCAACGGACTGGGGCTGCTCGGCGTCACCGCACCTGAACGGATGTAACAAGGAACATGAGGGCGCACGAAGCTGGCGCGCTGCACGGGGAGCTCGGCAATCGGGGGCCCGCCTGGTTGCGTACCCCTGATGACGTCAATGCGTTGGTGCCACAGCTCTGGCCGAGCGGTGTGACGCGCGACGAGGCCGGCGGGCTCACCGTCAGCGGGCTCACGGTCAAGGACATCCAACAGGAGTACGGCACGCCCGCGTACGTGCTCGACGAGGACGACCTGCGGGCCCGGGCCCGGGCGTTCAAGGCCGCGTTCGCCGGGCACGACGTCTACTACGCGGGCAAGGCGTTCCTCTGCCGCGCCGTCGTGCGTGCGATCGAGGAGGAAGGGCTCTCGCTCGACGTCTGCACCGGCGGCGAGCTGGCCACCGCGCTGTCGGCCGGCATGCCGGCACCGCGGATCGCCTTCCACGGCAACAACAAGTCGCGGGTCGAGCTGGAGCGGGCGGTCGACGCGGGCGTCGGCCGGATCGTGGTCGACTCGTTCGACGAGATCGACCGGCTGACCGCGATCGCCCGCTCGAAAGGCGTCAGGCAACCCGTTCTGGTACGCGTGACCGTCGGCGTCGAGGCGCACACCCACGAGTTCATCGCGACCGCCCACGAGGACCAGAAGTTCGGCTTCTCGGTCGGTGGCGGAGCGGCGTTCAAGGCGGTCGCCAAGATCCTCGACGACGACGTGCTGGACCTGCGCGGCCTGCACTCGCACATCGGCTCCCAGATCTTCGACGCGAGCGGCTTCGAGGTCGCGGCGCGGCGCGTGCTCGCCCTGCAGGCACAGGTCCGCGACGCGCGCGGGATCGAGCTGCCCGAGATCGACCTCGGTGGTGGCTTCGGCATCGCGTACACGACGCAGGACGACCCGGCCTCGCCCGCGGACCTGGCCGAGCGGATGCTCAAGATCGTCGACGACGAGTGTGCGGTTCTGGATCTTGCTGTGCCGAAGCTCTCCGTCGAGCCCGGCCGGGCCATCGTCGGTCCGGCGATGTTCACGCTGTACGAGGTCGGCACCGTCAAGGACGTCGACGGCCTGCGCACCTACGTCAGCGTCGACGGCGGGATGAGCGACAACATCCGGACAGCGTTGTACGGCGCGTCCTACTCGGCGACGGTGGCGGGCCGGGAGTCCGGCGCCGACCCGATCCTTGCCCGGGTGGTGGGAAAACATTGTGAGTCCGGGGACATCGTTGTTAAGGATGAATTCCTGCCCGCCGACGTGCAGCCCGGAGATCTTCTCGCAGTGCCCGGCACCGGTGCCTACTGCCGGAGCATGGCCAGCAACTACAACCACGTGCCACGGCCGCCGGTGGTCGCCGTCCGCGGTGGCGAGGCACGGGTGATCGTCCGGCGGGAGACCGAAGCCGACCTCCTCGCATTGGATGTGGGATGAGTAGAAGCGTGCGCCTGGCTCTGCTGGGTTGCGGCACCGTGGGCACCGAGGTCGTCCGCCTCCTGCACGAGCAGGCGGCCGACCTGACCGCGCGGGTCGGCGCGCCGCTGGAGATCGTCGGCATCGCCGTCCGGCGACCCGGCCGCGACCGGGGCGACCTGCCGGTCGATCCCGGCCTGTTCACCACCGACGCGCTGGGCCTGGTCAAGCGCGAGGACGTCGACGTGGTGGTCGAGGTCGTGGGCGGCATCGAGCCGGCCCGCACGTGGCTGGTCGAGGCGCTGCGGGCCGGCAAGAGCGTGGTCACCGCCAACAAGGCGCTGCTCGCCGAGGACGGTGGCACGCTGCACGACGCGGCCACCGAGGGCGGCGCGGACCTCTACTACGAGGCTTCCGTGGCGGGCGCGATCCCGCTGCTGCGGCCGCTGCGCGAGTCGCTGCAGGGCGACACCGTGACCCGGGTCACCGGCATCGTCAACGGCACCACCAACTTCATCCTCTCGGCCATGGACGCGACCGGCGCCGGCTTCGAGGAGGCGCTGGAGGAGGCGACGGCGCTCGGGTACGCGGAGGCCGACCCGACCGCCGACGTCGAGGGCTTCGACGCCGCGGCCAAGGCGTCGATCCTGGCGTCGCTCGCGTTCCACACCCGGGTCGGGGCGGCCGACGTCTACCGCGAGGGCATCACCGCGGTGTCCGCCCGGGACGTCGCGAGCGCCAAGCAGATGGGCTGCACGATCAAGCTGCTCTGCATCGCCACCCGGGCGCTCGACCAGGACGGCAAGGCGTCGGTCAGTGTCCGGGTCCACCCGGCGATGATCCCGACCAGCCACCCGCTGGCCAGCGTCGGCGACGCGTTCAACGCGGTGTTCGTCGAGGCCGAGGCGGCCGGCCAGCTCATGTTCTACGGCCGGGGCGCGGGCGGCGCGCCGACGGCCAGCGCGGTGCTCGGCGACATCGTCGCCGTGGCCCGCAACCGCCTCGCCGGCACCCGGGCGGCGAGCGAGTCCAACTACGCCGACCTGCCGATCCGCCCGATGGGCGAGGCGGTCACCCGCTACCACGTGAGCCTCGACGTGGCGGACCGCGCCGGCGTGCTGGCCACCGTGGCCGGGATCTTCGCCAAGCACGACGTCTCGATCGCCACGGTCCGCCAGTCGGGCCGCGGCGACGACGCCGTGCTGGTGATCGTCACCCACGGCGCCCCCGACGCGGCCCTGGCGGCGACCGTCGAGGAGCTGCGCGGCCTGGAGTTCGTCCGGGCCATCGCCAGCGTCCTGCGGGTCGAGTTCTAGCCCTCCACCAACAGCCGGGCGTAGTTCGCCATCGATCGCTGGTAGCGCGGCAGGTGCGGGGCGAGCGCCGCGACGGCCACCGAGACGGCCTCCCGCTCGCGCCCGACGTCGGTCAGCGCGAGCGCGAGGGTCGCGGCGATCGCGTCGTCGAGCTCGTCGCTGCCGGCGGCCCGCTCGGCCGTCAGCAGCTCCACGCTCTCCTGCGCCCGCCCGATGTTCCGCAGGGAGCTGGACATCTGGATGACCGCGCGGCGCCGCCGGATGCCGGTCAGCCCGATCTCGAGCGCCCGCCGGTAGAGCGGAACGGCGCGGTCGGAGTGTCCGGTGGAGTCCCAGGCGCAGGCCCGCTCGAACAGCGCTTCGGGGCTGTCGGCGGGCAGCTCGTCCGCGAGCCCGCCGATCAGCCGCACGAACGCGTCCGGCTCGTGGCTGTCCAGCTCGGCCCAGGCCGCGGCCACCCGGCGCTCCCAGTCGGCGGTGGTCATCTCTGCTGTCTCCGTCCCTCGATCGTCACAACGGGCCCCATCCTGGGCGGCCTGGCTAAACTGCCACCAGTGATTCGGCGGTCGCCGAATCTTCTAGCTCACGGGAGCGCGGCATGCCGGTCACCCTGCGGTTCACCGCCGCCGACCTGCTGCGCTGCCGCTTCGCGATCTCGCCGGCGTTCGAGACGATCTCGGCGATCCGGCTGACGTCGGCGGAGGAGGCACCGGGCCAGCACGCACGTTGGCTGACCGGCGTCGCGGACCGGGTCGCCCGCCTGGACCTGCGGCCGATCACGCTGCTGCAGCCGCGGCGGGGTTACACGCCCGACTTCCTGGCGCCACCACCGATCGGCCCGCTGGCGACGATCGACGACGACCTGGCCCGGATCGCGGCGACGCCGCCCGACCGGGTCGCGGCGGAGATCGGCCGCTCGCTCGGCGAGCGCCCCGGCGCGGCCGACACGGAGGTGGGCAGGCGCCTGCTCGGCGACCCGGTCGAGGTGCTGGCCCGGCTGACCGACCTGATCCGCACCGTGTGGCGGGAACTCGTCGAGCCGGTCTGGCCGCGGGTACGCGCCCTGCTCGACGCGGACGTCAGCTTCCAGACGAGACGCCTCGCGGAGGGCGGCCTGGACCGCCTCTTCGCGGAACTGCACCCGACGCTGCGCTGGCACGACAACACCCTGACCCGCACGCGCGGGGACGCGGAACACCGCGACCTCGCGGGCGCGGGCCTGCTGCTGATGCCGAGCGCGTTCAAATGGGACCAGGTGGTGGTGGTCCTCGACGAACCATGGCAGCCGACGGTCATCTACCCGGCCCGCGGCACGGGCGGCCTGTGGCAGGAGCCGCGCGGCACGACGGACGTGGCTTTGGGCCGCCTGATCGGCCGCACGCGGGCGGCGCTGCTGATCGGCCTGACGGACCCGGCCACGACCACGACGCTGGCCCACCGCCACGCCCTGTCGCCGGCAACGGTCTCGGAACACCTGACGGTGCTGCGCGAGGCAGGCTTCGTCACCAGCGAACGCCACCGCCACGAGATCCGCTACCGCCGCTCACCCCTGGGCACCGCGGTGATGGACCGAATGCTCGATTAGCCGGGCGACAGCCACGCGGTGGAATGGCGGCAACACGCAAGGTGACCGCACTCAGATGAACGGCGTACCTCATACGGTGCAAGCTGGATTTGCCCGATGGTGATGATGCCGGCGCCTCCCTATAGTCATACCTATTAGCCCGAATGACCCGCTTATGAGTACCTGACATGCCGAATTGCGACACACCCGTAACCTCGCTAATCCGACCCGGTTAGGCAGGAGTGGTTGACCCGACAGGAGATCTACGAAAAGGATCCGCACAATGGCGGAAGTCAGCGCGAACATTGCCCCGACGTCACGCGCGGACGTCCTTCGTCTCGCCGCGGTCCAATTGTCTTATACGCCGAATCTGAGCACTGTCAGAGGTTCGCATTGGGCGCCTGACGAGCCGTTGCTCGACTGGGCCGCCCCACTGGCGTCGAAGGGCGGCCATGCGATCGCCGACCTGCATCTGGACGGAAGCCTCAGCGATGCCACCGGGCGAGCGATCGACAAGGCGCGGGACCGCGCGATCGAGAATCTCCGCCTGAAACTGAAGCAGATCCTCGACTTCCTCGTCGCCGAGCGCGTGGACGTGGCGGTATTTCCCGAGTATCTGGTGCCGGTCGATCTCGTCGAGATCCTGGTTGGTTACCGCGAGAAACTCGCGTTGTTCGCCGGTATCGGCGAACTCCGCGACGACGCCGATCTGGAGACCTTGAGCAGTTTGGGGTTCGGCGGTTCGGCGGCCGTGCGAAACAACTGCGCCGTCTACGTGGACGCCAAACAGCTCCACCTCGTGACCAAGAAGTTCGGGGCCGAGGGCGAGCATCTAACTCCGGGCACGGGAATCGACGAGGTCAAGCTGACCGCTCACGACCGTCAATATGTCGTGGGTCTGGCGATATGCATGGACTACCTCAAGGCCGGGTACGCGTGGCGGGACAACGGCGGTACGCCACAGCTCGCTCTCGTCGCGGCCATGACGAACCCGGTCGCCGACTTCTACGCCAAGAACCGTGATTTCGTCACCGTCATCGCCAACCGCGCGGACGCGGGTGGCAGTGCGATCGTGGTGCCCCGGATGGGTGGCCTGGACTTCATCGACGACAAGGGGACGCAACCCCTTCCCCCGGCGGAAGGCGTGGTGATAGCCGACTGCACGGGCTACGCGGCCTCGCCGAGCTCGACCACGCCGACGCACAACCGCATCGTCCACCGATCGGCCATGCTCTACGGCGCGCCGGGTCGCGACCGTGCGGAGCTGAGCGCCTCGTCGATCGCGGAAGAGCTGTCCGGTTGGGAGCTCCCGCTCCAGAAGGACGTGGTGGGTGCCTATCTGAGCGCCGCGCAGCGCTATGTCGCCGATACGAAAGGCGTCAACGAGCTGTTGCGCACCGCAGTCGACGCGTTGCACGTCCGTTATCGCAACTTCCGCGACGCGGAGGGCCTGCGGCTCCTCAAGACGCACCTCCGGCTGAGCCAGGTCGAGTCGGAGAGCGAGCAGCGCTACCGGGTGCTGGGCGCGTTGCTGGACATCTGGCAACCGGCGCTGAGTCGGCAGGACTCGCCCCTGGGTCTGGGCGGCCACATCGACGCCCTGCGGAAGCTCCGCGGCAGGCTCGAGCCCGACGTGCGCCCCGAGCTGCGGGCCACCGTCCAGGGCACGCACGTCGACAGCAACGGGGCGATGCCGGGGCTCGGCTCGACGTTCTTCAAACGGCGGCTGATCCCGCGCAACGGGGTCGACCCGCTGGCCGGGTTCGCACAGCAGTTGAACGTCCTGCGTGGACTGTCGTTGAGCCACGACGAGTCGGTGCGCCTGATCTACCGGTTGAGCACGACCGAGCGAACCGGCGGGGGACTCGTGCCGACGCTGGACGCACTGGCGATCACCGAGTCCGACGACCTCGGCCACCAGATGGACCTGGCGGACGGGCTCGGGGCCCAACTGGAGGTGGCGCTGCAGGCCGGTTGGCGGCTGTCACCCACGTCGGCGGAGCCGACGTCCAACCTGCCCTACGGCTACGAGCTCCGCCCGCACAACGACGTCACGCCGTTCAGTGCCGAGGACTGGAGCCACGTGGTCAGCTACCTGCAACTGCAGCGCGGGCCGATGAGCCTCCAGCTCACCTGCCATCGCGTGCTTGCCAAGGATCCCCAACGTGAGCCGAGCCACGAGGACGTGGGGCTGCGGTCCTTCCTGTCGGAGACGGATCGGCGGGCCGCCGCCTTCCTGCGGCGGGCCGCGGCCGAGGATCGCGCCGCGAAAGCGAACCTGGAAGTCGCGATCCTGGTATCCGCCGCGACTGAACTCGGTCCGCACGTGCTGGGTTCGATCGGCAACGCGATCTTCGGCGCCGAGCCGTTCGACGTGGTGCCGGCGGACGGCGCCCACCCCGCCGGCGACGGCCCCGCCCAGACCGGACTCCGCCCCGCGGAAGCCCTTCGTCTTTTCCATCCGCCGTTCGAGTTGCTGCGCCGCGAGGACGATCTGGCCGTCGAGACCGCGCCGCTGGACGGGCTGGCCGAGGTCAACCTGCCGGCGCACGGCGTGTATCTGGGGACATCACCGACCACTGTGGATCGTGCACAGGGCGGCCTGGACATCAGACTGCCCACCGAGGCACGGCTGCGGCATCTGCACATCATGGGGCAGACCGGCGCGGGCAAGACCAACCTGCTGAAGCTGATGGCCCGGGAGGACCTGCGACAGAAACGCGGCATAGCGGTAATAGATCCACACGGTGATCTCGTCGATTTTCTGCTGGGCCATGTCGCGGACCGCGAGAATGTCGTTTTGCTGGATTTCGAGAACGAATCGCATCTGCCGGTACTCAACCCGCTCGACCTGGACGTCAAGGCGGGCGACGACCGTATTCTCGCCATGGAGCGTTTCATCCAGCTGCTGATAAAGCAGTCACCGTACGAGTCGTACGGGTCGCGGTTCGAGGATCTCATGCGGCTCACGCTTGAGTCGATCAACGATGAAAGCTATCCTCTCAAGGAACCAACGATCCTCGATATTGTCCGTATCCTTCGTAACGATAAGAGTCGACGATGGATAAGCCACTCCCTGGCCGACGTCGCGCTCAAGGACCGCTGGTTGAACTTCGACGGACTCAGCCGCGCGGACATCTCACAGGTGCTCACCCGCGCGCTGTCCAAGTTCAGCGAGATCTCCCACGAAGGCGTGCTGGGCCACGTGCTCGCGGGTGGTCCGTCGTCCGTCTCCATCGACCAGGTCGTCCATGGCGGCGGCGTGCTTCTGGTCAAGATCCCGGAATACGCGCTGAGCCGGTCGGCGGCCGCGCTCCTCGGCAACTTCATCCAGGAGCGCATTCTCGCCGCGGTCTACCGGCGGCACGCGGCGGGTGGCGAGCCGCAACCCTTCTATCTCTATGTCGACGAGTTCCAGTTCTTCGCCGAATGCGGCTTCGAAACGATGATCGCGGAGGGCCGGAAATTCGGCCTCGGCCTGGTCCTCGCCAACCAGAGCCTGCATCAGTTGACCGACTCCCGATTCACGAAGAGCGAATCGAAACAGCTTTACGAGGCGGTGATGAGCAACGTGGCCAACCGCGTGGTGTTCAGCGCTTCGCCGAGTGACGCGAAATTGCTCAGCAAAGAAATGGGAGTCGACCCGAAATGGCTGCGGAACCCGGGGCGCTACCACGCGGTGGCCCAGGTGCTCCTCGGCGAACGGAGCACCACGCTGAGCCTCGGCATGCCACCCGCCAGCCCCGACAAGGGCTTTCCCGGCGCACGCCGGCTGATCGAGACCAGCATGATCGACGAGAAGATGTGGCTGAGTCGCGACGAGGTGCGGCAGGCGCGCATCAGCCGTGACAGGCGCATCCGGATCGCGTCCGGCGACTTCTTCCCGCCGACGGAGAGCGACCCGGAGTTTCCCGACGACCCATATCAGACAAACCGGTAGGAAACGACACGGCATGCCATGATTCGAGTTGACGAAGCCGCCGACGGGGCGGGCACGAACCGCGACGGGGCCGGAAGAAGGGGGTCGCGATGACCACGCCGAACACGCCGGAGGAACGGACCATCGTCGACGACCTGGCCCAGGTGCACGCGGCGTTACGCGTGCACTCGCACTTCTTCGAGCAGCACGGCCTGGCCGACCTGACCGACGACGAACGCCTGTCGGTCCGCGAGGATCTGGAGTTCATCATCGGACGGTTGATCGTGCAGAACTGCGACGACACCCAACTCGAGAAACTCGAGCAGGAGGTACGCAGCAACGGCACGATGGCGGCCCTGAGGTGGCTCTACTCCGCGACTCCCCACACCTTCCGCGACGCCGTGCACACAGGCCTCTTCCAGCTCGTCGACAGGCTTCGGAACCGCTACCGCCAGCCGGTCGCGCGGGCGCACAGACCCGTGCTGGCCGGGGAGCGTGGTGGTGAGAGCGTCCTGTCCAGACGCGAGCACAGCGCGCGGTGACGGCGCCATGAGCTCCGCGTCGATCTACGTGGCGGTGCTGTCGCCGGTCGTCAGCCTCTGCGTCGCCGTCTGGGGCTTTCGCCGCACGACCAGGGCCGACCGGCTGAAGATGTTCCTGGACCTGCAGGAGCGCTACCTCGCCTCGTCCGCCCGCGCCGGCCGCCGGGTCATGCACCAGTGCCTGCCGGGCCTGACGGAGGAGACGTTCGACCAGCTCACCGAGGAGCAGCGCCGCGATCTCCATCATGCCTTGGCGGTCATGGAGACCATCGCCATCGCGTGGGAGGCCGGCCATGTCGAACAGTCGATCATCTTGAACGCGATGGGCCGGTCGTTCTCGTCCGCGATGCACAAGAGCCGGTCCTACATCGACTATCAGGCGGGCCTGCGTGGCTTCCGGCCCTACCCGCGGGCCAGCCGACTGGCCGGCGAGCTGCACCGCGCGATCGAAGCCGGTGCGTCCACCCCGAGGACGCCTCGCCAGGTTCGTCCCCTGACGAGAGTTAAGGAACATTTAGGAATGTAAACCAATCCACCGCCGCGCTTTCGAACGTATGCATTGGTGCTGTGACTGGGCAGTCCCGATGGTTTCGAGGAGCGGTGTATGTACAGGACAAGCAGGACGACCGGCCGGGGGCGGAAGGTTGTTCTCGGTGGCGCGGCGGTGGCTCTGGTCGCGGCGGCGTTCGCCGTCTGGACCGGGCTCGGGAACGCTGGCGAGAGCTGCGCCGGGCTGGATACCGCTCTGCGTAACAACCTGAACTTCATCGCCGCCCAGCGGGCCGCTCCCGATGCCCAGTCCGAAGCGCGGATCGCCAACCGGCAGGCCGTCGTCGATCTCATCCAGCAGCGCCGCGGCACCGCCGGTTGCACCGCGAACGTCGTCGCCGATCCGGTCGCGCCGGCGCCCGCCCAACCCGCCGAACCCGCTCCGGCCACGACCGCACCGGCCGCCAAGCCGCCCACGGGCGACCAGCCGGAAAACGGTGAGGTCGTCTGCAACGGCTCGACCGTGACGTTCTTCAACGAGGCCGCCGCGCCCGGGGCCTCGAGTGGGACCTTTCCCGTCGGCACGCGGTTGCGCGTCACCAACCTCGACAACAACCGCAGCACCACCGTCGAGGTGACCGGGCCGTCGGGTAGCTGCGTGCTGCTGAACAACGCCGCCTACGAGCAGGTTCGCGAACCCGGCAAGAACCTGATCCGGCGCGCCGTGATCGAGCGGGTGGGCTGAAGGAAGAGCGGCTGTGACCGTCGAAGCCGACGGTCACAGCCGCCGAACCTCACGCGCAGGCGGCGTTGAGTTCCGCCACGGCCGCTTCGAGCTTCTTCTTGCTCGGCTTGGCGTTCGCCGACTTGTTGTACTCGTCGCTCAACGCCATCATCTCCTTCTGCACCTTCTCGGCCGCGGCGCCGACCGGGCCGCTCGCGCCGATCGAGTGCGAGATGACCACCGCCGACGCGGCCGCCCACTGGGCGCTGACCGCGATGTGACCCGCCGGCGGGCCGATCTTCTCGGTCTCGACGAGCGTCTTCGCGTTCTCCGCGATGTCCTTCTTGATGTCCGCGCACGCCTGCACCGTCGCCGCGTCGGTGGTCGGGGCCGCACTCGTGGGCGCCGCGCTGGTGACCGCCGGAGTCGGCGCGCCGGTGGCCTGCGCCGGGCCTTCCGATGTGGACGCCTGCTCGCAACCCGACACCGCGATCACCACCGCGACAGCGAACCCGGTCAGGACGAAACGATTCCGATGCATGTGTTGCCTCCCCGTGAGCGTCGTACCCGGGGCCGCACGCTATCAGTCACGGTCGAACATGTGGATCAATAAATGCGACCGCCGTCCCGAGCGGTGGAACCCGCGATCCGGGTTATGGAGATCACTTAGCGTGTGCCTACGCTGGCGGTGACCGATTTCAGCGAGGAGAACGCCATGTGGCGGGGACTGATCGACGCTTATCGTGACCGGCTGCCGGTGACCGAGGCAACCCCGGTGGTCACGCTCTACGAGGGCAACACTCCGCTGCTGCCCGCGCCCGTGCTCTCCTCCCGTACCGGCGCCGAGGTCTTCCTGAAGGTCGAGGGGGCCAACCCGACCGGTTCGTTCAAGGATCGCGGCATGACGGTCGCCGTCTCCAAGGCGGTCGAGGCCGGCAACAAGGCGATCATCTGCGCCTCCACGGGCAACACCAGCGCCTCCGCCGCCGCGTACGCCGCGCGGGCCGGGCTGACCTGCGCGGTGCTCGTGCCCCAGGGCAAGATCGCGCTGGGCAAGCTCGCCCAGGCGCTGGTGCACGGTGCGAAGCTGCTCCAGGTCGCCGGCAACTTCGACGACTGCCTAGGGCTCGCCTCCAAGCTGGCCGTCGAATACCCCGTCGCACTGGTCAACTCCGTCAACATCGACCGCCTGCACGGCCAGAAGACGGCGGCGTTCGAGATCGTGGGCGCGCTCGGCGACGCCCCGGACATCCACTGCCTCCCCGTGGGCAACGCCGGCAACATCGCCGCCTACTGGATGGGCTACCAGGAGGACGCCGCGGCGGGAAGGGCCACCCGTACGCCCAGGATGTTCGGTTTCCAGGCCTCCGGAGCCGCACCGATCGTGACCGGCAGCGTGGTCCGCGAGCCGTCGACGATCGCGACCGCGATCCGCATCGGCAACCCCGCGAGCTGGACCAAGGCCGTCGACGCCCGCGACCAGTCGGGCGGGCGGATCGACGCCGTGACCGACCGCGAGATCCTCGCCGCCTACCGGATCCTGGCCCGCGAGGTCGGCGTCTTCGTCGAGCTCGGCAGCGCGGCCAGCGTCGCCGGCCTGCTGCAGAGCGCCGAGGCGGGCCTGATCCCGCGCGGCGCGACCGTGGTCTGCACGGTCACCGGCCACGGGCTCAAGGACCCGGAGTGGGCGATCTCGACGGCGCCCGCACCCACCACGATCCGCAACGACGTGCTCGTCGCCGCGCGGGCGCTGGACCTCGCATAGCCGCTCAGGACCTCGCACCCCGCGCGGAAGGGTGACAACCGGCTACGCCAAAATCTTCCGCATGTCGCTACTCGCCCGGCTCAGTCTTGCCAACCGGGGTCTCGTCGCGCTGATCGCGGTGGTCATCACCCTGTTCGGCGTTTTCACCCTGCCCCAGCTCAAGCAGCAGCTCCTGCCTTCGCTGGAGTTCCCGGGCGCGTTCATCGTCGCCGCCTACCCGGGCGCGTCGCCGGACGTCGTCGAGCAGCAGGTCACCGAACCCCTGGAAAACAGCATCCAGGGCATCGAGGGCCTTTCGAAGGTCAACTCGACGAGCCGTGAGGGTTCGGCGACGGTCCAGGTCGAGTACGAGTTCGGCACCGACCTGGACAGCGCCGTCAACCAGATGCAGACGGCGATCAACCGCATCCGGCCGCAGCTGCCCGACAACGTCGACCCGACGGTGTTCGCCGGCAGCACCGACGACCTGCCGGTCCTGGTGATCGCGGCCAGCATCAAGGACGACGAGCGGGCGCTCGCCGACCGGCTGCGCACCCAGGTCGTACCCGAGCTGGAAGGGGTCGACGGCGTCCGCACCGTCAACGTCTCCGGCGCGCGCGAGCAGATCGTCAAGATCACGCCGAACCCGGCGAAGATGGCGGCGGCCAAGGTGAGCCCTGCGGCGATCCCGACCGCGCTGCAGACCAACGGCGTGACCATCCCGGCCGGCACGATCAGCGACCAGGGCAAGACCTACGCGGTGCAGACCGGCGGCGCGATCGACTCGATCGACGACCTCAAGGCGATCTACCTGCCCGCGGGCCCCGGCGGCAAGGCGACCAAGCTGGGCGACGTCACCGACGTGGTCGAGGACCTGGCGCCCGCGACCTCCTTCACCCGCACCAACGGCACCGCGAGCCTGGGCATCGAGATCTTCGGCTCGCCGGACGGCAACGCGGTGCAGACCTCCCACGAGGTGCGCGACAAGCTCGCCGACCTGGGCGCCGCGGCCAACTCCGACCTCACCGTCGTCTTCGACCAGGCGCCGTTCGTCGAGAAGTCGATCGACAGCCTGACCACCGAGGGCCTGCTCGGCCTCGTGATGGCCGTGATCGTGATCCTCGTCTTCCTGCTCTCGGTGCGCTCGACGCTGGTCACCGCTGTGTCGATCCCGCTCTCGGTGCTGGTCGCGCTGATCGTGCTCTACCTGGGCGACTACTCGCTCAACCTGCTCACCCTCGGCGCGTTGACCATCGCGGTCGGCCGGGTCGTCGACGACTCGATCGTCGTGCTGGAAAACATCAAACGACATCTCGGGTACGGCGAGAGCAAGCGCACCGCGATCCTCACCGGTGTCCGCGAGGTCGCCGGCGCCGTGACCGCCTCGACGCTGACCACGGTCGCGGTGTTCGCGCCGATCGCCCTGGTCGGTGGCTTCGTCGGCCAGCTCTTCGCGCCGTTCGCGATCACCGTGACCGTCGCCCTGCTGGCCTCGCTGCTGGTCTCGCTGACCGTGGTCCCGGTGCTGGCCTACTGGTTCCTGCGTCCGGCCGGCACCGGCGCCGACGAGCAGCGGGTCCGCGCCGAGGCCGAGGCCAAGGAGCTGCGCAGCCCCCTGCAGAAGGCGTACCTGCCGGTCATCCGGTTCGCCACCGTCAAGCGGTGGACCACCGTCGCCATCGGGCTCGTGGTGCTGTTCGGCACGTTCTTCCTCGGCACCCGGCTGGAGACCAACTTCCTCGACGACAGCGGCGGCAACAGCCTGGCGATGCAGCAGGAGCTCGCGCCCGGCAGCGGCCTCGCGCAGACCGACGCGGCCGCCAAGGAGGTCGAGGCGATCCTCGCCCGCACCGACGGCGTCGAGTCCTACCAGGTCAGCGCCGGCGGCTCCGGCCTGCCGTGGGAGGGCGCCGCCGGCGGCCGCAGCGCCAACTACTCGCTGACCCTGCGCGAGGGCGTCGAGTCCAAGGACGTCGAGGCGAAGCTGCGCGACGAGGTCGGCAAGCTCTCCAACGCCGGCGAGTTCACCTTCGGCGGTGGCGGCGGTGCGCAGGCCGACCAGCTCGCGATCGTCGTCCGCGCGGCCGACCAGGCCACCCTGGCGTCCGCCGCCGAGCAGGTGCGGGCCGCGCTGGCCGACACCGCCGGCGTCGTCGACGTGCAGAGCGGGCTGTCGGAGAGCTCGACGCGCTTCGACATCACGCTCAACCGGGACGCGGCGGCCGCGTACGGCATGACCGACGCCTCGATCGGCCAACTCGTCGCGGCCACCATGCGCGGCGCACCGGCCGGGCAGATCACCGTCGACGGTCAGCGCGTCGACGTGGTCGTGCAGGGCGGCACCCCGCCGGCGACGGTCGAGGAGCTGCGCGCGCTGCCGGTGGGCCCGGTCCGCTGGAACGGCCGGCCGGTCACCCTCGGCTCGGTGGCGACCGTCGAGAGCGCCCAGGGTCCCCTGGAGATCAATCGGATCGACGGCGACCGCAGCGTCACCGTCACGGGCACGGCGACCGGCTCCAACCTGGGCAAGACGACGGCCGACCTGACCAAGCGCCTCGACGCGCTGACCCTGCCGGGCGGCGCGACCTGGGAGGTCGGCGGCGTCAGCGCCGACCAGGCCGACGCGTTCGCCGACCTGCTGATGGCGGTCCTCGCGGCGATCGCCATCGTCTTCGTGATCATGGTGGCGACGTTCCGCAGCCTGGTGCAGCCGCTGATCCTGCTGGTCTCGGTGCCGTTCGCGGCGACCGGTGCGATCGGCCTGCTGCTGGTCACCGGCACCCCGATGGGCGTGCCGGCGCTGATCGGCATGCTGATGCTGGTCGGCATCGTGGTCACCAACGCCATCGTGCTGATGGACCTGATCAACCAGTACCGCGACCAGGGCATGAGCGTGAAGGACGCGGTGGTCGAGGGCGGCCGGCGCCGCCTGCGGCCGATCCTGATGACCGCGGTGGCGACGATCTTCGCGCTGCTGCCGATGGCGCTCGGCCTGACCGGCGAGGGCGGCTTCATCTCGCAGCCGCTCGCGGTGGTCGTGATCGGCGGCCTGATCAGCTCGACGCTGCTCACGCTGGTGCTCGTGCCGACGCTCTACACGATGGTCGAGGGCACCAAGGAGCGCATCCGGCTCCGCCGGGCGGCGAAGACCGCGGCCGCCGCCGAGCCCGAGCCGAGCAGCAGCAACGGGCACAAGACCTTCGACGACGTGGCGCCCAACCAGGTCGCGACGCCGGCCGGGTCGCCGCTGCAGCGCACCGCCGACCCGGACCCGAGCCGCCCGTCGGCCGCGCTGATCGAGGGCACCGACCAGTTCGAGGTGCTGCGCCTGCCCCGCAACCGGCCGCGACCGCCCAGCGAGGACTGAGCCGAGCGGAGGAGCGGGGGTAACTTCTCGGAGTGCCCCCGCTCCTTTCTCTTCTGGTCCGCAACCCGGACTTCCGCCGGCTGTTCGTGGCGGAGCTCGTCGTCTTCGGCTCCGACTGGTTCGTCATGGTGCCGTTGCTGGTGCTGCTGCCCGAGCTGACCGGCAGTGGCACCTGGGGCGCCTTCGTGCTCGCCGCCGACACCGGGATCACCGCCCTGGTGCTGCCGTACGCGGGCACGATCGCGGACCGCCTCGACCGGCGTCGCGTGATGATCACCGCCAACGTGGCCTGCCTGGGCGTGCTGCTGCTCCTGCTGCTCGTGCGCGGCCCCGGCACCGCCTGGCTGGCGATCGCGGTCGTCGGCGGCATGGCCGTGGCCAAGGGCTTCTACTCGCCGGCCGCCTCCGCCGCACTGCCCAATGTGGTCCGTCCCGAGGACCTGGGGCTCGCCACCACGCTCGCCGGCTCGGCCTGGGGCACGATGGCCGTCCTCGGCGCCTCGCTCGGCGGCATCCTGTCCGCGACGCTGAGCCCGTACGCCTGCTTCTGGATCGCGGCCGTCGCCGTGGCGGGCGCCGCGGTGCTGGCCACCCGGATCCGCGGGCCGCTGCAGGCGCCGCGGGACGCCGACGAGCCGGCGGCGCAGGCGTTCGCCGCGATCGGCGAGGCGCTGCGTTACATCGCCCGCCGCCCGACGGTGCTGGCGCTGGTCACCGTGAAGTCCGCGGTCGGCCTGGGCAACGGCGTGCTGACGGTGTTCCCGTTGCTCGCCGCCGTCTACGGGGCCGGGCCGGTGGGTGCCGGGCTGCTGTTCGCGCTGCGCGGGCTGGGCGCGGTGGTCGGCCCGTTCGCGCTGCGCCCGGTGCTGACCCGGCGGGCCCTGCTGCTGCCGGGGCTGGCGCTGTCGATGTCGGCGTACGGGCTCGCGTACCTCGGCGTCTCGGTCCTGACCTGGTTCCCGCTCGTGCTCGTGCTGGTCTTCCTGGCCCACTTCGCGGCCGGCAGCAACTGGACGATGTCCAACTACGCGCTGCAGACCGAGGTGCCGGACCGGCTCCGCGGCCGGGTCTTCGCCACCGACCTGATGGTGGCGACGCTGGCGGTCTCGCTGAGCCAACTCGCCGTGGCGACGGTGGTCGACACCCTCGACGAGCGGGTCATCCTGGCCGGTTGCGGCGCGGTGACGCTGGTGTACGCGGTGGGTTGGTGGCTGGCCACCCGACGGCTGTCGCTGACGAGCGCTCCTGCGGTATCGTAGTGATATCACTTTGATACTGGGGAGGGTCACCATGGAGAAACGCGCCTTCCGGCTACCCGGATTCCTTGCTCTGCTGGTGCTGCTGGTGCTGGCGGCCGTCGCCGTGGTGATCGGTGTCGTGACACCCGGCCCGGCGACCATCACCCTGGCCGGCGTGCTCGGGTTCGTCGTGCTGGTCGCCGCGACAGGGTTCGTCGTGGTCAACCCCAACGACGCGCAGGTCGTGCAGTTCTTCGGCCGCTACGTCGGGTCGGTCCGGGAGGCGGGGTTCCACTGGACCTGGCCGCTGACCGACCGGCGCCGGATCACGTTGCGGGTGCGCAACTTCGAGACGCAGAAGCTCAAGGTCTCTGACGCCGACGGCAACCCCGTCGAGATCGGCGCCGTGGTCGTCTGGCGCGTCGTCGACTCCGCGAACGCCGCGTTCGGCGTGGACGACTACGTGCGCTACGTCGCGGTGCAGGCCGAGGCCGCGGTACGGCACATGGCCACCACCTATCCCTACGAGGCGCACCAGCCCGGCGCGACCAGCCTGCGGGACAGCACCGTGGTCAGCGAGCAGCTCACCGCGGAGCTGGCCGAGCGGTTCGCGCTGGCCGGCGTCGAGGTGCTCGAGTCGCGGGTGACCCACCTGGCGTACGCGCCGGAGATCGCGCAGGCCATGCTGGCGCGCCAGCAGGCGTCCGCCATCGTCTCGGCGCGTTACAAGATCGTGGAGGGCGCGGTCGGCATGGTGTCCGGCGCGCTGGAGCAGCTCAGCGCGCAGCACGTGGTCGAGCTCGACGAGGAGCGCAAGGCGCAGATGGTGGCCAACCTGCTGGTGGTGCTCTGCGGCGACCGGGCCGTGGCGCCGGTGGTCAACGCGGGCACGCTCTACTGACCGGGATGACCGAGCGCAAGAAGCTGCTGCTGCGGCTCGATCCCACGGTCTACGACGCGCTGGCCCGGTGGGCGGCCGACGACCTGCGCAGCGTCAACGCGCAGATCGAGTACGCGCTGCGCCAGGCGCTGCGCGCGGCCGGCCGCCCGGTCCGCGCGCCGACGGACTCCGACGACCGGTCTTCGTAAATCTGTCGGTGCCGCGTTCTAGAGTGCGGGCATGGGTGTGACCTTCGTCGACGGCGCCGTGCGGGTGCGGGTGCCGGCGACCAGCGCCAACCTCGGTCCTGGCTTCGACGCGCTCGGGCTGGCCCTCGGCCTGCACGACGACGTCGCCGCCTGGGTCACCGACCGCGGTTGGCACGTCGACGTCGCGGGCGAGGGCGCCGGCGAGCTGCCGACCGGCGCCGACCACCTGGTGGCGCGTGCGATGACCGCGACGTTCGAGCGACTGGGCGGCGCGCCGCGCGGCGTCGCGATCGAGTGCGTCAACCGCATCCCGCAGGCGCGCGGGCTGGGCTCGTCGTCGGCGGCCATCGTGGCGGGCGTCCAACTCGCCCGCGCGCTGGTCCGCGACGGCACCGCGCTGCTCGACGACGCGGGGGCGCTGGCGCTGGCGGCCGAGTTGGAAGGGCATCCCGACAACGTCGCGCCCTGCCTGCTCGGCGGGTTCGTCATCGCCTGGGCCGACGCGGGTTTCCGGGCCGTGCGGCTCGCACCCGACGAGCGGGTCCGGGCGACCGTTTTCATCCCGTCGCAGCGCGGTCTGACGGCGCAGGCGCGGGCGGCGCTGCCGGCGACGGTGCCGCACCACGACGCGGCGTTCGGCGCGGGCCGGGCGGCGCTGCTCGTGCACGCGCTGACCGCCGAGCCCGACCTGCTGTTCCCGGCGACCGAGGACAGGCTGCACCAGGGCTATCGGGCGCCGGGGATGCCGGCGACCGCGGCGCTCGTCGATGAGTTGCGCGGGCGGGGAGTGGCGGCGGTGGTCAGCGGCGCCGGGCCGACCGTCCTGGCGCTCACCAGCGGCCCGATCGATCCGCCTGACCTGGGAATAGATTGGCGCGTGGTCGAGTTGGCGATAGACGTAGCCGGCGCCAGGATTGGTTCAGGTAGACTCGGACACGCCGAGCGGGCCCCTGTTGCCGCAGGTCGGAAGAGTTGATTACGCTCTAGACCTAGCACAGCCGCGAAGCATTCGATCTGCGGGGCGGCGCATCCCCGAAGCTATCGACGGTAAATCCGTCAATTTCCTGCCTCGGCTTACGCCGCACCACATGCCACCGCGATGAGTTGGCGTGCTAACCCCGTAACGCGTCGAGCGAGGCGGGTGCACCGAGGCCGCCCGGCCACCTGATCTACCCAAACCCGGGCAGCTCCGGCCTATCGAGGGAAGGAATCCATTGAGCGACACCACCGACGTGACGTCGGATGTCACCAACGTCGCTGACGACGCCACGACCACCGGCACCCGACGCCGGCGCGGCAGCGGGCTGTCCGCGATGCTCCTGCCGGAGCTGCAGAGCCTGGCCGCGTCCCTCGGCATCTCCGGCACCGCCCGGATGCGTAAGGGCGAGCTGATCACCGCGATCTCCGAGCGCCAGAACGGCGGCGCCGCCGCCGCTTCCGGCACCCCGCGGCCGCGGGCGGAGTCCGAGACCCCGGCGCCCGAGACGGCCCCGGCCGGCGGCCGCGCGGCCAAGTCCGCTCCGGCAGCGCAGTCGGCTCCGGCCGGTGCCACGGCCGCCCAGTCGGCTCCGGCCGGTGCCACGGCCGCCCAGTCGGCCGGCGGCTCCGCCGTGGCGACCATCGAGGCGCCTGCCGCCACCGTCGCCGCCGAGGCCGGCCCGCGCACGCGGCGCAGCCGCTCGTCGGCCACCGCTTCCGCGACCGTCGAGCCGCGGGTGGAGGAGCGGGAGGACCGCGACGACCGTGACTCGCGGGGCGACCGTGACTCGCGGGGCGAGCGGGACAACCGTGACCGCGGCGACCGCCACGAGCGCGAGGAGCGGTCCAGCCGCAACGACCGCGGCGACCGCAACGAGCGCGGTGACCGTGGTGAGCGCGCCGACCGTGGTGACCGCAACGAGCGCGGCCAGCGTGACAGCCGCCGCGGCGACGGCCACGGTGACGGCCGGCGCGACGGCCAGTCCGACAGCCAGCGCGACGGCGGGCGTGACCGCGACCGCGACCGCGATCTCGACGGGGACGACGACGGTGAGGGCGGCGGCCGGCGGAGCCGGCGCAGCCGGTTCCGTGACCGCCGGCGTGGCCGCGGCGACCGGGCCGAGGGCGGCGAGGGCCGTGAGGGCGGCCGTGAGGCCCGCGACCCGCAGGTCAGCGACGACGACGTGCTCGTGCCCGTCGCCGGCATCGTCGACGTGCTCGACAACTACGCGTTCGTCCGCACCACGGGCTACCTGTCCGGCCCCAACGACGTCTACGTCTCCATGTCGCAGGTCAAGAAATACGGCCTGCGCCGGGGCGACGCCGTCACGGGCGCCGTGCGCCAGGCCCGCGAAGGCGAGCAGCGGCGCGACAAGTACAACCCGCTGGTCCGGCTCGACACGGTCAACGGCATGGACCCGGAGGAGGCCAAGCGCCGCCCCGAGTTCTACAAGCTGACCCCGCTCTACCCGCAGGACCGCCTGCGGCTGGAGACCGAGCCGCACATCCTGACCACCCGGGTCATCGACCTGATCATGCCGATCGGCAAGGGGCAGCGCGCGCTGATCGTGTCGCCGCCCAAGGCCGGCAAGACGATGATCCAGCAGGCGATCGCGAACGCGATCACCCGCAACCACCCTGAGGTGCACCTCATGGTCGTGCTCATCGACGAGCGCCCCGAAGAGGTCACCGACATGCAGCGCTCGGTCAAGGGCGAGGTCATCTCGTCCACGTTCGACCGGCCGCCGCAGGACCACACCACGGTCGCCGAGCTCGCCATCGAGCGGGCCAAGCGGCTGGTGGAGCTCGGCCACGACGTGGTCGTGCTGCTCGACTCGATCACCCGCCTCGGCCGCGCCTACAACCTGGCGGCCCCGGCGAGCGGCCGGATCCTCTCCGGCGGCATCGACTCGACGGCGCTGTACCCGCCGAAGCGCTTCCTCGGCGCGGCCCGCAACATCGAAAACGGCGGGTCGCTGACCATCATCGCCAACGCGCTGGTGGAGACCGGTTCCATGATGGACACGGTCATCTTCGAGGAGTTCAAGGGCACGGGCAACGCCGAGCTCAAGCTGGACCGGAAGATCGCCGACAAGCGGGTGTTCCCCGCGATCGACATCCACCCGTCCAGCACGCGCAAGGAGGAGATCCTGCTCGCGCCGGAGGAGCTGGCGATCACGCACAAGCTCCGCAAGGTGCTGCACTCGCTCGAGTCCCAGGCGGCGATCGACCTGCTGCTCGACCGGCTCAAGCAGTCCCGCACCAACATCGAGTTCCTGCGCACGATCGCCAAGTCGACACCGGGAGAGTGAACCCGGTCGCGACCGCGACATCCGGAACCGGCCCTACCTTCGCAGGTAGGGCCGGTTTCATGTTTTCGCAGGCCCGCAGGTGTCCCGTGTGTGCACCACCCGATCGCACAAGCTGTCCGATCGAGGCATGACCCCAGGTGAAACTCTGCTCACACTGCGCTCCGGGAGCTGCCCCCCGACTGCGGCGGCATCACCGTGCGCTCGTGTTGGACGACGTCATCAATCTGGGAGGCGCGATGACGACACCTGGTTACCGTGATACGCCCCCCGAGTCGTGGGATCCCGAGGCGCCGGTCGACTTCGCCGAGGCGGAGGAGTTCCTCCGCATGTGCTACGGCGACAACCGCAAGCTCGGCTCGGTGAAACCGCGGCTGGCGGTGGTCCGGGCGCAGATCGCCGCCACCGGCACCTACGTGCACACGCCGGACGAGCTGGCGTACGGGGCGCGGGTCGCCTGGCGCAACTCCAGCCGCTGCATCGGCCGGCTCTACTGGCGCAGCCTGGTGGTCCTCGACCGGCGCCGGGCGCGTACACCTGAGGAGATCTTCGCTCTGGTCGTGCGCCACCTGTGCATGGCCGGCGGCACCGCGGCGGCCAACCGCGAGCCCGGCGCCATCCGGCCGGTGATCTCGGTGTTCCCGCAGGCCCAGCCCGGGCGGCCGTACGCGCGGATCTGGAACGAGCAGCTCATCCGCTACGCCGGCTACCGCGACGTGAACGGTGGCGTGACCGGCGACCCCAAGGCGGTCCGGTTCACGGAGTCGATGCGCGACCTGGGCTGGCGCGGCAAGGGCGACGCGTTCGACGTGCTGCCGGTGGCGATCGAGACGCCGGCGCACGGGGTGCGGCTGTTCGAGCTGCCCGAGCGGGCGGTGCTGGAGGTGCCGCTGGCCCATCCGGACTACGGCTGGTTCGCCGAGCTGGGCCTGCGCTGGCACGCGGTGCCGGCGATCTCCAACATGCGGCTGACGATCGGCGGGGTGCACTACCCGCTGGCGCCGTTCAACGGGTGGTACATGGGCACCGAGATCGGCGCCCGCAACCTGGCCGACCCCGACCGCTACAACATGATCCCAGTGGTCGCCCGGATGCTGGGCCTCGACACCTCGAAGCCCAACACGCTCTGGCGCGACCGGGCGCTGGTCGAGCTCAACCGCGCGGTGCTCTGGTCGTTCGAGCGGGCGGGCGTGAAGATCACCGACCACCACACGGAGTCGGACCGCTTCCTGGCCCACATCCGCAACGAGACGAAGTCGGGGCGCGAGGTGCCGGCCGACTGGAGCTGGATCGTCCCCCCGATGTCGGGCGGCGCGACCGGGGTGTTCCACCGCTACTACCACGAGGCCGACGAGCGGCCCAACTTCTATCTGGACGCCGACGCGCGCGCCCTGGGCGTGCACGGGCACCGGGCACAGCTCGCCACCGAGCCCACGGAGCAGGCGGCGGCCCGACCGGCGGCCACACCGGAGGCGCCGGCGCGCGTGGTGCCGCTCCAGGAACGCCGCGCGCCGGCCGTGCCGGCCCAACCGCCGTCACCCGCCGACCCGTCCCGCGTGGTCCCGTCGCCCACGTTGCGCCCAGCCTGCCCGGTGCGCCACTAGGTCCGATCCCGCAGACGCCGGGCGGCTGCGCGGTGGGGCAGACGGGGGACGGCGGCTCCGTCATGATCGGCGCATGCCTCTGCCGATTGATGTCGACGCCGTGGTGTTCGACTGCGACGGTCTTCTCGTCGACACCGAGCCCGGTTGGACCCGGGCCGAGACGGCGATCTTCGCCGAGCACGGCTTCTCCTTCGGCGTCGCGGAGAAGGAGATCGTCATCGGGCGCACGCTCGACGCGGCCGGTACGGCGATGGCCGACTACTTCGGGCGGCCCGGCGAGGGGCCGCGGCTGGCCGCCCGGCTGCGCGACCTGGTGGCCGGCGAGCTCGCGGCCGGGGCGCCGGCGCTGCCCGGCGCCCGGGCCCTGGTGGAAGCGCTGCGCGGCCGGGTGCCGATCGCGGTCGCCAGCAACAGCCCGCGGTCCTTCGTCGCCGCCGCGCTGGCCTCGGCCGGTTTGACGGACCTGTTCGCGCACGTGCTGGGAGCCGAGGACGTCGGCAACCCGAAACCCGCCCCCGACCTCTACCTGGCCGCCTGCGCCACGCTGGGCGCCGGCCCCGCCCGGAGCGTCGCGTTCGAGGACTCCCGCACCGGTGTGGGCTCCGCCCGCGCGGCGGGGTTGCACGTCGTCGGTGTCCCGTCGCTGCCCGGCCCGCCGCTCGATGTCGACTCGCTGTTCACCACGCTCGCCGACCCGGCCCTGGCGGCGTGGGCACGCGCCGCGCGACCAACCGCGGGTCTGGTGTCTGGCGGGAGCGACGGTCGCGCCCACCGCGGACCCGAGTCCTGATCCCGTTCTGTCAGAAATCGCCTTCGGCGACCTGGAAGACGGTCAGGCCGAGGTCGCGCCACATCTTCACGACGTGCTGGCGGTCGTCGAAGACGCCGACGACCCGGTAGTCCGCGGCGATCTCGCGCTGGAAGATGTCGCGTTTGACCACCGCGTCGCGGCGGGAGTCGCCGTAGCCGCGCATGTGCAGCGCCAGGTACGGGACCCCGACGTGGGACGCGAGCCAGGCCTCCGTGTCGGCGCGGGCGCTCTCCTCGCGGCCCGTGCAGTAGATCACCGCGTACCCCGCCGCGTGCATGGCGCGGACCGCGGCGATCACCGCCGGGTTCGGCTCGTCCTCGATGACGCGTTCCAGGTCGAGGTGGTGGCGGTCGCCCAGCAGCGCCACCGTGCCGTCGATGTCGACGAGGACCACCTCCGGCGCGGACGGCGGCGGCACGTACAGGTCCGTCGACGGCGCGGTCGAGACGACCGGCACCGGCAGGGGGAGCGAACGCCCCGCCAGGTAGCGCCGGTGCATCGACCGGATCGCCGCCTCGCCGACCCGGTCCTCCTTCGGCCGCGTGGCGTCCCGGCGGACGCACTCGTCGACCGGTACGTCGGTGAAGTCGCGGACCTCGAGCACGGCGCCGTGCCGGGAGGCCATGAACGCCCAGTCGCGCATCACCCGGGGGATCAGGTTGGTGTCGTCGACACAGACGTCGACCCCGGCCTCGAGCAGGTTGCCGACCAGCGTGAACGAGGCGATCGAAACCTCGCGTTCGGCGCGATCGGTCAGCAACGGCTCACCGTGCAGCATCCGGCGCAACTCGTCGCGGTTGACCCGGACCACCCAGGGCTGCAGGCCGCGGGCGTAGGTGGTCTTGCCGGACGCGGGCAGCCCGCGGGTGACGATCAACCTGGGCACGCGGGACGGCATGGGTTCAATCATGACCGACGGGAATGCACACCCCGGGGGCCGCGTTTCACCCGGCGGACCACTGCATGGCAGACTGGTCAATCGGCCAAGGTTCCGGTTCACGTCCGTTCGGTGGACGACCCGGCGACCATCGACGAAAGGACCGAGGCGGCATGAAGCCCGAAATCCACCCGCAGTACGTGTCGACGCAGGTCACCTGTTCCTGCGGCAACACGTTCACCACCCGCAGCACGGCGAAGAACGGTCAGATCCACGTCGAGACCTGCAGCGCCTGCCACCCGTTCTACACCGGCAAGCAGCGCGTTCTCGACACCGCCGGCCGCGTGGCCAAGTTCCAGCAGAAGTACGCCAAGGTTCAGGCCAAGAAGAAGTAGCTACGCCGACGGCGCCCCCCTCGCGGTCCTGCGGGGGCGGGCGCCGTTTCGTGTCGGCACGAGCCTGGGACCAACAGAGGGGTACGGACGATGAGCGTGGATCGACTCGCGGGGTTGCTCGACGAGTACGGGGAGCTGGAGAAGCGGCTCGCCGACCCGGCGATCCACGCCGACCAGAACACGGCCCGCCGGGTCGGCCGGCGGTTCGCCGAGCTGGCTCCGATCCGGAAGGCCAACGACGAGCTCGAGCAGGCCCGCGCCGACCTCACCGCCGCGCGCGAGCTGGCCGCCGAGGACCCGTCGTTCGCCGCCGAGGCCGAGTCGCTCGCGGCCGCCCTGCCGGCGCTCGAGGAGCGGCTCGCCGAGCTGCTGATGCCGCGCGACCCGCACGACGCCAAGGACGTGATCCTGGAGATCAAGGCGGGCGAGGGCGGCGAGGAGTCGGCCCTGTTCGCCGGCGACCTGCTGCGGATGTACACCCGCTACGCCGAGCGGCACGGCTGGGTCACCGAGGTGATCGACGCGCAGGACTCCGACCTCGGCGGCGTCAAGGACGTCTCGCTCGCGGTCAAGACGCGCGGGGTGCCGGACGGCGGCAACGGCGTGTGGTCGCGGCTCAAGTGGGAAGGCGGCGTCCACCGCGTCCAGCGGGTGCCGGTCACCGAGTCGCAGGGCCGGATCCACACCTCGGCGGCCGGCGTGCTGGTGCTGCCCGAGGCCGAGGACGTCGACGTGTCGATCGACCCGGGCGACATCCGGGTCGACGTGTTCCGCTCGTCCGGGCCGGGCGGGCAGTCGGTCAACACCACGGACTCGGCGGTACGCATCACGCACCTGCCCACCGGCATCGTGGTGAGCTGCCAGAACGAGAAGAGCCAGCTCCAGAACCGCGAGCAGGCGATGCGGATCCTGCGGGCCCGGCTGCTGGCCGCCGCGCAGGAGGAGGCCGACGCGGCCGCGTCCGACGCCCGCAAGGCGCAGGTACGCACGGTCGACCGCTCCGAGCGGATCCGCACCTACAACTTCCCGCAGAACCGGATCAGCGACCACCGCATCGGCTACACGGCCTACAACCTGGACCTGGCGCTGGCCGGCGAGTTGGACGGTGTGCTGGACGCGCTGACGGAGGCGGACCGCGCGGCGCGGCTGGCGGGCGAGACGGAGCTGTCCCGCCACTGACCGTGGCGTTCCGGCTTTGACCGGGCGTTGCGGCCCTGTCCGCGGTTCGGCGTGTTATCCCGGACCTGCGCGGGCCAATCGGTCCACCCGGCGGAGTGCGTCGGGGATCCGGTGCGGGCCGGCCATCGCCCTGATCAGCGCGGCGCCCTCCTGCGCCGGGATGCCCGCGGCGGTCACGTGGAGCGGGCGGGCGCCGCCGCGAACGACCGGGATCGCATGCGTCGCCGAGCGGAACGCGGTCTTCGCGACACCCACGACCGGCACGCCGAGCGCGGCGTGCAGATGGGCGCCGAGCCCGGGGCGACCCGCCGGGTCGAGGTCGACGTAGCCGTCCACCACCAGCAGGTCGACCGGCGCCGTCGTGGCCAGGACCGCGCGGAGCGCCGGGAGTTCCCGTTCGAAGAAGAACCCCGGCCGGTACGCCGGCACGGCGTCGACGGTGGCCACCCGCTCCTCGACCAGCGTGGCGAATTGCGGCTCCGCGGCGACGACCAGCGCGGCCCGCGCGCCGCCGGCGGCGGGGTAGTGCGCGTCGACGGCCGCGTACCGGCTCACTGCTTGGCGCGGTGCTGGAACCCGAGCAGGGCCGTACGGACCGCGTCCTTCGTCGTGTCGTAACTGAAACCCGCCGACGCCAGCGCCCGGCCGGCCGCCGTGTCCGGCAGGCGCAGCAGCCCGAGCAGGATGTGCTCGGTGCCGATGTAGTTGTGGCCCAGGTCGAGCGCGGCCTGGGTCGTCTCCTCGAGCAGTTGCTTGGCGTCGGCGGAGAACGGCACGTGGTCGGGCACCGGGTCGGCCTGGCCGGGCAACCCGGCGGTGACGGTCTCGGCCAGCGCCTTCGGGTCGGTGCCGAGCGCCGCGACCAGCTTGGCGGCCAGCGCCTCGGTGGCGCCGAGCAGCGTCACCAGCACGTGCTCCGGCTCGACGGCCGGGTTCTGCCGCTGCCGGGCCAGCGCCTGCGCGTCCTTGACGACCTGCCCCGCCCGCTCGGTGAACCGGGCGAACCGGCCCGGGCCGCCGCGCTGCTGCGCGGCCTGCTTGGAGACGCCCATGGCGTCCCCGATCTGGCTCCAGGACGCCCCGGTCTGCCGGGCCGCCCGGATGAAGTGGTCGATGAGCTGGTCGCCCAGGTCGCCGAGGGCACGGGCCCGGGACCGCGCCTCCCCGACCCGGGCGACCGGATCGGCGTGGGGCAGGTCGCCTTCGAGCTGGGCGATGAGTTCCTCGACGGTCAGGTTGAGGGGTGCCATGCGTCAAGTGTGGGTTGACGAACCACCGATCGTCAAGGCTGGGTTGACGCCAGAAACCCGGATTCTGTCCTGTTATGTGGCTAATGTGGCGTGTGTGAGGTGGTTTCGGCTCGCGGCCGCTTCGGTGCCACTCGCGCTGCTCGCGCTGCCCGGGGCCGCGTCGGCGGCCGTGTCGCAGTCCGCGGCCGTGTCGCCGGCCGCGCCGTCGACCTTCAGCACCGTCGACGTCGCGGTGACCGGCACGATGACACCGGCGGTGGTCGCGTCCGGCCGGGACGCCACGTTCACCGTCACCGCCCGCAACAAGGGCTTCCGGCGAGCGGACGCGGTCCGCGTCGCGGTGCCCCTGCCGGCCCGCATCATCGTCGCGGCGCGGTCGGCCAGCCAGGGCGTCTTCGACGGTCTGACGTGGACGGTCGGCTCGATCGGGGTACGCCGCGACGCGCGGCTGACCCTGCGCGTGCGGGCGACCGGCCCGGTGACCGCGACGGCGACGGCCGCGCTGATCAGTTCCTTCCCCGCCGACCGCGACGAGCGCGACGACGTGGCCACGGCGCCGCTGAAGGTCAGCGCGCCGCCCGGAGCCAAGGTGCCCCGCGCCGACCTCGCGCTCACAGCTCAGGTCGCGCCGACGCTGGCCGGACCGGGGGATCCGGTGACCTACGCGGTCACGGTCACCAACAAGGGCCCCGACGCCGCGCTCGACGTGGAGGTCGCCGACCCGGTGCTGGTCGGCACGTTCCTCACGTCGGCGGCGACCGTCGGCCAGGTGACGGGTTTCCCGCCGCGCACCGGCGCCGCGACCACCGCCGCGCGCTGGCGGGTCGGGTCGCTGGCCGTCGGCGCCAGTGCGACGTGGACGGTCCGGACGCTGGCCGTGGTGACCGGCCGGGGCGACCCCGTCGTGCTGGTCACCCAGAGCGGAGCCGAGGACCCGAGCCCCGCCGACACCGTCGGCCGGGCGGCGCCGGTCGTCTCCGCCGCCGACCTGTCGCTCACCCGCGAGGTCGACAACCTGACCCCGGTCGTCGGCCAGCCGGTCACGGTGACGGTGACGGCGGGCAACGCCGGCCCGGACCTGGCCCGCGGGGTGACCGTCACGGACCCACCGAACGACGGGCTCGTCTTCGTCTCGGCGGCGGCGAGCGTGGGCCGGTACGACGAGGAGGACGGCCGCTGGCTGGTCGGCGATCTCGCGGCCGGTGCGGAGGCGACGCTGACGATCCACGCCCGGGTGGCGGTCGCCGGCGCGCTGGCGAGTCGGGCCACCGTCGAGGCGCGGCCGCCCGACCCGAACGGTGCCGACAACCTCGCCGAGACCGTGCTGAGCACGAGCGGCGGCGAGGCGCCGCACATGCCCGTCTTCCGAAGGGGCTTTCCCCTGCCGTACACGGAGATCAGGCTCTCCATGATGGAGGCGACGGTGGTCGGCGGCCTGCTGATCGCGCTCGGGTGCGTGCTCCTGCTGCACGTGGCCGCGGACCGGCGCCGGGTCTAGGACGCGGCGCGGGGCCGGCGCTTGGCGCGGAGCATCTCCCGGTCGGCGATCTCGAAGGCCTGACCCAGGGCGTCGCGTAGCGCCGGGCCGGAGCCGTTGACCTCGGCGAAGCCCACACTCACGCCGACCGGCGTGCCCGGCACCAGCGCGTGCCAGTCTTCCGCCGCCACGGCCGCGGCGACGCGCCGGGAGACGTCAGCCGCCTCGGCCATGCCCGCGCCCGGCAGCACCACCACGAACTCGTCGCCGCCGTAGCGGGCCACGAAGTCGCCGCGGCGCATCACCCGGTGGATCACCCCGGCGATGCGCTGCAGCACCAGGTCGCCCGAGTGGTGACCGTGCTCGGTGTTGACCGCCTTGAAGCCGTCGAGGTCGCAGACGCCGATCACGGCCCGCTCGCCGCGGGAGACCATCGCGGCCACGTAGCGCTCGAGCTGCCGGCGGTTGGGCAGCCCGGTCAGCGGGTCGGTGAGGGCCTCGCCGGCGAGCTGCGCGGCCGTGCGGCGCAGCTCCTCGCGCTCGATCTGGGCCGCGATGCCGTCGACGTAGACGGTCTGCAGCCGGTCGCTGCGCTGCGCGGCGAGCCGGAACGCCTTGCGGTCGGCGCGGTGGGCGGCCTCGTGGTCGCCGGCGCGGGCGAAGGTCAGGCTGCGCAGCCGCTCGGGCTCGGCCGCGCCCAGCGTCTGCGGCGAGATCGTGACGTTGCCGAGCCGGCGCAGCGCCTCGGTCGCGCGGCCGCCCGCGATCGCCACGCACACCTCACCGAGCTGGCGCAGGTCGCGGGCTCGGGCGCCGTCGCCGCCCGCGGCCAGCAGCGCGTGCACGTCGAGCCGCTCGTCGATCGCCTCGCCGAGGGCGCCCCGGCGGGCCGCGGCGTAGCCGTAGGCGGTCACCGTGGACGGTCGCAGCCGGGCGCCGTTGTCGGCGTCGAGGAACCGGCACAGGTCGGCGCCGATGTCGCGGAGCACCCGCAGGCAGCCGTCGGAGTCGCCGGAGTGGTCGAGCGCGACCGCGTTGCGCAGCCGGATGCCCGGCGCGGCGAACAGCTCCTCGGGCAACCCGGCGGCCGTGCCGATCTGCCGGGCCCGCTCGATCGCGCCCAGCGCGTAGCCGTGGAAGCTCAGGTAGGAATAGGCCATCGCCAGGTCGTGCCAGCCCCAGGCGGTGTCGCCGTCCGGGTCCTGCACGCGGCCGAGGTGGCTGGCGCTCTGCACGAAGTGGGTGACGCAGCGGTCGAGGGCACCCTGGTGGTGGGCGGCGAGCGCGGCCAGCGCGTGCGCGTGGCCCAGCACGTAGGGGTCGCCGACGTCGCGGGCGGCCTCGAGCGCACTGTCGACGGCGCTCGAGTATTCGGCGGTGCGGCCGAGGTTGATCACGGCGGAGAGTCGTTGGATCAGGGCGTCGGTGCGGGCCTGCGCGTCGGTGGTGGCGACGAGGACGTCGTCGAGCAGCAGGCAGGCATCGGCCGAGCGGCTCCGCATCATCAGCGAGCGTGCCTGGCGCAGCGCGTCAACCTGGTCAGGGACCCGGTCGAGCCAACCCACCGAGTGACCCCCTTCTGCGACCTTCGCGGTGTCGAACGTCAATGATTATCTCGTGACGGGCCGCCGACAACAGCCGACCGAAGGTACGACGATCCGCGTCGCACCTATGATCGCCGATGCGAGCCGCAGGCTGGCGTCCGCGGGGGTCGAATCACCGCGAAACGACGCCGAGCTGCTGGCGGCCTTCGTCCTCGGCGTGTCGCGCGGCCGGTTGTTGCTCGTCGACCGGGTCAGCGCCGCACAGGCCGCCGCGTTCGGGAGCCTGGTCGCGCGGCGGGCCGATCGCGAACCCCTGCAATACATCACGGGTACGGCGGCCTTCCGGCACCTGGAGCTCGCGGTCGGTCCGGGCGCGTTCGTGCCCCGACCGGAGACCGAGCTGCTCGCCGGCTGGGGGATCGACGCGGCCCGCGAGCTGCCGGAGCCCGTGGTGGTCGACCTGTGCGCCGGCCCGGGCCCGATCGCGCTGTCGATCGCCACCGAGGTGCCGGGTGCGACGGTGTACGCGGTCGAGAAGTCCCCGGCCGCACTCGCCTGGCTGCGCCGCAACGCCGAGGAGCTCGCGCTCGGCACGCATGTCGTGGCCGGCGACGTGACCGACCCCGAGCTGCTCGCCGGCCTGCGGGGCCGGGTGGACGTGCTGCTGAGCAACCCGCCGTACGTGCCGGAGGGGACGCCGGTCCCGCCCGAGGTCGACCGGTTCGACCCGGCGACCGCGGTGTTCGGCGGGCCGGACGGGTTGGCGGTGGTGCGCCCCGTGCTGGAGCGGGCGGCCGAGCTGCTGCGGCCGGGTGGCGTGGTCGCGATCGAGCACGACGAGGAGCACGCGACGGCGCTACCGGCGCTGTTGGCCGCGCAGGGGCAGTTTGACCGGATTGCCGGGCACGTGGATCTCACCGGCCGTCCTCGATTCACCACTGCCCGGCGCAGCGGGGACAGCTCGTCGTGGCAGACTGGCTCCTCGTGATGCTCTATGACTGCCGGTCGAGCGCTGACCGCGACCGGGGGATCGCCGCGGCGATCGAGGCGGTCAAGTCCGGCGAGCTCGTGGTGTTCCCGACCGACACGGTCTACGGGCTGGGCGCCGACGCGTTCACCCCGCACGCGGTGTCGCAGTTGCTGACCACCAAGGGCCGCGACCGAGGTGCCGCGCCGCCCGTCATGGTCGGCTCCCGGCACACCCTCGACGGCCTCGTCTTCTCGCTGCCGCAGGCCGCCCGCGACCTGGTCGAGGCGTTCTGGCCCGGCCCGCTGACGATCATCGTGGAGCACTCGCCGACGCTGCAGTGGGACCTGGGCGAGACCGGCGGGCAGATCGCCGTACGCATGCCGCTGCACCCGGTCGCCCTCGAGGTGCTGCGCGAGACCGGCCCGATGGCCGTGCTCGCCGCCAACAAGGGCGGGCTGCCCGCGCCGACCACCGCGGAGGAGGCGCGCACGCAGCTCGACTACGCGGTCCGCGTCTACCTCGAGGCCGGCCCGAGCGCCGACCCGGTGCCCAGCGCGATGGTCGACGTGACCGGCGACGTGCCGCGCCTGCTGCGCGAGGGCGGCATCCCGATCGAGAAGCTGCGCGACGTGGTGCCCGGCCTCACCGGCCCGGGGATGTGACCGTGCCGCCGTTCACCGTCCTGCACGTGTGCATGGGCAACATCTGCCGGTCGCCGATGGCCGAGCGGCTGCTCGCCCTCGCGGTGACGCAGCGGTTGTCCCGCGTGCCCGCGGGAACGGCCGCGCCCGACGCCGACGCCCTCGTGTTCAGCCACAGCGCCGGCACCGGCGGCTGGCACGACGGCGAGGAGATGAACCCGCCGGCGGCCCGCCAGGTGCGCGCCCGCGGCGGCGACCCGACCGGCTTCGGCGCCCGCAAGCTGCTCTCCGAGCACATCGACGCCGCCGACCTGGTCCTCACGGCCACCGCCGACCAGCAGGACTACGTGGTCGCGCTGCGCGCCGACGCCGCACCGCGCACGTTCGTCCTCGGCGAGTTCGGCCGCCTGCTGCCCGCGGTCGACCCCGCGGCGCTGCCCGACGGCGAGGTCACCCCCGACGCCGTGTACGCCCGCGGCGTGGCCCTGGTCGAGGCGGTCGACGCCGCCCGCCGGGGCGCCGCACCGCTGCCCGCCGACGACCTCGACGACCCGTGGGGCCGCGGCGACCAGACGTTCAGCCGGGTGGCCGACGAGATCGAGGAGACCGTCGTGCCGCTCGCCCGCCTGCTCATCCCGTCCTGAGGGGACGTTCCATGGTCAACGCCCGCTGGCTGGCGCCGGGATCGCCGTCCGGGCTGCTCCGGCTCGCCGACGCGGAGGACGTGGCCGCCACGCTCGCCGGTGGCGGGCTGGCCGTGCTGCCGACCGAGACCGGCTACATGCTGGCCGCCGCCGCGACCATCGAGGCCGCGGTGCTGCGGGTGTTCCAGGCCAAGCGCCGCGACGTCAACCACCCGATGCACATCGCCTGCGCGTCGCTGTCGATGGCGGGCCACTACGCGAAGCTGACCCCCGAGGCCCGCCGGGTGATCGGGGCGTTCACGCCGGGGCCGCTGACCGTGGTCGTCGAGCAGACCAGCGAGCTGCCCGACCGGCTGGTGACCCACCAGGGCACGGTCGGCATCCGGGTGCCGGACCACCCGGCCACGCTGCAGGTGATCGCGGCGGCCGGCGTCCCGGTGACCGCGACCAGCCTCAACCCGTCCGGTGCGGAGTCCCGCCCGGTCGACGAGGAGGCGCTCGCCGAGCTCGAGTGGGTCGCCGGCGAGCACGTGCCGGTCGTGGTCGACCACGGGTCGATCCGGCACACCCTGGCCTCGACGCTGGTGACGCTCACCGGTCCCGACGGTCCGCGGGTGCTCCGGGAAGGCCCGGTCTCGGCGGCGCAGGTGAGGGAAGTCCTGGGTCAGTAGGTCGCTCGGCGCCGAGCGCGATGTTCCGGGCCATCCCGCCGAAGATCATCGCGTGGAACGGCGAGACCGCGGCCCAGTACGCGTGCCCGGCCAGCCCGTGCGGCAGGAACACGGCCCGCTGCCGGTAGCGGGACCCGTTCGGGCCGTCCGGCTCGGCGCGCAGCTCCAGCCAGGCCCGGCCGGGCAGCTTCATCTCGGCGCGCAGCCGCAGCAGCTCACCCGGCACGATCTCCTCGACCCGCCAGAAGTCGAGCGCGTCGCCGACGTGGAGCCGGTTCGGGTCGCGCCGGCCGCGGCGCAGGCCGACGCCGCCGACCAGCCGGTCCAGCCAGCCGCGCACCTCCCAGGCCAGCGGGAACGAGTACCAGCCGTTGTCGCCGCCGACCCCCTCGATCACCCGCCACAGCATCGCCGGGTCGGCGGCGACCTCGCGCTCCCGCAGGTCGGTGTAGACGCTGCCACCGGACCACTGCGGATCCGTGGGCAGCGGGTCGGCCGGGGAGCCGGCGCCGGACCAGCGGGTCTCCACCTCAAGGTCGCGGATCTTGACCAGGGCCAGCTCCACCGCGCGGTCGAAGCCGATCAGGCCGTCGGGCGGGTCCGGCACGTACGCGGCGATGTCGTGCTCGTGCGCCACCGCCTCGTGGATCAGGCTCTCCACCAGCGGGCGGGCGATCGAGTTGGGCACCGGGGTCACGAAGCCGACCCAGAGCGAGGAGAGCTTCGGGGTCAGCGGCCGGACCGGGAGGATGACCCGGCGGGGGAGTCCGGCCACCGCGGCGTACCGCTGCATCATCTCGGCGAAGGTCAGCACGTCGGGGCCGGCGATGTCGAAGCCGCGGTTGACGTCGGCCGGCAGGTCCGCGGCGCCGATGAGATAGCGCAGCACGTCGCGGACCGCGATCGGCTGGATCCGGTTGCGCACCCAGCGCGGCGTGACCATCGCCGGCAGCCGCTCGGTGAGGTAGCGCAGCATCTCGAACGAGGCCGAGCCGGAGCCGATGATCACGGGCGCGCGCAGCACCGCCGTCGGGGTGCCGCTGTCGAGCAGGATCCGGGCGACCTCCGCCCGCGAGCGCAGGTGGGCCGAACTGCGCGCGCCCGGCGGTGGCTCGGGGCCGCCGAGGTAGACGATCCGGCGCACCCCGGCTGCGCGGGCCGCTGTCGCGAACGCCTCGGCGTTGGCGCGGTCGAGATCCTCGAAGTCGGGCCGGCCGAGCGAGTGGACGAGGAAGTACGCGACGTCGACGCCCTCGAACGCGGCCGGCAGCGAGTCGGGGTCACCCAGGTCGCCCCGCGCCACCTCGACCCGGTCGGCCCAGGGCACGTCCCGCAGCTTCTCCGGGGACCGGCTCAGGCAGCGGACCTCGTGACCGGCGTCGAGCAGCCGGGGCGCGAGGCGGCCGCCGATGTATCCGGTCGCGCCGGTGACCAAGCACTTCATCCCTCCCACTATGCGGGTCGGGACGGCCGCTCGCGCGGTATCCGGAACGTCACCCAGAGTTCGCTCCGAGTTTTCCGGACGCGCCGTTTTTGCCGGCGATATCCGAATCGGTGGCACGTTTTCCGGCGCCTGGCGGGTCGCACGTAGACTGCGACGCGATGTCGACGACCCCTGCCCCTGACACGACCGCCACCGAAGCCGGCGCCGGCGCGGCCGAAGCCGATCGCAACTGGCGGCTGCGGCACCTGCCGCCCATCCTCGTCGCGGCCGCGGTGATGACCGTGGGTGCGGCCGTCCTCGGTGGCGTGCTCGCGGGTGGTGTCGGCGCGTTCGCCGCTCCACTCGGTGTGCTGATCGCGACCGCCAGCTTCCTGGCGTCGACGCTGGCGATCGCCTGGGCCGACAAACTCGACACCAAGCTGGTCATGCCGTTCGGCATGGGCGTCTACGTGGCGAAGCTGAGCCTGCTGGGCGGCATCATGCTGGTCGTCGCGACCACCGACTGGGCGGGCATCAAGCCACTGTCCGCGGGCATCGTGGCCGGCGTGTTGGCGTGGACCGCGACCCAGATCTGGTGGATCGTGACCGTGCACGCACCGAGATTTCGTCGTTAACGCGACCCTTGGGTGACCCCACTTGGCGGGTCCGAGGAGTAGCGTGAGCGCAGAGGCAGATTCATCATCCCATTCCCCCCGCGCGGCCTGAGCGTGCGGGGGTCGAGTCTTCTCCTCCCTCTACCGGCTGATACGGTTCCCGCGTCATGGCCGGTGACCCACCCTCGCAACACTCCGACAAGGACCCCGACGTCACACCGACGGGGGCCGACCTCGGATGGACGGCGCTGTCCTACCTCATCGGGGGGATGGCGGTGTGGGGGTTCATCGGCTGGCTGGTCGACCGGGCGGTCCACACCGGCGGCGTGATCACCGGCATCGGTGTGGTGATCGGTTGCGCCGGCGGGATCTACCTGGTCATCAAGCGGATCGGGGCCCCACCACCGGGGCCCGGAAGTTCATGAGGGAAGGGACGCGGTGATCGGACAGGCGGTCGCTCTCAAGAGCGACGTTCCGTTTCCACCTGAGGTAGGCGACTTCTACCTGCCCTCGATCGTGCCGTGGGGCGGGCTCGACTCGCTGTGGTTCACGAAGATCACGGCGCTGGTGTGGGTCAGCACCGCCCTCATCATCGTCTTCTTCCTGCTCGCCTACCGGAAGCCCAAGCTGGTGCCGGGCAAGGCGCAGTGGATCGCGGAGTCGACGTACGGCTTCGTGCGCAACAACATCGCGGTCGAGATGCTCGGGGCCCGCGGCGTGCGGTTCGCGCCGTACCTCGCCACGCTCCTGCTGTTCATCGTCTTCAACAACCTGTGGAGCATCGTTCCGATCGCCCAGATCTCGCCGAACTCGCACATCGCGTTCCCGGCGTTCCTGGCGCTGATCAGCTACGTGCTCTTCAACTACGTCGGCATCAAGAAGTTCGGGTTCCGCAAGTACATGCGCAACTCGCTCATCCCGCCGGCGCCGTGGTTCGTACTGCCGATCCTCATCCCGATCGAGTTCTTCTCGACCTTCCTGGTGCGGCCGTTCTCGCTGGCCGTCCGGTTGTTCGCCAACATGTTCGCCGGGCACATGCTGCTGCTCGTCTTCACGCTGGGCGGCTTCGCCATGCTCCAGGCGAACACGGCTCTGGCGCCCATTTCGGTGCTGTCCTGGTTGATGACCATCGCGCTGACGCTGCTCGAGCTGTTGGTGATCTTCCTGCAGGCCTACGTCTTCACCGTGTTGACCGCGAGCTACATCCAGGGCGCGGTCTCGGAGGAGCACTGATCCCCGGCCCCCGGGGCAGTGGTCCACCACCGCACCAACAGTTGTCCGTCCCGCGTGAACGTCACGCGTGATAACCAGGAGGAACCTCAGCAATGGACATCGCCGCAGTTGAGGGCAGCGTTGCCGCTATCGGTTACGGCCTCGCCGCCATCGGCCCGGGCATCGGCGTCGGGCTGATCTTCGCGTCCTACATCCAGTCCACCGCCCGTCAGCCCGAGTCGTCCCGCATGACCCTGCCGTTCGTCTGGATCGGCTTCGCCGTCGTCGAGGCGCTGGCGCTGTTCGGCATCGCGTTCGGCTTCATCTGGGCCGGCTGACCCAGCGCAACCGCAGGAGGTTTCCATGAACCTAAGCGCAGCAGTCGAGCACAGCCCGATCCTGCCGCTCTGGCAGGAGATCGTGGTCGGTGGCGTCGCGTTCGCGGTGCTCTGCTTCGTGCTGATGAAGTTCGTCTTCCCGCGCATGGAGGAGACCTTCAAGGCCCGGGTCGACGCGATCGAGGGCGGCCTCAAGCGGGCCGAGGACGCCCAGTCCGAGGCCAACAAGCTGCTCGAGCAATACAAGGCGCAGCTGGCCGAGGCACGTACGGACGCCGCGAAGATCCGCGACGACGCGCGGGCCGACGCCGAGGAGATCCGTCAGGAGATCCAGGCGCGGGCCCGCGAGGAGTCCGACCGCATCATCGCCGCCGGGCGCGAGCAGCTCAACGCCGAGCGCCAGCAGATCGTTCGCGAGCTGCGGGCCGAGGTGGGCACGCTCGCCGTCGACCTGGCCGGCCGGATCGTCGGTGAGTCGCTCTCCGACGAGGCGCGCCGCCGCGGCACGGTCGACCGGTTCCTGTCCGAGCTCGAGTCGACCGGGAGCCGCTGATGCAGGGCGTCAGCCGGGAGTCTTACCGCGCCGCCGCGGAGCGGCTGGACTCCTACGCGGCCTCGGCGCCCGCCGCCGACGTCGCGACGACCGGTGACGAGCTGCTCTCGGTCGCCGACGTGCTGCGCCGGCAGCCGACGCTGCGCCGGGCGCTGTCCGACCCGGGGCGGCCCGGCGACGACCGGGCGGAGCTGATCCGCTCGCTGCTGACCGGCAAGGTCGGCGACGAGACGCTCGGCGTGGCGACCGTCCTGGCCGGCGGTCGCTGGTCGGCCGCGACCGAGCTGCTCGACGCGACCGAGCGACTGGGCGTCGAGGCACTGCTGGCCAGTGCCGACCGCGCCGACGACCTGGCCGAGGTCGAGGACGAGCTGTTCCGTTTCGGGCAGGTCGTCGACGGCTCGCCGGAGCTGTCCGGAGCGCTCTCCGATCTGGTCGCCCCGCCCGCGCAGCGGGCCGACCTGGCCAAGGCCCTGCTGGACGGCAAGGCCAAGCCGGTAACGCTGCGGCTGGTCGAGGTGGCGCTCGCCGGATTCGGTGGTCGGTCGTTCCAGGCGGCTTTGTCGCGCATGGTGGAAATGTCCGCAGAACGGCGCGATCGCCAGGTCGCTTATGTCACCGTCGCGGCACCGCTGTCCGATGACGAGGAGCGCCGGCTGGGCACCAAGCTGTCACAACTGTACGGTCGAGACGTCACTGTCAAGCAGACGGTCGATCCGCAGGTGCTGGGCGGCATGAGTGTGCTTGTCGGCTCCGACCTTTACGACGGCACCGTCCTGCGCCGCCTCAACGACACCCGCAAGGCGCTCTCGCAGCGCTGACACCCCGCCCGCTTAGACCCTGACACCGCACCGGTAACCCGGGCCTGAATAGAGGAAGCAGAGGATGGCCGAGCTGACCATCTCGTCGGAGGAAATCCGCGGCGCCCTGGAGCGCTACGTCTCCTCCTACACGCCCGACATCTCCCGCGAGGAGGTCGGCACCGTCGCCGACGCCGGTGACGGCATCGCGCACGTCGAGGGCCTGCCCTCGACCATGGCCAACGAGCTGCTGGAGTTCGAGGACGGCACGCTCGGCGTGGCGCTGAACCTCGACGCCCGCGAGATCGGTGTCGTGGTCCTGGGTGACTTCGCCGGCATCGACGAGGGCCAGCGCGTCAAGCGCACCGGCCGCGTCCTGTCCGTGCCGGTCGGGGACAAGTTCCTCGGCCGCGTGGTCGACGCGCTCGGCAACCCCGTCGACGGCCTCGGCGAGATCGAGAACGAGGGCTTCCGCGAGCTCGAGCTCCAGGCGCCCAACGTCATGGCCCGCCAGTCGGTCAGCGAGCCGCTGCAGACCGGCATCAAGGCGATCGACGCGATGATCCCGATCGGCCGTGGCCAGCGTGAGCTGATCATCGGTGACCGCAAGACCGGCAAGACCACGATCGCGCTCGACACGATCCTCAACCAGAAGGCCAACTGGGCCTCCGGTGACCCCAAGAAGCAGGTCCGCTGCATCTACGTCGCGATTGGCCAGAAGGCCTCGACCGTGGCGTCGATCAAGGGCATCCTCGACGAGGCCGGCGCGATGGAATACACCACCATCGTCACCGCCCCGGCGTCCGACCCGGCCGGCTTCAAGTACATCGCGCCCTACACCGGGTCGTCGATCGGCCAGCACTGGATGTACGCCGGCAAGCACGTCCTGATCGTCTTCGACGACCTGTCGAAGCAGGCCGAGGCCTACCGCGCCGTGTCGCTGCTGCTGCGCCGCCCGCCGGGCCGCGAGGCGTACCCCGGTGACGTCTTCTACCTGCACTCCCGCCTGCTGGAGCGCTGCGCGAAGCTCTCCGACGAGATGGGCGGCGGCTCGATGACCGGCCTGCCGATCATCGAGACGAAGGCCAACGACATCTCGGCCTTCATCCCGACCAACGTCATCTCGATCACCGACGGCCAGATCTTCGTCGAGCCCGACCTGTTCAACCAGGGCGTGCGGCCGGCCATCAACGTCGGCACCTCGGTGTCGCGGGTCGGTGGCGCCGCCCAGGTGAAGCCGGTCCGCAAGGTGTCCGGCTCGCTGCGGCTCAACCTGGCGCAGTACCGCGAGCTCGAGGCGTTCGCCGCGTTCGCGTCGGACCTCGACCGCGCGTCCCGCGCCCAGCTCGAGCGCGGCGCCCGCCTGGTCGAGCTGCTCAAGCAGCCCAACTACTCGCCGTACCCGGTCGAGGAAGAGGCGGTCGTGGTCTGGGCGGGTGTCGAGGGCAAGCTCGACGACATCGCGGTCGGCGACGTGCGGCGGTTCGAGGCGGACTTCCTCGACCACGTGCGCCGGCACGACAAGGCGACGCTGCAGGCGATCGCCGACGGCCAGTGGGACGACGACATCATCGGCGCGCTCGACAAGTCCATCTCGGACTTCAAGGCGAACTTCCTGGCCCGTGGCGAGACCACCACGGTCAACGAGCCGCCGGCCGAGCCCACCGAGGGCGAGCTCGAGAGCGAGTCGGTGACCCGGTACACCGACCAGCCGGCAGAGAAGGCGTAGGCACCGCATGGCGGCCCAGGTACGCGTCCTTCGCCAGCGCATCCGCTCGGCGAAGGGCATGAAGAAGATCACCAAGGCGATGGAGCTCGTCGCGACGAGCCGTATCGCCAAGGCGCAGGCGCGGGTCGATGCGTCGCTGCCCTACGCCCAGGCGATCACCGGCGTGCTGTCGGCGCTGGCGTCCAACGCCAGCGTCGACCACCCGCTGCTCACCCCGCGCCCGCGGGTGCGCCGGGCCGGGGTGCTGCTCATCACGAGCGACCGGGGCCTGGCCGGCGGCTACAGCACCAACGCGATCCGCACCGCCGAGTCGCTCGTCGCGCGGCTGCGCGAAGACGGCAAGGAGCCGGTGCTGTACGTCATCGGCCGCAAGGGCGTCGGCTACTACCGGTTCCGGCAGCGGCCGATCGAGGCGAGCTGGACCGGCTTCTCGGAGCAGCCGACGTTCGAGGACGCCCGCGACGTGGGTGAGACGCTGATCGAGGCGTTCACCCGCGGCGCGGACGACACCGACGACGGCCCGGGCGCCGACGCGGTCACCGGGGTCGACGAGCTGCACATCGTCTACACGCAGTTCAAGTCGCTGCTGACCCAGACGCCGGTCACCCGGATCATCGGCCCGATGCAGGTCGAGGAGCGGCCCAAGTCGGAAGGCCTGCTGCCGGCGTACGAGTTCGAGCCCGAGGCCGAGGCGCTGCTCGACGCGTTGCTCCCGCGCTACGTCAACACCCGCATCTACGCGGCCCTGCTGGACTCCGCGGCCAGCGAGTCGGCGGCGCGCCGGCGGGCGATGAAGAGCGCGACCGACAACGCGGAGGACATCATCCAGACCTACACGCGCCAGATGAACGCGGCGCGGCAGGCCGGGATCACCCAGGAGATCAGTGAGATTGTCGGCGGCGCGAACGCGCTGGCCGCGGCGGGAAGTGAAGCGTGATGACTGCGACTGTTGAAACTGAGACCACCACGGCCGCCGGCCGTGTCGTCCGGGTCATCGGCCCGGTCGTCGACGCGGAGTTCCCGCGTGACGCGATGCCCGAGATCTACAACGCCCTGCACGTGAAGGTCTCGCTGGCCGAGGGCGACAAGACGCTGACCCTCGAGGTCGCGCAGCACCTCGGCGACAACATGGTGCGGGCGATCTCGATGCAGCCCACGGACGGTCTGGTCCGGGGCGCCGAGGTGGAGAACACCGGCTCGGGCATCACCGTGCCGGTCGGCGACATCACCAAGGGCCACGTCTTCAACGCCATCGGCGAGGTGCTCAACCTCAAGGAGGGCGAGAAGTTCGAGGTCAAGGACCGGTGGCCGATCCACCGCGAGCCCCCGAAGTTCGCCGACCTCGAGCCGAAGACCGAGATGCTGGAGACCGGCATCAAGGTCATCGACCTGCTGACGCCGTACGTGAAGGGCGGCAAGATCGGCCTGTTCGGCGGCGCGGGTGTGGGCAAGACGGTGCTCATCCAGGAGATGATCACCCGTGTGGCCCGCAACTTCGGCGGCACCTCGGTGTTCGCCGGCGTCGGCGAGCGCACCCGTGAGGGCAACGACCTCATCACGGAGATGGCCGAGTCCGGCGTGCTCCCGCAGACGGCGCTGGTGTTCGGTCAGATGGACGAGCCGCCGGGCACCCGCCTGCGCGTCGCCCTCTCCGCGCTGACGATGGCCGAATACTTCCGCGACGTGCAGAAGCAGGAGGTGCTGCTCTTCATCGACAACATCTTCCGCTTCACGCAGGCCGGTTCCGAGGTCTCCACGCTGCTGGGCCGCATGCCGTCCGCGGTGGGTTACCAGCCCACCCTGGCCGACGAGATGGGCCAGCTGCAGGAGCGGATCACCTCGGTCCGGGGCCAGGCGATCACCTCGATGCAGGCGATCTACGTGCCCGCCGACGACTACACCGACCCGGCGCCGGCCACCACGTTCGCCCACCTGGACGCGACCACCAACCTGGAGCGGTCGATCTCCGACAAGGGCATCTACCCGGCGGTGGACCCGCTGGCGTCGTCGTCGACCCTGCTCGCGCCGCAGTTCGTGGGCCAGGAGCACTACAACGTCGCCTCCGAGGTCAAGCGGATCCTGCAGCGCTACAAGGACCTGCAGGACATCATCGCCATCCTCGGCATGGAGGAGCTCTCCGAGGACGACAAGGTGACGGTGCAGCGGGCCCGCCGGATCGAGCGGTTCCTCTCGCAGAACACCTACGCCGCGGAGCAGTTCACCGGCGTCCCCGGCTCGACGGTTCCGATCAAGGAGACCATCGAGGCGTTCAAGAAGATCTCCGAGGGCGAGTACGACCACTTCCCCGAGCAGGCCTTCTTCATGTGCGGCGGGCTCGAGGACCTCGAGCGCAAGGCCGCGGAGCTGATGAAGGACTGAGCGTCCTCACGCAGAGCGATCCAGGCACCCCGGTGGGTGCCTGGATCGTTGCGTTTTCGCACGGTGTCGTACCCGGGCAGCCGTACTCAGACATGAGATATAGGCTCTCGGGCGCAACGGCGAGCCCCCTTACGCACGTCTCCATATCGGAGACCCGGCATACGGGCATCGACGAGAAGGAGTTCTGATGGCGAGAAGGTCGGGCAGCGGTTCATCGGGCCGCTCGACCGGGCGCGGTGCGACCGGCAAGGCCACACCCGGCGCCGCTCCACCGGACTTCGGCGCACCCGCGGGCACGACTTCGGGCGGCAAGAAGCCGCGGAAGCGGTCGGGGATCCCGCGCTGGGCCCGCTACTGCACGATCCTCGGCGCGATCCTGATGGTCGCCAGCGGTGGCCTCCTGGTCACGTCGGAGGCGCTGCTGGCCCGCTACGAGGGCGCGGTCACCACCGAGGACCTCTTCGGTGACGGCGCCAAGGTCGAGAAGAAGAGCGACATCAAGGGCCCGCTCAACATCCTGCTGGTCGGCATCGACCCGCGCAACGACACCACGTTGCCGCTGGCCGACTCCGTCATGATCATGCATATCCCGGCCGGGCTCGACCGCGGCTACCTGTTCTCCCTCCCCCGCGACACGGTGGTCGACATCCCGGCCTTCCCCAAGGCGGGTTACAACGGCGGTCGCGAGAAGCTCAACGCGGCGATGTCGCACGGGGCACGGGTGCCGGGCGGTGGGAAACCCGACAGGGCCAAGGGCTTCGAGCTCCTCTCGAAAACGATCAGCAACTACACCGGCATCGCGCGGTTCGACGCCGGCGCGATCGTCAACTTCGCGGGCTTCAAGAAGATCGTCGACGCGATCGGCGGCGTCACGATGTACGTCGACGAGGCCGAGGTGCTCTCGGAGCACCTGCAGCCAAACGGCAAGGCGCGCCCGAAGCGCAACTGCGGCGGCTGCGCGCACCCCTACTACGGCCCGCAGGCCAAATACACCAAGGGCACGCACAAGTTCCAGGGCTGGCAGGCGCTCGACTACGTGCGACAGCGCTACACGGTCGACGATGGCGACTACGGCCGCCAGCGCCACCAGCAGCAGTTCGTCAAGGCGATGGCCCAGCAGGTGCTGAGCAAGAACGTCATGACCGACCTGCCGAAGCTCGACAAGGTGCTCCGGGCCGCCGGCGAGGCGCTGGTCTTCAACGGCCGCGGCTACAGCGTCGCCGAGTTCGGCTTCGCCCTCAAGGGCATGCGGCAGGACTCGATCACGATGATCAAGCTGCCGGGCGGTGGGGTCAACGAGAACGGGAAATACGCGGGCGAGGCGCTGCAGCCCGTCGCCAAGGAGTTCTTCGCATCGATCAAGGCCGAGACGACCGACGCCTTCATCGCGAGCCATCCGGATCTGATCAACCGCGACAAGTGAGCTTGCTCGCGTCCGGGGGTGCCACCTTTCACAGGTGGCACCCCTGCTCCGTCTCCGGCGGCCGCGCCGATTAGACTTCACTCCAATTCCACCGCGACACCGGGCGACGATCCCCTCGCCCCGGTCCGGCGTCGAAGAGGAGCCAACGTGGCAAATCAGCTCCATGTCGAGCTCGTGTCCGTCGAGCAGAAGGTGTGGACAGGCGAGGCCGAGATGCTCGTCGCCCGCACCACCGAGGGCGAGCTTGGTGTGCTGCCGGGCCACGCCCCGCTCCTGGGCCAGCTCGCCGAACCCAGCCAGATCCGCATCAAGATCGACGGCGGCCAGCAGCTCGCCTACGACGTCGCGGGCGGCTTCCTCTCCGTAACGGAGACCGGCGTCACGGTCCTGGCCGAGAGCGCCACCCCAGCCGAACCCGCCGCGCGCTGACGACGGGCCAGGCCGATGGAGATCTTCGAATGGATCGCGATCGGCCTCGGGCTGTTTCTCGCCACGATCGTCCTGTTGTTCGCCCGGCGGGCGTATTACGCGCGCGCCGGCGGCACGATTCGCTGTGACCTGCGCATCTCGACGTTCCTGCACGGGCGCGGCTGGTCACCCGGCTTCGCCCGGTTCGTCGACGACGAGATGCGCTGGTACCGCCTGTTCAGCCTGGCCATCCGCCCCAAGCGGGTGCTGTCGCGGCGCGGCCTGACGGTCGCCAGCCGCCGCCTGCCGGAGGGCCAGGAGCAGCTCACGATGCCGACCGACTGGGTCATCCTGCGCTGCGTGGGCCACCAGGCCCCGGTCGAGATCGCGATGGCCCTCTCCACGGTGACCGGGTTCTCGTCGTGGATCGAGGCGGGGCCCCCGGACTACCAGAGCCCCCGCCTCACCATCTGGCCGCCCGCGGCCTAGTAGTCGTAGAACCCCTTGCCGGTCTTCCGGCCGAGGTCGCCAGCGACCACCATGCGCTGCAGCAACTCCGGCGGGAAGAACTTCTCGTCGGCGGTGTCGGTGTAGATGTTGCGGGCCGCGTGCAGCATCACGTCGACGCCGGTCAGGTCGACCGTGGCCAGCGGGCCCATCGCGTGCCCGAAGCCGAGCCGGCAGGCGGTGTCCAGGTCCTCGGCGGAGATCACGCCGGACTCGACGAGCTTGACCGCCTCGAGCGCCAGCACGGCGATGAGCCGGGTGGTGACGAACCCGGCGACGTCGCGGTTGACCACGACGACGGTCTTACCGATCTCCTCGGCGAACGCCTTCGCCTTGTCGAGCGCCTCGTCGGACGTCTTGTATCCGCGTACGAGCTCACAGAGCTTCATCATGGGTACGGGCGAGAAGAAGTGCGTACCCACGACCGACTCGGGCCGCTGCGTGGCCGCCGCGATCTGGGTGACCGGGATGGCCGAGGTGTTGGTCGCCAGCACGGCGTCGGCCTTGCAGATCTTGTCGAGCTCCCGGAACACCTCCTGCTTGACGTCGAGCCGCTCGAACACGGCCTCGACCACGATGTCGGCGTCCGCCGCCGCGCCCAGGTCCGTGGTGGTGGTGATCCGCCCGAGCAGCGTCTCGACCTCGGCGCCCTCGATCGTGCCCTTGGCGACCATCCGCTCCAGCGACTTCTGGATGCCGGCGACCCCACGCCCGATCGCCGCGTCGTCGAGATCGCGCAGCGTCACCTCCCACCCGGCCCGCGCCGCCACCTGGGCGATGCCCGAACCCATCAGCCCGGCCCCGATGACCGCCAGCCGACCCGCCATGCTGTTCTCCCTTGAGTCGAAGCCCGTATGCCTTGCAACTTAGTCGCCCGGGTGAACGATCGGTCAGTCCACCGCTGTGACCGAGTCCACGCCGGACAAGGTTCTTGACTGACAGACTGGGCTCATGCCGGTTGGCGCCCGCGCTCGGCCCGGGAGGCGCCGCGGCCCGGGCGCGCCCGCACGGCCACCGGCGCCGCGACACCCCGCACTGACCGCGCGCCGCCACCGGCGCCGAACTCGAGGCGGCGGGGGGCCGGAAAATGGACGCGAAACAGGGTGACGAGGTACCCGACTTCGGCCTGCTGGTGACCGTGGCCCAGACGACCACGGAGGCGGACGCGGAGGAACTCCGCCGCCGCCTGTCCGCGAACGGCATCCGCTCCACGGTGGCCCCGGGCACAGCCGACCGCACCCGCATCCTGGTCTTCCACGAAAACGCGGCCCACGCCCGCCGCCTGGTAGGCGGCGGCGCCCTGGACACAAGCCCGGACTAACCCACCGAGCCTGGCCCGCGCCTTGTCCGACCCAGCGTGCGGCTGGCAACGCATGCCCGTCGCGGGCACCCGCTTGTCCGACCCACCGTGTGGTCGGCAGGCCCACGCCGGAGCTAGAGGATGGACCCGGCCGCCGCGTGTGGTCGAGGCAGCCGCGGGCTGGCCGGCGGCCCCGCCTCATCGGCAGGCGGGGCCGAACGCGAGCGCCCGGTTGACCCGATCCCCGCCGCTTCGCGCGGTGAGGGGTGTGCTGTTCGGGCGAACATGTTCTCGCATGTAGCTACATGCCTGCGCATGTGCGCTCCCTGCCCCTCCCCGTCGGACGGCGGGGTTGTGGGTGGGAGGGACTGATTGGGCGATCTAGAAGGAGAACTGGGGGTCTTCGGGGGCTGCGGCGCGTTGGACTTCGACGCCCAGGGCGGACAGGTCGCCTACGAAGTCTGGGTAGCCGCGGTCGATGTGGTGGACGTGGGAGATCTCCGTGATGCCGTCGGCGCAGAGGGCGGCTATCACCAGGCCCGCGCCCGCGCGGATGTCGGTGGCGCGGACCGGGGCGCTGGACAGGCGCTCGCGGCCGCGTACGACCGCGTGGTGGCCGTCGGTTTTGATGTCCGCACCCAGGCGTGCCATCTCGTTCACGAACATGAAGCGGCCGTCGAAGATGTTCTCGGTCACCAGCGAGGCGCCGTCGCTGACCGAGGCCAGGCCGATCGCCATCGGGAGCAGGTCGGTCGCGAAGCCCGGGAACGGGAGGGTGACGACGTCGACTGCTTTGGGGCGGTCGTCCATGCGTACGCGGAATCCGGTTTTTTCGGGCTCGACCACGCCGCCGGCGGAGACGAGCTTGTCGAGCGCGATGTCCAGGAACGCGGGATCGACGCCGTTGACCAGGACGTCGCCGCGGGTCATGGCGGCGCCGAAGGCCCACGTGCCGGCGACGATGCGGTCGCCGACGGTGGCGTGGCGTACCGGGGAAAGGGCCTCGACCCCCTCCACCCGCAGCGTCGACGTGCCGACGCCTTCGATCTTGGCGCCCATCGCGATCAGCATGGAGCAGATGTCGACGATCTCGGGCTCGCGGGCGGCGTTGTCGATCTCGGTGCTGCCCTTGGCGAGTACGGCGGCCATGACCAGGTTCTCGGTGGCGCCGACGCTGGGGAAGTCGAGCCAGATGGTGGCGCCCTGCAGGCCCTGCGGGGCCGAGGCGATCACGAAGCCGTGCTCGCCGGAGATCTCGGCGCCCATCCGGGCCAGGCCGGCCACGTGCATGTCGAGGCCGCGGGAGCCGATCGCGTCGCCGCCCGGGTGCGCGACCCGCACGTAGCCGCGGCGGGCGAGCAGCGGCCCGAGCACCGCGATCGACGCGCGGAGCCGGCGGACGAGGTCGTAGTCGGCCTCGGTGCCCGGTTCGTCCGGTACGTCGATGTTGACCACCACGGACGGCGGCGGCCCCTGCCGGCCCGCCGGCACCTCGTCGGGCGTGATCTCCACCTGACAACCGAGCCGGCGGAGGACCTCCGCCATGATCGCGATGTCGGTGATCCGCGGGACGTTGGTGATCACGGTGCGCCCCGGCGCGAGGAGCGCGGCGGCCATCAGCTTGAGTGCGGAGTTCTTGGCGCCGACGACGGCTACCTCGCCGTTCAGCCGCGCGCCGCCCTCGACCCGGATCAGATCCACGTCGGCAATGGTAGGAGTCACGGGTGGTGCCCCGGCCTCGAGGTCGTTCCGAGAGGGCGTCCGTAGGCTGTTTGTCATGGCCGTCCACCTCACCCGCATCTACACGAAGGCCGGCGACACCGGCTCGACCCGACTGGTCAACAACGAGCAGGTGGCGAAAACCCACCCGCGGATCACGGCGTACGCGGACGTCGACGAATGCAACGCCGCGCTCGGCGTCGCTCTGGCGCTGGGCTCGCTGTCCGAGGAGGTGCGCGCGGTGTTGTCCCAGATCCAGAACGACCTCTTCGACGTGGGCGCGGACCTGGGAAATCCGGTGGAGCCGTCGCCGGCGTACCCGCCGCTGCGGGTGACCGAGGAGTACGTGACCCGGTTGGAGGGCTGGTGCGACGAGTTCAACGGCCGGCTGTCCACGCTCGCCTCCTTCGTCCTCCCGGGCGGCACCGCGGGAGCGGCGCTGCTGCACGTGGCACGCACGGTCGCCCGCCGCGCGGAACGCGCCGCCTGGTCACTGATCGCGGAGGATCCGGACCGAACCAGCACGCTCCCGGCAAAGTATCTCAACCGGCTCTCGGACTTGCTGTTCATCCTGTCAAGAACAGCCAATCCCGACGGCGATGTGCTCTGGGTTCCTGGTGGCAAGAAGTAGCAGGTCGGGGCGGTGATCTAGGTCCTCGGCCGGGGCGCGACCGCCGCCTCCGGTGAGGAGATCCGCGGTCGTGCACTGCGTAGCAGTGCGCAGGCGCCGCTGTCCCAGGCCCGCGTCTGGCCGTCCAAGTCGATACGGCCGCGCGGAGCGGTCCGCACGGGCTGTCCCTCGCAATAAATCATTGCAACGATTGCAAGCTAGCTGTGACGCTAGGACATAGCTAAGCCGCGCCCGCGCAGGGCCGTGTCAGGCGTGCCTGGCC
>NZ_BONE01000046.1 GCF_016862555.1 Asanoa siamensis | reverse complement strand
CGCCTGCGGCCGCCGCCCCCGACGTCGGGCAGCAGCTTGTCGCTGCTCCCGAGCAGATCAAGTTCTATGAAGATCATTTCGGTCGCCTGGTCAGCCTTGGCGTGCTCATCGGAGCCAGCCCGTACGAGGCCGAAGAGGTGGCGGCAGCCGTGCTGCTCGAGATCGTGCAGCGATGGGGGCTGCTGCGGGAGCCGTTGGCGTACGCGGTCCACGCCGTCAGGAGCGGTGTCGCCAAGCTCCGCGGCCGGGAAGGGCTGGCACGGGCGAGGCAGCTGGTCGCCGCCGGCGAGTTCGTGGACGCCGACGAAGGCGTCGTCGACCTCGCGCTGCTCGTATGGGAGGACCGCGAGTGGTTGATGCAGTACCTGGAAACGCTGCCGGAGGGGCAGCGCCAGGTCATGGCGCTGCTGGTCGACGGCTACGAGCCCGGTGAGATCGCGGCCGTGCTCGGGATCACGCCGGAGGCGGCGCGCAACCGGGCGTTCCACGCCCGGCTGCGGTTGCGCCGCCGATACAACGACGAGCGCGTCGAGACCGCCGCGCAGGCGCCCACCGGATCGACGCGGGAGGAGGCCCTGTGACCAACATCGACGATCGGGACCGTATGCGGGTCGAGCTCGCCTCGGCCCTTCGCGACCTTGCCGGCGCCGCGGCGGCGGCCGGCGCAGCGGTTCCCCGGCAGCGCATCCAGGATCACCTGCGGGCCGCGCTCGCGGCCAGCGGGCTTGCACACCCCGACGATGTTGCCGCCTCTGCGGCGCCAGTCCGGGTGAGCGTCACGCCGGCGCAGACGGCATCGGCGTGGCTGGCGAGCTGCAGCGATGATCCGCACCTACGCGCGTTGAGCGCGGCACAGTCAACGCTTCGACTATCCCACGCCCGTGCCGAGGCGGCGCACGCCCGGGCGGTGGACTACGAAGAGCTGGCCGACCGGCTGATGGTGCGCGTGCGAGACCTCGCTGCAGCGGCAGACGACTATGTGGATCAGTCCTTGGACCGAGCGAACGCGATCGAGGAGCGCGCCGAAGAAAATGCCGCCGCGGTCTTGGCCTCGGCGGAGAAGCGGGCGGCCGCGGTCTTGGCCTCGGCGGAGAAGCGGGCCGCCGCGATCGTGGCGGCCGCGCACCGCCGCGCCACCGAGATCGAGAACGAGGCCACCGCCGCGGCTGTCAACGCGAGGCGGGCCGCGCCCCACACTCCGGTCGCGCAACTCGCCGTTCCCAATTTCTTCGTTAAGGCTGTGACCGCTGGGTCCCCGTCCTTTGGCGCGGTCTTCGAGGCCGTGAGCCGCCACTCGCCCGTGACCGAACCCATGATCTTCCGGGCGGCTGGCGCCGGGTTCAAGCTGTACGGCAGTCCCTCCGCGCCGGCGCTCGTGCAGAGCTTTTGCCCCTCCGGCGAGCGGGGATCCCCGCAAGGACAGGAGATCGTGGCACAGGCCAAGTCGTATGCGCAGAGATCCGCGACGGCGGGTCCGGGACAGCAGAATCCGGAGCGGCCCCTCCTGCGGTGGCTCGTGGTGGTGTCCGCCTGCCTTGGCGGGGCCGACCTACCCGATCTCTCCCGCGAGGGACTGCTGTTGACCGGCGCCGGAGGTGTAGGTGTCGACGGCGCCGCTGAACGGGTGTGGCTGAGCCGCGTTCGGCTGTGGGAACTGGCCACGCTGGATCAGCCAGCTCCCCCTGCGGGTCGGCACGGCCACCGTGTCGAGATCGCCGGCGAATCCAGCCAGGCGGGAGGCGAGGTAGCGGTGTACGACCTGGGCGGCGGCACGTTCGACGCCGCTGTGGTGCGGCCAAGCCGTGCTGCGGCGGGCGGCGACGCGGATGCGCCGCCAGGCGGCGAGGGCGGCCGATGCGTCGTCGCATTTCTGCATCAGCAAGAGGACGCTGAAACAACGCGCCGAGGCTGACACCGGCCGGGTGTGAGGAGCGCTCACGCGGGCGACTCGTACGGTCCCGGCCAGCGCGGTGTGCGCGCGGGCAGTGGCCTTCCGGCCGGGCGCCGCTGCTACGGCCGCGACGACCCGTCAAGGGCCGGCCGTTGGGTGAGCTCCCGGTAGGCGGCCAGCACGGCGGCGGTGTGGTCGGTGAGTTCGCCCGTGGCCGTCTCGCCCGGCTCGGCCGACGGGACGTTGCGGTGCTGGTCGGCGCTGCGCGTCGTCGCGTGCGCGCGAGCCAGCATTTCCTGCTCGGTTACGAACGCGTGGACGTGATCGGCCAGCCGCCACAGGTCCGCTTGGCGCTGGTCGATCGCGCGGTCCAGGCGAGCAACGGCCCGGTCGACCTGCGTCATCTGGTCGGTCAGCTCGAGCGCAACACGTGAGCCGGTGGGCACGTCCACCGCGGCGGCGCGCAGGTCCTGCCCTCGTTGCCGGGCGGTCGCCCGCTCGCTGACGCGCAGGGTGAGTTCCCAGAGCTGGTCGACCAGGGCCGGCGACGGGTCGTCGAGGGCCACGTGGGTGCGCAGCCGCGGCCAGGAGGCGGCGATCGCCCGGACGTTCTGCGCGGCGCGGTTGATCACGTCGCGATCCTCGTGGCGGGTCAGCACCTGGTGGCCCTCGGCCCACCGGTGGGCGGTGCGGGTGTAGCGGCGCAGCGCCTGCCACGCGGTGACGGCGGCGCCCGCCACGATGAGCGCGGTGCCGGCCCAGGGGCCGGCGGCCCACGCCCCGCCGGCGGCGGCAGCCGCGGAGCCGGTGGTGCCGGCCCAGGCGAGGCGCGCGGCGCCGGTGCGCGGGGTGTGCAGCCCGACCGGGGCCGGTCGGGTCGGGTGCAGCCCACCGGCCCTGCGCACCGGGCACGGGGTGACGATGGTGACTGGGCCGGTCGTGTCGTGCCGGGCGGCGCCAGCGACCTCGGGCGCGAGCACGGACACGACGAGCTTGTCCTCGTCATCGGCAAGCCACAGGTGCTCCGGGGTGAGCCTGCCCGGTCGGGCCGTTGTCGTCATAAGCATCGATGGTGACGCATGGGTACGACAGTTTGCGAGGGGCGGTAGGCCAGCCCATCTCGGAGCGCCTCCCAACCGACGATTTTCACAGGTGGATGTAAGGCTGCTTTACATCCCATCCGCCGCTGCGTAAAGTCGCTTTACACGGAGGTGGCGTGATGGCCCAGTACGAGATCCAACACGAGTGCGGCCACACCGAGTACCACCAGATCTCCGGTCCGAACACCCACGGCCAACGCGAGACCAAGGCGCGCCAGCTCGGCGAACAGCCGTGCACCACGTGTGTCGCCGCGACGCGCAAGCGGGTCTCCAAGCGCGCCGCCGAGGTCGCCGCCGCCGAACACTGGCCGACCCTCACGGGCAGCCCACGCCAGGTTGAATGGGCGCAGACCATCCGCGTCGATGCCATGACAGAGATCGCCGCTGGGGGCGCCCGCAACGCCGCACCCGCAGAGGCCGCCTCGTGGACGCCACAACAAGTAGCCGATCTCGACACCCTCCTGACCCGGATCTGGCAGCGCGCCGTCCTGCGGCAGACCGCCGCGAAATGGTGGATCGACAACCAGTCCCGGATCCTGCACGCCGCCGCCGCCCTGCTCACCGACAACGACCGCGCCGAGTACAAGGCAGGTGTCGCCGAAATCGTCGCCGGGCTCAGCCCCGAAGCCGCCGCGCGTACCGCCCGCCGGCCGGAGGACCGCGACGCCGACGAGGTCGAAACGCCGTACACCCAGCTGGACATGCCGACCGCCGAATTCCGCGAGCGGCTCGTCGACGCGCTACGCGATGCCGGCGAGCGCGCCGAGGCCGCCAACCTCGCCCGCCGGGCCGCGATCGCCGAGATCGGCGAGCTGTTACGCCGTGACCGTGCGGCCGGCGGACTCGTCGGAATCAACTACGCCCAAATGATCACCGGCCTGTCCCGGCCAACCCTGAACGATGCCCGCAGCGACGAGACCGCCTGGCAGGCCCTCGTCGAGATCGCGAGCCGGTCCGACGACGAAGCCGCCGCGCTTCACCAGCGCCTCCCACACCTCGCTGGCTGGCACAGCGCAGCTGGGCATCTTCTGCGTCAGCACATCGAGGCGTACTGGGCCGAGCGCGGGTTCGACCCGTGGTCCACAGAAGACCCTGGCGAACCAACGGGCTACGCCGAGCTGATGCGGGTCTATCAGCAGACTGTGGACGGGTACGCGGCCGGCGAGCCGGCATACCTGTACGAGCTGCACCAGCGCGAGGCCCGCGCCGGGCACGAGTAGCGTGTGACGTACGGGTGCGACAAGTTTGAGCTGCGCTAGCCCGGCCGGCCGTCGCCATGGCAGGCAGATGGGGGAAAGTTTTGACGGCGCGCCGACGCGCGCGTCAGAGTCCTTCAGTCGTCGACGCCGATGAGTGGCACGTCGTACACCGACAGGTCCCGCCGCGGCCGCACGAACCTGACACGGTGGCGATATCTCGCGTGCTCGAAAGCCGCGTCGACCAGCACTTCGGCCACCACGGCCGGCTCCACCTGTACGTAGCGCAGCGGCTCCGGCCGCTCCCACGACCCCGACCACGACGCCGGCAACGGCTGCGGCCACGGATGCCGCACAGGCACGCCGCGCCGCTGCGCCACCGGGCGCTCGAGCAACGGCCCGAGCTCGGCGCGCTGCTCATCCGTTAACGGTGTCGAGCGCCCGGTGTAGCGCAACCGGCCACGGGCGTCGAATTGCCCGACCAGGATCGTCTGCGGCGCTGACGTCCAGCCGGTCACCCCGCCGATGATCTGCTCAGCCGTGGTCCGCACCCGATATTTTCGCCAGCCGCCGCGGCCGAGCCGGTAGCCCTGGTCGAGGCGCTTGCAGACCAAACCCTCAATTCCTGTCGACGGCCACGTCTCAGCCCACTCGCGGGCGACCGCCAGGTCGTCGGTCTGCGGGCACAGAACGATCGGCGCGGGCGCGCCGGCGAGCAGCTGCTCGAGCAACGCGAACCGTTCGGCCAGCGGGGCGGGCAGCAGCGACTCGTCGGGGGTGGCGAGCAGGTCGAAGGCGACGAAGTGCGCCGGGTACTGCCGCGCCATCCGTAGGACGTGCCGGCCGGCCGCCGCGCGGCGCTGCAGAAGGGAGAAGCTGGACCGTTCCCTGGCCGAGTCCCACACCAGCAGTTCTCCGTCAACGACGACGCCGGGGGGCAGCGTGGCCCGCAGCGCCCGAGTGACGTCCGGGAACGCTGCGCCGATCGGCTTCCCGGCGCGGGTCTGGAGCTGAACGCGAGCCTCCCTCACCCACCCTAGGCAACGCCAGCCGTCCCATTTGGGCTGGTATGCCCAGCCCGGCCCAGTGGGGATCTCGTCGACGGCGGTCGCGATCATCGGCTCGACCGGGTAGTGCAAGTTGCCGCGGTCCCGCGCGGCCGGGCTGGTCACGGCGACGATGTGGCGGATCCGGTTTGTGCCACGCCTTGATCGTCAGCCGGGCAGCCGGCGACGCGCAGGAAGATTCGTCAGCGTGAGTGGCGGATCCTCAGCGCTCGTGGAGCACGCCACCGACCCAGCGGGCCAGGACCTTCTCGTCGAGGACAAGGCGCCCGTCCACCTTGCGGTAAGGCCAGCCGCGCATGAACCCGTTGCGGGGCTGCAGCTCGGGTTCCTGGTCGACGAGGGTAACCATCGCGTCGAGCAACTCCCGTGCGTCGGGGTTGACGCGGACGAGCTCGGAGAGCGTCTTGTCCTCCAGCCTGCTGCCGACGGTGCCGAGCCGCTCGACGACGTTGTGGCGGGCGCGGACCAGCTGCACGATGACCGCCCGGTGGTCGTCGACCTCGACGTTGGTGGAGAAGTCGACGTAGACGACCGGGACGCCCCCGCGCTCGAGGTGCCAGGCCGACGTCCGGTCGCGGACCGTCGCCCAGCCGCGTGCCCACATCGCCCGGTCGACGCGGTCCCAGGTGTCGTCGTCGACGCCGGCGCCGCGCAGGTAGATCGTCGGGGTGAGCGGGGGCGGGCTGGGTTCGGCGGGCTCGCGCTTGAGGATGTTGTGGACACGTTCGCGGCCGGTGGTGCCGAGGCCGTGGCGGGCGATCGCCGAGGCCTCGGCGCCGTCGGCGTGGACGTCGCGGATCGTCTGCTCCTCGACCGCGGCCGCGCGTGCGACCGCGGCGTGGGCGGCCTGGACGCGGGTGATCCGGGGGTCTGTCGAGCTGGTCATGTTGGTTGAACTCCTGACTGTGGCACGGCGGGTCACACGCACTCGTCGCAGTTGCCGTTGCGGTCAAGCTCGAGGCCGCAGTGGTGGCAGTAGCCGCGGGCCGTGCTGCTGTCGCGTCCGAGCATGCCGCCGACGGCGGCGGCCTGGCGGTCGACCACGTTGTACGCGGGGCGCGGCGGGTCGACGTGGGCCGGGGCCGCCGCAGCGGCGGCGGGATTGCGGAACGTGGCGGTGCGAGTGGCGACGCCATGGACGGTGCGTTCGGCCATGACCTTGACGACGATGACTTCGGTGGTGTCGCCGGCGGCCTTGGTGACGGTGACGGTCTGGCCTGGCTCAATGTCGGCGGCGGGGCCGATGATGTCCCATCCGCCGCCGGCCTTGAAAAAGATCGTCTTACCCTCTTTGACCTGGTCGAGCAGCCGCTGTGAGCGGGCGACCGCAGCGTCGTCGGTCATCGTCTCCTCCTGCACGCGTCCGCTCGGTGCATGACCATCGTACAGATGTGTACGACTGCCGTACGAACATGTACGATTAGCGTACACAGTCGGAGGTCGTCACTGGAGACCATGACCGGGACCGCCTACATCAAGGCCTACCGTGCCAGCGCGCGCCAGCTGGCCGCCATCGGCACCGGCGCCGAATGGTGGCGGATAGGCACTCCGCTTGCCAACGCGATCGCCTGGGCCGACCTCGGCTACCTGCCCGACGGGGCCGCCCCGCTCATCGCCGCCGGGATTTGCCCCGGACCTGGCCCGCGAGATGGACGCCCTCGCCAACCAGCTGGCCGGCGGATCCACCGGACACGCCGCGCACGTCATCGACCGTCTCGTGACCGACGGAGTGCTGGTCGACCCGAGGCTAGTCCGGCAGCACGTCGACCCGCGCGACCCGACGCACGCGCTCAACGGGCCCCGCCTGATGGCCGCTACCCGCGCGGAGATCGTCGTCATCCGCCCCGGCGACAACCGCTACGAGCGCGTGATGAGCACGCTGCGCGCCGACCGCCCGCTGCTGCGCCGGATGTGGCGCGAGGCCGAGTCCCGGCTCGACGAGCACCGCCGCAAGACTTGGGTCGTGGCCGTGGGCGCCGGGGACCGCGCGCTCGCCTGGTGCGCGTACGAGCCGTTCGCCCGCGGCTGCGTCAAGGCGGTCAACAGCTTCGAACGCCCCGAGGTATGGGGCCAGGGGCTCTACGAACGGGTCTACAACGTCCGCCACCAGCTCATCCGATACCGGCGGGCGCTGACGTTCATTTTCGACCAGCCACTCCCGCTGCACCTTCGTGACGGCTGGGTGCCCGTTGCGGATGGGTGGAGCAGCGAACCAGACGCGCCGTCGCACCACTGGAACGAGCTGCGGCGGCCCGCCGATCAGTCACACCGTGGTGTCGGTGATGCGGCCTTGGTGCTCGCGTAGCGCTCCCCAGTTCCAGCCGCCGCGGGTCCGGGCGCTGATTGACCACCGGCCGAGGTCCTTGTACTGCTCGTAGATCGCGTCGAGGATCGCCCACGCGTGAGCCTCGTCGGCCCACTCGCGCTCCTCGCGCCGGGTCGGCCGCCAGGTGCGCACGTAGACGCGCCACGGTTTCGGATCCCCGCGCCGCTCGTAGAGGTGGACATGGAGGATGTTGCGGCCGCGCTCGCCGTCCGCGTTGGGCGTCGGCTCGATCAACCACGCCGACTCGTGCAGAACCTCCATGCAGTCAGCTTCGCACGCCTGTTCTAAATCGGCACTCGCGCCCCGCCATTTATGCAGGTCGGCTGGCGAGCCACTTCGCTCGTTTCTGACCTGCTCGTCCTGTCCCCTCAGCCCTGATCGTTGGCCCTGGCCTGTCCAGCCTGCGCTCCGCGCCGGCGACGCTGGGCCGGCGCGGGCCGGTGTGGCCCGCCTCGGGTGACGGTGCCCGCCGCGGCATTCTGCGTCTGAAGGAGCGGGCGGCTGGGCAGCGTGTTCGCCTCGGCGCGGATGGTGTCCAGTGCGTTGATCACCTGCCGCTGCACGACGTCCCAGGCGCCGGCGTGGTCGGTGACCGGGTACGGCAATCCCAGCGCCCGCAGCGCGGTCGCCGCCTGGGGCGCGGCACCGACGTGTTGACCGGCGTTGCGGACGTGCGTCACGTGCTGCAGGGTGTCGACGGCGCCCAGGATCGCGGGTACGGATACGGCGGGCAACGCCCGGCGCAGGAATCGGCGCAGCCGGTCGAACGGTCCGCCGTTCGTGCCGGGCACGTCGAGGCCCTTGAACATCTCCCCCAGTGCGCTGAGCCGGCTGTCGAACTCGTCAGCGCCGGCCACCGGCAAGGTCAGCCGGACAAGGCGCTCGCCGCTGGGCACGTGGACCAGTTTGCGGTCGAACTTGAGCTGCCACACCACGTCGAGGTAGTCGAACGCGGCCACGACACCCAGCGGCGACACCGCCTCGAGGACGGGGGCCGGTGCCGGCGGCAACAGCCACGCGCGCATCCGGGTGAGGTAATCGTCGACGTCGGCCACCTCGCGGAAGCGGCGTAGGTGGCTGCTGGGCTGGTAGGTCCAGTCGTCGCCGCCCTGCTGCGAGCCGTGCCAGGTGGCCGGTTCGTTTCCCAGCAGCTCGGGCAGCAGCCCCACCCCGGGGTGGTGCTGCAGGCCGAGCTCGGCGACCAGCTGCGGGCCGGACACCTGCACGGCGACGACCCGGCCGGGTTCGAACGGTGCGGCCGCGCGCCGCTCGGCCAGCGCGTTGAGCACCCGCAGGAACATCGTCGCGGTGCCGGCGAACGCGTCCAGGTGCGCCATGCCGGCCACGCTGAGCCGCACCGGTTCCTCCTCGCGGACGCCGTGGCGGTCGCGGCGCACGAGGGAGTAATGCAACTGCGCGTGCGCGAAGTAGGGCAGGGTGGCCAGCACCTCTTCGATGTCCAGACCCTGCTCGTCGAGTTTCGCCTGCACGTACTGGTAGACCGGCCAACCGCCGGTGGTGGTGACCGCGTCGCCGACGACAGCCAGCAGATGCTGCTGTGCCGCGCCGAGCGGGCGCAGCAGCGGATCGGTGGCGTTAGTGGCGGTGGTGGCCTGGACGCTCATCGTATGCCTCACAAAGGATCGTCGGGATGACGATCCACAGCGGGCAGCCGGTCTCGCCGCTACCTCCGGTCGGTGGGCAGCCCAACAGAATAGCGCCTCAGAGGCCGTGGCGACGGCAGCGCGGCCGCGATCGGAGGGTTCGCTACCTGCGGGACGACGTGGAAGCGACGCTCGGCCGGCGGCTGGTCATCGGCGCTCGCCGGTGAGCCGACCAAACCTGATCACGAGCGGTCGTCAGTAGGTAACAGATTGTCGGTGCCGGTGGTTATCGTGCCGGTATGCCGAAATCTCGTGGCCGCAAGTCCAAGCGTCCGTCGACCCCTGCGCAGCGGCGCCGTACGGCGCAGGGCCTCTACGATCCCGGAAAGCTGGCGGTCCACGACAGCAAACTCGGAATGCTGCTGGAACGAGCCCCAGGCGACGTGCTGCCGCTGGTGTTCCCGCCCATGCTGTGGGTGAAGCTGGCCGAGGGCAAGCACGCCAACGTGTGTGTAGACGCCTGTGCCACTCTGCGCCACACCTACGCCCAATTCGGGATCGACGCCCAGCTGATGCCGGTCGGCCTGGCCGTAAAGGACGGAGCCGGCCGCAGCACCGGGTACGCCACCACCCGCCCGTACTGGGAGTCAGGCAAGGTGTACGTCGGGCACACCGTCCTCGTCCTCCCGAGCCTGGGCCGGCTGGTCGACCCGACGGTCGAGCAGGTCCCCGCGATCCGCAAGTTGGGGATGGGCCCGTTGGTCGGCCGCGTACCCGCCGAGGTCGCCAAGAACGTCCGGATGGGCAGCGACATCATCGGCGTGCCCCGCGGTGACCTGATCGTCGCGTACCTGCCGGTCGACCCGGACTGCTCCGACGTGCTCGACGGCGCGCCGGTGCTGGTCGACAACGCCGAGGGTCATCGGCGGGCCGGGATCAACTTGGCCACCCTGATCCTGGAGGCGTTTCGGGCGCCCGGGGTTGTCGAGCGGATCCGCCGAGCCCCCTACCCCAGGCTGCGGGCGCTGCTCGACGCGATCGGCGACGCGCCCATGGCACCCGACCCTGCCCACGACATGCGGATCACCCTGGCAGGCGGCGCGGCCGTCCGACTGGACGAACTCGACCTTCCCGCCGGGCCGGCGCCGCGATCGTGGCTCGGCCGATGGCGTTGAGCGCGCGGCCCGCGCCCGGCGTCGGTGCGCTCGCCGTGCGGCCGACATGATTTATGCTGGCGGTACATTTGGATACAAGCGCTAGACCGAGCAGGGCGTCTACCGGCACCGCGACATGCACCGCCGGGTCCCGACATGGGCAACGAGACGACGGGGCAGGTCGAACGGTGACCCAGGCGACATGCCGATCCGAGCAGGAGCAGGCCCACGAGGGGGCCTCCTTCGACCTTGGATCCGTGAGCCGTCAAGGAGCACACCATGCTTCGTCGACCGCCTGCGCTGTCGGCTTCTGCGCTGTCCTTCACCGGCGTTCCCCTGGTGGACGCCTTAACCGACCTGCCGACCTGGACTGTCGTCCTGCTCTTCGTCCTGGCAACCGGCTTAAGCGTCCTGCGGATCGTGTTCCCTCAGCAGTCCAAGGACCGGCTCGCCTGGTGGCAGGGGTGGTGGTCGCGTCCGTCGCGTCTCAGGCGTACGCCTCGCAAACGCTAAGTCTGACACCGCCGACCGGTGGGGGACGTTCACCACCGGCCGGCGCCGTTAGGCGCCGGCAGCCACGCTCGCGGGCGTGTTCGACCTCGCCGCGATATGAAGGTATCGCCCGGCATCCGTGGCAAGCTGATCCACGGTCGGCTCGCCCGTCCGCCGCTCTATCGCTTAGGCGGGTGCTCGAAACTATGGCTGGCGCAATGGGTCGCCGTAGTCCATCGCTCGCAGCAGCTGGCCGAACAGTTGGTCGAGCAACGGCTGGAAAGGCCCGCGCAGGTCCGCGCCGGTCGCCATGAGCGTCTGCCGGTAGCTATCGTCGCGGTACTTGGTCTTGTCCGGTACGTGCAGGCGGCGCTCCGCGGTCGAGGTGGTCGGCTCGCGTATGGCTCCGGCCAGGCCGCCCAGGTGCAGCCCGATGCCGTAGGTCCCGCGCAGACCGGCCTCCTCAGCCACCTCCGCGATCCATGCCAGGGCTTCACAGGTGAAGGACATTGCGTAGTCGAGGTAGAGCACTTTCGTCATGGCCTCGCTGTACCGGTCCTTGTGGACCTCGGTAATGAGGTCCGCGGCGAACCGTGCCCCGCCTGACTCCAGGACCTCGATCGTGAACGGTGTCGTGCCACCGGATCCGAACCGCAAGGCCATACCCCCAGGGATGCGACGCGCTCCCCACCCGTTCGCGCGGTCAGTCCACCTCCAGGGCCTGAACAGGCGGGACATCGCCTCGCTGCCTGCACGCGCGGCGCTGGCGCGGGCGGATGCGGCCGTCATGCGGTCGTTGAACCAGCTCGCCGCGCCGGAGGCCGCGAGTTGATCGCGCAGCGCATCGCGGCGCAGCAGAGGGATCGGCGTCGCGGTGATGACCAGCCGGGCGGCCGACATCCCCTCCCCGTCCATCAGCGCGTCCGCCTCGTCGAGGTCCTTGTGCACCACCTCGGCGTCGAGGTCGTGGCGGGCCAGCAGACGTACTACCTCGGTGTGGTCGAGCGGCCGCGTTGTGCGGTTGTCCCGTCCGAGGTAGCGGTGATCGACCATATGGGGAACACCGGTTGCCGGCACGTCGATGATGATCACGCCAGTGGACAGGTCTGATGGGCTGCGTAGATCGTCGCGGATCGTCACCCGCAGAGGCGGTGAAATCCGGCTGGCGCAGATCTGGTCGATCCGCTCGATGACGCCCGCCAGGGCCACCGGCGACGCCTTGATCGCGACTCCTGTCGTCTTGTCCTCTTCCACCCCGATGACAAGGACGCCTCCGTCGAGGGCGAGCGCGGCGATGTCCTTGGCCTGCTCCTTCTTGCCGCTCTCGCCGTTGGAGTAGTCGTCGCGCTTGAGTTCGAGGGTGTGCGATTCGCGCAGCTCGCCTGACGCGACATGCTTCTCGAAATCTTCCCATGTACGCCAGTGGCCCGCGCCATACCGATCTGTCACGTCGTGATGATCGCACCGGGGCCGATCCACTCACGAGGCTGGCGGTTCGTGCGCCGCCGACGACATCACCGATCCGACGGATGCCGACACCAACCCCGCCGTTCTGGAACAGGATCTCGTACGAGCCGGGCTCGCGAATGTCGACGATCTCGAGGAGGTGCCACTGTTGAATGACGCCTGCGGGGCCTTCCACCCACAAGGGCATTTCGCCAGGTCGTCGGGATCGGTAGCCGGTCCCGGACTCAAACCGATCAACGATGCGGTCTGCTTCGCCGCCCCCACCGCCAACCAGGATCTCGGCGAACTGGCGTAAGCGCCGTCGCGGGCGTGGGTCGCGCCGGTACGGTCAGACGGCTCCTACGCCTATCGGCTCGCGTCGCTGCGCGTCTCGCGCTGCCGCTCACGGAGCAGCCGCATCCCCGCAAAGTGGTAATAGACGATTAGCGCCGTAAAGCCACAAATACTGGCGAGGCGAAAGGCGATGGACAGCGGGTCTTCGACCTCGCCGAGGACCAAGTGCAGCGAGGTCGCTATCAAGCCAACAGCGGTCCCGAGCAGCGCGACGGCTAACCGACCCGCGGTCCATCGAAAGTGCGGCTTCTGTTCCACAGCTTTCAGTATGTCAGCAGGTCGCCATGCGCCGCGGGGCCGCCATGCGCCGCGGGGCCGCCATCTCCTTGGCGGCAGGCCGTGCTGGTCGAGGCGCTTCGTTTAGCGGTGACGGCGGCGGTTCCCGGTTGACCAGGTCACCGCCGGAGAGTGGCTACGGTCGGCTGGTGTGCCCGACGGTCCAGACGTCATCCTCGAATCTCCATGACCAGGGCAGGTGCCGGCCGGTGAGCCAGGCACCGATCGCGTCGACGAGGCGGTGGTGTACCGCGGCGTCGGCGGTGTGGTCGGTGCCGGTGGTGGTGAAGACCAGCAGCACGGTGGCGTCCGGGTCGGTCTCCTCGTCGGTGACCGATCGGCGGTGCTCGGGATCGAACTGCACCGCGACGTGCGCGGCCGCGCCCCGGAACTCCTCGGCGGTCAGCAGCGTCACGCCGCTGACGGTGGTGTGGTGTCGGGGCGCGGCCGCCGGGTAGCCGGCGATGGTCAGCACGGCCTCGAACAGGTCGTGCGCGTCGGTCGGCTGTTAGACGATGACGGCGCTGGTCACGCTCAGCGGTCGATGCCCGTCGACGGCTGCGGGTCGTCCTCGCCCGCGGTTTGAGGCGTGAAACCGCCGGCGGCCAGGGCGGCGACGAGGGCCTGGTAGCGCCGCTCGACGTCGTCGCGCTGCGCTTCGGCGGCGGTGGCCCGGCCGGTCAGCTCCTCGGCGTGGCGGCGCGCGTCGGCGTCGGCCTCCTCGAGCGCGGCCTCGGCGACGGCGAGCTGGTCGGTGAGGGCGCGGGCCCGTGCGGTGGCCTGGTCGCGGTCGGTGGTCGCGGTGTCGAGGGCGGCCTGGGTCTGTGCGATCTGGGTGGTCAGGTCGCTGTTGCGGGCGTCGGTGCGCTCGAGCTGGTGCTCGGCCGCGATCCGCTGGTCGTGTTCGGCGGTGGTCTGCGCCCGGGCGGTGTCGAGGTCGGCGCGGGTGGCGTCGAGGTGGGCGCGGACGGCGGCGAGTTCGGTCTCGAAGGTCGCGGCGCGTTGGTCGGCGATCTCGCGGCGGCGGGTCTGGTCGGCCTGCGCGGCCCGGGCGGCCTCGGCCGCGGCGAGGGCTTGGCCGTGTTGGCGTTCGAGGTCGGCGAGCCGGTCGGTGGCCTCGCGGACGCGCCGCTCGGCGTCGCGGCGGGCGGCCTCGGCGCGCCGCTCGGCGTCGGCCGCAGTGGCTACGGCCCGGGCCCGTTCGGTGTCGGCCTGGTGCCGGTCGCGGTCGGCCTGGTCGCGGTCGCGCTCGGCGGCCTCGGCCCGGGCGAGCGCTTCCCCCATGGCCTGCTCGGCGTCGGCGATGCGGGCCAGGGCGCCGCCGTCGACGGCGCGCACGAGCGTGACCGTGTCGATGAGCTGGTCGGCGAGGGCGGCCGCGGCCTCGACCAGGGGGCCGGCCGCGCCGCGGAAGCCATCCAGGGGCACGTCGAGCCCGGTGGCGCGCTCGGCGGACTTGCGCGCGGCGTCCATCTGCTGGCAGGTCTTGCCGTCCGGCCAGCGCGGGTTCGGGTCGTCCGGGCAGAACTTCACCGGGCGGCCGCGCCCGGCGTACGGCGGGAGCAGCCGGCCGCAGGGCGGGTACGCGCACGGCCGTCGCCGGGAATCGGTGTCCCTTCTCGTTTGAGTTGGCGAGGCTGAGGTGGGTTGGCCTGCGGTTCGCCAGTTGGGGTCGGTGTGGTCACTGGTCATCGTTCCTCATTTGAAGTGGCGAGTTTCGGGGAAGGGCGTCTGGCTGAATCCGTTGTGCCGTTCGTAGAACTCGGTGCGGATCTTCTGATGGGTGTGGCGAAGCTGGGAGATCCATTGCTGGAGAGGGTTGGCCATCCAGTCGAAGCCGCCGCGTCGTCGGAGGCGCATCGAGGGACGGCTGAGCCAGTCGGCGAAGTCGCCCGATTGGTTAAGGCGTGCGGCGATGCGCTTGTAGAAGTTCGTCATCTGGCGTTCGCGGACCATAGCGACGTGGCGGCGCCATTCGAGGTCGCAGAAGATCTCGGCCAGGGCGACGGCTTCGGGATAAATGAGCAGGTTAGAGGGGTTGAACAGGTTGTGGCGACCGGTGAGGAGGTTGTCCCTGGTTTGCCAGAGTTCGTGTAGCCGGGGGATGGTGCGATGGCTGCTGCGTGCCCACCCGCTGACGATCCAGTTGGCGACGTGAAGTTGCTGGTAGGTCCACTCGCGGTCGCCGGTGGCGGCGAGTAGGCGGCCGTGGCGGCGGTGGGCGGTGATGATTTCCGGGGTGTGCGTGAGGTCGGTCTTGGTGGCGAGCCAGCGGCGGTGCTTTCGGCAGAGCACGGGGAAATACAAGGTGTAGACCTTGGCGGCTCGTCGACCGGGGAGCCGGGCGGTGCAGTGGTCGCATGGGTCGTGCAGGTTGTAGGCCTTGACGACGCGCATGGCCGGGATCTCCTCCGGGAGCGCGTCGCCCGGGTGATGCAGTCCGGGCAGGACTGATCTCAGGCGGCCCGGGGGCGTCCCGGTGAACGTTTCGAGCCGTTGCAGGGCAAGCGAGTTGAGACGAACGTCGTAGTCGTCGATCAGGAACTGGGTCAGGCCCCGGGTGGGCCGGCCGAGGGCGCCGAGCAAGATCGTTGGGCGGGCGAGGTCGTTGGCGTCGGCCAGTCGGAAGACGTAGGAGATCGTGGTCTCGCCCCGGATCGGTCTGACCTGGACGGGAAGTTGTTGGGCGGTCTGCTGCCAGGTCTTCATCGTTGGCCTGCCCGGCGTTGGCGGGGCGGGGTGAACTGAGCCTGGGCGGCGATGTCCAGGATGACCGCGTCGAGATGCGACTTGGTGATCTTCTCAGTGCCATCGGTGATGGCGTCGTTGGCGGCCTCGTGGATGAGCTGGTCGAGGCTGCCGATCATGCCGCCGGTGCGGTCGTGCAAGTAGGCGGCCTGCTCGACCAGAGCGCCGGGCTGGTGGCGGTGCAGCCGCAGGGCGTCGCAGATCGTGCGGGTCGCGATATCGATCGCCAGCACGAGCTCGGCGCGGCCGAGGATCCCGTCGTCCATCACCGCCATCACATCCAGCGGGGTGCTGTCCAACTGGACCTGCTCACCCGGACGGCTCGCCGTGGTCGCGGCGTAGGCGCCAGCTGGTTTGTTCGCCGTCTGCCGGCGCGTCACGGCCGAGCCGAACGAGTGTTTGCCCGCCGCCAGCGCTTCGAGCAGCCGGTAGCAGGTCGCCGGCGACGGCAGCTGGACCACGCCCTCGCCGTGCTCATCGTCGAGCAGCTGGCGAATCTGCCGGATCGCTCTCGACTTCGTGCCCGTTGACGTACCGGTTTGCGCCTCGACCACCGCGGCCGCCGCGGCGACAACCCGCGCGTCGACGTTGCCTGTCGGCTTCGCCGAGCGCGCGTGCCGGGCGTCGACCAGGCCCCAGAGTCCCTGCTCGCGGTAGCGGCGGCGCATCCGCTGGACCGTCCGCAAGCTCGTCTTCGTCCCGGCCGCGGTCAATTCCGCGGCCTTCGCCGCCTCCCGGGAAGCAAGCGGGTGCACCGCTGGGTCGTACGCGGCCCGCGCAACCGCATCCTCGCCCGGGACCAGACCGGTCTCGACCTCGATCAAGTGCCGTTCCCAGTCCCGTGCGGCCCGCAGCGCGTGCGCGGGCAGCGCGTCCAGCAGTCCATGCGGATCCACCCGAGACGCCGGCACTGCTCCGACCAGCTCGAAATCGGCAGCGGCCAGCAGGAACGGCAATGCCACCACGGTCGTCGCCCCGGCCGCAGACAGCAGCCGGATCGCATTACCTGAGATCGCCACCACGGTGTGCGTGCCGCCGGCGAAGATCACCCGGTCGTTGACGCGCAACACGCCCGGCCGCTCAGCCATTCCGCTCACCCACCATCGCGAGGCGGTCGTTCGAGGGCGCGGTCTGAACGGTCGTGCGGTGCGACAGCACCAGCGCCAGGTCCGTCACCAGTTCCCGCCGCCAGAGCAGGTGATAGAGCACCGGCAGCGTCCCGAGCGGATCACCCGCGAGCTCGGCGCCGTCCATCAACGCGCGTGGCTTCTCGAACGCCGCCAGCAGCCGCCCGGCTACCTGCGGGTCAAAGCATCGCGGGTGCCGGTAGCCGGCCAGCCACCGCTGGTTGGCCACCATTACCGGGTCCAGACGATCCCAGACCGCATAACGCCAGCCCAGCAGCCCACACGCCTGATCGGTGACCGCGAACGCCTCCCGGTCCACCTCCTCGATCAGCTCCAACGGCCGGGAGTCCAGCACCAACACCGCGTCGTTGTCCAGGCGCACGAGGAAATCCGGAGCGTGCCGGCGGGTCTTGCTCTCACCCGGCCAGAGCAACCAGAACGGCTGCGACACGATCCCGGTCACCGATGGGTCGAAGTCCAATGCCACCAGGTGGTCACGTTCCACCCACGACTCGAAACCGACCCGGCGGCCCACCGTCGCTGACCAGTACCAGCCCGGAAAGTTGCGCTGACCCCGATACGACGGGAACGACCGCACTGGCCGGTCCAATGCCTCGACCACCTCCGGCAGCCAGCCCCATGGCACGCGCTGCTCGACCCCCTGATCGTCCAGGTAGATCGCCTCAAAGTTCTCATCCGGGCCAGGCAGCCCGATACGCCGCGTTCGATGCACCGGGACATCATTCCTCGCCACTTCCGATGAGAATTCGCCACCCAAGCTCCGACGAGAGCCCACGGACGGGTCCGGTCCCTGTTGAAAAGCGCCCACCTCACGCGACCTGTCACCGAAGTCTTCAAGGCAGCGCGCTCACACGGCTCGCCACCTCGCCTGAGAACTCGCCACTGGCTCGCCACGCCGGCGCAGGATTCGCCAGCTCAGCTGCGAAGCGACAATCGGCGGTCACGATGGTCTCGACGGTCACGCTGGACAGCCTACATTAAATCTTTCCAAGAAAAAATAACACTTAAAAATTATCAAAAAAGATAATCTAGCCGGACTGTCTCCATAGGATAATGACTGTTATCCTATGGACGTGACGATGACCCCCGGCTCCTCCGAACCCGGCCCGCCCGACGACACCCCGGCCGGCCCGCTGTGGCTGAACCCCTCGCTGCGCGCGAGCATGGACGCCCGGCTGCGCGCGCTCGACCACCACCTCGCCGCCGGCGACGGGGACGGCGCCGCCCACGACCTGGACACGCTCGCCGCGACCGCGGCCCGCATCGCCCGGCAGCTGCGCGGGCAGGACGCCCAGGACGGCACCGTCCGGCCGACGATCAGCGTCGGCACCGGGCCCCTCGACGCGGCCGACACTGTTCCCCATGACCCGGACGACCCGCGCGAGCACAACCTCGCGGTCGCCGGCCGCATCGCGGACGGCGACGCCGCCTCGCCGGCCGCCGTAGCGGCGCTGGCCCAAGGCCTGCTCGACATCGCCCAGCTCGCCATGCCCGACACCTACTTCGCGACCGACTCGCGCTGCCAGCTCGCCCGCGCGGTGCTCGCCGCGACCGCCGCCACCCCAAACCAGGGGTGACCGCGATGGCCGGCACGCACCACGGCGGCGCAGGCGCGCGGGACGCCGCCGACCAGCACAACCTGCGGGTCATCGCCGAGCACGGCTGGATGGTCCAGAGCGTCTTCCCGGCCCGGGGCGGGAACGGGGCGCCGTTCGCCTACACCGTCGGCCTGACCGCCGCCGGCCTGCCCGAGCTGATCGTCTGCGGATTGCCGGCCGACATCGCCGGCCACCTGCTCAACACGGCGGCCCACCGCAGCCTCGGCGCCGAGCTGCGGCCGGGCGAGGCCCTCGACGAGATCGCCTCGGTCCCGTTGCGGGTCGTCGACGCGCCCACCGCACCGGTCACGACCGCCCACCGTCTCTACCCCGACCGGACCGTGCGTGCGCTGCAGCTCGTGTGGCCGGACCTACACGGCCACTACCCGGGCGATGACCGCTGGTCGCTCGGCGACGCCCAGCCGGTCCACGCCTGATGGCCACCGACCTGCTGGCGCCGCGTGCGGGGACGGAGGACGACGGTGGCCGCTGACCGCGCCCGGAAGGTGCGCCTGTTCGCCCGCCGGCTGGAGCAGCGCTTCGGTGGCCGCTTCGAGGTCTCGTACGACACCGGCGCGAGGTGGCAGCTGGACTGGGTGGACGGGCCCGGCGAACCAGCCGTGCGCGCGCTGGCGGCCGCCGCCGATCTGGCCGGCGCCGACCTTCGCCTGTACCGGCGCTACTCGACCAAGGCGATCGCGGTCACGGCGATCCGGATGAAGACCGCGGGAAAGCTGGGCCGCCACGACGGTGGGCGCCATCCGCAGGAGATCGTCGAGTGGGAGGCCCTCGATCTGGACCACCCCGACCGTGGTACCGACGCGCTGCAGGACGCCCTGGCAGAGCTGCTCGTCGCCACGGCCATCGCGAAAGCGAAGACGGCCCGAGCCGACTGGGAAGCGACGCGGCCGCAACGGTGGGTGCCCGGCGGCAGCCCGGTGCCGCTGGACGCGACGGAAACCGCCGTCGACCTGATCCGCACGCGCGGCGTCGGCTGGCTCGTCGAACAGGTCATCGCCAACGGCGCGACGGTGCCGCCGCTGGTCGTGCTGTCCGCCCGCTACGCCGCGCACGCCGACGCCGGCGCCGCGGTCGCCTGGGCCCACCGGGCCCAACCCCTGCCGCTACACACCGCCGTCGCCCTCGCCCTAGCCGACGACGACCCGCCCGCCGCGGCGGGGGCGGCACTGCTCGCGCTCTTACCCGACCTGCGGGCCGAATGGGCCCGCACCGAAGCCGCCATCACCGCGGCCGCGCGTCGGGCCGGGCCGCCCGAGCCGGCCCCGCGCTAAGCGAAGGAGGGACACCGTGGGGTACGTCATCATCCGGCCGGCGGCCGACGCCGACGAGTACGTCATCTGGTGCACCGGAACCGAACAGCCCTTGGCGGTCGGCGACCGCGACGAGATCGCGGCCGACGTGGCCGCGCTCGAGCCGGACCGCGGCGACATCGTCGCGCGCCTCGACCACGTCGACCTGCACGGCTCGTCGATGACCGCCTACCCCTTCGGCTGGTGGGACCACGGCGCGTTCCTCTACCAGCACGGGCGCGGCCTGCTGCCCCGGAACCGCCTCGGCGAGGCGGCCCGCCTGCTCGCCGCCGCCGACCACGACACCGCGGCCGACGACCTTCTCGACCCGGTCGACGCCGGCGCCGAGGCACCCGGTGGCGACTAGGTCAAACCGACGGCCGTTGTGCCAGCGGCACCCCGCCGTCCGGGTCCGACCCACACCCCGGGCGATCCCCCAGACCACCGGTCCCTCCGGTGAAGATTGATATCCGAGCCCGTGGGCCGGCGCCCGCGATAAGTCCCCACCGGAGAGACGGCCAATGACCGACCTGCCCAACCTGTACCCGAACCCGCCGGCGCGCCCGGTGACCTACGCCGACGCGCAGCGGGTGCACCCGCTGCACCTGGCCCGCAGGGTCGGTGACGTGGTGCGCTGGCTCGGCGACACTGACCTGGCGCTCGACGTCCCGCCCGGCGACCCGCGTCGCGTCGCGCGGCTGCCGCTGGAGCTGGAGCACCTCGCGAGCGTCCGCGCCCTGCACGACCACCTCGGCCGCATCACCGCCAACCGGATCCACAACGCGGTGATCAGCGGCGCCACCGCCGAGCAGGTCACCCTCGCTACCGGGCTCAGCTCCGACGAGGTCACCGCGATCTGGACCACCTGGTCAGACGGTCAGCGACAGCTCGAACGCGACCTGCCCGACCTGCCGCAGCACACCAGGGCCTACGACTACGTCGCGAAGGTCCTCGGCGTCGTCGACGGGCCTCCGGCCGCGGCGGCCGCGCCCGACGGCGGCCCGGGCGGGCAGCGATGACCCGCGAGCGGTACGACCACCGCGACCCGTGGACCACCCGGGACCGGCTCAGCGCCCGCTACGAAACCAGCCTGGCCGCCGCCGAGCCGATTCACCGGCTGTGGGCCGCCGTGACCGCGCACGCCGAGCACGCCGCCAACGGCGGCGACGAGTACACCACCATGACCCCGACCGGAGAGATCCACTACCGGCTTCTGGGCCAGACCTTCCCCCGCCCGACCCCGCAGGACCTGCTCGACGGCCTGACGCTGGTCGACGAGACCCGCTACCACGCCGAGCGTCGCGAACTCGACCTGATCGACGCCGCGGTCGCCGCCGGCATCGGCTGGCAGCAGATCGGCGTCGCGCTGGGACACACCGCCGCCACCGCAGAGCGGGCCGCGAAGGCCCGCCGGGCACAGCTCGCCCGGCTGATCACGCAACACGAGACCCGGTGACCACGATGGACCTCATCCCCGCAGACGCGGTCCCCCGCTTCCAGACCCGACCGGACGGCGGGCTGGACATCGACACCGTCTACACCCGCTGCCCGCAATGCGGCATCGTGGCCACCAGCACCGGCGTTGACTACGCGATCACCGCCGGCGGCGACTTCGACCCCGGGGAGCCCGTCGAGCTGGCCTGCCCCGCGTTCCACCATTACCGCGTGACCGTCGCGGACTTCCTGCCGCGCGACGCGTCCTGCTTCTGCGTACGGTGCGGCTCCCCGATCGTCGTGCCGGCCACCGCCGACCAGGTCGTCTGCCTCACCTGCCGGCTCTACCAGGACGGCCCAGCCCGGCCCACCGATGCTGTGAGCCACTTTGAGGCGGCCGACGCTCTGTCACGTCCCCCAAAGCTGCCCTCAAACGGTGACCCGCTCGAAGATGACCAAGCCCGCCGCACCCGGTCCGCCGGGACCCGCCAGGAAGGCCTCGATGCATCGTGATCACGTTCGCGTACGGGATCATCATGGCCTCGTTGTTCACCGCGGCGGTGACCACCCCGTGTCGGCTGTCTGACCAGTGGCCGCACGACCGCGCGCGGATCGGCGCCGCCCGGCGAGGCCTGCGACGAGCGGCGGCGTGGGCAGGTCGCCGTGGCTGACACCGACCGAAGCGCCAGCCAGCACGAAGAGCACGAGGCCATGTCGACCCTGATTCCCCCTCATCTGGTCCGGCAGGGCTGGGCCTCCGAGGAAGACCGCCACCGCGAGGGGCAGCAACGTGCGCTCGAGGCCGCCGCCCGGCACCTCGCGCAGGCCCTGTCGGCGGCCCAAGCCGGCAGCGCGGACCCCCACGCCTTGCGTCAACTGGTGACCGAGGCAGCCGAGGCGGACCGGCACGGGGCCGCCGTGACCGCGATCGCTCGGCTCCGCTTCGCCCTGCCCGCGGCCGGCGCAGCCGAGCAACCACCGCCGCCTCGCACCGCACCGCAGGATTGGGACCCCAACGATGGTTGAGCTCGCGCCGACACCGGACCTACTCGACGCCGCCCGCCGCTGCGGCCGCCGTGAATGGACCGTCGACACCGTCTCGATTAGCACCAACCGGCACCTGGGCAAGCTGGTCGGCGCCGGCTTGGCCACGCTGTTCTACGTCACAGCGGAAGCCAAACACAGCGGGCAGCAGGACTACTGGCGGCTCACCGACGCCGGCGAACACTGGCTCGCCACCCACGACCAGGCACCCGCTTCGCCGATCGCGCCAGGCGCCGCTGCGCCCCGGGCACGCGGCCGCGGCGCCGAGCTTGCCCGGACCGCCGACGGGTTCGCGCCGGTCGCTGACCGGGACGTCGTCAGCGGCGAGGTCCTGGCCGCCGAGGAGCACTGGGAGACCGGCGACATCGTGTTGGCCGCCGACCGCTCCCTGTGGTGCCGCGCCCACCACGACGACATCGCTCAAGGGTGGCCGTGGGCGTACGCCGCCGAATACGCCCCGCGCCGGTCCGGCGGCTCCGTTCCGGAGGGTGCCGTCGAGGAACATGTCCCGGTGCGGCCGCTGACCCTGCTGCTGCGTGACGGGCGGCCGGTCATCACCGCGCCGCCGACCTTGGTTGGGTCGCCGTCGGTCGCCGCCCGGGCGGCCGAGCCCGAGCCGGCGCGGGCGCCGGTCGACCCGAACGCGTCGCTGCGCGCGGCGCTGCGGGACTGGGCCGCCTCCTGGGTACGCGGTGTACCTCCGCACCTGACCACAGAGGTCGCGGCCGGGGTCTTCGAGCGGCTGCTGGCGACCCATCCCGGCGCGGCGCCCGAAGTGATCGCCGTGGCGCTGATCGGCCAGGCCGATCAGTGGGACGAGGTCGACGCGGTGATCGCCGCCGTCCGGCGGTTCGTCGCGGCAGACCCACCGCGGGACGCGCGGCGGGCCGCAGCAGACGCGCCCGGATCGCTCCGCGCGACGCCCGATACGGGGCGCTGATGACGGGCACCGACCGCCCCCGGCGGCTACGCACCCTGGCCCGCGAGCTGGAGAAGCGGTACGGCGCGCCGGTTGAGCCGACCCATGACAACGGTCCTGTCTGGCGGCTGGAGTGGACCGACGGGCCGGGCATGGCTACCGTCCGCGCGCTGGTCGACGCCGCTGACCTGGCCGGCGCGCAGGTCCGGCTCTACCGCAGCCACTCGATGATGGCGATCGCGCTGACCGCGATCCGGCTCGCGGCCGCGGGCCGGCGCGGCCGCCTCGACGGAGGCAGCAGCCGGTCCGGTCCGCTGTGGCTGGTCGAATCTGAGCTTCGCGACCTCGACTCCCCCGACCGCCCCGATGACCCACTCCAGGAGGTCCTTGCCCGGCGTCTGCTGGCCGAGGCGACGGCAGCCGATCCCGGCGGCTACGTCGACGACCAGATGGTCGCGTCCCTGGTCCGCGATCGCGGGCTGGGCTGGCTCCTGGCCGAGGCCGCGCAGGCTGGCGCCGAACTCGCGCCGCTGACCGTGCTGTCCGCCCGGTACGCGCCGCACGCCGACGCGGACCACGCCGTTGCGTGGCGGGAGCGCGGCGCACCGTTGCCGTTGCAGGCCGCCGTCGCCGCGGCGATCGGCGACGACCACCTCAGCCCGGCGGCCGCGGCCGCGCTGCTCTCGGTGCTCCCCGACCTGCGCGCCGGGCTCTCCCGCACCGAGCAGCGTGCGGTCGTGGCCGCGCGCCGGTCCGGCCTGTCCGACGAGGCGATCGCCGCCGCGATGGTCGATCCTGCGGCCGCGTTGGCTGGTGGGCGCTGATGGCTGGCGATCGTCCCGCAGTCGGCCCGGGGCAAGACGGGGCGGCTGGACCGATGGTGATGCACCTGGTCGCCGGGTTCGCGTCCTCCGGAGCGAGATGGCGTGCGGTCTGCTCGTGCGGTTACACGACCACGCCCCGCGTCGACGAGCGACGCGCCTTGGCCGCGCTACACACCGAGCATGAGCTCAGCGCTCCGGTCTGTGGCCTGTGCGGGCACGACTACACCGGACGGTCCTGGCGGCAGCTCCGCGACGTCGACCTGCGCATCCTGGCCAGCGCCCCCGCCGGCGACCAGTTCCTGGCCTGCCGAGACCTGCCGCAATCCTGCCGCGACGGCGCCGCCCAACGCCAGATGCACCTGGACCGGGCCGCCCGCGAAGGCTTCGGGCTGCCGGTGCCGCCACCGCGACTCCGCGTCGTCCCCGGCGGCCGCCGATGACGGCGACCCCGCCCAGGCCGACGGGCACCATGGCGTTGAACCCGCACGAGGTGGGTCGCGCGCCCGCGTCGAGCGCCGCAGCGGACTGGGATCCAGCCGGCGCGCGGGTCGCCCGGCTCAGCGCCGACGTCGCCCGGCTGCCGGCCCTTCCGCCCGACGACGGCAGCCGGTACAGCATCCGCCGGCTGACCGTCGCCTGGCTGCTGGAGACCGAGTCACCGAAGACCGAGCAGGCCTACCAGCGAGACCTGTCCGTATACCTGCAGTGGTGCGAAACCGAACGACTCGACCCGCTGTCCGCCCGCCCCACCGACGTCGGCCAATTCCGGGTATGGCGGTCGCTGCGCGGCCGCGCCGGCCGCGCGGCCGCACCGAGCACCGTTGCCCGGGCGCTGGCAGCCGTGTCCAGCTGGTACACGTACCTGGTCGTCAACACCGACGGCCGGATCACCCGGAACCCACTCGACGGCGTCAAACGCCCGAAAATCCCCAACGAGTCGGCCACCGTGGGACTCACCCTCGACGAGGTCGACGCGCTGCTCGCCGCAGCGGACGCGCGGGCCGCCGACCGGGCCGCCCGCTGGAGGGCCAACCCATCCCCCACCCTGCTCGCCAGGTACCTGGCCGCGATGCGCGACCGGGCCTTGCTACACGTCCTCGCCGACCTCGGTCTCCGCATAGACGAGGCCCTCGCCCGCGACGTTGACGACCTCAGTTACAACGCCAGCCACCGCACCCTGCGATTCGTGGGCAAGGGCGGCCGGCCCCGCGAACGACCGATGCCACCGGACACCGGCGACGCCGTCGACGACTACCTCAAAGCCCGCGCGGCGGCCGCCGGACTCACCGTGAACATGCTGTCCGGTCCCCTGTTCGCGACCGGCGCCGCCGGCACCGGGCGACTGGCCGCCCCGAACGTCTTCCTCCTCATCCGACGTCTCGCGGCCAAGGCAGGCATCCCCTCGGCCGCACGACTGTCCCCGCACTCGCTACGACACGCATCCGCGACCGCTGCCAAGCAGTACGGCGTCGCGCTCGAGGACGTCCAGGACGCCATGGGCCACGCCGACCCCCGCACCACCCGCCGCTACGACCGCGACCGGGACAACCTCGACCGCGACCCCGCCTACGTTCTCGCGTCCGGCCGGGCCACGCGCCGCGCCGCGAAGCGAAACGAACCCCCCGCTGTAGCACCGATCACCCGGGACGCGGAAGAGGATCGTCGGTGGGAGCGGTGACCGGCAGCAGGACGGCGCCGCCGCCCTCGCAGCAGTGGGCGATGTTGAATCCGGTCCAGCAGGAGCTGCTTCGTGCCACGTACGTGGTTGACCAGGCGGCAGAGGCGTACGAGCGCGACGCCTGGTCGGAGGGTCGGCGACGTCGGCCTGCTGAGGAATGGCGGTGGCACCGCTTCGGGTACGTCGATGCCGGACCCGGTGCACCGCCCGGCAAGGTGCGCGCCGCTCTGGACGCGACCACCCGACGTAGCAGGCGACTGCTGACCGCCCCGGCCGAGCTCGCGGACCTCGGCCTGGTCGACCAGCGCCTGGAAGAGGTTCCGCAAGGCTCGCAGCGATGGTGGCAGCCGCAGGCCCGGCTGCTGTCGCTGCGGATGACCACCCGCGGCCGGCAGGTCGCCCGGGCCAGCGGCGTCGACGACCGCAACGCCGGGAGGGCACCGCGCGGCCTGGTCTCGCAGTGGCTGTGGGAGGTCATCGTCGAGCTGTGGCGGGCCGGGCCCGGCGGCGTCCCCGCCGACACCCGACGGTCCGCCTGGCAATACCTCGAGGAGCGCAAAACGGGGCCGCTGATCGAGCGGGTGGCCCTGACCGCGCAGGCGGCATCCCGCTACAAGTACGCCGTCGCGGGCGCGCCGGGCTGGGCGCTCAACGATGCCGGCCGCGACCACTACCGGCGGCATTTCGCCACCTACGCCCGCGTGTACCCGGCGGTACGGGCCCCCGACCCAACCGGGCGGCTCACGTGGCCAGGCGAGGTCGACAAACACCTGTCCACACTGGGCAGCGTGGCATGGTCGCTGCGGCAGCGCCTCGACAACGTCATCGCCCAGCGTGAAGAGCTGCGGCGGGACGGTGCCCGATACGAGGCGCCCCATTGTCCAACCGACCAGACGCCGCCGATCAGCGCTGAGGCCGCACACCGCGACGTGCTGCGGGCCGCGGCCGACGCTCTCGACGCCGACCACTGGCGCCAGCGCACCGCGCTGCTCGCCGAGCACGAGCCGGTCCTGCGTGCCCTCGTGCGGACCTCAGCCGCCCGGCACGCCGCGGCGGCGATCGCCGCGATCTGCGCCTGCATCGCCGGCCAGGAGCCAACATCGGTCGTCTTTGCCGCCGAACCGCTCCTCCTCGATCATGACGGCCGACCGGCTGATCTGCCCGTCTTGACCACCGGTCTACCCGGAATCGACGCCGAACTCGCCAACCGCCGCGCGGCGGCCCTCGCCGCCAGCCCGCCCGCCGCCCAGCGCCGCGGCCGCGGCCGGCGACCACCACCGGCGACGCCATCGCTCGAGCCAGCGGCGGTTGAGCTCTCTCTCTACGCAGCACACCTGGCCGATCTCGTCGCTGGTGGCCAGCTGCAGCGCCTGCTGCTCCGCACCGACCAGCAGACACACGCTGCTGCCCCCACAACAGCGTGAACAGGGACGTGCCCCTCGTGGTGTGACCCATGGGGCTCGGCGCTCCAAGCGCCCAGGTCGAAGCCGCGCCGAACTCAGGTGCCCCGCGCCATGGGGGCCGCTGACCCCCGCCCAGTGGTTGGACCCGACGGAGGGAGCCAGCCCTTCGCCCGCGTGTCCCCGCGCCCGCCAGCGGACAGCGTCGTTTACCGTCGCGGACATGTCCCGACGCCCTGACCTCGTCCAGCTCGGAGACCGAATCTGGTACCTGCCCGACGGGATGATCGAGCTGCGGTGCATTGCCCGCGTCGTCCAGAAGAGGCGGCGCTGTCGCAACGCCGTCGAAACCAGCCAGATGGCAGGCTGGACGCAGTTGCGCTCGGACCGGGGCCTCATCACCGTTTACGACTGCGGCGGACTCGACGACGCGACGGTCCGCCGCTGGCTGGAGCAGCACTGCACGGTGCACGACAGCCCTGACGCGGTCGACTTTTCGGCACCGGAATGGGAGCCCTTCGACCCGGTCAGGCACACCGACATGGTGACCACTCTGGACGCGCAGATCGACGCGTACGCACGGCAACTGCGCGATGGCGTAACCGGCGATTGGCGGCCCTGGTACCCATCACCGATGTAGCCTTCGTCGTCGTGCCCGCACCGGGATCGCTGTTGCCGGCGGTGGCGCCTTCCGGAGGCGCCTGACGGGACTCCGGCGGGGTTTCGAAAAGCGACCCGGCACGGAAGCAGGCAATCCTGTCGGGCGCCGCTCGGATCCCGCGGGAGGAGATCTGGTGACGGAGTTTTGCTACGTTCGCTTCCCGCGATGCCACACCCGCAGCCGGTCGAATGCCAAACCACACAGCACGGAGCTAACAACGAAGCGCACAACCTTGGTCACGCCGAACTCATCAAGCGTCGCTGTGATGGCCATGATGACGCTCAAGGCCAACAACGCCCGGACGGCCGTCTGCAGCCGAAGATCATCGGTGCTCCACGGTGCCTCGTCCTCTCCGTCGGGCGGCTCGTCAGATACGTCCACGACAACCGCTGGCGCCAGCGCGGCTCCACCATTGGCCACCCCTCAACTCAACACGCAGCCTTCGCGCGACCGGGACGGGGACAGAGGGACGGGACGATACCGTGGTCCCGCCACCGTCGGACCATCTGCTCAGCTTGGTGCGGCTACGTCCTAGATCTGCCGCGCACGAGAACAGCCACACCGAAGGCGAGCACGAGGATCACAACAGCTGCTATGACGATCGCGACGACCAGCGTGGGGAAGCCGTTGCCGGTATCGGCCCGGTCCGGGACCTCCGCAATTGCGGGGTCACTAGCGAGCGCTGTGGCTGCCGTCGGCGTGCCAAGGGGATTGTGGTCGACGGTGGCGACGTCGGCGGTGAGGGCGCCGAGGGGATTGACTACGCCGTAGCCGTATGACTCGTCGCGGCCCTTCGGCCCACGGTCGGTCGCTGTCTTGAGGAGCCGGTTGACGACGTTGGCGGCGTCCAGGTCGGGGTAGCGGGCGCGCACCAGGGCGGCGACGCCGGACACCATCGCGGCCGCGGGGCTGGTCGCGGCGTCAGTCACGTAGGCGTAGTTGGTGGCGCCGCGGTTGACGGCGACGGTGATGTTTGCGCCCGGCGCCGCGATCGCCAGCGACGGGCCGTGGTTGGTCAGCGGCGAGACCTCGTTGTCGGGGTCGACGGCGTTCACCGCGATGACGCCCGGCACCTTGGCGGTGGCGGCGACGTCGGCGCCGCTGTTGCCGGCGCTCGCGACCACCACGATGTCGTTGCGCACGGCATCGGCGATGGCATCGAGCAGCTCTGGGTCCGGCGTGCCTGTCGCGTCGGTGCCGAGGGACAGGTTCATCACGCCGGGCTTCTGCTCGGTCGCCCAGCGGATGGCCTGGACCAGCGCTTGCGAGCCTTGGCCGTTGCTGCCGGCACCGGCGTTCGCCGGCAGGATCTTGGCCTTCGGCGCGATGCCCAACATGTGGTCGGGTCCGCCGCCCTTGCCCGCGATGATGCTGGCCATCGAGGTGCCATGACTGCCCTCGGCGTCGACGTCGGTGCGGCCGTCGGGTCCGGCGCCGGTCCCGAACCCCTTGCCTGGCAAGACCTGGCCCCGCAGGTCCCTGTGGTTGGCGTTGACGCCGCTGTCGATGACGGCGACGACGACGCCGGCGCCTTGGCTGATCCGGTGAACCTGGTTGATCTTGAAAGTGTCGAGGTGCCAGGAGAGCTCGCGTACGTTGTCGTTGGCGTGCGCGGCTGGCGCCGCGACGAGCGTCGAAAGCGCGACGACCGTGAGGGCCGCGGTGCCACGTGCGACGTGCCTGAACCGATGGCGCATGATCACATGAACCGCCTCATCCCCCGTGGTGACGGCCGTGGATATCGGTCGTCATGCGTGCTGCGGCGGATCAGTCTAATGACGAACGGCGCTCAGATGGCGCCCCGTGAGCGTCAGCGGTGGTCGGTCTCGGCGTACTCGCCTGCGTTGGCCGCCCGGGCGCAGGTGGTGGAGCAGACGGTGAGGTTGCGGGATGAGGGCGTGGCGAGCTCGATGGTCCGCGCGACGTCGGCGCCCACGGTGCGCCCGCAGATCTGGCAGGTGACCTTGTGCGCCGCCGGCCCGCACATCGGGATGCCGTCCGCGGCGGGCTCGAGGACAAGCTCGCCGAGCGCACTGCCGAGTTGGTGTAGGTGGTGGGCGGTGCGCAGCAGGGTCGCCGCGCTGTGTTGGCGTGGCATCGGGTCAGCGCCGCGGGTTGCGGTGACCGACACGCTCCTGCGCAGGTCGGGCCTGATCGTCACGGTCAGGAGCCGTCCGGTGTTCATGAAGTCAGGTGGGGTGAGCTCCACGACGCCGGCGTACGCGCGCGCGGTGGTGGCCACGTCCTGCTCGATCGCGTCGAGGTTTCCCAGCCGGTCGCCGGCCCTCTCCAGGCTCAGGCCCTCGGCTGCCACCGTCAGCGCTTTGTCCGTGATGTATGCGGCGTTGCTGGTGACCTCTTCCCACCGTTCTCGGCGCTGCTCGTCGACGGGCTTGTCCGGGGAGTCGAGGTCGCCGGCCGCCGCGGCCAGGAGCTTGGCGGCGAACCACAAGGCCTCGATCTCGGGGCGGGGGCGCGCGCTCATGTCTGGGCTGAGCGCGGCGAAGAGCAGCTCGGCGGCCTGGTGCGCGGCTGACGTGACCCGCGACGGCAGAGCGGTCGGGTCCGGCTGGTCGTTCATCGGGGGCTGCTCTTTCCTCGTCGGTGCGGGGTCGGGTGAGGACGGCGTCGACGTCGTGTAGGCCGGCGGGCCGTTGGTGACCGACCCTCAGCCGGGGACGGCACCGAGCGAAACGGTGAGCGAGCGGACGGGACTGACTACGGAGGCGCCATGCTGGTCAATGGTAGGAGTGCGCCAGGCGCCCACGGCGAGGCGTCCACGATGGGGTGGCGGCGCCGGGCCGGCCCGTCTGATCTGGACGGTTGCCGGCCTTCCCGCGAAATCTCCAGGGCTGTCTCGCATCGCGGTCAAGCTCACCGGAGCCGGGTCCGTCCCCGCCGAGCCCTTCTAGCGCGCCGGCTCCGCGATTATGTCGGTGGTGTCCGCTACCGTGGCGCCATGCCGTTGCTGTGACGGCACCCGCCCCGCCGCGACGCCCCCACGTGCGTCCGGCAGCACGGGCCAAGATCCACCGGGTCGCGCAGCCAACGATCGACGATGTCTGCCGTGACGAGACCACCACGGCAGGGGCGTGGGGCCTGCCGGGAAGCGACGAAACGTCATGGTGTCCAAGAAGAGCGGGCGAGGCCGGCACACCTCCGCCAAGAACGCCGCCCGTGCCCTGGCCGCCGAGGCCGGGATCTCCTACACGGAGGCGCTGCGCCGGGTCAGCGTGACCGGCGAGGTCCGCCAGCCGCGGCACCGGTGGATCCTCACCGACGACGTGCGGGCCTGGTTCGCTGGCCAGGGTTGGCGCGGCGTGCGGTATCCCGACCTGTTCGCCTGGCTCGACAACGACGTGAGCACTGCATATGACTGCGACTGGTGCGGAGAGTCGGGCGACGCCCGCACCGGCGACTCCAGCATCTCGTTGGTGATCGCCGCCTACGACCCGGACCTCTCCCCCGTCACTGCCCACCTGGCGACCTACAAGTACCACGCGGCCTGCAAACCCTCGTCGGTTGCGTGGGCGCACCAGGTCGACATCCCGGCGGGCCCGCAACGCGTCGCCCTTCCCGCCAGTGCGGCGCCTGAGATGGTCTCCACGATCGAGCTGGACGGCCGCCCGCTGGTCTACGCCGACGACGAGGAGCAGGTGGCGGTGCTCTTGCTGACCGCCGCGGTGGTCGACGATCTGCGGCAGGGCGCGGCGCCGTGGCTGACCGAGTTGCGCATGTTCCTCCGCCAACACGGTTTCGGCCGTCCGGGCGACCTGACCGGCACCACTGGGAGGAACCCGGTGTCGCGGTCGGCGCCGTCGCCGGCGAGATGATAGATGAGGACCTCGACGCCGAGGACGGCGTGGCCGACAGATGCAGGTGCGCGGCGCTGACCCCCGCGCAGATCGACGACGTGCTCGAGAACTCGTTCGTCATGGCCCAGGTCGCGGTGGTCGCCGAAGAGCAGGGAGCGCCGGCATGACCGGGGCCACGGCGGCAGCCTCGATCGCTGGGCCGGCGCTCGCCGCTCCTGCGGCTCCGGCCGTCGCTGAGTACGACGGCTGGTGGCAGGTGCCGCCCGGGCTGCTGACCCGGGCGCAACTCGCCGAGCTGGAGTTCCCGCGCCAGCCCACGCAGGTCGCGGGCCGGGTCTGGATGGATGACTTCCGCGGCCGCCGCGTTCGGCTGCTGGTCGACCTCTACCGGCCGCAGACGTGTCTTCCGACCACGGCGAGCGCGGCCCAGCTGCGGGCCGCCGCGGCCCGGGCCACAGGCCGCGTCTACGAGTGCGCGAAGTGCGGCTGCCGGCCGGAGCGGTCGCTGGCGGGCGAGCCGCTGTGCCAGGTCTGCCGACACATTCAGCGCCTACGCGGCCAGCAGGAGGAGGCCCGGCGTGCGCAACGGCACGCGGCCGAGTGCGTCGCTGAGGCTCTTGCCGAGCCCCGCGCGGTCATCCTGCATGCCGTGCGCAACGGTGCGCCGCCGACGCCGTCCGGGCGTGCCCGGCCGCCGCTGTCCGCGCGGATCCGCGCGGTGGACGCGGCCAATGGCCGGGCCCTGCTCGATGTCACCGTGTCCCTCGTTTCACCGCGGGCTCGACTGCGCGATCCCAACGCGGTGCCGGCCGCCGACGTGACCGAGGAGGTGATCGCGGTGTTGGGCGGCAGGACCTTGATCTACTGGAGCGACGACACCTGGGTGCTGCGCCAAGCGGTCCGGCACGACTGGCCACAACGGGAGTACGCCCATCAGGGCCCCCGCCTGGTGGCCGTCCAGAACTGGTCGACTTCCTGGCGCGCGCAGTTGACCACCAAGGGCGAGCGGATCCCCGCCTGGCACCCGGGCACACCCGACCGGCTCTGGCTCCACCTGACCCGGATCGCGGCGACCGTCACCGCGCCCGCGGAGACGAATGACCCGCGCGGACCAGGCCCCACTGTGGGCGAGGTGCCCGAGTAGGCGACCGCCCCCGCGTTGTTCCAGATGCCCAACGTGGACGGCGCCGCCGACCATCGGCTCGATCGAAAATTCTGTGCGCGCGTTCGCAACGACCCGCTGCCCACACCAGAACTGCTGCTTCGTAGGCTCCAGTAGTTCTGGTGTGGTCAGCCCGCTCAGCCACCTCAAGATCAGCGGCGAGACACCCGGGGCGGAGCACGGCACTCTTGCTGTCGGGCCTGCTGATCGGCGGGCCGGTAGACGAGCCTCCCGCTCGCCTCGACCGTAGGAAGAAGCGGCGAGCGGGGACTCTGCCGCACGTAGGGAGACTCGCACATGCTGGGCGTCGACGACCAGTCCGGATGGGCCGCCACGGCCCTGTTGGCCATACTCCCCGCGCTGGTGCTGCCAGCCGGCGTCGTATTGGTGGCCCTGCTGGCCCTGGCGGCACGCAAGCCGCGCACCCGCCGTCATTGCCTCGACGTGCTGTCGCAGCTCACCCGCTACGCAGGTCGGAGCCGGCGATGACGGACGCGACCACCGCGCCGGCGCGGCCGCGTGCGTCGCGGCCACCGCGGAGCGCGATCAACGACCGGCTGCAGAGCGCGGGCGACGGGCCGGGCGGCAGCACGCCGCTGCACGTCGAGGTCCAGCAGAATCTGGAGCACCTGTGGAACACCGGGGGACGCCGCGGCGCCACCGAGGCGGGCCGCCGGCCGGACTGGATCTACCTCCGGCCGGCGTTCATCGTCCAGCACCCCGACGATCCCCGAGGACCAGCCCTGGCCCGACTCGTGCCGACCCAAGGGCTCGCGCTGCGCATGGAGCTGCTGATGCTCTTCGACGCGCAGTGCCGATTCGCTCCCGGAGAGACGGTCCGGCTGCCTCGCACGATCGAGGCTGTGGAGGACGAGCGCTACCAGAGCTGGCAGAAGCTAGTCCTGTCCGACTCGAGCTCGGACTACCGGCAGGCCGCCGACCTGCGCGCCAGACAGATCAAAAAGGCGTTACGCGTGCTCGACGACCCCCACGGTCTGGTCCGCGTCGGCCGCGAGAAACGGCGGCCTGCTCGGCGCGACTACGACCACCTGCAGCTGCGATCCGAGGCCAGCACACCGGTGTACGGGCCGCGCTACACCGTGCCCGAGAGCGGCGCGGGGGTGCGGATCTCCCGGCATTTCTTCACCAGCCTGTGGGCCTTCGCCCTGACCAACACCGAAATCGCGGCGTTCCTCGCCTTGTCGTTCAAGCGCGCGCAGTTCCCGCTCACCCACCTCAACACCGGCATCTACGCGGCGTCAACCACCCGCGGGAGCCAGTTCGGGCTCAAGGAGAACACCTGGCGCAGCGCCCGCCAGCTCCACGCCTTCGGCCTGGTCGACCGTCAACACGACACCAACCGAGACCCAACCAACGGCATGATCAGCGACTTTGGTGGCCGCTGGAAACGACACGAGGTCATGCCCACGACGTTCACCATCGTGGACCAGGCCCTACAAAACCACGCCGTGCCGACAATCCATCGGATCCTGCGCGAGCCGACCTACACCGACCAGCTGCGCCTCGTCCTCTGATCCGTGCCGCGCGTACGGGCAATGGTGATCTCGGTCTGTCCCTGCGCCGGATGCGCTTGTAATGTCGCGAGCAAACCTCACATCTCATGCGAACGGGCGGCCCGGGTGGCAAAAAGGACTGAGGTCAAGCTCCTCGACGACCTGACCGGTGGCGACGCCGACGAGACAGTTGCGTTCGGCCTCGACGGAACCCACTACGAGATCGACCTGTCCAAGGAGAACGCCGACAAGCTCCGCGGGATCCTCGACCTCTACATGCGAGCTGGCCGGAAGGTCACCCCTCGTGGCCCCGCGGCGGCCCGCCGCGCTGCGAAGGCCCGCACCGGCAACGGCGCCCACGAGTCGCAAGACAAGGCGATCCGGGCCTGGGCCGAGAGCGAGGGCAAGCCGCTGCCCGCCCGCGGCCGCATCCGCCGGTCTGTCGTCGACGAGTACAACACCCGAGCCTCTCGTCGGCCCCCGGCGGCGGTCTTCAGCTCTTAACCGGCAACTCGGCCGTCCACCGCGACCATGGACGCGCCGGTGGCCCTTCCGTTGAGGGCAGAAGGCTGGGGACCTTGGCGAGACTTCCGCGCCTCCCTGCCCCGTCTGTGGCCCACCGGGTTACGACGTCGGCGCCCCGGGTTCGTCCGCCTAGTTGAAGGCTCCGCGGGGTACCCAGATGTAGTGCCACGGGCGCGTCCCGGGCGGCCCTACCGATTCGATCTCGTAGTGGCCTGAGGTGTCCGCGTCCAAGAGTTCGCCGCCGTACGCGACGAACAGGTCGGTCTCGCTCACGATCGCTGGTGGGTAGCCGTCGTCGTCCACGTCGACCTCCATCAGGCGACCGTTGAGCGGGCCGCCTACGCAGGGGATGTCGACCTTGGGCACGCCCCGATCATGGGCACGTCGGCAGCGATTACGTCGCCGTTTGCCCAGATTCCGCCGCTTGGACCGGCTGGCTTCCCTCGACCGGAGCCGTTCCCCGCTGCCACGTCTCCAGGAAGCCTTGATCGGCGACGTCCCGGATAGCCTCGATCCGCTCGACGAACATCTCGAAGGTGCGGCTGGCCGCGTACGGTCCGGCGACCATCAGGAACAGGTTCAGCTCGCGCTCAAGGGCGTTTGACACCTTCATCGCGGTCACGCCGGACGACTGCCACTGCATGATTTGGGTGATCCCGCCGGAGGCCGCAGCGACCGCGCCAAGCGCTCCGAGGACAACCGTGGGGATCACGTCCCACGCGGCGAGCACCGGCACGGACGCGCCGGCGACCACGACCACGACGGCAGACCAGCGGTGGCGGCGGATTTGCCGAGCAGAGTAGGCGCTGACCTTCGCGATCTCGGCTTGCACGCCTTGGAGGTACTGCTTCTCGCCTAGCGCTTTGACGGTCGGGTTGGTCAACTGTCGTAGCCGGGCTGTTCGGCAGGCTCGGAGGGCGTCTGGGCGGGCTCGACCTCAGTCCCTGACCAGTTGTCGATGAGACTGCTTGGGGTCGTTGAGGTGTCGAGGTCAGTATCCCATCGGCTGCGGCGCTCGTCGGGCTCGTAGCCCCGGGCTTCGACCCGGCGGATCTCTTCGGTCACGGGTGCCCCCTTTTGCCGCGGTCACATTAGCGCCGCCGGGCTCGGAGGTCTGCCGGACCGGGTAGGACTTTCGCGTCGTCCCAGGTGGATGATTGGACGCCGGCGAACACGAATGGGCGAGGCTGCTCGGTGAGCGGGTCAGGCTCGAGCGCGGTGGCCGCTGTGCCCACTCCCCCGGCGGAAGAATCTTGAGCCGGCGGTTGCACACCTGGGCGGCGCTGGCCCACTACCACGGTGACCGGACACCATCGTGGAGTCAGGACGCCGATGCCGACCGACCTGACAGAGTGGACGCTGACGGTGGCCAGCGTCACGCTGCCGATCGTGGCGCTGTGGCTGCGGCTGTGGTTCCGCGGCGCCCCGCACCGGGAACGCCGCCGCTACCTAAGCGCCGCGGCCGCCCTGCCGGCCGGTACCCGGGTCACCGACCACCACCCCGACGGCACCCCGGTCACCATCACCGACGGCGGCACCGGGCGGAGGTCGCGGTGACCGACCTGCTCCAACCCCCCCGGAGGAGCCGGCCGCCCGCCGCACCGACACCACCAGCGACCCGCCGCTGCTACCGTCGCCGCCGCCACGCGCGGGATTCGACGCGTTCTACCGCACCGAGCTGCCCACGTTGGTGGCGTTCTTGATCTGGCAGGGCGTGCGGCTGCCCGACGCCGCCGACGTCGCCCAGGAGTCAATGATCGACGCTTACCGGCAGTGGGCGACCATCCGCGAGCCCCGGGCCTGGATCCGCCGCGTCGCCGCCCGCAAATGGTGGCGGCGGCACCTCGCTGCTCGTGAATGGGCGGCCCTGTGCCCGCCGATCGGCGCTTCGGTCCCCCACCACGGCCACGATCTCGTCACGGGCGCGCGGCCACCGCATCCGCGACCGCGACCGACCAGCGCCCCTTGGCAGCGTCCGGGCCCGGGATCAACCCGGCCGCCCGGCCGGCGTCCCACTGCTACTGGGCCAGCCCGGTAACACAAACACCTGCACCGGGCCGAAATCGGCTGGTCGACGTTGCGATTTCGGCTTCTTCTTAGCGAAGGCGCCCGGGGACGGTCCGGGTCGACGGCGGCGCGGATAGTGTCGCTCATTGAACCTCCGGATTGGCTGCCCACTAGCGCCGCATGGTGTGCCCGGTGGGATCGTCCGGGCTGGCTCGGAACCCGACCCGGCCCAGGGCACGGACCAACAGGTTGCGGTCAGTGCCGTAATCACCCGTGGGCGTGCACACCACCGCGAGACCCTGCGCCGTTGCTGTCGGCGCCGGCGTTGACCGGCAGGATCTTGGCCTTCGGGGCGGTGCCCAACATGTGGTCGGGGCCGCCGCCTCTGCGCGCGATGATGCTGGCCATGGACGTGCCGTGGCTTCTCGCCGCGTCGACGTCCGTGCGGCCGTCCGTGCTGGCGGCCGGGCCGAAACCCTTGCCCGTCAGCACCTGACCCCGCAGGTCGCGGTGGTTCGCGTTAACGCCGGTGTCCACCACGGCGACGACCACGCCCGCACCTTGGTTGATCCGGTGAACACCGGTGGTGTTCACCGGCCGATGAGGCCGTGGAAGAGGGCCACGGCGCCGCCCGCCGCCCCGCCGCCCCAGAGCGCCGCCGAGGGTAGAGAATGGTCGGTCAGGTAGGACAGCACGCCGGCGATGAGGCCGACGATCAATCCCAACAGCAGAATGACTGCGGCGCGGACGGTCAGCAGGGGCCCGGCGGGCGTCGGTGTCACTGGAAACTCCGATCTTGGTGGTTGTCGACCGCCCGGCTATATGTCGGGCAGACCGGCTCACCCCACGCGGATCACCAGCGCTGTTCGAGGCACGCAGCTCATCTAAAGAATCTTGGGAAAGTCCGTGGGGTACCTCGCCGGGGGCCACTTACAAGGGTCGTCTTCAGCGTTGGTCGCGACTGAGCGGGAGCCTGCCGAGTGATCAGGCGCGGCCGGCGCTGAAGCCGACCCATGCACCACCGGGTCGGCTTCAAACGCGACGACGACCGAAAGGGCGAGGGTGGTGTTGAGCAGGGGCGGCGCGGCGGGCGAGGTGCCGGCCGACGAGACGCGCCCGGCTGCGATACAACCTTCCCGTCCAGCCGGCTACGAACTCGGACGGCCTGTGCCTCGCGCTGAGGCGCTGGGCAACATGTCGGCACGTTTCGCCGAGGACGCTCAGCGCTTGTTGGAGAGCCTCGAGCGGCGATCCGCTGACCAGCAGCTGGTCGACCTGCTCGCGGCCGGCAACTTCACCGGTCCCCACTACGACCGCTTCGCGAACGAGCTGGCCGGTTACGCCCTGGCCGTCCTGCGCGGGTGGATGCACTCGGGCTACATCTTCACCCTCACGGCCGGCCGTGGCTTCGCCCTCAATCCCACCGACGGCGAGCTCGACGAGCTGACCCGCGACTCCGACCTGCGCGACGAACTCTCCATCATGACGGTCGCAAAAGCGCTGCCCCGCTTCCAAAAGCAGGCGCTCGAAGAGCGTGGGTGGCGGATGGAAGGCGGCGCGAGCCTGTCGACCTATTTCATGGGCGCCTGCGTCTACGTGTTTCCCAACGAGTTCCGCGCCCGCCGGGCGCAACGTGTGCGGTGGCACCGCCAAGACCGCGGTGACCCCGCCGTCACCGCGCCACGCGAGGACAAGGTCAGCGATCCGGCGTCGATCGTCGTCGGCCGGCAGCGGGTGCGCGACGATCTCGACCGATGCGATCCCAGGGCGCAGGCGATCATCGCCCTGACCATCGACGGCTACACCCAGGCGGAGATTGAGGAGATGCTCGCCGAGACCAGCGTCAGGGCGATCGAGGGTGTGCTGCATCGATGGCGTACGAAAGAGAAGCGGCGTCTGCAGGGAGGTGGACCCGATGAGTGACAGCCCCACCGATGGCAAGCGGGTGTCGGTGAGCGAGCCGGGGAAGGCCGCGGGCCATGGCGCGGCGGAGACCACTGTTGTCGGTGAGCCGGCGGTCACCTTCGAGACGTTTTTCGAGGCCAATTACCGGAACCTGTTGGAGAGGGCGGTTGCCCTGGGCGCGACGGCGGACGAGGCCCGCGATGTGGCCGAAGCGTCCATGGCCGACGCTCTTCGGCGGTGGAACCAGCTGGAACACCCGGCCGGCTTCGTCATGGCGACCTTCGCTCGCCGGGTCCTCGATATGTTGCACCGGGACCAAGCGGCGCCGCGGACCCCGGGCGTCGCTGACCTGGAGTATTCCTTGCAGACGGAAGCTGCAGATTCGCAGGCGATTCCCGACGGGTCGATGGCGGACGAGCAGACAGGGACGGTTCCGCGCAACGCGAGCGTCCCCACGGCGGCTACCGACGAGCAGTTCGAGCGCCTGCTCGATCGTTCGTCTCTTCGCACCCAGGGGGCGCGCGCACTGCGGGCCAGGACGCCCCAGGATCACATCGATCGGGCACGGGGTTGGCAGCCGGCCAAATCAGACGTGCTCACCGAAGGCGATATGGACATCGCGGCGGCGTTGCGCCGGGTCGCCGTAGCCGTTCAAGCTCCGCGTTCATTCGGCTCCGGCGAGCGAGTCACCTCGCGGCAGCGGGTGCGCGACTCGCTGCGCGAGAGCATTCTTGTCGGGAGGCTTATCCCTGGCTCCCGCCTGATCGAGGCGGACGTCGCGGCGCGGATGCGGGTGAGCACCACATCGGTCCGCGAGGCACTGCGAGACCTCGCCGCCGAAGGGTTGATCCGTCTGGATCCCGCCCGAGGTGCAGTCGTCAGTGGGAATGCCGCTGACGCGCGGGACCTCATTTGGACGCGTAGCTCCGAGGCGGCGCTTTTTTGTTGGATGCTAGACACCTTCGTCTCGCACACGGCAGGCGTGCGGGAAGCCATTGTGGTGTCCTACGACGGCCTCTTGATGGCGATGTCGGCTACCACCGAGCGGGCCAGCGCCGAGCGGCTGGCAGCAATCGTGGGAGGCTTCAGCGGCCTCGCCGGGGGAACAGCCAACGCGTACGGGCTTGGTGGCCTCAACCGCGTGGTCGTCGACCTGGCCGATGGCTATCTGCTGACCTTTCAGCTTAGCCGCGGCCCGGTGTTCGGCGTTGTGGCCGACCGCTCCGCCGAACTGGACAGGCTTACCGCTGCGACGGCCACGTTCGCGCGCAGCGTTGGCAGCACGCTTACGCCCCGCCTGATCCGCGAGCTGACTACGGCGATGAACAAATCCTGAGACGATCGAGCCGATCCGGACGCCGGCGAGGGTAACGTCGCGGAGCGTCACCGAGGCTACGGGCAAGGCCCAGCACGCCAACCGCGCCGGCCCCATGACGACCCGCTGTCTTCACGTTTGTTGAACAGAACCGCAAAGGCTCGGACGGATCGATGGCGGAACCAGCGAGGCTCGCCCAAGGTTGTCAGACCGACGCGGCATCATCACACCCATGGCGATGCGTGAGGCGGGTGAGCGGCCCCGGGCCGTGCAGCAGCTCTTGACCGACCAGGCGGGCGTCCGCCGCCGAGTCGTCGACGACCACATGTTCGCCTTCAACCGCGACGGCTATCCGCCCGCCACGTTCCGCCTGCAGATGTTCGCCGCCGCCGGTCAGCGCCCGGTGGCGATCGCGACGCAAACGATGAGTGAGGGCGCATCGCTGATCAACCGGGCCGAGCGGTACGTCGAGGAGGTCTGGCGCACCCATTGCGCCGACGAGCCGGAACCACCGATCTGGATCCAGCATCAGCTGCTGTCCCCCGACGACCACGACACCTTTCAGCACGTCACCTTCACGGTGACCGGACCGTACAGCGTCGACAGTGCGCCACACTGGGACGCTGTACTCACCGGCGCCGAGCTCGCCGAATTGGTGGGCGGTCCCGTCGACGCCGACCGCGGCGCGGGATTCGTTCCCCGTACGCCCGATCCGGAGCCCCGGTTGCGCTACGCCACCGCGATCGTCGCCTTCCTCCCCCGGCCCGACCTCGACGATGACAGCAGCCCGTGCATGCGGACTGGGTTAGGGCTGAGAACCCGGGTGAGTCGGCAGCTCAGGCCGCACCGCGCCGGTCGAGGGTGCTGCTGGTACCACGGCGGCGACTGGCATGAGGTCTCAGCAGCTGCGATCGCCATGGTCGCCGCTGCGCACCGCCACGGCGTCGACGTCGACGATGTCGCCGCCTACGTCCTCGGGCAAGCCGCCGCGCAAGGCCTGAGCGGGTGGAAGGCCGAAGCCCTGGAAAGCCTGTTCATCGAGCCGATGGAACCCAACCCGGAGGTCGGCTACGTCAATGGCCGACACCGCGCCAAGGCCATGATCGACGCGGGCGTCCGCCGCGCGCTCGTCATCCGGTACGACGATCAGCAGCCGGCGCCGTCGGGCCAATAGCCGGTCCAGGCGAACCCGAGACCGACGCGAGACCGAGGGCGGTGGCCAGCAGAGGCCACAGCCGGTCATCGCGTCCCCAGACTGGATCGACGATGGTGACGTACCAGCTGGCCTCGAGTGCACGCACCGCGGCGTCGGTGGTCTCGCTTACCCAGACGTCAAGCGCCGGCGCTCCCCCGACCCAGGTGAACGGCTTGCCTTGGTCGAGAGTGACCGGAACCCGGATGCCGCTGTCGCCGCGCTCGTGAAGGAGGATCACGTCGGTCGGGGCGAACGCTGCGGCGAGCACGTCGCACGTCGCGTCATCGCAGTAGCCACAGATCGTCGCCCGCTGCTCCCAGGCCGCGTTTCCGGGCTGAGAGAAGTCGGTAACGAAGCCGGACCGATTGACCGCCGCCAGCAGCGGAATTAGGGGCCTGGTTTCGTCGTCGGGCGGGCCACCGTGGATAGGCGTGTCCTCGAGCTCGCCGATTACCCACCGCGCTGTCAGCTCCCCGAGATCAGCCATGCTCGACGCGGTCAACCACGTCAACGGCGGTTCCTGTGCGGTCATTGGCCGCGGTCGAGGACGGCGTCGCCGATCGCGCCACCGAGCCGGTCGAGATGATGCGCCACCCGCAGGTATGCAGTCGCGTCGACGTGGCGTCGGGGCGGCTGACCTACAAGCGTCAACGACGCGCCGTCTTCGACGCGGACCGTCACGGGCTGGACCTCCTCGTCGCCGTTGGTCGGTATGACCTGAACGGTGGCAGCCCAGGCCGTGGCTCTGGCCGTTGGCACTTCGAGGGCGAGCCCGCCGAGCCAGGTGATGTAGGAATCCGCGGCGTCAACCGTGGTCGCCACACCTGCGATCGTGAGCGCCTGGTCCGCGATATCGGAAGCCATATCCGCGACGTCAGCCCACTGAGCGAGATGCTTGGTCGCCGGACCCGACGGCTCTTTCACCGTCTCGAACCCACCGGCCGCCGCGTTGATCATCTTGGCGGCCATCCAGATCAACCGCGCCTCGCTCCCGGGTTCGGGGACGACCATCTGCTCGTGCAGAACCTCATGGAGCTCGTTTGCCAGCGCGCGGACCCGCTCCGCTACGTCGGCGGGCAGGGAAACATCGGTCAGGTCAGGCGCTGTCTTCTCCGCCATGCGAGATCCCATCTGTGTCGTGGCGTCCGTTCGTGATGGTGCCTGACGGTCGGCACCCGCGATCCCCCCGCACTCCTTCGAGATCAACGGGTCCGGCCCGGATCGCTCAGGTAGGCGGTGACGCGCTGATGCAGGGCTGCGAGTCGGTCGGCGGCATGGCGCAGCAGGGCGGCGTCGAGCTCGGCCTGCGCGGTGAGGTCGGGGTCGTCCGCGAGCTGCTCGTACAGCGCCGCGTCCTCTTGGCCGTCCAGTGAGCCGGCCACGAATCGCAGCAGTTCCTCGAACGCGGCGAACATGGTGTCGTCGTCACCGGCGAGGATCGCCTCGACGGCCCGCTCGTGCGGCCCGGCCGGCACGGTGACCGCAGGCACCGGCCGGCCCTGGGCCGCGTAGAACGCGCCGAGCTGCACTGCGGGCACGGACCGGTGCTCGAGTTGCGCGCCGACCTCGACCAGCTGGGGCAACATGAGCGCCTGAGCGGCGGCCGTGGTGCGTTCCTCGTCGTCGCTGCCGGGCAGGGCCGGATCGATCCGGATGGCGTGGGCGATCACCAGAGGTGTGTCGCCCGGCAGCCGGGTTACCAGATCGGCCAGCTCGCCGGCATTGGTGAACTCGACCGGCTCGGCGCCGAGCACCTCGTGTACGGGGTCCAAACCCACCGGCGGGGTCTCCTTATTCGTCTCGAGGCTGGGGACGTCCGGCCAGGCGAGCGCCGTCGAGTGCTCGAAGGCCTGCGAGCTCATCGATCGGCGGACCCTACACCGTATTGGGTGACAGCCGCGTCATCGATAACCAGCGCGTCGGAGATCTGCAAGGGTGCCGGCCGGCGATCCGCAAGGTGACAATGATGGTGGTGCGTGGGGCCGAACGTTCACCCGTCGAAATCGCCACGCCGCCACGCCTCCACGTCGGCATCGAAATCCTCGTCGGACACCATTGGCGGATCCGGCACCCGATCGAGCCATTCCCGAACCAGGGCGGCGAACGTGTCGGATGTGGATAGTTCGACCATCGGGTGGACGGCGAAGAACGCTAGCAGGCCACTGGCAGCGGGATCGTCACGGTGGCAGACCGGGCACAGGTACTGTCGATGCATCGCAGCGGGGAACCGCGGATGGGGCCGATCTGCGGCGAGGATGACCTCGGTGTCGCAGACAGGGCACCGGTTGCCGTTGCTGGCGATGGCGGTCATGAGTCCAGGCATCCTGCCCCGAGTAAGCCCTTGAGCTCACTGTTGAGCGCCGGTGACGGCTCGACCCGGACGGCTAGCTGAAGCTCAGTGACCCGGGCACCATTGCGCAGCTTGACGTGCACCGGTGATTTGCCCGGGTAGCCCTGCAGCACGTGTTTGAGATCGTTGACCAGCACCGCGTTGACTCGAGCGACGTCCATGATGAGTTTGATTGGTGGGTGTTCGGCGAGGTCGCTGTCGGATAGTTCGAGAATCTTCAGATCCGAGCCAAAGATGCTTACGGCGCCATCGCGGTGGTTAACCCTACCTTGCACGGCGACGATGCGATCGGCAATGAGTTCGTGGCCGAACAGCTCGTAGGTCTTGGCGAAGAAGAGCACGTCGATGCTGCCGGTAGGGTCTTCGAGCTTGATGATAGCCCAGATTTTTCCGTCTTTGGTGACTCTGCGCTCGACTGCGGATATCAGCCCGGCGAGCACGACGGGTTGCCGCTCCGGGGTTTCCTCGTTGAGTTCGGCGATTACCGTGTCGGCTACCTTTTTCAGCGACCGTTCCGCGCCGGCGAGTGGATGATCGGAGATGTAAAGCCCGAGCATGTCGCGTTCGAAGGCGAGCTTGGTCTTGCGGTCCCATTCGCTGGTGGAGTATTCGGCTGGCAAGCCGACCGCGGCTGCGGGTGCCCCCGCGGTTGAGGGTTCGCTGAACAGGTCGAACTGGCCGTACGCTTCCTTCCGCTTGACGTCCACGGCGATATCCACGACCATTTCGTGCTTCTCAAGCAGGCCTTTGCGAGTGGCGCCGAGTGAGTCGAACGCCCCGGCTTTGATCAGGGATTCAATCACGCGCTTGTTGCATACCACGACATCGATCTTGTCGATAAAGTCGTTGAACGAGGTGAAGCGACCCTTGTCGGCCCTGGACTGGATGATCGAATCTACGACGTTGGCGCCGATGTTGCGTACCGCATTCAGCCCGAAGCGGATCTTCCCGTCGACTGGAGCGAACGGCCCGGTGGATTCGTTCACGTCCGGTGGCAGTACGGTTACGTCCATGCGGCGGCACTCGTTGAGATAGATTGCCATCTTGTCTTTGTCGTCGCCGACGCTGGTCAGCAGGGCCGCCATGTACTCAGCCGGGTAGTGCGTCTTGAGGTAGGCGGTCCAGTAGCTAATGATGCCGTAACCTGCGGTATGAGATTTGTTGAACGCGTAGCCGGAGAACGGCAGCAGTACGTCCCACAGTGCTTGGATCGCTTCGTCGGAGAAGTTGTTGGCCTTCATCCCCGCCCTGAAGTTGACAAACTCCTTCTCGAGGATTTCCGCCTTCTTCTTGCCCATGGCGCGGCGCAGCAGGTCTGCCGCGCCTAGCGAGTATCCGGCGACGCGCTGAGCGGCCTTTTGCACCTGTTCCTGGTAGACGATCAGCCCGTAGGTCTCGTCGACGATGTCGGCGAGCGGCTCGCGCAGCTCCTCGTGGATCGGCACGACTGGTTTGCGGCCGTTCTTGCGGTCGGCGTAGTCGTTGTGAGCGTTGACCGCCATCGGTCCGGGCCGGTAGAGGGCGAGAACAGCCGCGATGTCGGTAAACGCGGTCGGGGCCATGGACTTGAGTAGGGCACGCATCGGACCGCCGTCGAGCTGGAACACTCCCAGGGTCTCGCCCGTAGCCAGCATCTTGTACGTCTCGGCGTCTTCGAGCCAGTCATGGTGAGCCGACAGCTCGAAGTTTGGGTCATGGTTGGCGCGGACGTTGTTCACCGCGTCGTCAAGGATTTTCAGGTTGCGCAGGCCGAGGAAGTCCATTTTCAGAAGGCCGAGCGACTCGCAGGCCGGGTAATCCCAACCGCTGATGATGGTCCCGTCGTCGGGGCGGCGGATCACGGGGATGACGTCCTGCAAGGGATCCCCGGACAAGATGGTGCCGGCCGCGTGCACCCCGGTTTGGCGGATCAGCCCTTCGATCCCTCGCGCGGTGTCGATGACTTTCTTGACGTCGGCATCCTGCTCGTACAGGCTTCGAACTTCACCGGCCTCGTGGTATCGCTTATGTGAAGGGTCGAAGATGCCGGCCAGCGGGATGCCTTTACCCATGACGTCCGGCGGTAAGGCCTTTGTGATCTTGTCGCCGACAGCGAATGGGTAGCCGAGCACCCGGGCAGCGTCTTTGACGGCGGCCTTAGCCTTGATCGTGCCGAAGGTGACGATCTGACAGACGTTGTCGCTGCCATAAGTGTCGGTCATGTACCGGATAATTTCGCCGCGCCGACTTTCGTCGAAGTCGAGGTCGATGTCAGGCATCGAGATGCGCTCGGGATTTAGGAACCGCTCAAAGATCAGCCCGTGGTGGATCGGGTCGAGCTCGATGATCTCCAAAGCATAGGCGACGTCGCAACCGGTCGCAGAGCCACGGCCAGGCGCGTACCGGATCTTTCGTTCCCGCGCGAAACGCAGCAGGTCGGCGACAACCAGGAAGTAGGACGGGAAGCCCATCTGCTCGATGATGCCGAGTTCGTACTCGCACCGGTCGAGGTGCTCCTGCGGAATTCCCGCGGGAAACCGGCGAGACATGCCTGCCAGGGTCTCCTTGCGCAGCCAGGACATCTGCGTCTCACCATCGGGCACCGGAAACAGAGGCATCCGGTTCTTCTCAGCGAACACCTCGGCGTACGACTCGACCCGGCTCGCGACCAGAAGCGTGTTGGCGCAGCCCTCCTGCCACGCATCGGAGCTGTCGATTGCCCGCATCTGCTCGGCGGACTTGATGAAATAGCCGTTCCCGTCGAACCGGAACCGGTCTGGATCCGAGACATTGCTTTGCGTTTGCACGCACAGCAGCACGTCGTGGGCCTCGGCCTGCGCCTCGTGGGTGTAATGGGAGTCGTTGGTTACCAGAGGCGGGATGCCGAGCTTCTTGCCGATCTCCAACAGGCCGTCGCGGACCTGGCGCTCGATAGGTAGGCCGTGGTCCATGATCTCGAGGAAGTAGTTCTCCTTCCCCAGGGCATCTTGGTACGCCGCAGCGGACTTGAGCGCCTTATCGAACTGCCCCAGCCGCAGCCGGGTTTGCACAGCGCCGGACGGACAGCCGGTGGTGCCCATGATCCCCTCGGCGTGCTCGGCTATCAGGTCGAGATCCATACGCGGGTACTTGCCGAACTGCCCCTCGATGGAGGCGCGCGAGTTCAGCTTGAACATGTTGCGCAGGCCCGTCGGGTTGCGCGCCCAGAGGGTCATGTGGGTGTAGGCGCCACTGCCGGCGACATCGTCCCGCTTCTGCTCGGGCCGGCCCCATTTGACCCGGTTTTTACTGAACCGCGAGTCGGGCGCGACATACGCTTCTACTCCGATGATCGGCGTGACTCCAGCGGCAACAGCCTGCTGTTGGAAGTCGTACGCTCCGTGAATGTTGCCGTGGTCGGAGATCGCCGCGGCGGGCATCCCCAGTCGTTTTGCCTCGGCCAGGAGTTCCTTAAGCCTTGCAGCGCCGTCGAGCATTGAATACTCAGTGTGCACATGCAGATGCACAAACGAGTCTGCCACTCTGTCACCCCTGTCCCGCCGACCAGCGAACCAGCCTAGCGGCCAGGGGGTGGCCGTCGCGGTGCGCGGTTGAATGACACTCCAGAGGCCAGGCGACCCCAGCCGTGCCGGCAGGAGACCCCGGTCTTGGTGCCGGGACAACGCTCAGATGGGCAGGTCGGTCTCTTGCGAGGGCCTGCTGGCACGTGGCTTCCTCAAGCAGCCGATCAATCCTCGATGCCCATCCAATTGGCGACACTACGCAGCGTTGATGTTGAGCGGCGCTCGGTTTGGGCGAGGGTGATGACGGTGTCGCGCGCCAGCGGGTGGTGCCGGACTTGTTGGGGCGTGATTGACCGTGCGGTGAGCAGGGATCGCAGCGCGGCATCGCGGCGGCCGTGCAGGAGCTGAGCGCGTGCTAAGTCGATGTAATGGTGCCCAGCACGCTCAGGAGGCGTCGAGGGGGTCAGGTGCACGTGTTGGGCACGTTCGAGCGCCTCCGCGCTGTCCATCAACTCGACGCCGAGAGCTGTCCCCCAGATAGCAACGTTGGTCGGGCCAAACGCAAGGCGATAGTGATCTTGGTCGGTGGCGAGACTTTCAGCGGCGGCTCGGGCTTCTTCGTAGTGCGCCCACGTGGCGGCGGAGTCCCGCGCGTGGGCTGCCGTGTATGCGGACATGAGGTGCAGCCAGCCCCACACCGACAAATCGCTCGACGACCGTGCGCGGAGATCAAATCTTGAGGTGGTCATGCGGAGGACGGTCCGGGCACTGCGGCAATCGCCGACGGAGTCAAGATCACCGGCACGTAGGACATCGGCGAGGGCCTGCAAATGTGGGTTCCCCGCCTGCCCCGCTGCCCACCCATAGCGGTCCGCGAGCAACGACGTCAGGTCGAAGTAGCCAAGCTTGTGAGTGAGCTGCCGGGCGGCGTAATACACCTCAGCGAGCATTGCCATGACGGCTTCCCTTGCCGTTCCTGAGGTCGCGTGTGTGGCATGTCTGAGCTGTTGCAGGGCCAGCGGCAACGCGGTACCGAGGGCATCGAAGTCGGCCCGGTGGCGCATCGCCGACACCTTGGCGGTGAGCGCGCCCAGGGTCGCCAAGTCCGGTGTACGCACCTCGTCTTCAGGCGGCATCTGGTAAGAGGCCAGTTCTCGGCGAATCGCGGTCACCGACGCGTGCACGTTGTTCTCACCGCGGTCGCGGGTCAGATACGGCTGGCCTGTGAGCGTCCCACGGTCGATCCCGAGGTAGCGCGAAGCGGCAGAGATCACCGAGCCTGTCGCGGCGCGCTCGCCACGCTCGATCTTCTGAATAAGGCTCAAGGAGGTGTTCGTACCTTCAGCCAATTGACGCTGAGTATGCCCACGTATCCGTCGCCATGTCGCAATCCGTGCGCCGATGTGCTCGTCGTTGCGCATGAATCAACCATCACGCCGAGCGCAGAGCCGCGTCAACTGGCGAAACCGCGCGCGAGATGCCTCACCGGAGACCGCCTGAGGGCTGAGCTTCCGGCAGCGCTCCTTGTCGCAGCCGGAGCGCGGATCAGCCACAGATCAGCATCATGGCGCAAGCCGGGAACACGCACAAATTGTGCGCGTTCCCAGGCCAGACGGCTCTCGACACGCAGCCTGCGCAGGAAGCACAGTGGTCCATGCGTTCGTAACGTCTGCGCCACCCTCCGTTACCTCACCGTCGTGTGATCAGCACAACCCACCGCAGAAGCGCTTGTCTAGCCAGCGCCGCGACATTCCCGATCGGAACGGTCGCGCACGTCTCGCAGTGCGGTTCGCCTGGTAGAGGAAGGAAACAAGCGTGACAACGTCCACCGCTCCTCCGCTAGACACCAGCAGGTATCCGCGGGTAGCCGCGTATCTGGACGCTTACTGCTCAGGGCCCGGGGCCGGCACCGAGAACGAACCCCACGCCGCCGAGCTCGCCTTCTCTATCGGGCGCGCCCGCGTTTCCCAGGAGCCGTTCACCGTCGCCACGGTCGACGGTTTCCTCCCCGACCCCCTCTACCAGGACGTGCTGCGCGACTGGCCGCAGCTGACGTTGAACCCCGTCAACGTCGGGGGCGGCAGCGCGAAACATGTCGGCTCACGCCACAGCGCCGGGCTGCAGAGCTGGAAGCCCGAAACCGTCGACACGCCGGACACCTGGGGAAGCCTGGCTCGGCTCACACGCTCGGCTCCGCTCACACGCGCCTTGTTCACCCGGTTCGCCGACGTCGTCGAGGACAACCTCGCTCACCCCGACGTACGGAACATCACCCAGCCCGGGTTCCGGCTATGGGCAAACCAAGATCGGGGCCAGGCAGAAGCCCTTGGTGCCCACGTCGACTCGCTGCCGAAGCTGCTAACCATCGTGCTCTACCTCGACCTGCGTGGACCAACCACCGACGAATCAACTCGCCGATGGGGAACCACCACGTACGCCATCGCGCCCGACGAGGTCGAGACCGTGTCCTTCAGCCCGAACACCGGCAGGACACCGGCCGGGCACATCTACTTCCGCCCTAACCGCGCCTTCATCATGCCCAACTGCTCCAGCGCACTACACGGCGTCACCGGCGGCGAAGCCGGTGTCACCCGGCGCTCACTCATGTGGGGTTACTGGCTGATCACCTCTAAGTCCTGATCCGGGCGTCGTCTCCTCCCGCCCTCTTCCTCCCCGGAGCACCCACATGCCTCTCGTCATCGGCTACAACCTCAGCCACGACAGCAGCGTCTGCCTGGTCGACGACGGCCGGATCCGTGCCGCGGCAGCGCTCGAGCGCAGCTGCCGCATCAAGCGAGGTGTCGTAGCGGCGCATGCCTACGCCGCCGCGATGGCCCGGCTCACCCGCGAAGTGCTCGACGGCGAACGGCTTTCGACCGCCGACATCGACCACTGGATTGCGACATCCACCGAATCACGCGACCAGCAGGACGAGGATCAGCTTGCCGACAGCCTCGGCCTTATCGTGCCCGAGGCCAGGCGGCTCGCAATGCCGCATCCGGCGCACCACCTCGCGCACGCCTCAGCGGCGTTCTACACATCGGGATTCGAGCAGGCCTCGGCGCTGGTCGTCGACGCCTACGGCTCGCGCTACGGCGCCGGCCGCGAACGCGAGACCGGGTTCGCCTTCCGGCCGGGCGAGATGCCGCAGGTCGTCCTGCGCAACGAGCGCGACCATCATCGGATCGCGGGCCGAATGCGGCAGGACGGGACGATCGGGCTGCCCGAGCAGCTCAGCGGCATCGGAGAGCTCTACCGCGTGATCACCCTGGCTCTCGGGTTCTTCGAAGCTGGCACCTACGACGATGCCGGCAAGACGATGGGCCTTGCTCCGTTCGGCAAGCGGATTAGCAGGGAAACCCTGTTCATCGACGTGACGCCGGGCGGGCTGAGGTTCGACCGCGCCGCCGCGTCGCTCGTCGGCCTCGGCTTCGCCGTCCGTGACGCCGCGGGCCTGCGCCTGCTGCCCCGTCCGGCCGGCGCACCGCTGCAGGACAAACATCGCGACCTCGCCGCCCAGATCCAGATCGAGTTCGAGGAAGCCTGCCTATATCTGGTCCGTGACCTCGTCTCACGAACCAACCTGCCGTCGCTGGTACTCAGTGGCGGATGCTTCCTCAACTCTGTACTCAACGCCCGGCTACTCAGAGACGCCCCGATCGACCGGCTGTCGGTGTTTCCCGCCGCCACCGACGACGGCAACGCTGCCGGCGCCGCGTTGTACGCACACCACAACCTCACCGCCGCTGCGGGCCGGCAGCTCAAGGCCGGGCCGGCACCGCGGCTCCGGCACGTCTATCTCGGGCCGCCCCGGCTGACCGGCCGGGACATTCCCGCATTGGCGCGGGGATGGGGGCTGGAGCCGATCGAGCATTGCTCGATGGCGGACGCCGCCGCCGCGGCCGCCAAGGCGATCGCGGAGGGACAGATCATCGGTTGGTTCGACGACCGCGGTGAGCTCGGCCCCCGCGCTCTAGGCGCCCGCTCCATCCTGTGCCACCCCGGGATCCCCGGCATGAAGGACGTCCTCAACCACAAGGTCAAGTTCCGGGAGACGTTCCGCCCATTCGCCGGCGCGGTGCTGGCCGAGCGGGCCGACAAGTGGTTCGAGATGGCTACCCCCGACAGCCCGTTCATGCTGCAGGTGTGGCCGGTGGCGCAGCACGCCCGCGGCCAGGTCACCGAGATCGTCCATGTCGACGGCACCTGCCGGGTGCAAACAGTGGCAGCCGACCTGCCCGGCAGCTTCAGGGGGCTGCTGGAGGCATTCGACCGGCTAACCGGGCTACCGGTGCTGCTAAACACGTCGTTCAACCTTCGCGGAATGCCCATCGTGGAAAGGCCAGAGGAAGCCCTCGACTGCCTCTACGGGTCGCGATTGGACCGGGTGTTTCTCGGGCCGGTCGAGGTCTCTGCCCCGGACTTCGGTGCTCTCGCACCGGCGGCCACCGACATCTTGGAGGCGCAAACCGATGGGGTCGCGGCCGCGGTGCTGCAGTTGGCCGACGGCGACCGTCCTCTCACGGCCATCGCGCAGGTCGCCGGGGCGAGCGTTGACGACGTCATCGACACCGCGCTGGACCTTCGCCGCCGAAGGCTGCTGCGCTGGAACGGGTTGCCGGCGCTCACACCACCGTCGCTGCCGCTGCCGCAGTACGAAGCGCAGCCGACAGGACAGTGACCCGATGAAGCTGAGCGTTGTCGCGATCGCCCGGAACGAAACGCCGTACCTACTGGAGTGGGTGGCCTACCAGAGGGTGATCGGCGCTGACCGCGTCATCATCTACGACAACGGTCACGACGTCGCCGGACACCGCCTGCTCCACGCGCTCGACCGTGCCGGCGTCATCACCTGCGTCCCCTGGACCGGCCGCTTCCGACACGGACCGCAAGTTCCGGCATACGAAGACGCGTTGGGGCGTGTGCGAGGCACTAGCGACTGGGTGCTGTTCTGCGACCTCGACGAGTTCGCCGTCCCTGTCGAGGCCACCCGCCTCACCGATGTTCTCGCCACCGTCGATGACCTGGACGGCATGTGGCTTCCATGGCTGATCTTCGGGTCGAGCGGGGAACTCGTCCACCGTCCGGAACCCGTCATCGAACGTTTCCAGTGGCGCCAGCACGCAGACGACGACACTGTGACCCCCGTCAAGAGCGTCGTCAGGCCCGCAAGGGTCGTGCGTCCCCACCTGCATGTGCACCATCTGGAAACAGCCGCCTACGCCAACCCGCTCGGAGAGCGGGGCTTCCGCCTTGCAGGCGACGGCGTCAGCCGCAGGTCCGCACAGCTCGCCCGCGGTATGAACATCGTCCGGATCCACCACTACATGACCAAGTCGCGACGGGAGTGGCAGGCCAAGGTCGCCCGCGGCCGCGCCGACAGAGGATGGGCGGACGAATCCGTTTCTCGCGAACACGACGAGTTCGCCCAATGGAACCGAAACGAGGTGCGTGACGCCACGGCGCTGCGGTTCCTTCCCGCACTGCGTCAGCAGATGGCTGCACTCGCGCAGCTAACTGCCGGCGAGGACACCTCCGCCGGGGCACGGCGATGAATGGCGACACCTTCTCGGCCGGACAGGTGGGCACCGCGCGCTTCCCGTTGACCGGCATCGACCTGGCCGATCCAGACTTGTACACGGCGCACGACGGCGGCCTCGACCAGCTGCGCCAGCTGCAGCGTGAACATCCGGTCTACTGGAATCACCGTCCCGGCGGTGTCGGATTCTGGGTGTTCACGCGCTATGCCGACGCGGTGACGGTCTTTCGAAGCAAGAACGCTTTCACCAGCCGACAGGGCATCCAGGTCGGCCAGGCCGGAGGCAGGGAACAGCCCGCTGCCGGCACGATGCTCGTCCAAGCTGACCGTGGCGATCATCGCCGCATCAAGGCCACGCTCAGCCCGCATCTGAGCGAAACCGCGATGCAACAGCTCCTGCCCGCATTACGTGCTGCCGCTCGAACGGCGGTGGACAAGCACGCCGACGGAACCGAGTTCGACTTCATGACCGAGATCGCCGCCGAACTGACATGGTCGGTGCTCGGCGCCATCCTCGGGATCCCAGCCGCTGACCGCAGGACGGTGGCACGGTGGACCGAGACGGCGTTCGAAGCGACGACTGGCCAGAGGCAAGACCATCCCACTGCCGAAGGCGGCGGCATCGCTTCGCCGGCCGTCACAGCGAACGCCCAGCTCTTCTCGTACTTCGCGGATCTCCTCCGCGATCGTCGCGCAGAACCGGGCGAAGACCTCATCAGTGCCCTGGCCCGGCCCCGGTCGGGCAACGACACCGGCCTCACGCCCACGGAGATCCTCGTCAACGCCCACCTCCTCCTCGCCGGTGGACACGAGACGACACGCCAAGCGCTGGCCGGCGCCGTTGTCGCGTTGGCCGACCATCCCGGGCAGTGGGCCCGCCTGCGCAAAGACCCATCGCTCATGCCCGCCGCCGTGGAAGAAATCATCCGATGGTCCGCGCCCAGCCTGAACATCGCGCGTACCGCGACCACGGACATCGAGATCGCTGGTCAGAGGGTCAGCGCGGGGCAGCAGGTGAGTCTGTGGCCCCCGATCGCCAACCGTGACCATGCCGCGTTCCCAGACGCCGAGTCGTTCGACGTGGGCCGGGAACCGAACCGGCACCTGAGCTTCGGGATGGGAAGCCACTTCTGCCTCGGCGCGTGGACCGCCCGGCGGGAGATTCAGATCCTGCTCGAAGAACTGGCCACACGCGCAACGGTCCCGGAAATCAGCGGCAGCGCGCAACGAATGCGGTCCAACCGCACCTGGGGCTACCAGACCTTGCCAGTCAGGCTCACCACCGCCCACCCGTGACATGACCTACAACCCCCGGCGGCGAGAAGGAGAACCCGTTGAGCACGAGCACCGCAGGCGTCGAAGCGCTCAGCGAATCGCAGCTCGCGCTGCTACACCTGACCCACCGCGCCAGCGAGCACCACCCTCGGTTGACCGCGGTCAGCGTCTGGCCACGCCCGCTCGACGTCGACATGTTCGCAGCGGCCGTGAACTGGCTGAGCGACCAACACCTCGCATTGCGGTCCGCGGTCGACGTCACGGCCGGCCAGCCGGCCTGGGCCGAGCGGCCCGGCACCGTTCCGGCAATCGTCTTCGCAGGCAGCGCCCCGAGCGCAGCCAATATTCTCTCCGAGGTACGCAGTGAGCCCTTCGCCATGCAAGAAGCTCCTTTGATCAAGTTCGTCCTGGTGGAACGGGACAGCACCGTCGAGGTGCACACCGTCAGCCACCCGGCGCTGCTCGATACCGCATCTGTGGCCACGCTGCACCGGCAGTTGCGCGCGCGATACACCGGTGGGCCCACGGAACTCGCTAACGGCACCCGCTACCCAACGGAAATCGGCGTCGAGAATCCTCGAGGGCCGCAGGGAGAGCATCGCGCCGGCGTCCTACCGGCTGAGGACCTCCCGGAAACGCCGGCAGAAGGCTGGGCAGAAACCTTCGTCGACTTCGTCCCGAGCACCCCCGCATTCTGGGCACACGGCTCCGCACAGGACGCAACGGAGACCGTCGTGCGGATGCCGCTGCCCGACGACGTCACCGCCAGGCTGGCCCGCTTCGCCGACCGCTGCGGGATCTCCCTAGCCGATGCGGCGTTGACCGCCCACGCCAAGGCGGTAGGCCTCGCCACCGGGCGGTCCGACATCGCCATCGGAGTCGAGACCACACCCACCGACACGAAGCACGCCGTTCCTGTCGGCGCGCGCTGCGTCACCGTCCCAGTACGCGTAAGGGCCACAACCGGGACCTGGGCCGACCTGTCCCGGGAAGTGACCGCCGCCCGACGCCGGGCCGCGCGTTCCGCCGACCAGTCATTGCTGCGGTTGCACCAGCGGCTGCGGTCCGACCGGATCCTCGACACCACCTTCGCCGTCACCGTCCTCCCCGAGGCTTCAGACCTGGGCTGCGCAACCGCGGCGCACATCGAGTTCAGCGCACCGTTCGACGGAACCTGCCGGGTGGACGTCCTGCACCACCCGGACACCGGCCGGGTGACGCTACAAATCACCGCAGGACCAGAACTAACCGCTGGGCAGGCACGCGAGCTGCTGCGGCTGCATGCCACCGCGCTCGCCGCCATCGACGCCTCCGCCAACCACCAAGACGTTTCATCGCTGACCGGCGACCAGGAGGAGTTGGTCCTGCATCAATGGAACGGCCGGAACACCGCGTACCCGCCGCCTTACTGCGTTCATGAGTTGTTCGAGCAACAGGCCTGGCAGACACCCGACGCGGTCGCGGTCGTCGGCACGCGCGAACGGATGACCTATCGACAGCTGAACGAGCGGTCAAACCAGCTCGCTCACACGTTGCGAGCGGACGGCATCGCCGTGGGGTCGGTCGTGGGGATCTACGCCAGACGAGACGTCTCCATGATCGTCGCCTTCCTCGCCGTGCTGAAGTCCGGCGCCGCCTACCTTCCGCTGGAGCCGGGACAGCCCGCGGATCGGATCCTCTACATGCTGAAGGATGCGGGCGTCTCGACCGTCCTCACCGACGCTGTCTACCACGTCCAGGTGCCGGCCGGCGCCTGGACGGTGCGGCGGATGGACGCCGGCGACACGCTCCAAGCGCCGGTTACCGGTCTTGGCCGCACCTGCATCCCGCAGGACCTGATGTACGTGATTTACACGTCCGGGTCGACCGGCGTGCCCAAGGGCGTCGAGGTTCCCCACGCCGGCGTGGCGAACTACCTGCGCTGGTGCGTGCAGGAGTACGCCTCTCACGGTGACGGCGGGGCGGCGCTGTTTTCCTCCGTGGCCTTCGACATGGTGGTGCCCAACGTCTACGCGCCGCTGATCATGGGCCAGCGGGTGTGCGTTCTCGACGAGACGCTCGACACCGGTCAAGTCGCGGGGCGGCTGAACGAGCTCGCCCCGTTCAGTTTCCTCAAACTCACCCCCGGTCAGCTGGCTGTCCTCGGTGAGCTGCTCACACCGGAACAGGCACGGTCGCTGGCGCACTTCCTCGCCGTCGGAGCCGACGCCTTCCCGGTGCGGATCATGCGCAGCTGGCGCCGGATCGACGAAACGACACCGATGATCAACGAATACGGGCCGACCGAGGCGTCCGTCGGCAACTGCGTGCACATGGTCACTGGAGACGAGGTCGGCGAGTCCCTGCCGATAGGCAGGCCTATCCCCAACACCACCATGTACGTCCTCGACGACGCATTGCGCCCGGTTTCCGTGGGCGTCCCAGGCGAGCTCTACATCGGAGGCGCCTGCGTCGTGCGCGGCTACACCGGCAAGCCACATCTCACCGAGGAGAAATTCCTGCCGGACCCGTTCAGCTCCGCGCCGGCCGCCCGGATGTATCGCACCGGCGACATCGGCCGGTGGCTTCCTACCGGCCTGCTGGAGTTCCTCGGTCGCATCGACGATCAAGTGAAGATCCGCGGCTATCGTGTGGAGCCCGCCGAAGTGGAGGCCGCCCTCGTGGCCCACCCCTCCATCGACGCGGCCGTGGTCACCGTGGTCGGGGCGACGCGAGCAACGTTCGCTCTGGCGGGGTATTACGTGTCAGCCGCCGGACTCGCCCCGGACGAGGCTCGCGCCCACCTCAACCGGCATCTGCCGGACTACCTCGTCCCCTCGCGGCTGCACCGCATCTCCGCCGTACCGCTCAACGCCAACGGCAAGGTCGACCGGAAAGCGCTGCGCGAACAGGAGGCCACCGGGTCAGCACAGCGACGCCGGCAGGCCGCCCTGGACGGGCCGGCCGGTCAAGTGCTGCGAAAGGCATGGACCACCATGTTCGGACGCCCCCCTGCGGATCCGGACGAACGGCTCCCCGACGACGACATGTTCGCCGCCAACGCGATCCGTCTGGCGGCACTCGTCACGGCCGAAGGAGCCGTCACGGCACCCGCGGCGTTCCGGCTGACCTGCGTCGCCGCCACGGTCGGCGAGCTGGCGGAAATGCTCGAGCAGAGCGCCCGCAAGCCGAGCCCACGCCCCTGACGGCCCCGCAGGGACAGCGACCAGCGGCGAAAGGCAACCTGATGACTTCGACAACAGGCACAGACCTTCTCAGCGTCGACGCGGGACGGCTGCTCCACCACCTTCGCCGGCTCGCCGAGATCGGCAGAGATCCCGCCGGCGGCATCACCCGCCCGGGCTTCAGCCCGGGCGCATCACGCGCCAACGACTTCGTCGCCGAGATCGCCCGCTCGCGAGGGCTCGACGCACGGATCGACGCCGGCGGGAATCTGCTGATCTCCCACAACGCCGCGCCGCCCACCCGGCCGGCACTTCTCCTCGGATCTCACCTCGACACCGTCGTCAACGGCGGGTGGCTCGACGGCGCGTACGGGGTGCTGGCCGCGGTCGAGGTCCTGCTCACCCTCACCGAACACGACACTGACCTGCACACCGATGTCGTGGTCGCGGCCTTCGCCAACGAGGAGGGAGCGCTGTTCCCGCAGCCCTTCTGGGGATCCATGGTGCTCGCCGGCATGATCGGCGACCTGCCCGCAGCCCCGACCGACTACCACGGCAACCCACTATCGCCGGCCCTGCAACGCGCCGGGGGCGACCTGGCGAACCTCGCCTCGGCGGCCTGGCCCGCCTCTGCGCTGGCAGGCTACCTCGAACTGCATATCGAGCAAGGCCCAGTCCTGGCTGGCGAAGGCGCCCAGATCGGCGTCGTCGACGCCATCGTCGGGCGCACCGTGCTGTCCGTCGACCTGCTCGGTGTCGCCGCACACGCCGGCACCACCCCGATGCGAAGCCGCCGCGATCCTCTCGTCGCCGCCGCGGACCTGACCATGTTCGTACACCAACTGCCGGACGACGGCCGAACCTGCCAGGTCGCCACCGTGGGGCGGATCGAGGTGGAACCGAACTCCGCCAACACCGTGCCCGGCCGAGCCCGGCTCACCGTCGACCTGCGCGCCACCGACCCCGGCCGGCTGGACGCCGCAGACGAGGCCGTCCGCGCATACCTGCACGCCCTCGACCGCCGGTACGGCATCAGCCACCGTTGCACTCTGGCGGTCGGCTCGCGCCCTGCGGTCATGGCTCCGACCCTGCGCAGAGCCATCAGAGCCGCCGCGGCCGACCTGGGGCTTCGGGCACGGGACATGAACAGCGGCGCCGGCCACGACGCCCAGATCATGGCCACGGTTACCCCGGCCGCGATGATCTTCGTCCCCAGCATCGGTGGTGTCAGCCACGTCCCGGATGAGAACAGTCATGATCAGGACCTGGTCACTGGAGCGCAGGTCCTGCTCCATGCCGTCCACCGGCTGGCGGCGCGGTGAGACCGCGCGATCCGGCATCCGCCGCCAGCGATGACGATCTCGCGCACTGGGTGCTGCACGAGCTCGCTTCCCGTCGTGGTGTCGGCAACCGCATGGCGGCGGCTTCCACACCCGTCACAATGCGGGCGGACGTTGCCGGCCAGGCAATGGACACGCTCCTGACGCGCTATCCCCGTTTGCGCCGGACGTTCGGCGCGGGACCGCGGGCCGCCGGAACCTACGTCACCGAGTTGCCGGAATCGTCGCGCGTCACAGCCATCGAGATGACCCTCGGCAGCAGCGATCCCGCCAGGACTGGCACCGGCGGGCATGACAGCCCCGGGGGAACGTCGGTGCCATCGACCGACGCAGTCCCCGTCCTCGTCGCCGAGCTGGGCAACCGCCGCTTCGAGGCCGGCGACCTGCTGCTGCGCCTCGCGCTGCTGCGCGCGCCTGCGCGAACGGTGGTTGTCCTGGTTACTCATCAGCTGGCGTCCGGACCGCTCGACCCCGGCCGCCTTCTCGCTGAGTTGCTCACGACGTACGACGCCCTTGCTGCAGGGCGCCGGCTTGCCGCGCAGCGTCCCGCTGCAGCCGTGGATACGCCGCCGGATCACCTGTGCGTCGTCGACCCGGTACCGGATCACCCGCCGATGGGCACTGCCCGCACCCCGTCCCGCCGGTCCGGGTTCGAACGCCGAATGCTCCGGCGTCGGCTCGGTCCGTCCGGCAGCAGAGCCCTGGATGCCATCGCCCATCGGTACGGTGTCAAACCTCCGGCGGCCCTTCTGACGCTGTACGCCATGCTGCTGGCCCAGCACGGCGCCGGCTCCGACATTGCCGTCGGCTTACCCGACCAACTGTGCCGCACCGGCACCGGGCGGGGGGCGACGGTACGATTGCAGGTCACCGCGCAGGCCACGTTCGCAAGCCTGCTCTCGGCCACCGAATCCTCGCTCGAGTCCGCGGCGGCCGCCGTCTCGTGCGGCCCCGGTTGCCCCAGCGCCGCGGTCAGGTGGCCGAATCTGCTGTTCCGGCACATCCTGGACGTGCACTCTCCCGGCGGTCCACTGGACTCGGTCACCCTCCAGGGACAACCTGTCACGTCTGTGGCCACCACGGCGCCGGCCGCCACCGAGGACCTTCACGTGCTCGTATCGATCCACGCCGCTGGAATGGATCTCGAAGCCTCCTTCAATCCGGCGGTGCACGAGGCCGCCGACATCGCGGCGTTCCTGGCACGCTACGAGCACCTGCTGCACCACGCCGGCCCGCGTACCTCCCCCGTCATCCCCTTGCTCACCGCATCCGACCAGTCCCACGTCGCCCCGCGGCGATCCCCGGGATGCGGCCGAGAAGGTAGGACAGCTATCACGGACGTCCCACCGGAACCGGTGGCGAAACTCGTGCTCGACCAGACTCGCCGTACTCCGGACTCCCTCGCCGTCGACACTCTTACGTACGAAGGCCTGGCCAGCGCCGCGGCCGGGATCTGCCGCCGCTTGGTCGACGCAGGCGTCCGACCGGGTGGCGTGGTTGCCGTCACCGGGCCCCGCGGCGCCATGCTGGCGGCGGGTTTGCTCGGCGTCTGGCTGGCTGGTGCCGCATACCTTCCGGTCGGGGAACGGATGCCGGCGGGCCGGCTGATCACGCAACTCGACCGTTCCGGCGCCACGGTCATCCTCCGTACCGGCGGCAGCGCACCGGCCGTGGCAGGTTGGCCGGTGATCGATGCCGAGGGCGCCGGCGGCGCCCCGGGCCAGGCGCCGGTCGTCAACAGGCGGGCCTATGTGCTGTTCACCTCCGGTTCCACCGGCGAGCCCAAAGGCGTCCTGATCACGCACAACTCACTGTCGAACCTGATCACCGACATGACCGGGCGACTGCCGATCAGCGCTTCGGATCACGTGCTCTGGTCCACCTCGGTCACCTTCGACATCTCCGCCCTCGAACTGTGGGCCCCACTGACCGTCGGCGCCCGGGTGACCTCCGTTGCCGACAGCACGCTGCTGGACGCGAACGAGGTGCTCGATGTCATCGCCGGTCGCGGCATCACCGTGGCGCAGGGCACTCCGACGCTGTGGCAGCACGTGGCGGCCGCTGCGGATGGGCGGCTGCGTGACCGACTCCTGCTCGTGGGCGGCGAGCCCTTCCCCACGGATCTGGCCGAACGGCTGCTCGCCGCAGGAGCGCGGGTCCGCAACATGTACGGGCCAACGGAAACGACGATCTGGTCCACGACACACGCGCTCACCGCACCGGTGCCAGATCCGGTGCCGATCGGCACACCGATCAGCCGCACATCCGTGCAGGTCGTCGGTGACCACGGCCGCCCCGTGTTCCCCGGAGTGCCGGGCGAACTCATCATCGGCGGCGCCGGCGTCGCGGACGGCTACTGCCAGGACTCGTCAGGCGGCCGGAGCCCGTTCGGCTTCGACGGTGCTGAACGTTTCTACCGCACCGGCGACCGTGTCCGGCAGCGTGCCGACGGCGTCTTGGAGTTCCTCGGCCGCCGGGACCGTCAGGTCAAGGTCAACGGCCACCGGGTCGAGCTCGCCGAGGTCGAGGCGGTCCTGAGCTCCCATCCCGATGTCAGCGCGGCAGCGGTCGTGGCCAGCAGCGACCCGTCAGGCCGCGCGCGGCTGTCCGCCGCGATCACCGCCTCCGGATCCAGCGACCACGCGACGCTCACCGCCGCAGTTCGGCGGCACGCCGCGAACCACCTCCCGCGGGTGGCGGTGCCGGCGCCGCTGCTCGTCTTGGACACGTTACCTACCACCCCGAACGGCAAGACCGACTACAGCTCGGTAGCCGCGCTCACCGGCAGGCACGCTTCGGCGGCGGCCGGCGCAGCGCACGAAGATGGCACGAGCTGGACCACAGGTGCTTCGGCCCCGACCGGGGAACTTGGGACGCCCGAGGACCTGCCGCGGCTTCTGCTCGAGCTCCTCCGCAGCGAGGCGCAAAAAGACCTCGCCCCCGACAGCGACTTCTTCCGGCACGGAGGCACCGTCGCGCAAGCTCTGGCCCTCGCCGATCGCATCGCGCAGTGCACCGGCCGGACGGTGCCGCTCACGGCGCTGTTCCGGGCCCCGACCGTCGACACGCTCCACCGTGATCTGATCACCAAGGAGGCACCCCGGCCATGAACTTTCCGCACCTGGTGAACGCCCCGCACCGAGGCACCGACCTGAGGACATGGCTGGAGGGCCACGCCGGACACGTCGACGAGGCTCTCGCTGGGCCTGGCGCCATCCTGCTCCGCGGCTTCGACGTCACCAGCGCAGAGCAATTTCACGATCTCGCGACGGTCCCGCTGGGACCACTGATGCAGTACGTCGAAGGCGCGTCACCGCGGGTCGCTCGCAGCGAGGGTGTCTACACCTCGACCGAGTACGCGGCTGACCTCACCGTATCGATGCACAACGAGCTGTCTTACAGCCACCGGTGGCCGGCGCGGGTCGCGTTCTTCTGCCGGCTACCTGCCACCGACGGCGGGCGCACACCGATCGCCGACAGCCGGCGCCTGTACCAGCGGCTCGCCGCACGCGGCCTGCTGCCGGACACGATCCAGTACCGCCGGCGAATGCCGCCTGACAAAGGTTTCGGCCTGTCCTGGCCGACGGTCTTCGGCACCACCGACCGGCACGCGGTGGATGTCTACTGCCGGGCCGCCGACATCGATGCCACCTGGCTGCCGGACGGCACATTAATCACCCGTCAGGTGCGCCCCACCGCGGTGCTCCATCCGCTGACCGGCGACAAGGTGTGGTTCAACCAGGCACACCAGTGGCATCCCTCCAACTCCGGCCCCGAGCCCGAGGCCGCGCTGCGCGAACTATTCGGCGACGAACTGCCAATGGACGCCCGCGCCGGTGACGGGACACCGCTGGCGCCCGCCGCGCTCCGAGCCATCCGCGAGGCGTACGAGCAGGAGACGATCTCGTTCGTCTGGGAGGCCGGCGACGTGATGATCATCGACAACATGTTGTCGGCGCACGGGCGAACCCCGTTCACCGGAGACCGGGAAGTCCTGGTGGCCATGGGAACCCCGGTGAGCCTGGCCGACGTGAAGCAGGTGGCGGCGTGACCACCGACAACCCGCACATCTCCGAGGTGGTACGTGCCTGGGCGTCGCGGACTCCCGACGCCGTGGCCGTGGAGAGCCCGGTCCGCACGCTGACCTACCGGCAGCTGCACGACGCCGCAGCCGCCGCAGCGACCCGCATCAGCCGATGGTCGGCGCCCGGGGACATCGTCGCCGTCGAGGCGGTCCGTACCGCGGAGACCGTCGTCGCGATCCTGGGCGTGCTGCAGGCCGGCTGCACCTACCTGCCGCTGGACTTTGACGCTCCCGCGACCTGCGCCGAGGTCCTAGCACGGATCACACCAACCCTGCTGCTCTCCGCAGGACCGGCACCGGAGTGGGCCCAGACAATCCACCGGACCACGATCGATCCCCACGGCACCGCGCCTCAAGCGGGGCCTGCGCTTCTCCAAGGCGCGGTCGACCTCCCGGCCTATCTCATGCCTACATCCGGCAGCACCGGGGCCGCGAAAATCGTCGAAGTCGGCCATCGCAACATGTGCTACAACGTCCGCGCGCTGAACGAGACGATCGGCGGCATCACCTCCAACGACGCCTACCTGCACTTCGCGTCGTTCGCGTTCTCCTCCTCGGTCCGGCAGCTGTTCCTGCCGCTGTCCCGTGGTGCCCGGGTGGTGCTCGCCGCTTCTGCGGAACGGCGCGACCCCGCACAGCTCCTGAGGCGGCTTGGGACCAGCAAGGTGACCGTCGTCGACGTCATCCCGTCATTGCTGGCAGGCCTGCTCGACGCGGCCGAGGCGGCTGGCGGCTTCGGCCCGCACCTTCGGCTCTTGTTGACCGCCAGCGAACGGCTGCCCGGCGAACTGGTGCGCCGCTGGCACCCACTCGCGCCGGCGGGGTGCCGGTTCTTCAACATGTACGGACAGACCGAGACCACCGGCATCGTCTCGGTCCACGCGGTCACCGCTGCCGACGCCCAGCGGGCGGTCGTGCCGATCGGGCAGCCGATCCCGGAGACGGCCCTCACGCTAGCCGGACCGGCCGGGGCGCCGGTCCCGCCCGGCGGCATCGGGGAAATCGTCGTCACCGGTCCTGGCCTCGCCCGTGGATACGCCGGCGATCCCGGCCGCACCGCGGCGGCGTTCCCGGTGTCGGCCGCGAACACACGCACGTACCGCACGGGGGACCTGGGCCGGTACGACGGGCAAAGCCTGCAGTACGCCGGCCGGCGCGACGCCCAGGTCAAAGTCCGTGGCCACCGGGTCGACTTGACCGAGGTCGAACGAGTGCTGAGCCAACATCCAGCCGTCGCGGAGGCGGTCGTGGTCGACATCGGTGACACCGAGGTACAGGTGGCGGCCGCCGTCCAGCTACGGCCCGGGCACCTGGACGCCGCGGTGCTCCAACGGCTGCGGGAGCTGCCCGACGGTCCCCGCGTGCTCGACCTCAATCCGCCAGAGACCGACTTCATGTTCGCCGAGATCTTCACGCGTGCGGTCTACCTTCAGCACGGGATCGTCCTACCCCCTGACGCGTGCGTCATCGACGCCGGCGCCAACATCGGCCTGTTCACCCTCTTCGCCGCTCGGCGGGCACCACACGGCCGGATCATCGCCGTCGAGCCAGCGGGCCCGGCCGCCGAGACGTTGCGGATCAACCTCGCCGCCAACGGATGTACCAACGCGGTAGTCCGCGAGGTGGCGCTCGGAGACCACCGCGGCACGGCGACGCTGACGTTCTACCCGCACAGCGTCGGCATGAGCTCGATCCACGCCGACCCCGACCACGAGGCGCGCACCATCTCCTCCATCATCGGGAATCAGGTGGCGGCCGGAGAGGTAACCGGCGAGCTGCGCGAGGTGACCGGGGAGCTGGCCGAGGCGAAGCTCGTGCCGCAGAAGTTCCCCTGCACAGTGACCCGGCTGTCCGACATGCTCACCGCGGAGGCCGTCGATCACGTCGACCTGCTGAAGATCGACGTGCAGGACTCGGAGCTTGCTCTTCTCGCCGGCATCGACGACGCGGACTGGCCACGCATCGCCCAGGTCGTGGCCGAAGTCCGTGATCTCGGCGGGCGACTCGCACGCACGGTCGCGCTTCTTCGGCAGCGCGGATTCCACGTCTCTACCGCGCAGGACACCATGTTCGCCGGTACGGACATGCACTACGTGTACGCCCGCCGCCCTGGCTACGCACAGCAGCCACTCCCCCGGGCGCGCACGACCGTCTCACCGCCGTCCTTGCCTCGCCCGGTGACGACCGGGCAACTCCTCGAGCATCTGCGAGAACTACCCGATCACCACCTCCCCGCCCTGCTTCTGATCCTCACGCAGATAGCGCACACCTCCAGCGGCAAGGCCGACCGCCCTCGGGTCACTGACGCTCTGCGAGCCCACGTGCGACGCCTCCCGCAAGAAGTCGGCATCGATGACGATCCCGTGGTGACCGTCGTCGCCGAGGTGTGGAAGGAGGTTCTGGGCCGGCCGGTCTCCGCCGGGGACGACTTCTTCGAGATCGGCGGGAACTCGCTCACCGCCGCGCGGGTCATCACGCGGCTTCGGGTCCGCCTCGGCTGCGAGATTCCGCTCCGCCTCATCTTTGCCACCTCCGAGTTGGTCGCGTTCGCGTCGCACCTTCGACCCGAAGCCACTCCACACGCGGTGAGCCTGGTGGGCGGCGCCGCCGGCGCGCCAGCACCGGACGCGGAGACCGTCCGATGACCCCTACACCCACTGCGGCGAACCGCCCTGGCACGGACACGAACACCGCTACGGCCGGCCAGGTCCGGAGCCTGTCCGCGGGGCAGCTCGGAATCGCGATGCAGCAGCAAAGGGCCGGCGACAGCCCGATCTTCAACGTGCCCGCCGCGATCGAGATCATCGGCGACCTCGACGTCGCCTCGCTACGGCGAGGCCTTAGCGAGCTCATCCGGCGGCACGACGTCCTGCGCTCCAGGCTCGTCCACGACGGGCCCACCCTCGCCCAGGTGGTCGACGAGCCGCAGCCCGCCTTGATAGCAGTGCACGATCTGCAGGAGCTGCCCGAAGCAGAGCGCGACAACGCTGCCCGTTCCCTGTTGGACAGGGAGGCGGCACGTCCGTTCGATCTGTACACCGAGCACGGCCTGCGGTTCGTCCTGGTGATCCTGGCACCGCGGCGGCACGTGTTCTTCTGGATCATGCACCACCTCTACTGCGACGGATGGTCGAAGAGCGTCTTCGCCCGGGACCTGTCGTTGCTGTACGCCGGGCGGGATTCAGAGCTACCCGCCCTCGACGCCGGCTACGGCGACTTCGTCCTAGCGCAGGAGCAGGCCGACGCGGCGACCGAGCAGGATCACCTGACGTACTGGCAGCGTCAGCTCGCGGGAATCGCAACCCTATCCGGACTACGGCACGACCATCCTGCGGTCCCGGCGGCGCAGCCTCGCGGCGCGGAAGTCCCGTTGCGGATCCCGGCAACAAACAGGGTCCGGCTCGAGGCACGCGCGCGGACCCGCAGGGCGACCACGTTCATGGTGCTGCAGGCCGCACTGGTTGCGCTGATGCACCATGTCAGCGGGCAGCCCGACATCGTCATCAGCGTCCCGTACGGCGGCCGCCCCGACACGGCGTTCGAGCCGTTGATCGGCTTCTTCGTCAACGTGCTCGCCCTGCGGTCACAAGTCGCCGCCGCCATGACGTTCGAGAGCCTGATGGATCAGGTCCGTGACACCGCGTTGGACGGGTACGAGCACCACGCGGTGCCGTTCCAGCGCGTCGTCGAACGCGTGGGCGGGGCGACGGTGCTCCAGCAGACCTCGCTTGCGTTCGCCAACCTGCCGTACCAGGACATCGTCCTGCCGGGAGCCGAGATCCGCGCTTTCCCCATCACCCGCGTCGACATCCGCTACGAACTGGAATGGCACGTGTGGGAGGACGACTGTTCCGGCGGCCTCGGCGGCCGGCTGATCTACCGATCCGACCTGTTCGACGAGTCCAGCGCCACCGCGCTGGCCACCGCCTACCAGCAGTTGCTCGCCGCGGCCGCCAACGGCGCCGGCCGGCGGATCGCCGACCTGGCCGCCATGCTGCCGGTCTCCGCGGCCAGTCTGGGACACCACGACTTGGTGAGCGATGCCGCCGCTGGTGCCGTCCCGGCGCCGCCGCGAACCCCGACGGAGGGAGCCGTCCACGAAATTTGGGTGGATCTGCTGCACCGCGACGAGATCGGAGTGTTCGAGGACTTCTTTGACGCCGGTGGCAACTCGTTGCTGCTCGCCTTCCTGTCCGCCCGGATCCGGGAGGATCTCGACGCCGAACTGACGGTCCAGCACCTGATGGAGCACCCGACGATCGCCGCCATCGCCGCGGCGATCGACGGCGCCGGGACGTCGGAGGGTGACGCCAGTGCCCGGTAGCCCGGCTCTGCCTCGGCCCGCACCGGACAGCGTCCCGGAGCCGGCGTTGTCTGCACCTCAGCTGGGGATCCTCGCCGCGGAGACCTGGGCGCCGGATCCCGCCACCTACACCGTCGTCAGCGCGGTCGAGGTATCCGGAGTGCCGAGGTGGGAGGAACTGCCGCAGGCAGCACGGGCCACCATCACCCGCCACGAGGTGTTCGCCTGGCAACCCGCCGTCAGCCCCGCCGGGGACATCATCGTCACCGTCGAAGACAGCGACGTCCTCGCCACGGAGAACCTGGATCTACGCGCGGCGGATCCCGAGCACACCGCCACGGCGATCCAGAAACGGCTCCGGCGGGAGCGACACCGCTACGTCCAGGTCCTCGAGCGGGCCGCGCGGCCGCACACCACCATCATCTTCTTTCGCCGCGGCCAGGACAGCGGGGTCTGCGCCCTCGTCACGCACCACCTGTTCGTCGACGAACACGCCGTCGACCTACTCTGGAACGAGATCTTCCGCCGGGCGGCCGGACAGCCGGTCCCGACCGGCCACGACCCGCGCTACAGATGCTGGGCACAGACGACCATCAGCGAACAAGCACGTGCGGCCGGCCTGCGGGCCACGCTGGAGGCCGCCACCGCGTTACGGGACGCCACCCTGACGAGCACCGCCACCGTGCGCAGAGCGGAGCCGACAGCTCTGCTCAGATTCGCCATCCCACCCGAGGTGACCGACGGCTGCGCCCGCCAGGCGCGCATCGCGCGGGTTCCCGTCGCGGCCGTTTACGGCGCCGCCTTCGGCGACGTCCTTCGCGACCATTTCGGCAGCCCGGCCGTGACCGTCGCGGTTCCCGTCTCACGCCGCGCGTACCTCGCTGACCACGACGTCGTCGGATGCTACGTCAACACGGTGTGGGTGCCGGCCCGCCCCGCGGCCGGCACAGTCGAGACCATCCGCCGCTGGCAGCACGACCTGCAGTTCGCGGCCGCGCGAGCCCACGCCGACATCGCCCAGCTCCGCCCGCTCCTCGGTGGCGAGCCCCACGCCATGCTGTCCTTCGAGTCCCGGGCTGGGCACCGCACCGCCGGTCCCGTCCGGTGGCGTCCCGTTCCTCCCCCGGATAGCCCGGCCAAGGCAGGCCTCGCCTGCTTTCTGGCGCCAGGGACCCGCCAAACGCCCGGCGACGGGCGGCTGCTGTGGCGCGACGGAATTCTCGACGACGCGGCGGCAGGTTGCATGAACCGCTCGTTCCTCGAAACGCTCGCCCGGTACGCCGGGCTCCCCCCGGATCAGGAGCCCAGATGAGCGATGACGTCCGCGCCGCCGGCAGCCAACCTCCGCCGGCAGCCGAACCCGAGTCCGCGACCTGTTCCGGTGCCGCCGCGGCTGCGCCGGGACCTGCCCTGACCGCTGAACAGATCGCGGCGTTGTGTACGGGCATCGCCGGAACCCCGATCGGCGTTGACGACGACATGTTCCTGGCTGGTCTCAGCAGCCTTGACCTCGTCCGGCTTACCGGGGCGGTTCAGCAGGCCGTCGGTGTGCGACTCACCGCCCTGGACGTCCTCGACCAACCCACCGCGCGTGCACTCGCGACGTTCCTACACACCCGATCACAGACCGCCGGCCATGGCTGACACGACGGCACCCGGCTCACCGGTGCGCCTGACCGGCGACAATTCCGCCACCACCGGTGGTGAGCCGTTCCTGCCGGCGCATCCCGCTCAACGCGGCCTGCTGCTGTCCCGGGCCGCCGGTGGCGAGGGCATCAACTGTGCCTACGCGTACACCGTCACTGGCGCCCTCGATAGCGACCGTCTCTGCGCGGCCTACCGGATGACGTTGGCGACCTACGACGCCCTGTACCTGACCTGGCACCCCCGTCACGGCTGGGCACGGGGCACAACACCGCGCGTTGAGGTGCGGTACGTGGACGCGCGAGCCACCCCCGACGCCAACGAATGGTTGCGGGATCAAGTCGACCGTAACCGGCGACGCCGCTTCGATCCTGCCGCTGGCCCCCTCGCGGCCGTGGAGGTTTTGCGACTGAGCGACGACAGGTGGGCAGTCTTCGAGACAATTGATCACATCGTCGCTGACGGCCAGTCGATGGCTCTGCTGCACCGCGCGGTCGCCGCACGGTACCGGCACGGCGAGACGGCGACACCGCCCGAGCTGCGGCAGCCGCCGGCCTACTCGGCGGCGCTGTCCGCTGCATCGGATGTAGACGACCACACCCGTTCCTACTGGGCACGCCAGTTCGAGGGGTTCACCCCCACCGGCGGCGCCGCCGATGGCAGCGATCCTCAGGTCTGGCGCACGACCCTAGACAGCATCACGCTTAGCGACATCGATCGTGGCGCCGCCTGGGCGCGCGCGACCCGGGCGGGCGTCCTTCTGGCCGCCCACGCCCACGCGCTCGCCCGGTACCAGGGCCGCGGAGACGTCACCACCTTCGTCGCGGTCGACACCAGAACTGCGATTCAGCTAGACATGTTCGGCCAGATGACGACCGTGGTGCCGGTCCGGATCCAGCACGACTGGGCCGACACGCTCGGCGTTCACGTCGGCCGGGTCACCCGACGCCTGCTGGAACTGCGTGAGCACGCCGCAGTCGACGCCACGCTGTTGGACGAGCTGGGCGCACCCGCCACCCTCACCGGGCCCGACGCCGCGGTGCTCGTCGTGCAGCGACGGGAAGCCCCCGCCGTCGCCGATAACGACGCCACGGCCCGGCGCATCGACCTGCCGAGCGCCGACCAGGCCGGCGGTCTCATCACCGTGGCGACACAGAACCCGGACGGGCGTCTGGACCTCGTCGTCCGCGCCCCGGCGGGCAGCTCTTTCGCCAAACACCTGCCCGCCCTCGGCGCTACGATAGGTGCCTTTCTTCGCGCCTTCGTCGACGCGCCCGCCACACCGCTGCAGAGCGACACCCTTTTACCTGGCGACGCACGCGCAGCCGTCGAGCGAACCGCGACCCCGAGCCGGCCGTATCCGTTCCGCGCCGTCGAGGCCGCCGCGATGGCAACCTTGCTGGAACACCCCGAAACCGTCGTGGTCGAGGACTGCGGGCTGACCTACACCGCGAGGCAGCTGCGCCAGCGCGCCGAGGAGATGATCCAGGCGCTGCGGGGCATCGCCAAGCCCGGCGACTGCGTCAGCGTTGGCGCCCTACCCTTGATCGACCGTATCGCTGCCTTCCTCGCGACGCTGACCGTAAACGCGGTCTATGTGCCGTTCGACGACTCGACTGGCACCGATCCGGCACCGATGGAACGGCGATGCCGGGCCGTCGCCCGCATCACCGCCACCGGTGTCGACCGTCTCCGCGTATCACCCGGTCAGGATCGCTCGCCAGCCGGGCCGGGCAGCCCTGCCTACATCATCTTCACGTCCGGCACAACCGGCACCCCCAAGGGGGTCGTGGTCAGCCGTGCCGCGTTATCGAACCTGATCCAAGGAGAGGCGCAGCGATTCGACATCTCCGCCGGCAGCAGAGTCCTGCTGATCGCACCCCCGGTCGTCGACCCGTGGATCTGCCACGTGGCCGGCACGTTGACAGCGGGAGCGACGCTCGTTCACGTCGACCCGGCCACGAGTGACCTGAGTTCCGCCCTAGTGAGCGCGCGAGTGACCCACGCCTTCCTGCCCGCACCAATGGTGCGCCTGCTGGCCGGTGCCAGCGCGCCCGCCCTACAGATGCTCGCCTCGGCCGGAGACCATTGCCGAAGTGCCGACCTCGCCTCCGCGCCCGGTGCGCGGCATTTCAACATCTACGGGCCCACCGAGGCGACCGTCACCGCCGCCGTTGCCACCGTGACCGGCGGCGCAGAACCGGTGCCGGTCGGCGCGCCAATCCGCGGGCTCGGCGCCCGGGTGCTCATCGACAACGCCGCTTCCGCACCGCCGGGAGTGCCCGGCCACCTGTTGCTCACCGGCGCCGGCATCGCCCTTGGATACCTCGAGGACGCGGAGCTGACCCGCCAACGGTTCCGCGACGACCCTTGCTCGCCCGGCCGCCGCGGCTACCTCACCGGAGATGTGGCCCTGCTCGACCACGACGGGCAACTCGTGATCACTGGACGGACGGACCGGCAGGTCAAGATCCGCGGAACCCGTGTCGAGCTCGACGCCGTCGAGGCGGCGGCCCGGTCGACCCGGCTGTGCACCGACGCCTGGGCGACAGCGACCGTACGGGACGCGGCCGCCGATCCGGAACTGATCCTGTACGTCGCCGGCTGCCCGGATCCCGCGCAGCTGGACCGGGCCCTGCGCCGCGACCTGCCGCCGGCGGCGGTCCCGCACCGCCTCGTGCCGGTCACCGCCATCCCGCGTACCCCGTCGGGACAGGTGGATCAGGCGGCGTTGCCGCCGCACCCGCAGCCCGTGACCGCAGCCCGGCGCCACGCGGAAACGGGCCCGCTTGCCTTGGCGTGGATGGCCGTGCTGGGCTCGCCGCCGGCCGACGACGACAACTTCTTCGCTGCCGGCGGGGACTCGCTGGCCGTGCTGCGTCT
>NZ_BONE01000045.1 GCF_016862555.1 Asanoa siamensis | reverse complement strand
AGTCAACCGTCCTGGAATCCGGCACACGGCGGGGCACCTTCCTCAGCTGGACGATGCCGGACTCGGTTTGGCATCAGGTTGTCGTCCGAGGTGTCGTTGGCAGTCACGGCGCGGCCCAGCCACGCTCCGGTGACCTCGATCGGCGCAACGTCTCGGTATTGGCGCCGAGCCCGTTCTACACAGGTCTGAGACCAGAGGGCGTAGGCCACGCCGGAGCGGCCGAAGACGCCCGCGACGGCGAGGGTGGCGGCCAGAACTGGCTTGTTGCGCTTCTGCAAGGACAGACTCATCAATGATGCCCCCGCATTTCGCGAGCCGTTCAGGGCGGGGTGTTCACCGCTTCCGGGCTTTCCGGCTGGTTGCGGCGGTATAGGAAACTCGACCCGAAGTCGCCCACATCTTTGTATAGAGAACATTGCGGGCTATTGCTCGCCGACAAAACGGGACTGAATGTTCCCAGCTCGCTTCCTCCGTAGCGCGGGCCTGCCCGGTCGACGCCTTCAACGCGGCATTGGCCGCGAGATTGCGCATGATCGCCCGTCGCGGCTGCACGGAACAGAAGCCCGCGCAGAGCGCACGATCCACCAAGGGAAGGGCCACCACACCGAGGACCGATGGTATGCGCTGGCTGTGTAGCCGATCTGAAAGGGCAAAGAGGTTGAATGCCTTCGGCGGTCGAGGAGAAGGGCCTGCGCCGAGCAGGAGCACGATCGACAAGCCGCGAAGAAGACCAACTCGAGAACCGCGGCGGTAGCGGTCCGGGAAGGCCGCGCGGCCTGGCGTGGGGAAGGCTGCTGCGCCGGGCCGCACACCGGCTGCTCCTGCTGACGTACTCTCCACGTATTGATCATGTCATGCCCTTCAGCCTCCATTGTGGAGGACGGTGGCGAGGCGGTCGTAGGTCTCCCGTACCGCGCCGGCCGTGCTGGGCACCACGACCGCGAGCGGGCGCTGCCGGAGGACCTCCAGCAGGTCGTCGTACATCGAGCCGAGGAAGGCGGTGCCACCGCGCTGCTCGACGAACCGCTGGTGATGGCGTACCCACGGGTCGTCGTCGTCCCGGGCCCGGTGCGCGAACCGCTCGATCGACGCCTGCCGGTCGTCGAGCAGCACGATCTCGACGAACCCGGCCCCCTGACCGCGCGCCAGTTCCTCGAGGGTCGTGATCTCGTCGAGCCGCGCCAGGTACTGGGGCAGCACGACGTCCCGTCCGCCGGCCAACTGGGTGGCGGCCATCGCCCGCACGAGGGGCCACACGACGTCCCACGTCCGGTTGTCCTCGTCCTGCCAGCCGCCGACCAGGCGGTGCACGGCGTCGACGTCGAGGTTCAGCGTGCCGGGGTGCCGCTCCACGTAGAGCGCGGCCAGCGTCGACTTGCCGATGCCGGGAGGGCCGTTCAGGTGTACGAGTCGCGCCACCGTCCCACCGTACGACCGAGTGCCTCGGTGGCGTGTCAGGTTCGGCGGCGGCGGCGCCGGAGCACGACCGCCGCTGCCGCCGCGAGCAGCAGCAGCGCGGCGATCGTCGCGGTCCGGGCCGGTGACCAGGGCCAGGCGCCCGGCTCGACGTCGGCCAGTGTGCTCTCCGGCGCGAGGGCCGTCGCGAGCTGGAAGTTCGTGACCGGGTCGTCCCCGAAGCGGGTCATCCGGACCACGCCGCGGCCGTCGAGCGGCGCCTCCACCACCCCGCCGGACTGTCCGATATAGACGCCCGTCCGGCCGTTCCAGCCGAGGAAGCGGTCGCCGCTGCCGAGGGTGATCGGCTCCGGGAGCGCCCCCGTGCCGTACGCGTCGCCGCGGAAGCTGAGGCGCTCCACGATGCCGTGACGCTCGCCGACCGCCAGCAGCAACGGCGGGATGGCCTCGATGACGAAGCTGTCCGGGTCCGGCCGGGTCGACAGCGCGTGCAGGCCGAGCGTCACGACCTCCCGGCAGCCGTCGACCGGGCCGTCGACGGCGAGCGGCACGGAGGGTGTCGGTGCGTCCACCCCGTAGACGCGCAGCGTGCAGCCGTACTCGGCGCCCGCCGACGCGACGACCTCCGTACCCGTGGCCGTGAAGACCGCCCGGACCACGCCGTCGCCGGTCCCCGAGCGGGGATCAGCCACCGGGGCGAAGCCGCGGGTGTCGAGGTCCAGCACGCCCACCCCGGCCGGCCCGGATCCGGTCGCGATGGCCTGGGTCGCGAACGCCACCCGGCGACCGTCCGGCGACCAGGCGAGCGGGCGGAGCGCGACCGGCGCACCCGCTGCGTACCGCTGTGCCCGGCCCGTGCGCAGGTCGACGACGTCGGCCTCCCCCGTCGCCCGGGCCGGGTCACTCACCACCACCGCCAGGCCGTCGGGCGACAGCAGGGCGGTGCCGCCCGCGTCCAGCTTGCGGTAGGTGACCCCGTCGGTCGCCAGGACGACCTGCTCGCCGCGCTCGGTGAACAGCGCGATCGACCGGCCGGGCGGGTCCTGCGCGACCGTGGCCGTCCGGGACGAGACGCCGGCCAGCTCCCGGGGCAACCGGTAGGTCGGCTCACCCGCGCCGGGCGTGGCCGGACGACCCGGCAGCGCCACCGCCGCCGCCAGGACGGTCGCGCCGACGGCCGCGGCCACCAGCACCGGCGACCAGGTGCGGGCCGGCCGCCGGCGGCCGACGGCCCGGGCCTTGAGCGCCGCCGACGGGGGCTGCACGACCGGAATCGCGTCGACGGCGGCGCGGACCAGATCCGCGACGCGATGTTCGGGGATCATCGGTCCTCCAGGTGTGCCTGCAGGCGGGCCAGCCCGCGGTGCAGCAACGACTTCGCGGTGCCGAGCGGGCAGTCGAGCGTCTCGGCGACCTCGGGCACGGAGAGGTCGAGGTAGTACCGCAGGAACACGGCCGACTGCTGCCGCGGCGTCAGCCGGGCCAGGGCGACGCGGACCGCGACGATCCGGGGATCGGGCGCCGCCACGAGCGCCTCGTCGAACGTGCCGGCGTGCCGGCGCTCCAGCACGCGCCGCCGGACCCACGAGGAGCATCGGGACACGACCGCCTTACGCAGGTACGCCGCCGGCGCGTCGACCCGGTCGATGCGGCGGTACCACTCGACGAACACGTCCTGCACGACGTCTTCGGCAGCGGGCAGGCTGCCCACGGTCACGTAGGCGAGCCGGACCAACGGGGCATAGTGCGCCGCATAGACCGCGTCGAACGTGTCGACCGGCGCCATCGTCTCCACCGCCACGTCAGACTAGGCGCACGAGAACGGCATTTCGTTGCGCCGGAGGCGGCGGATTTCCGCGCGGTCGGGCATGATCGGCGGCGATGACGTTCGTCGTGTACGAGCCGACCCGGGTCGGCCTGACTCAGGACAGTTTGGACGGCCTCTCCGTCGGTGACGCCCTCGGCGCCCAGTTCTTCATGGTCGGCCGCTCGCTGGCCGACCTCGAGGCGGGTCGGCCGCCCGAGGCGCCGTGGGAATGGACGGACGACACGCACATGGCCGCCACGGTGCTGGCGGAGGTGCGCGACCACGGCCGGATCGACCAGGACCGGCTCGCGGCGCTGTTCGCCGACCGGTGTGAGCCCTACCGCGGCTACGGGGCCGGCGCGGTGGTGATCCTGCACGAGATCCGGGACGGCGTGCCGTGGCGGCGGGCCGCCGCCGAGGCGTTCGGCGGTCAGGGATCGTGGGGCAACGGCGCGGCGATGCGGGTGGCGCCGCTGGGCGCGTACCACCCGGACCGGCCGCGGGTCGCGGCCACCGAGGCGATCCTGTCCGCGGAGGTGACGCACGCGCATCCAGAAGGGATCGCCGGTGCGGTGCTCGTCGCCGTCGCCGCCGCGCACGCCGCCGCGGCCAGGCTGGACGGCGAGCGGCCGCCGCCGGCCGCGGTGCTCGACCGGCTCCGGCCCTACCTGGTCGAGGGCGCGGTCGCACGGGGCATGGCGCGGGCGGTGCGGCTGGTCGGCCGGACCGTCGAGGAGGCCGCGTACGACCTCGGCAACGGCTCACGGGTGACGGCGCAGGACACCGTGCCGTTCGCGCTGTGGACCGCGGCGACGTACCTCGACGACTATCCGGCGGCGATCACCGCGTGCGTGCGGGCCGGCGGCGACGTCGACACCACCGCGGCGATCGTGGGCGGGATCGTGGCCGCCTACACCGGGATCGGCGACCGCCCCGGCAGCACCGGCGTGCCGCCGGCCTGGGTCGCGGCCCGCGAGCCGCTGCCCCCGTGGGCGCGCCGGGCCGCTCGGTGACAGTGCGGTCCGGGCGCGGCGCCGACGGGGGTGACCCCACGCCTGGTCCACTGTGGAACGGGACGGCCGTCGCGGCGCCAGCGGGAGCAGGCGGGCTCCTGCGGCCAGCCCGCGGGCGAGTCCTCCCACACCTCCTGCCGCCCGTACACCGTCAGGTCCAGCAGTTTGTGTGACGACATGATGGCCTCGACGCCGCGGCCGGTCGTCTCGTAGGTCAGGAAGAACCTGTCGCCCTGGCGCAGGAAGCAGGCGATGACGCCGCCGCCGTGGAGCAGGTCGTGCCGCCGGACCTGGCCCGCACGGGGGCCTACACGGCCACGGCGTGGGGGACGCGGCCTGGAGCCGGTGCTGCAGTCGCTGGGCCGCTGGTTCTCGAGGGGCTCGGACCCGACGACCCCGGGCGGCATGACGCCGGACGGGATCGTGATCGCGATGCGCACGATGGCGCCGGCCACTCCCGGCCGCACGCCCGGCGGCCACGGTGACCGCCGACGCGACGGCCTGGAGCCAGGTCCTTTTCGACGGCCTCCCCCTCACCGCGGCCGAACGCGCCGGCACCGTCCACCTCGACGGCGACCGCGACACGGTGGGCCGCCTGGTTCGCCTCTACGCGGGCGGAAATCGCGGAACCGGGCGCATCCCCGGATTAAGCTGGAGGGGCGCGGAACCGTGGGTGATGCCGGTTCTGGCCTGTGCCCGCGGTGCCCGCGAACGGCTCCGAGGGAGATGTCCGGATGTATCCAGGACATGAGCTTTACGGCCGGCGTGCCGAGCGCGAGGTGCTCGACCAGCTCCTGGCTGACGTGCGGGCCGGCGACCACATGGTGCTGGTGTTGCGCGGTGAGTCCGGGGCGGGCAAGACGGCACTGCTCGACCACCTGGGCGAGCAGGCGGCCGGCACACGGATCATCCGGGTCACCGGCGTCGAGTCCGAAATGGAGCTTGCCTACGCGGGCCTGCACCAGTTCTGCCTCTCGATGCTCGACCGGCTCGATCGCCTCCCGCCCCCGCAGCGCGACGCGTTGGGTGTCGCGTTCGGGATCGTCGAAGGGCCCGCCCCGGACCGGTTCCTGGTCGGCCTGGCCGCCCTGATGCTGCTCGCGGAGACGGCCGGCAGCACGCCGCTGCTCTGCCTGGTCGACGACGTCCAGTGGCTCGACCGGGCCTCGGTCCAGGCGCTGGCGTTCGTGGCGCGGCGGCTGATGGCCGAGCCGATCGCCATGGTCTTCGCCGAGAACGAGCCCAGTGACGACCGAGAGCTGCTCGGCCTGCCGGAGCTGCTCGGGGCTCGACGACCGTGACGCCCGCGCGCTGCTCGCGTCGGCGGTGCCCGCACTGGTCGACGAGCGGGTCCGGGAACGGATCGTCGCCGAGGCCCGCGGGAATCCGTTGGCGCTGCTGGAGATGTCGGCCGAGCTCACCGCCACGGAGCTGGGCGAGTGGCCCGACCTGCCGGGCAACTGGCCGGTGGAGACCCGGGCCGGGCGGATCGAGCGGGCGTACGCGCGGCGCGTGCACGCCCTGCCGGCACCGACCCAGCGGTTCCTGCACCTGGCCGCGGTCGAACCGGTCGGCGACCCGACGGTGCTGTGGCGGGCCGCGGCCGTGTCGGAGCTCGACGGCGCGGTCGCCGAGCCCGCGGAGGCCGCCGGCCTGATCGGCCTGGGCACCCGCGTCCGCTTCGCCCACCCCCTGGTGCGCTCGGCGGTGCACCGGTCCGCCGGCCTCTACGAGCTGCGCCGGGCGCACCGCGCGCTCGCCGAGGTGACCGACCGGCGGACCGACCCGGATCGCCGTGCCTGGCACCTCGCCGGCGCGGCGGCGGCACCGGACGAGTCGTTGGCCGCGGAGCTCGAACGGTCGGCGGACCGGGCCCGCGCGCGTGGCGGCGCCGCGGCCGCGGCGGCGTTCCTGCGCCGGGCCGCCGAGCTCACCCCGGAACCGGACCACCGCGGCCGGCGCGCCCTGGCCGCCGCCGAGGCCGCCGCGGCCGCCGGTGCGCCCGACGCCGCCGACGAGTTGCTCGCCACCGCGGAGATGGCCGGGCTCGACCCCCTGCGGACGGCCCGTCTCGTGCGCCTGCGCGCGCAGTTGGCGTTCACCCGCAGCCACGGCGCCGAAGCACCGGCGCTGCTGCTCGACGCCGCGCGCCGGTTGACGCCGCTCGACGTGTCGCTGGCGCGCGAGACCTACCTCGAGGCGCTGCTGGCCGCGGTCTTCGCCGGAGCCGGGCAACTGGCGCCCGGCGAGCGGGTGCGCGGTGTGGCGGAGGCGGCCCGGCTGGCGCCGGCCGAACCCGGCCCACCGGGTCCGGTCGACTTCCTGCTCGACGGCCTGTCGGCGCAGTTCACCGCCGGATATCCGGCCGCGGTGCCGATCCTGCGCCGGGCGCTGGAGGTCAAGGGCGGCGGTGGCGTCACCCTGATCTGCCTGACGGCCTCGCTGGTGGCGATGGAGCTGTGGGAGGGCACGGCCTGGCTCGACCTGCTGGACCGTTTCGTGCGCTGCGCCCGGGAGACCGGGATGTTGAGCCTGCTGCCGATGGCGGTGGACTTCCTCGCCGGTTTCCACCTGCAGGCCGGGGACTTCACCGAAGCGGCCGCGCTGATCGACGAAGCCGCCGCGCTCACCGCCGCGGTCCCGGTCGCACCTCCCCCGTACGCGCCGATGATGCTGGCGGCCTGGCGGGGTGACCAGGCGGCCACCGCGAAGCTCGCGGAGGTCGGCATCGAGGACGCGTTCCCCCGGGGCGAGGGCAGCACGCTGGTGGTGGCCGAGTACGCCTCGGCCGTCCTGCACAACGGGCTCGGCCACTACGCGACGGCGCTCGCCGCCGCCCAGTGGGCCACCAGCGCCGACCAGATGGTGTCCCGGTCCTGGGGCCTGGCCGAGCTGGTGGAAGCGGCCGCCCGCTTGGAGGAGTGGGACATCGGCGAGGCGGCGCTGCGGGAGCTCAGCGAGCGGGCCCGGGCGAGCGGGACGCCCTGGGCCCGGGGCACCGAGGCGCTGGCGCGGGCGTTGCTCACCCGCGGCCCGGCGGCCGACGATCTCTACCGGACGGCCCTCGACCGGCTCCGCGACTCCCGGATGGAGGCGCACCTCGCCCGGGCACACCTGGTGTACGGGGAATGGTTGCGCCGCAACAACCGCCGCGCCGACGCCCGCCACCAGCTGCGCCGCGCCCACCGGCTGCTCAGCCAGATGGGCGCCGAGGCGTTCGCCGAGCGGGCCCGCAACGAGCTGCTGGCGACCGGCGAGGCGGTGCACAAGCGCACCACGAACACGAGCCTGACCCTGACACCGCAGGAGTCACTGGTCGCCGCGCTGGCCCGCGACGGGCGGACCAACCAGGAGATCGGCGCCGAGCTGTTCATCAGCCCGCGGACGGTCGAGTGGCACCTGCGCAACGTCTTCGCCAAGCTCGCGATCACGTCGCGCCGGGAGCTGCGGGACGCGGCACTCGACCCGGCACCGGCGACCGCCGGCCGCCACTGAACCGGACGTTCGGGGCCGGACACCGCCGACCCCGGGGTACGCGGGGATCTCACGAACCCGGGTCCGCCACGGGGCTCGGGCTCACCACGGCCGCACGACAGTGGTCGGACGCCGCCGCGACGACGCGGTGCCGAGTCGATAGGAGCAGCGGATGACCTGCCGCCCCAAGGTCCTGACGACGAGCGCGAGCGATCGGCTGCCCAGCCCGCCCGCGCGCCCGGTGGACCGGCGGGCCGCCGACGGCAACCTGGCCGAGGCCGTCGCCCGCGACGAGTTGCGGCTGCTCTACCAGCCCATCCTGCGGATCCCGGACCGGGCGGTCGTCGCCGTGGAAGCGCTGGTGCGCTGGGAGCATCCGACGCTCGGCCTGCTGACACCCGACCGGTTCTTCGCCGCGGGCCACCTGGGCGGGCACATGCCGTTGCTCGACCGTTGGGTGCTGCGGCGGGCCTGCACGGACATGCTCGAGCTGCGCGGTGCGCTCGGCTGTGCGGCACCGGCGCACGTCAACGTCAACCTCTCCGCGCCCACCCTGGCGACCGACTTCACCGAGCCGGTCCTCGCCGCGCTGGACCGGACCGGGCTGCCCGCGCGGCGGCTCCGGCTGGAGCTCTGCGAGGGCGCCGACCTCGAGACCCTCACCCGGGCGGCGCCGCGCCTGGAGATCCTGACCCGGCGCGGGGTCGCGGTCGCCCTCGACGACATGGGTGCCGGCTCGACCGACCTGCGCTACCTCTCCCGCCTGGCCCTGCACGGCATCAAGATCGACAGACAGTTCGTGGCCCGCATGCTGGAGAGCCCGCGCGACGACGCCATCGTCACCCTGCTCACCGACCTGGCCCGGCGCCTGCGGCTGCGGGTCACCGCCGAAGGCGTCGAGACGGCGGACCAGCTCGCCGCGCTGGCCCGCCTCGGCGTCCCGTTCGTCCAGGGTTACCACCTGGCCCCGCCCCTCACGCTCACCGACCTGACCGACATCCTGCTCGCGGCGTGATCCGCGGACCCCGTACGGTCGTCCGCATGGCGTTGCTCCCGGAACTGCAGCCGTTGCTCGACGAGGCCGCGCGGCGGCACGGGGTGCCCGGGGCGGCCGCCGCCGTCGGGGTCGGCGGTGAGCTGGCCGAGGCCGCTACCGGGGTGGTCAACCGTGACACCGGCGTCGAGACCACTCACGACAGCGTCTTCCAGATCGGGTCGGTCACCAAGGTCTGGACCGCGGCCCTGGTCATGCAACTGGTCGGCGAGGGCCTGGTCGACCTGGACGCGCCGGTCCGCCGCTACCTGCCCGAGTTCGGGGTGCTCGACCCGGCCGCGAGCGAGGCCGTGACCGTCCGGCAGCTGCTCGCGCACACCGGCGGCTTCGACGGCGACCTGTTCGAGGACACCGGCCGCGGCGACGACGCGGTCGGCCGGCTGGTCGCGTTCATGCGGACCAACGCGCGGCAGGTGGCGCCGCCCGGCGCGCTGTTCTCGTACTGCAACTCCGGCTACGTCGCGCTCGGCGCCCTCGCCGCCCGGCTGCGGGGCGGCACCTGGGAAGCGAGCCTGCGCCGCCACGTGATCGCGCCCCTCGGCGTCCGGCACATGGCGCTCTACGCGGAGGAGGCCGTCCTGTTCCGGGCCGCGGCCGGGCACATCGGCGCCGCCGGGAAGCTGTTCGCGCGCTGGCAACTGCCGCAGTCCAACGCGCCGGCCGGGTCGACCCCGAGCGCGGCGATGCGGGAGCTGGTCCGGTTCGGCCGCATGTTCCTCGCCGACGGCGTGGCCGAGGACGGCACCCGGATCCTGCCGGCCGGCACGTTCGCGGCGATGTGCGAACCCCAGGCCACCCTGCCGGACCTGGGCGCCCGCGCCGCGTACGGCTGGGGTCTCGGCCTGATGCTCTTCGACTGGGACGGTGTGCCGGTCGTCGGCCACGACGGCAGCACGCCCGGCCAGCGCACCTGCTGGCGAATGGTGCCCGACCGGGACGTGGTGGTCGCGATCACGACGAACGGCGGCGACGCACCGGCCATGATCGACGAGGTGCTCGACGCGGTCCTGGCGGCCACGGCCGGGATCACGGTGCCGGCCCGCCCGACACCGCCGGCGAGCCCGGCGCCGGCCACGCCGCTCACGGGTCGCTTCGCGTCGCCCGCGGCCGTCTTCGAGGTGCGGCCGGCGGACGACGGGCTGGAGGTCACCTACACCCCCGTCGGCGACGTCAAGGACGACGAAAGCCGGACGATGCGGTACGTGCCGCTGGACGCCGGCCCCGTGCTCGTCGGCGTGGAGCGGGACGAGGGCGTGCACCCGCTGATCACGTTCCTCCAGGACGGCCGGTATCTCTACAACACCCGGGCCATCCCGCGGGCGTAGGCGACGGTCGTCAGGCGAGGAAGCGCGCCCGCAGCGCCGCGTCGAGCTCGTCGGCGCGGTCGTCGAACGTCGCCCGCGCATGGGTGAACGCCTCGACGACGGCCTGCAGCGGGTCGCTCTCCGTCGCACCGAACAGGGCGGGGACGGCGAACGACGGGCGGTGGATCGGGTGCGGGCGGTGCGGGGCCTCATCGACGGACAGGAAGACGACGGTGCCGGTCAGCCGGGACGGGTCGGGGTGGAGGTAGGCGAACGCCGACCGCTCGTCCGCGAACGGCGGCGGTAGCGGAGCGCCGCTTTCCAGGGCGTCCAGCGCGGCCGCGGCCAGGGGATCACCGGTCATGCCCGCGAGCGTGAAGGCCTGGCACGCGAGCCAGTGCGCCACCTCGCGCTGCGTCGCGGCCGGCAGGTCGGCCAGCTCGTCGAGCAGGTCGCGGTGGGTGCGGGCCATGTTCCGGGCGTTGCCGCGCAGCTCACGCAGTCGCGGCGAGGGTGGGCGGCCGCCCCACTGCTGGCGTTCCGCCGCCGCGGCCGCACGGGCCCGCCGTTGCGCCTCCGCGCGGCCGGCGGCGGCCCGGGCCGCGGCGCGCTCCTCGGGCGTGGGCGGCGGCGGGATCCTGGCGGCGGCCTCGTGCCAGTACGCGGCCCGCATGCTCGTCTGCTTCAGGATCCGGTCAGGGGCGGGCGGCGCCGGCCACAGCTCCAGCAGGTAGCTGTCCAGCGCGGGCTCGTCCGCAAGGCGGACGTCCTTGTCGCCCGCCTCGTCCATGCCCCGGGCGCAGAACCGCGCGCGTACACTCTGGACGGACGGCAGGCGGATCTCATGGAAGTCCTCGAAAGCCGACAGCGCGAGGTCGGCCGACGGCGGGTCGAAGGAGACCTCGACGATCTCCTCCCACGCGTCGTCGACTGGGGGTTCGGTGTCGTGCCAGGTCACCACGAACGGGACCTCGCCCGTGTGCAACCCGGTGACCATCGCCAGCGCGCCCGGCTCGGCGGCCCCGCACAGGCCGTTGCGCTGGCCGCCGGAGGCGCGGGAGAGGTCGGGCGCCTCGCCCTCCTCGGTGAGGTTGACGAATCGATAGTGGACGTGGAGCTCGCCGTCGAAGAGTACGGTCACCCGGGCATGATGTCGTACCCGCTACGCGGCCCGTTCCCCGAGGCGGTCGCGCAGGGCGCGGTTCTCCGCGCGGAGACGGGCCAGCTCGTCGCGGACGGGAGCGAGGGCGGCGTCGAGCTCCGGCTCGCTCGCTGATGGTGGCCAGGTAGAAGCTGTCGCGCGCGGTGACGAAAGCGGCCTCGGCCGGGCCGAGCCCGGGAACTCTAACCTGTCAAACCGAGCGAGGTGGTTAGACGGTCGTGCTCCTCGGTCGTGCCGATCGCCGCGCGATGCTCCGGGTGGTCGACGTAGTACCGGATGACGTCCGTCAGGAACAACGGGTTGACGTCGATCCAACGCAGGAAGACGGTGCCCAGACCCCGGCGGCGGGTGAGGTCCTTGCGCGCGACGGCGAGGGAGAGCATGGCGTCCCGCGGTGCCGGCCGTAGCGGGTACCCGGGCCGGAGGCCTTCCCACGGCACGGTGAGGTGGCCGAAGGGCGAACCGACCGTGACCCCGGCCGGGGTCAGCTCGACGCCCGGCCGCCCGGTCAAGAGGTTGACGAGCTGCGTCGCGAGCAGCAGCACCGCCGCCACGCCCAGGACGGCCGTCACCGCGATGTCGACCACGTCGAGCTGCCAGGCCGGGTCCTCCTCGTCCCAGGTGGACCGCAGGAGGGACACCACCATGCCGGTGAACGCGACCGTGATGACGGCCGGCCACCAGACGGCCTCCGCGGTCACCCGGGTGCGGAAGGCCCCGCGGTCCACCACGAACCCGACCGTGCGCGCCGGCCCCCGGGACTGCCGGACCCAGAGCACGGTCACCGCCACCAGGAATGCCGTCGACGGCAGCATCGCGATCACCAGACCGGGCCACCTGCCGCCGCCGGACGGGAACGACGCGAACAGCCATGCCGCCGCGCCGGCTGCCACCACCGCCGCGAGGGTGACCAGCCTGCGGAACGGTGCCTGATCAACGAGCCGCACGCCGACCTCCCCGACGATCTTCGATGTCGAGTATGAACGATCAATGGGTGCCAGCACCGATGCAGGGCCGGCGATCCGCGCGCACGCTGGCAACGTGTCCCTGTTCTGGCGGATTTTTCTGCTCAACGCCGCGGTGCTCACCGTCGCCACCCTGCTGGTGATGGCGAGCCCGGTGACGGTCTCCACGCCCGTGCTGCTCACCGAGGCCCTGGTCCTCTCCGCCGGACTCGCCGCGATGCTCGTCGCCAACGCCGTCCTGCTCCGGGTCGGCCTGGCGCCGCTGTCCCGGCTCACCCGCACCATGGCCACGGTCGACCTGCTCAAGCCCGGCCACCGCCTCGCGGTCAGCGGCCGGGCCGGGATCGCCGACCTGATCCGGACCTTCAACACCATGCTCGACCGGCTCGAGGCCGAACGCGCCGCCAGCACCGGCCGCGCCCTGACCGCCCAGGAGGACGAGCGCCGGCGGATCGCGCAGGAGCTGCACGACGAGGTCGGCCAGACGCTGACCGCGGTGCTCCTGGAGCTCAAGCGGGTCGGTGACCACGCGCCGCCGGACGTCCGCGCGGAGCTGCACGAGGTGCAGGAGACGACCCGCAACAGCCTCGACGAGATCCGGCGGATCGCCCGGCGGCTGCGGCCGGGCGTCCTGGCCGAACTGGGCCTGGAAAGCGCCCTCAAGTCGCTGGCGACCGAGTTCTCCACCGGCGGCCTGTCCGTCCGGTATCACCTCGATCCCGACCTTCCCGACCTCGGTGACGACACCGAGCTCGTGCTCTACCGGGTCGCCCAGGAGGCGTTGACGAACGCGGCCCGGCACAGCGGCGCCCGTACCATCGAGGTCAGCCTGCGCCGGCACCCGGGTGAGGTCCGGCTGCGGATCACCGACGACGGCCGTGGCTTCGGCGACGCGCCCGAGGGCGCCGGGATCCGCGGCATGCGCGAGCGGGCCCTGCTGGTCGGCGCCGCGCTGAGCCTGGGCCCCGCCATCGGCGGCGGGGCCGACGTGCGCCTGCGGGTGCCCTGCGACACGGGAGGTCGCTGACGATGCCCGACACCCGGATCCTGCTCGCCGACGACCACGCCCTGGTGCGGCGCGGCGTGCGGCTGATCCTCGACGGGGAGCCCGGCCTGACCGTGGTCGCCGAGGCCGCCGACGGCGCCGAGGCGATCGAGCTGGCGGCCCGGGAGCGGCCCGACCTCGCGGTGCTCGACATCGCGATGCCGCGGATGACGGGCCTCCAGGCGGCCCGCGAGCTGTCCCGGTCGATGCCGGAACTGCGGATCCTGATCCTGACGATGTACGACAACGAGCAGTACTTCTTCGAGGCGCTCAAGGTCGGCGCCTCCGGCTACGTGCTCAAGTCGGTGGCCGACCGCGACCTGGTGGCCGCCTGCCGCGCCGCGATGCGGGGCGAGCCGTTCCTCTACCCGGGTGCCGTCAACGCGCTCGTCCGGCACTACCTGGAACGGGTCAAGGACGGTGACGGCGTGCCGGCGCGGGCGATCACCGACCGCGAGGAGGAGGTGCTCAAGCTCGTCGCCGAAGGCCACACGTCACGCGAGATCGCGGACCTGCTCTACATCAGCGTGAAGACCGTCGAGCGGCACCGGGCCAACCTGTTGCAGAAGCTCGGGCTCAAGGACCGCCTGGAGCTCACCCGGTACGCGATCAGGGTCGGACTCATCGAACCGTAGGGGTCGCCCGCCCGCGGATGTGGGTGCGCGCACCGATGGTAAGGGGCCGGTGCGGCAGGCGATCGTTTCGCATGGCCTTTTCACCCCATGACCAGCCGTACGAGACCGGTCCGCCAGGGCGCCGCCGGTGAACGGGTTCGGGCCCATCGCGGCCGTCGTCATCTTCTCGGTCGCGTTCTTCCTCATCGCCACGGAACGGATCCACCGCGTCGCCGTCGTGCTCGGTGCCGCCGGCCTGATGGCCGCGCTCGGGCTGCTCCCCGGCGACGACGTCTTCTACGACGAGCACGCCGGCATCGACTGGGGCGTCATCTTCCTGCTGCTCGGCATGATGATCATCGTCGGCGTCATCAAGCAGACCGGCATCTTCGAGTTCCTCGGCATCTGGGCCGGCAAGCGCTCCCGGGGGCACCCGTACAAGCTGCTGGTCCTGCTCATGGTCATCACCGCCGTGGCGTCGCCGTTCCTCGACAACGTCACCACCGTCATGCTGGTCGCCCCGGTGACCATCGCCATCTGCCAGCGCCTGCACCTGCCGGCCGCGCCCTATCTGATCGCCGAGGCGCTCGCGTCGAACATCGGCGGCGCGGCCACGCTCGTCGGCGACCCACCCAACATGATCATCGGAACCCGGGCCGGGTTGACGTTCAACGACTTCATCGTCCACATGGGACCGATCGTCGTCGTGCTGTTCGTGTTGTTCGTCATCATGTCGCGGTTCATGTTCCGCAAGTCCTTCGTCTACAACCCGGACCGGGTCGAGGCGGTGCTGCGGCTCGACGGGAGCGCGGCCATCAAGGACCGGGCGCTGCTGGCCCGCTGCCTGGCCGTGCTGGGGCTCGTGACGGTCGCCTTCGCGCTGCACAGCGTGCTGCACCTCGAGCCGGCCATCATCGCGCTGCTCGGCGCCGGCCTGATGGTCCTCGTGTCCGGCGCGAAGAGCTCCGACTATCTCGCCGAGGTCGAGTGGACGACGCTGGTCTTCTTCATGGGCCTGTTCGTGATGGTCGGCGGGCTCGTCGAGACCGGGGTCATCCACGCGCTGGGCGGGTGGGCCGTCGACGCGATCGGCGACAACTACTTCCTGGCCGCGAGCACGCTGGTGTTCGGCTCGGCGATCCTGGGCGCGTTCTTCGACAACATCCCGTACGTGGCGACGATGGCACCGGTGGTCGAGGACCTGGTGGCCCGCGCACCGGACCCGCAGACCGGCGAGTCGCTCTGGTGGTCGTTCGCCCTCGGCGCGGACCTCGGCGGCAACGGCACCGCGGTGGCGGCGAGCGCGAACGTCGTCGTCCTCGGCATCGCCGCCCAGCACGGCCAGCCGATCTCGTTCTGGCAGTTCACGAAGTACGGCATCGTCACGACGGTGGTGACCGTGACGGTCGCCTGGGGGTACGTGTGGCTGCGCTACTTCTAACGCGTCGGCAGGAGGCCTTCCTCGTGGTCGAGCTCGCGCTGGAGCACCCGCAGGCCCTCGTCGGGGAGGCGGCCCGCGTCGCGCCAGCGGACGACCTCCTCGCGCTGGGCGTCGATGGCCGCCCGGCGCACCCGCAGCGCGGCCTCGTAGCGCTCCGAGACCGGCAGCTCCGCCGAGTCCGCGTCCCGGAGCAGGTCGATCCGGCCCTGGTAGCGGGCCTGCCGGGCGCGCAGCTGGATGCTCATGGCCTCGATCGCGCGCCGCTCGTCCTCGTCGCCCTCCTCGGCGAGCTCGCTGAGCCGCTCCAGCGCCGCCTCCACCGAGGCCGAACGGGCCTCGTTGCGCAGCCGGGCCTGGTCGGCGACGTTGGCCCGCAGCCCGAGCATCCGCACCAGCGGCGCGAAGGTCAGCCCTTGGCCGACCAGCGTGACCAGCACGACGACGAACGTGCAGAACAGCAGCAGGTCGCGGTCCGGGAACGGGGCGCCGCTGTCGGTGGTGAGCGGCAGCGCGAAGATCGCGGCCAGGCTGATCACGCCGCGGGTGCCGGCCCAGCTCAGCGCGACCACCTCGCGACCGGCCAGGCCCCGGCGCGGCTCGGGCTCGTCCTCGTCGGACTCGTCGCGGATCAGCCGCGTGTGCAGCGAGCGGGGCAGCGACTGGGTCAGCAGGAGCCACAGCGGGCGCAGCAGCAGCACCACGCCGACGCTGATGGCCACGGCGATCACGATCGTCGAGAGCTCGTACTGCTCGAGGTTCCGGACGACCCGCGGCAGCTGCTGGCCGATCAGCAGGAACACGAAGCCCTCGAGGAGGAAGTCGACGAGCCGCCAGACCGCCGTCGTCTGCAGCCGGCTCGCCCCGGAACCGCCCGGCGCGTGGTGGCCGATGATCAGACCGGCGATCACGACCGCGAGGACGCCGGAGACGTGGATCTCCTCGGCCAGCAGGTACGCGGCGAACGGCGTGGCCAGCGAGATCGCGTTCGCGCTGAGCGGGTCGTCGCGCAGCCGCCGCAGCAACCGCACCACCCAGGCGACGGCGACACCGACCAGCACGCCGCCCACGGCGGCGAAGGCGAACTGGCCGACCGCCGAGCCCCAGGAGAACCCGTCGCCGACCGCGGCGGCCACGGCCACGCTCAGGATGGTCAGCGCGGTCGCGTCGTTGAGCAGGCCCTCACCCTGGATGATCGTGAGCAGTCGGGGCGGCAGGCCGACCTTGCGACCGACGCCGAGCGCGGCGACCGGGTCGGGCGGGGCGATCGCGGCACCGACCGCGATGCCGGCGGCGAGCGTCGCGCCGGCCACGAACCAGTGGAACCCGACCCCGATCACCAGCGCGGTGGCCAGCACGAGCACGACGGAGAGGCTGACCACGATCCGCATGTTGCGCCGGATGGCGAGCAGCGAGGAGTCCAGGGCCGCGCTGTAGAGCAGCGGGGGGATCACGAACGTCAGGATGATCTCGGGGTCCAGGTCGAGGTTCGGCCCGGGCAGCAGCGCGTACGCGATGCCGATCAGCGGCAGCAGCGCCGCGGCGGGCAGGCCCGTGCGCTCGGCTATCCACCGGACCGCCACCACCACCGCCACCGCGGCGAGGACGAATATCAAGATCGTTTCGACGCTCACCGCTCCCAGGAAACGTGATACCGGGACCGGCTGCCATGGGTGTCAACACCCATTTATCTGTCCCGCGAGGTTGGCGCGGGGCCTCCGTACCCGGAAGCTCGTGGTGTGTCCCTGTTCTGGCGGATCTTCGTGCTGAACGCGGCGGTGCTGTCCGTGGCGACCGCACTGCTGCTGTTCACCCCGGCCACCGTCTCGACGCCGGCGAAGACGGCCGAGGTCGCGGTGGTCTTCGTCGGCCTCGCGGCGACGCTGGTGACGAACGCCATACTGCTGCGGGTCGGGCTCGCGCCGCTGTCCCGGCTGACCCGCACGATGGCCGCGGTCGACCTGCTGCGCCCGGGGCGGCGGCTCGCGGAGACCGACAGCTCGGGCATCGCCACGCTGGTGCGCGCGTTCAACACGATGCTGGAGCGGCTGGAGACAGAGCGGGCCACCAGCGCCGGCCGGGCCCTGACCGCGCAGGAGGACGAGCGCCGCCGGATCGCCCAGGAGTTGCACGACGAGGTCGGCCAGAGCCTGACCGCGGTGCTGCTCGAGCTGAAACGCGTCGGTGACCACGCGCCCGAGGAGGTCCGCGCGGAGCTGCACGAGGTGCAGGAGACGACCCGCAACAGCCTCGACGAGATCCGCCGCATCGCCCGCCGGCTGCGCCCCGGGGTGCTGCACGAGCTGGGCCTGACCGCCGCGCTGCGGTCGCTGGCGACGGAGTTCTCGACGCGCGGGCTGAGCGTGCGCGCGAAGATCGGGCCCGACCTGCCGGCGCTGGAGCCGTCGGCGGAGCTGGTGCTCTACCGGGTCGCCCAGGAGGGCCTGACCAACGTCGCCCGGCACGCCCGGGCGGAGGCGGTGACGTTGACCCTGCGGCGGGCCCCGGGCGGCGTCGAGCTGCTGGTCCGCGACGACGGCCGCGGCCTGCGCGGCGCCCCCGAGGGTGCGGGCATCCGCGGGATGCGCGAGCGTGCCCTGCTGGCCGGCGCGGACCTGGCACTGGGCGCAAGCCCCGCCGGGGGCACGGAGGTGCGCCTGCGCCTGCTGACGCGTACGCCCGGGATGGGTGTCGCCACCGATGCGGAGCCCTCGGCACTTCCGCGAGGCTGACGGGTGTCCGTTCCCCTCCCCGGGAGGCTCCGATGACCGTAGCCGCGGAACCCATGATCGGGCGCGACCTGCGCGACCGCGACAACCGCCCGGCGGGCAAGATCCGTGCGATCTACCGCTACCCGACCGAGCTCGACATGCCCTGGGGCGTGGCGGCGGTCGTCAGTGGACGGTTGCGGCGCTCGATGCACCTGGTCGACCTGAAGGACGCCGACATCGACCCGAACGGCATCCGGGTGCGCTACGAGCGGTCGACCATCACCAGCGCCCCGCACTTCATGCCGCTGGTCGGCGACACGCTCTCCGAGGGTCACGCCAACAAGGTCCGGGACCACTACGCCTGAGACCGGGCGGGCCCGCCCAGGCCGACGGGTCGCCCGGGCTCCCCCAACCGGGCGACTCGTCGGTCCGCCGCGCTACGGATCCGTCCGCCTCAGGGCGTGGTGGAGCAGGGCCAGTGGCAGCACGCCCACGGCGTACCAGAGCAGGTCCGCCGCGTCGAACTGGACGCCCAGGACCAGGCGGGCGATCAGGCTGCGCGCGGAGAGGGCGGCCGGCCAGCCGGTGAGCTGCAGCAGCTCGACAAGCCAGCAGAAGGCGATCGCCGCCGCAGCCGCTGCCGGCGGCCGCGTCGCCGGGCGCAGGACGAAGACGCCCGCGTAGACCATGGACGCGTACAGCGCCGTTCCCGAGCGCTGGGCGAGCGCGCCCGTGCTGTCCAGGACGCCGGCGCCGCTCGCCAGGCGGATGCCGAACGCCACCGCCAGAAATCCGGCCGCCGCGGCCGCGGCCGCCAGCCGGGTCCGGCCCCTCATGGCGCGCGACTCTACCCGCCTGGCCCACAGTGGTCGGATCAGGCCGGGGTGGTGCGGCGTTGGGCGATGTCGCTCAGGCGGCTCAGCATCTCGGCGCTGCGCGGGCGGAGCAGGGCCGACCTGAGCTGGGACGGGACGAGGCGACCCGGCCCCGCGATCAGGTCGTACGACAGCGTCACCCACGTCGCCTTGTCGAGCGGCTCCAGGTCCAGGCGGATCGTCGCCTCGCCCAGCGGCCACGCGCGGGCATGGAGTTCGAGCAGGCGGTCGGGGACGACCTCGGACACCACCGACTCGTCCTTGACGTGCAGGGGCCACGGGCCGATCTGGTGGTGGAGGGTGGCGCCGACGGCCGGCCATTCCGGTGTCACCGCGCGGATGTGGGACGCGCCCACCACCCAGCTCGCGTAGCTCCAACCGTCGGCCAGCACCGCGAAGACCCGCTCCGGCGAAGCGTCGATCGCCATCGACGTCGCTGCCATCGGCACTCCCCCGCGGAGACTCCGGCTCTCGCGCCACGACTTCCCGGACAACGGCCGGATAAACGGATCAGCCCTGCTCAATCTGGGGGCCCCGACTAGCCAACGGGCCGAGCGATGGTTAGCCTACCCTAACCGTCCGGCCGTTGGAGCTGGCGCGGATCACGAGAACGGAAGACTTCATGCGCGCGTGGCGTCCGATCCTCGCGGTTGTGGTGCTCGGCGCCGCACTCGCGGGTTGTGGCAGCAACACCGATAGCGGCGGTGAGGCCCCCGCCGCCGCGGCTGGGCCCTGGTCGTTCACCGGCGGCAACGGCCAGACGGTCAAGGCCGACAAGGCACCGACGCGGATCATCGCGCACGCCGGCGAGGCGGCGGCCCTGATGTCGTTCGGCATCAAGCCGGTCGGCATCTACTCCGACGAACCGGTCAAGACCGACCCCAACCTGAAAAACCTGGACCTCACCGGGATCACGATCCTGGGCGAGGAATGGGGCAAGATCGATGTGGAGAAGGCCGCCTCGCTGGCGCCGGACCTGATCGTCGGTGACTGGTGGCCGGCGGAAAAGGCCCACAGCGGCATGGAAGAGGGCGTCGACGAGAAGAGCAAGAAGCTCGCCGAGCTCGCGCCCGTCACGGGCGTCTCGCAGGGCAAGTCCATCGTCGAGCTGGCCGACGGCTACGAGCAGCTCGCCAAGAGCCTCGGCGCCAAGGTGGACAGCCCGGAGATCGCGGCCAACAAGAAGCGCTTCGAGGAGTCGGTCGCGAAGTTCAAGGAGGCCGTCGCGGCCAAGCCGGGGCTGTCCGTCGCGGCCATGTCGCCCGCCGACGACAAGCTCTACGTCGCCAACCCGGAATACGCGCCGGAGCTGCTCGACCTCAAGAGCTTCGGCCTGGACGTGCTCGCGCCGGGCAGCCCCGACCCGGGCTTCCCGTACTGGGAGAACCTCTCCTGGGAGAACGCCGACAAGTACCAGCCGGACCTGATCCTCTGGGACGGACGCTCGTTCACCCCGACCGCGAACGACGAGTGGGGCAAGAAGCAGCCGACCTGGTTCAAGATCAAGGCGGCGAAGGCCGGCGCCACGGTCGCGTGGCCGGCGTTCTGGCTGCACACCTACGGTGACTTCGCGACCGAGCTCGACAAGCTGACCGAGGCGGTCAAGGCCGCGGATCCGAATGTCGGTAGCTAGCCGACCGGCGACCAGAGGCGCGCGGCGAGCCTCGGCCCTCGGGCCGGGGCTGGCCGCGCTCTGCGGCGTCCTCGCCTTAGTCGCGTTCCTGAGCGTGACGCAGGGGTCCCGCGACATCGACCTGTCCGAGGTTCTGCACGCCCTGCGGAGCTTCGACGACGACGGGTCGATCGGCAGCACGATCACGCTGGAGCTGCGGGTGCCCCGCACGCTGCTGGGCATCCTGGTCGGCGCCGCGCTCGGCGTCGCCGGCGCGATCCTGCAGGGCGTGACCCGCAACCCGCTCGCCGACGCGGGCATCATGGGCATCAACTCGGGCGCCGCCGCCTTCGTCGTCTTCGCGATCACCGTGCTCGGCCTGCGCGGCGTCGGCGTCTACGTCTGGTTCGCCTTCGCCGGCGCGATCGCGGCCCTGATCCTCGTGTACGCCATCGCCTCGCTCGGCCGCGAGGGCGCCACCCCCGTCAAGCTCGCGCTGGCCGGCGCGGCCGTGACCGCGGGTCTCACCTCGGTCACCTCCGGCATCGTGATGACCAATGTGGACGCGCTCAACGAGCTCCGGTTCTGGACGGTCGGCTCGCTGGCGGGCCGGTACGCGCCGATCCTCACCGGCGTGGCCCCGTTCCTGCTGGTCGGCCTGGTCGCCGCGCTCGGTTTCGGCCGGGCGCTCAACGGCCTCGCGCTCGGCGAGGACATGGCCCGCGGGCTCGGCCAGCACGTCGGCCGCACCCGGATCGCCGCCTTCGCCGTCGTCGCGGTGCTGGCCGGTGCCGCCACCGCCGCCTGCGGGCCGATCGTCTTCGTCGGGCTCGTCGTGCCGCACATCGCCCGGTTCATCTGCGGCCCGGACTACCGCTGGATCCTGCCCTACTCGATGCTCCTCGCCCCGATCGTGCTGCTGCTCGCCGACGTGCTCGGTCGGGTGGCCGGCGCGCCCGACGAGGTGCAGGTCGGCGTCGTGCTAGGCGTGGTCTGCGCGCCCGCGTTCGTCGCGATCGTGCGCTACGCCCGGCTGTCGGAGGTCTGAGTGTCGACCCTCACCGCGTCTACAGTGGACACCAGCGCTGCCCTGAAGGCCAACCGCCGCCGCCGCGAGGCCCGCACCACCGCCGTGCTGGTCGGCCTGGCGATCCTGGTGTTCGCCCTGCTGGTCGTCACCATGATGATCGGCAGCTTCCGGATCGGCGCGCTCGATGTCGTCGCCTCGATGCTGCACCTGAGCGACAGCCCGGGCGTCGACTTCGTCGTGCGCGACCTGCGCCTGCCGACCGCCGCGTCCGCGCTCGGCGTCGGGCTCGCCCTCGGCGCCTCCGGCACGATCTTCCAGCAGATCCTGCGCAACCCGCTGGCCTCCCCCGACTTCGTCGGCATCACCTCCGGCGCCGGCCTGGCCGCGGTCGTCGGCATCGTGGTGCTGCAGGCCGGCGGCCTCGTCGTCAGCGGGCTCGCGCTCGGCGGCGCCCTGCTCGCCGCCACCCTGATGTACGTGCTGGCCTGGCGCGACGGCGTGTCCGGCTACCGGTTCATCCTGATCGGCATCGGCATCGCGGCGTTCTTCGACGGCCTGGTCGGCTTCGTCCTCTCCCGGGCGCAGCTCTTCGAGGCCCGGCAGGCGATGCACTGGCTGACCGGCTCCGTCGGCCAGGCCAGCGACACCGAGTTGCGCCTGCTCTTCGGCGCGCTGGTCGTGCTGCTGCCGATCGCGATGCTGCTGCAGCGCCCGCTGCGGGCCCTGGAGCTGGGCGACGACTCCGCCCGCACCCTCGGCACGCGGGCGGAGCTGAGCCGCGCCGCCCTGCTCGGCGTCGGCCTGGTGCTGGTCGCCGTGGCGGTGTCGGCGTCGGGCCCGATCGTCTTCGTCGCCCTCGTCGCGGGGCCGATCGCCAACCGGCTCCTCGGCCCGGCCACCGGCGGCATCGTCGCGTCGGCCCTCGTCGGTGCCGCACTGCTGCTGGCCGCCGACCTCGTCGCGGTGCACCTGATGCCGACCCCACTGCCCACCGGCGTGGTGACCGGCGCGGTCGGCGCGCCCTATCTGCTGTGGCTGCTGGCCACCACCAACAGGCAAGGAGCAGGCGGATGAGCCGATTGCGTACGCAGGAGCTGTCCCTCGGGTACGACGACCGCGACGTCGTGCGGAACCTGGACGTCGTCATCCCTGACGGCCGGGTCACCGCGATCGTGGGTGCGAACGCCTGTGGGAAGTCCACATTGCTGCGTGGCCTGGCGCGGCTGCTGGCGCCCCGGGCCGGCGCCGTCTTCCTCGACGACACGGCGCTGGCGGACCTCCGTACGCTCGACGTGGCCAAGGTTCTCGGCCTGTTGCCGCAGTCGCCGGTGGCGCCCGACGGCATCACGGTCGCCGACCTGGTCTCCCGCGGCCGCTATCCGCACCAGGGCTGGTTCCGCCGGTGGACCGACCGCGACCACGACGCGGTCACGCGGGCGATGGCCGCCACCGGCACCGCCGACCTGATCGACCGGCCGATCCGCTCGCTCTCCGGCGGGCAGCGCCAGCGGGTCTGGGTCGCGATGGCGCTGGCGCAGGACACCGACCTGCTGCTGCTCGACGAGCCGACCACGTTCCTCGACATCAACCACCAGGTCGAGCTGCTGCGGCTGCTGCGCGAGCTGAACGAGGAGTCCGGCAAGACCATCGTGGTCGTGCTGCACGACCTCAACCTGGCGTGCCGGTTCTGCGACCACCTGATCGCGATGTCGGCGGGCCAGATCGTGGCCGAGGGCGCACCCACCGAGGTGGTCACGGCCGCCCTGGTCGAGAAGGTCTTCGGCCTGAGCTGCCTGATCGTCCCGGACCCGGTCGCGGGCACACCGATGATCGTGCCGGCTTAGCACGTCAGCGGTGCCAGGCCGCCCACAGCTCGGCGTACGCGCCGCCGGCGGCGATCAGCTCCGCCGGCGTGCCGATCTCGACGATGCGGCCGTGTGCCATCACGGCGATCCGGTCGCAGGTCTGGGCCTGGGTCAGGCGGTGCGCGACCACGATCGCCGTGCGGTCCTGGATCAGGGCCGCGCTCGCCTGGTCGAGCTGGCGGGCGCCGGCGCTGCCCGCCTCCGCGCTCGCCTCGTCGAGGATGACCACCGGCGGGTCGACCAGCGCGATCCGGGCCAGCGCGAGCTGCTGCGCCTGGCTCGCCGAGAGCGGGTGCTCGCCGTCGCCGATCCGGGTCGCCAGGCCATCGGGCAGCGCCGCCACCCACTCGTCGGCCCCGGCCAGCTTCAGCGCGGCCTGCAGGTCGGTGTCGGACGCGTCGGGTACGGCCAGCCGCAGGTCGTCGGCGAGCGTCCCCGCGAAGACGTGCACCTCCTGGGTGACCACGCCGACGAGGCGACGCAGCTCGTCCGGCGCCAGGTCCGCGATCGGCCGCCCGCCGAGCCGCACCTCGCCGCCGGTCGACGGGAAGACGCCGCCGAGGATGGCGGCCAGCGTCGTCTTGCCCGCTCCGCTCGACCCCACGACGGCCAGCGACCGCCCGGCCGGGATCTCCACCGACACGTCGTGCAGCACGGTCGGCCCGTCCAGGTAGTGGTGCCGGATCCCGGTCGCGACGACCGCCACGCCGGGCCGCACGTCGAACCGCCCGACGCCCGCCCGCGCCGGCAGCTCCAGGTCGGCCACGCCGACCAGCCGGGCCAGCGCGGCGCCGGCGGACTGCACGTCGTTGAAGCTGAACAGCAGCATGCCGAGCGGGCCGAACAGGCGGTGGAAGAGCAGCGCCGCTGCGGTCACCTCGCCGACGGTGCTGGCGTCGGCCCGCACCAGCAGGAAGCCGCTGAACAGCACCGCGCTCAGGCCCAGCGCCTCCGCGTAGTTCATGACGTTGGAGAACCAGAGGAAACCGCGGGTCGCGTCGAGCCGTGCGTCGACGGCGCCGCGCGAGGCCTGCTCGACGCGGGCACTCTGCCGGTCCTCCATCCCGTACGCGTGGACCGTGCGCGCGCCGGTGAACGTCGACAGCAGGCTGCGCGTCTGCACCGCGACGGCCCGCCGCTCGACGGCGTAGCGCCGCTCGGCCTGCGGGAGGAAGCGGCGCAGGCTCACCGCGTAGACCGGGAAGACGACGAGGAAGGCAACCGCGATCCGCCAGTCCAGGGTCGCGAAGCCGGCGAAGGTGATGGCCACGGTGACCAGGGCGCCGAAGACGTCCGCGGCGAGCTGGGTCGCGTCGGTGACGCGCTCGACGTCGTCGGTGACCCGGGAGGCCACGTCGCCCGCGCCGGCGGCCTCGAGCCGGGCCGAGTCCATCCGCAGGGCGTGGTCGAGCACCTCCTCGCGCAGGTCGGCGCTGGCCCGGGCACCCCACTCGGCGACGAGCCAGCGGGCTGCGCCGGTGAGCAGGGCGGCGGCCAGGCCCGCGACCAGGGTCCAGGCGGCGATGCCGAGCAGCTCGCCGGTGCTGCCGCGGGCGGCCACCAGGTCGACGATGCGGCCGAGCAGGATCGGCACGAGCACCGCGAAGACGCTGGCGGCGACGGAGGCGAGCACGGCGAGCAGCCCCAGCAGCGGGTACCGGCGCAGCTTGCGGCCGAACGCGCGGGCGGTGGCGCGGCCCGTCGCGACGGGCAGGATCGCGGTCATCGCAGCACCACGTCCGCGTACGCGGGGACGGCCAGGAGGTCCCGGTGGCGTCCCGTGCCGGCGACCCGGCCGGCGTCGACGAAGACCACGCGGTCGCACCGGTCGAGCAGCGGCGCGCTCGTCGTGACGAGGACGGTCGCCCGCCCGTCGCGGTGCTCCCGGATGCCCTCGGCGATCGCGTGCTCGGTGACCGCGTCGACGGCCGTCGTCGGGTCGCGGAAGACCATCACCGGGCGGTCGGCGAGCAGCGCCCGGGCCACCGCCACCCGCTGCCGCTGGCCGCCGGAGAGGTTGGCGCCGTGGTCGAGCAGCTCGTGGTCGAGGCCGCCGTCGCTCAGCTCGGTCGCCGAGGCGGCCGTCAGCGCCCGGGTCAGCGCGGCGTCCTCCTGGCGGTCGTCGGTGCGCAGGGCGTCGCGCAGGGTGTCGCCGAACAGGTCGACCGCGTGCGGCTCGACGAGCAGCGCCCGGCGCAGCGCGGCCACGTCCAGCTCGGGCAGGGGCGTCCCGCCCAGCGTCACCGCGCCCCGGTCGGGCCGGCGGGTGCCGGCGAGCAGCTCGGTGACGGCGTCCGCGGCGGCGATGTCGGAGGTGGCGACGCCGACCAGCTCCCCCGGCCCGGCGACCAGGCTGACACCGTCGAGGCCGGCGGTGTGGACGTCGTCGAGCGCGAGGGGCCCGGCCGCGGCGGTCGTGCCGCCGGCGCCGGCCCGCTCGGGCGCCTCGAGCACCTCGGCGACCCGGGCGGCGCCGGCCCGCGCGGTCGCGAGCCGGAAGACGCAGTGCGCGAGGTTGAGCACCGGGTCGGTGAGGAACGCGGCGAGCCCGACGATGGTGATCAACTCGCCAATCGTGATGCGGTCCCGCAGCGCGAACCAGCCGGCCAGCGCGGCCACGACCGCGATCAGCAGGCCGGTGGTGAAGGTGGAGACGCTGACGAACGCGGCGCCGGCCTTGATCGCGCCGACGTTGGCCTTCAGCGAGGTGCGGCTGGCCGACCGGTAGCGGCGGGCGGCCTCCTCGACACCGCCGAACCCGCGCAGCGGCCGCAGCCCGGTGAGCAGGTCCGAGGCGGTCCCGGCGGCCTGACCGAGCGCCTCCTGCTGCGCCGAGGTGTGCCGCTCGACCAGCGGGCCGAGCGCGTTGAGGGCGAGCACGAGGATGGGTACGCCGATCATCAGCCCGATGCCGAGCGACCAGTCGATGCGCACCAGCACGACGGTCGAGACGACCAGGCCGATCGACGCGGAGAAGACCCGGCTGCCGAGCTCGAGCAGCTCGGCGGCGCCCGCGGTGTCGGACGTGGCGATCGAGAGCAGCTCGCCGGTCTGCCGGTCGGTGCGGATGCCGCGCCCGGTGACGACCCGGCGGACGACCCGCATCCGCAGCTCGTGCGCCTCCTCGAGCTCGGCCCGGGTGCCGAACCAGAGCCCGGTGCGCCAGCCCATGGTGAGCGCGGTGAACAGGCCGAAGATGCCCAGCAGCGACCAGGCCATCGCGGTCGTGGAGCCGGTCCCGACGGCCTGGTCCACGACGAGACCGATGGCGACGGGTACGAGCGCCTCGCAGAGCTGGTGCATCGACCAGAACCCGGCCGTCAGCGCGACGAGGCGGCGCTGGCGCCGGAACATCCCCCTGATCAACCGGCGGCTCGCACCGTCCGTGGCCTCCGCCATCCGCCCCCCAACCGCGACAAGTTAGGAGAGGCTAACCGGCGGCCACCGCGCGACGCCATTCCGCCCGGGGGGGTCAGGGGTCCAGGTCGATCCGGACCGTCACCGGGTCGGCGTCCGACAGCGCGGCGGTCGCCAGGCAGAGGCGGCGCGCCAGGGTGGTCCCGATGCTTTGGCGACGGGCGGCCGGGTCGTCGCCGGCGACCACGTGGGCGGTGCCGGCGCGCCAGCGGCCGCCGCTCACCCTGACCCGCACCCGCGGTTCGGCCGTCAGGTCACGCACCCAGTCGGCGTCCCGGCCCCGCTGGGAGACCAGCCAGAAGACGTCGCCGGCCAGGCCGTCGCAGACCGGGGTGCGCCGCCGCTTCCCGGACCGCCGGCCGGTCGTCTCCAGGAGCGCGTCGCCCGGGATCGGCAGCCGCAACGCCCAGGCCAGCCGCACGACCGGGTTGACCAGTCGGCTCTGGAACCCCACCCATCGACGCTACGTCAGCTCGGCGGCGGGCCCAGCGGGTTCGCCGCCAGGGCGCGGGCGACGGTGACCAGGTTGGCGGCCATCGCGCGGCCGGTCTTGTCGGACCAGTCGTGGCCGCGCTGGTCGTCGAGGTAGTTCGGGCCCGCGCCGGGGCCAAGGTGCCAGTAGGTCCAGGCCTGTGCCGGGATCGTGTAGCCGATGTCGACCAGCGCGCCGCAGATCTCGGTGATCACGTGGTGCGCGCCGTCCTCGTTGCCCGTGTTGACCACGCCGGCCACGCGGTTGTAGGCGACCGGGCGGCCCTCGTCGTCGGTCTGGCTGATCAGCGCGTCCATCCGCTCGATCACCCGCTGCGCCACCGACGACGGCTTGCCGACCCAGGTGGGCGTCGCGATGACCAGGATCTCGGAGTCGAGCACCTTGGCCCGGATCGCGGGCCACTCGTCGCCGTCGCCCATGTCGTCCTCGACGCCGGGGCGGATGTCGTGGTCGACCGCCCGGACGACCTCGACATCCACATCGGACTTCCGGAGCTCGGCGACGACGACGTCGGCCAGTGCCTCGGTGTTGGAGGGCGCCGGGCTCGGCTTGAGCGTGCAGTTGATCACGAGGGCCTTCATACCGAAGCGGGTACCCGGCGCCGCATGGGTCAAACCGGTCAGTACGGGTCACCGTGCCCCGGCGGGCGCACGACCATCCCGGCCAGCCGGGCGGGCGCCGGCGGCTCCGGCCGCAGCGGCTCGGTCGGCGCCCCCGCGCGCTCGGCCATCCCGCGCAACAGCTCGTCGATGGCCGCCAGCGCGTCGATCTTGGGTTGCCAGCCCAGCTCGGCCGCCGCGCGGGCCGACGACAGCAGCGGCACGCGCGTCGCCAGGTCGATCCAGCCGGGCTCGACGGGCTGCAGCCGGGCGTGCCAGGTCAGGCCGGCGGCCGCCCGCAGCAGCGGCACGGGCACCGGGACCACCCGGCCGTGGTAGCGCTTCGCGAGCGTGGGCCCGTCCAGCACCGGGCCGGCGGCGAGGTTGAACGCACCCTTCACGTCGGACAGCGCCGCCCGGACGTACGCGTCGGCGACGTCGTCGGCGTGCACGCCCTGCACCCGCAGCCGCGGCCCGCCGGGCAGCACCGGCAGGCGGCCGAAGCGCAGCAGCCCGAGCGGCGCGAGCGGGCCGACGAACAGCCGGGAGATCTCGGACGCCGCCGGGCGCTGGAAGGTCAGGCCCGGCCGCATCCGCACGACCCGCAGCGCCGGATAGCGGCGCTCCACCTCGTCCAGCATGGCCTCCACGTGCGCCTTGTCGCGGCTGTAGGTCGACCAGCGCACCCCGGTCACCGGCCACGACTCGCCGACCTCGTAGTCCTTCGGACCCGGCGCGTACGCGCCCACCGAGGAGGCGACCACCAGCGCGGGCACGCCGGCCCGCATTGCCGCCATCACCGCGTTCGCCGCGCCCTGCACGTTCGTACGCCGGAGCCGTTTCTGGTCGTGGCTCGGTTGGATCTGCCACGCCAGGTGGATCAGCACGGCGGCGCCCTTGGCCGCCTCGGCGAGCGCCCCGGTCGCGCCTGGCCCGGCGACGTCGACGCACCACCAGTCCACATCGGAGTACGGCGCGCCGGCGGCCGCCTCGGGAACGCGGCGGACGACACCGACGATCTCCGTCACCTCGGGCTCCCGCGCCAGCCGGCGCAGCACCGCCGAGCCCACATTGCCGGACGCACCCACCACGACGACCTTCATGCCTGGCCAGTACCCCCGAGGGCGCGGAAGATGCGCGCGTAATCGCCCGCCGGCTGGGTATTCGCCAGGTATCCGCTCATCGAGGGAGGAAACCTGATGCTCGCCACAGTGGTGCGGCGCTGGGCAGTGGTCGCGGTCGCCCTGCCGCTGGCCGCCGCCGGCATCCGCAAGATCAGCCAGGTCGTCGAGGCCCGCCGCGGCCCGAGCGGCGTCACCAAGGGCATGCGCCAGGTCGCCGACCTGCTCGGCTCCGGCCGCCGCCGGCGCCGCTTCTTCTGAGACGGGACGACCACGATGGAAATCCAGCAGCAGCCGCCCGGCCGGCTCGGCGCCATGCGCGAGAAGCCGGACCACGGCGAGGACAGCTACCGCGGCAGCGGCCGGCTCGAGGGCAAGCGGGCGGTGGTCACCGGTGGCGACAGCGGCATCGGCCGGGCCGTCGCGATCGCGTTCGCCCGCGAGGGTGCCGACGTGCTGATCGCCTATCTCAACGAGGACGAGGACGCGCGCGACACCGCGAAGCTGGTCGAGGAGGCCGGGCGCCGGGCGGTGCTCGTGCCCGGTGACCTGGCCGACCCCGCCCAGTGCCGGCGGGTCGTCGACGTGGCCGTCGCCGAGTTCGGCGGCATCGACGTGCTCGTCAACAACGCGGCCTTCCAGATGACCCACGAGACCGTCGAGGAGGTCACCGACGAGGAGTGGCAGCACACCTTCGACGTCAACATCACCGCGATGTTCCGGGTGGTCAAGGCCGCGCTGCCGCACCTCGGCGCGGGTGCGTCGATCATCAACACCAGTTCGATCAACTACGACACACCGAAGCCGACCCTGCTGCCGTACGCGACGACGAAGGGCGCGATCGCCAACTTCACCGCCGGCCTGGCGCAACTGCTCGGCGACCGCGGCATCCGGGTCAACGCGGTGGCGCCGGGTCCGATCTGGACACCGCTGATCCCGTCGACGATGCCGCCCGAGCAGGTCGAGGAGTTCGGGAAGAACACGCCGCTCGGCCGGCCCGGCCAGCCCAAGGAGGTCGCGCCGCCGTTCGTGCTGCTCGCCTCCGACGAGGCCAGCTACATCTCCGGCGCCGTCATCCCGGTCACCGGCGGCAAGCCGATCCTGTGAGGAGACAGGGGCCCCGCGCCGCACCGTCGCGGCGCGGGGTCCCGCACGTCAGCCCAGCGGGTGGTTGGCCACGAACTGGCCGGTCGGGTCGACGTCCTTGTGGATCTGGCGCAGCTTCGTGAGCGTCGCCGCGTCGTACGCCCGGGCCGGGTCGATCCGCACCTCGTGGTAGTTGAGGTACTCGAGGCCGTGCGCCCACGGCGCCATGGCGTCGACGACCCGCTCGGCGCTCGCGATCGTCGCCTCGGCCGTCTCCGGCAGCGTCAGGCCGGCGGCCAGCAGCCCGAACGAGCCTTCCAGCGCGCCCACGGCGCCGGCACCCTCGGGCCGCCGGGCCAGCGCGCCGCCGAGCTGGCGGAGCTCGACCACGGCCAGCCCGCAGTCGGGGCCGGCGACCTCCACGAACCGGTCCACCGCCGCGGCCGGCAGGGCGCCGAGCGAGACGGACCGTCCGCCACCGGGCGTCGGCTGCTCCGGGTCCATGTGCAGCCGCGGCAGCGTCGCGGCGGGCACCCGGGCGAACGTGTCGACCTCGGGGCCGAGCTCCCGCAACGGTGCGATGATCCGTTCGGCCTCGGCGTCGTCCGCCACGACGGCGCCGTCGACCACGGCCAGGGAGCGACCGCGGAACAGCTCCGGGACCTCCGGGATCGGCGGGAAGCTCAGGTGGCGGTAGGCGGTGGTCACCGCGTCCGGTGCCGTCGACGACCAGTCCACCCAGCGCTCCAGCACCCGGTGCGCGTGCGTCACGTCGAAGACGAGCATGCCGGCGTACGCGGTCTCGATCGGGTACGCGGTGAACTCCAGCGCCGTGACCACACCGAAGTTGGCGGCGTTGCCCCCGCGCAGCGCCCAGAACAGGTCGGGCTCGTGGTCGGCGTCCACTCTGGTCAGTTCGCCGGACCCGGTGACGATCTCGACGGCGGTGACGCTGTTCACGGCCAGGCCCAACGAGCGGGCGTACCAGCTCAGGCCGCCGTTGAGGGTATAGCCGACCACGCCGGTGTCCGGCGACGAACCGTGCATCGCGGCGAGGCCGTGCGCGCCCGCCGCCTCCACGACCGGCAGCCAGACCTCGCCGGCGCCGGCCCGGATCCGCCGCCGGTCAGCGTCGACCTCGAGCCCGGTCAGCTCGTTCATCCGCAGCAGCACCGTGGAGCCCAGGTCGTCGAGCGGATGCGCGTTGTGCCCGGTGCCCAGCGGCGCCACCCGCAGCCCGGCGACCGCGGCCGCCCGGACGACGGCCGACACCTCGGCCGCGGTGCGCGGAAACGCGACGGCCGCCGGCCGCAGGTCGACGCCGAGCGCCCAGGTCGTGCGGGCCCGGTCGTACCCCTCGTCCCCGGGCAGAAACACTCCCCCGCCGGCCAGGCCGCGCAACGACGCCGCGTCGCGACCTTCCCCGTGAGCCGACGTGGTCTCGAATGTCATGTCTGTTTTCCCCCTGGTCATCCGGTTCAGCACAGGCGCGACGGCTCCCGGACAACGCCCCCGCGCCGTCGATGCTGGTCGTGAGCCCGCGCGCGAGCCAGGGCAAGACCTGACCCCCAATGTGGCGGTGGCAACTCGACACCCCTCGGCCGACGGTTGCGGGGCGACAATGGAGGGCGTGAGCACGGACGAACTGGGGCATTTCCTGCGCTCTCGCCGCGCGCAGCTCGTGCCGGACATCACCCGCTCCCGCCAGCGCACCCGCGGGCTGCGCCGCGAGGACGTCGCGGAGCTGGCGGCCATGTCGCCCGACTACTACCGCCGCCTCGAGCAGGGGCGGATCGGCCCGCCCTCCGCCCAGATCCTGGAGTCGCTGTCCCGCGCGCTCCAGCTCACCCAGGACGAGCAGGACTACCTCTACCGGGTCGCCGACCGCGCGTGCGTGCGCCGGGTGCAGACCGAGCCCGCGACGGAGGTGGCCGCGCCGCTGCGGCAGCTCGTCGAGAGCCTCGGCGGCACGCCGGCCCAGGTGATGACGACCGACGGCGAGACGCTCCTGCAGAACCCGGCGGCGGTCGCGCTGCTCGGCGACCACTCCGGCTACACCGGCGACGCGCGCTACAGCACGTACCGGTGGTTCACCGACCCGGCCGGGCGCTGGATGCACCCGCCGGAGGAGTGCGAGGAGGAGGGCCGGGCCCGCGTCGCGGACCTGCGGGCCCGCTCCGTCGAGACCGGCTCCGCCGTCGCCGACCGGCTGATCGGCCTGTTGCGCGACCGCAGCCCCGAGTTCGAGCGGATGTGGCGGGAGCAGAAGGTGGCCCTCTGCCGCGGTGGCACGAAGACGCTGGTCAACCCGCGCTTCGGCACGGCCGAGCTGCAGTGCCAGATCCTCCGGCACGAGGGCGCGGCCCAGCTCCTGATCACCTACACCGCCGCGGTGGGCAGCGTCGCCGCAGGTCAGCTGCGTCAACTCACCGATCCACAGTGGGCGTGACAAGGCGCTCGCCGCCGTCGTGGATCATGTAGGGGTGAGCTTCGACCTAGTGGTACTCGCGGCCGGGACAGAAGCGTCGCTCGACGACGTCCGGGCGATGGCCGACCAGCGCGCCGGGCGGTCGAGCCCGGGGGTGGCGCCGACCCCGCCGATCGCCGCCTTCTACGGCGACCTGCTGGCGACGTTCCCCGACCTGCCGGGTGACGACGAGTCGCCCTGGATCAGCCGCCCGCTGGCCGTCGGCGTCGACCACGTCTCGATGTCGATCGCCCACACCCCCCTTGGCGACGACGCGGTCGACCTGGTGCTGCGACTCGCCGAGAAGCACGGCCTGGTCGTCTTCGATCCCCAGGGCGACGAGGCCACGGGCCTGCACGGCTCGTACGCGGACCCCGTCGACTAGATCTTCGCCACCACCTGCTCGGCGACCTCGACGAGCTTGGCCTGCGGCACGAGCTTGGGGCCGCCGAACACGACCAGGCGCAGATCGGTCTCGTACGGCACGGCGATCGCCACCAGCCGGAACCCGCCGTCGGTGACGTAGCCGACACCGGCAGCGCCGACCCCCTCCACCGGGGTGGAGCCGTCGTACGCGTCGGCGATGGCGTCGATCGCCTCCTGCGCGCCGTCGGCGCGGTCGGGCCTGGTCGACACGTTGAGCGCGAACGGCTCCTGCCCGTCCTTGCCGTACGAGCACGCGTACGCGACCGAGCCGTCCGACTTGTCGACCGGCAGCTCGCGCGCCTTGAGCTTCGTCTTCGACGTCGGCCCGAGGACCTTCATCACCGCCTCGGCGCTGAGCAGCTTGCAGGCCGAGGTGAGCTTGGCGACCCGGGCGGGCGCGGTCGGCGACGGCGGCACGGCCGACGGTGGCGCCGGCACCCACTGCGCGGCGGTCGCCCCGTCCCCGCCACCGCAGCCCGCGAGCGCGGCCAGCACCGCACCCGCCGCGACCAGACCCGCCGACCTGACAACCCCGTGTGACCCGTACAACGAACGATCCTTCCGGCGCTCCGGCATCTCCCGATGACAAGCGCCGACCAGCGGAGGGACGTCACCGCAGATGAACTTCGGATGACCGATCGCGCAGGCCCGACGACGGCGCGGGGGTGCTGTGAGATCGTTCGCGGCGGGAGGTGCGGATGCTTCTCGTCGTGCTGCTCGGCCTGTCGGCCGCCGTCCTCCTGTCCGTGGCGGCGGCGCTGCAGCAACACGGTGCCCAGCGCGTGGCGCGGTCCGAGGCGCGCCAGGGTGGCGCGTTCCCGCTGCTGCGCGTCGCGCACCGGCTCGTCCGCTCGCCGACCTGGGTCGGCGGCCAGGTGGCCAGCGCGCTCGGTGCCGGTGTGCAGGGCGCCGCGCTGCATCTCGGCTCGGTCGCCCTGGTGCAGCCGCTGCTCGCCACGCAACTCCTGTTCGCGCTGCCGCTGGGCGCCCGGCGGACGCGGACCTGGCCGCGGGCGACCGACTGGCTCGCGGCCTGCGCCATCGTCGGCGCGCTGACGCTCTTCCTCACGGTCCGCGGCGCGGTCCCGGCGCACGGCCACTCCGACCCGTCCCGCGTCCTGGTCGGGACGCTCGCCACCGCCGCCGCGGCGGGCCTGCTGGTCGCGATCGCGGCCCGGCGCAAGGACCGCTTCGGGTACGCGACGCTGCTCGCCGTCGGCGGCGCGCTCTGCTCGGCGCTCGGCGCCGTCCTGCTCAAGGTGTGCGCCGAGACGGTGGACGAGCACGGCATCGGCGCGGCGTTGACCGACTGGCCCGCATACGCCCTGGTCGGCGCGATTCTCGGCGCCCTGCTGCTCGGCCAGCAGGCGTTCGCCTCGGGTTCGCTGGCCGCCGCCGTCACCGCGGGCTCGGTGACCAACCCGGTGGCGAGCTACCTGCTCAGCATCGTGGCCTTCCACGCCGCGCTGCCGCACGGGTTCACGCCGCGGGCCGCGCTCGCCGGCGCGGCGCTGCTGCTGCTCGCGGGCGCCTGGGGGCTGGCCCGCTCGCCGTTGACGTCAGGCGGCCAACCCGAGGGCGGGGCCGGTGCGCAGGCCCGCCAGCATCGGCAGGCTCTTGCTGATCACGCCGGTCACCCCGACGCGGCGCGCGTGCGCCAGCGCCGCCGGCGTGTCCACCGGCCACGCCAGCACGAGGTCGGTGGCCCGGCGCAACTCGTCGACCACCGCCTCGGTCAGCAGCCGCAGCCGGATCGACACGCCGTCCACCCGGCCGCGGCGCAGGCGGGCGCGCAGGCGGGCCAACTGCACCGGGTCGCCGGCGGACAGGATGCGGCGCACGTGCGGCTGGCCGGCGAACGCGTCGAGCATCGCCCACTGCTTGGTGCACACCGCCATCGGCACACCCCGCGCGTACGCGCCCAGCGCCTGCGCGACCCGCGGCGCGACGGCGAGTGACGGACCCTTCAGGTCGAGCATGAGGCGCGGGTCGCCGTTCGCCACGGCGAGCACCTCGGGCAGCGTCGGCACGACCAGGTCGCGCCGGCGGTCGATCTCCAGCCACTGCTCCCAGTAGAGGTGCGGGCCGATCGCCTTGCGGTGCCGGACCTCCAGCACACCGCGGTACAGGTGCACGTCGGCCTCCACCAGGTCGACCCCGGCCGCGAGGGCGGCGCCCAGGCCGGTCAGCGAGTTGCCGGCGCGGTGCGCGACGCAGAGCAGGCTCATGACCGGCAGGCTCCGGTGCGGAGATGCCCATCCGCCGATGTACGAGCGACCAGCGGTTGAGCAGCCGGCAAACCTTGGCCGTGACCTCCGGTGTTTCGGTCGCCGCGCAGCGGGCACGCGGGCGCCGGGTGAAGGGGGTGCACGATGGTCGATGGCGTCGCCATCACGGCCGGTCCGCTGCCGGCGCAGCGGGTGATGAGCCCGGAAAGCCTGGAACGGCGGCTGCTCGAGGTGGCGACGCTGGCGGTCGACGAGCGGGACTGCGCGTCCCTGGGCTGGGTGCCGGTGCGGGGTCGCAACCCGCACATCGTCGGCATGGCGCGGCCCGAGGTGGTCGACCGCGACGTGCGGGCCGAGGCCGTCGACGCCGCTGACGCCGGCCGGGTCGACGCCGAGGTCGTCGCGGCGTGGATCTGCGGGCGGTACCCTGCCGACGCGTACCCGGCCGTGCTGTTCGGCTCGCCGCACGGCGGCGCCGTGCATCTCGCGGCGGCGCTGCGCGCACCCTGGCTGCCCAGCGGCTTCACGCTGACGGTGGCCTGGCCGGGCGGCGCCGGGGGTGACTGGCGGGACGCGCAGGCCGCCGGACGGGACGTGGCGCGCGCGGTGCTGGCCGCCAACCCGGACGTGACCGTGCGACAGGTGCACGACCCTGTGCGCCAGGGCCGGCTGTGTGCAACGACCCTCACCTTCCACGTGCGCTGGCGCCGGGTGCCGGCCGCGTACCGGGACTTCCTCGCCGGCCGGGTCGACGGCGGCGCGGCCATGGTGGTCCGCGACGCGCGCACCTGGCCGGTGACGAAGGTGGGGCCCGGCCACACGTTCCAGGTCGGCAGCCCGGTCAGCGGCTGGCGGCCGGACGACTACAGCGCCGACCACTCGGCGTTCCGGCACACGCTCTACCACATCGGCTGCCTACTGTGGACCGATCCCGATCTCGACCTGCCGGCGCAATACGCCGAGGTCGGCGGCGAGCCCGCGTTCGAGCAGCACCTGCGCCGCCTGCGACCCGACCTGCACCGGGTGGTCTACCGCCGGCCGGCCGCGCTCAGCGGCAGCGTCGCCGACCTGCACCGCGACTGGTACGCGGCCGGCAAGGGCGCCGAGGCGTGCGCGATCGAGTCCGACGGTCTGCTCGATCCGTGGCTGACGCTCTGCCACGGGATCGTGCCGTACTGGTGCGAGTCCGCGGCCCGTCCCGCCGTCGCCGGCGCCGAGTGGTGGCTGGCCGGCAGCCGCCGGTTCGAGCGGGTCCGGGTGCTGCCGGCGCCGCCGGGGTCCACCTGCACCGCGTACGTCGGGCAGGCCCAGTGGCGTGCGCTGGCCTGGTTCGGCCGCCGCGAGGGCATCGTCGACGACGTGGCGCTGCGGCACTATCCGCACCTGCCGCTGGCGACGAGCCACGCGACGCAGGCGCTGCGGCGGTTGGGCAAGCGCCGCCCGCCGCCTCGCCCGCGGTTGGCCGAGGTGGTGGCGGCGCTGCGCCGCGGCGCGGACAGCCACGGCCTGCTCGTCCTGTGACCTTCCGGGGCTTCTGGGGAATGTGAGGCCGATTCTCCGGATTCTCATCTTTTGCGCCCTGCTTCCGGCAACATCGGCCGTACGGGCGTGGTCGCGCCGCGTGTCCGGGTCGGTGCCGGAGTGACGGCCGAATTCTTTGATGTACGGGGGATCAGGGATGAAGAAGCGTGCGCGGCTGGGCGCCGTGGCAGTGATGAGCGCGATGGGCCTGCTCGCCCAGGTACCCGCGTTCGCGCGGGTGCAGTCCGACATAAGCGGCACAGGTACGGACATGTGCGCGACCACCGGGTCGTCGGCCGACCCGTGGGCCGCACCGCCGGCGGACGGCGAGGTCTTCGTCGACCCGGCGCCGACCGACCTGCCGACGCCGCCGCTGGTGGCCGGTCCACCGTCGGCCGCGGACCAGGTCTCGCCGCAGGTCGCGCCCCAGCCGACCGCCACGCCCGACCCGGCGGCGCCGCAGCCGACCGCCACGCCCGACCCGGCCGCGCCCGCGGCCACCGGGGCGGCCGGACTGGGCGCGCCGCAGGTCACGCCGTCGCCGGGGCCGGGCGTCGCGACGCCCGCGCCGGTCGACCCGCTGGCCGCGCAGACACCCGCGGCCTCCGCGGCCCCGGCGGCGCCGGGCGCGGCCGCCGGGCCGACGGCCGCGCCGGCGCCCAGTGGTGTGCAGCCGTCGGCGGGGGCCGCTGCGGTCGCGCCACCGTCACAGCCGGCGGCCGTCGCACCGGCACCGACCGCGGCGCCGTCGGGCACGATGCTGGTGGCGCCGGCGGAGACCGGGACCCCGGACCCGAACGTCCCGCAGATGCTGCCCCCGCTTGACCTGCCCGACCAGGGCCCCGTCCCCGAGCCGACCGACCCCGGCACCCCGCTGCCGGGCGCGGCCGGCGGCACGGGCGGCGGCGCGGCCGAGCCGGGCGGGCTGGCGGTCGTCCCCACGCCGACCGCCACGCCCGACCCGGTGACGGGCCTGCTCCCGGCCCCGCCGGCTGAGGCCGTGGTCCCGGGCGTGCTGCCGGAGGCGGCCACGGCGCCGGACCCGTCGACCGGCGGCCTGGCCGCCGCCGACCCGTCGACCGGCGCGGCCGCGGCCACCGACCCCACCACCGACGCCCTCACGGTCACCGACCCCGCAGCGGGAACGGCCGCGGGGACCGACGCCGCGACCGGCGGTCTCACCGTCACCGACCCCGCCGCGGGAGCGGCCGCAGGCGCCAATGCCCCTACCGCCGGTGCCACCGTCACCGACCCCGGCGCAGGAGCGGCCGCAGGCGCCAACGCCCCGACCGCCGGTGCCACCGTCACCGACCCCGCCGCAGGAGCGGCCGCGGGCACCAACGCCCCGACCGGCGGCCCTGCCGTCACCGACCTCGCAGCGGGGACGGCCGCAGGTGTCAACCCCTCCGCCGGCGCGGCGGAAGGCGGCCTCGCGGTCACCGACCCCTCGAGTGGCGCGGTCGCGGCCACCGACCCCGCCACCGGCGGCCCCGCCGCTGTTGACCCCTCGACCGGTGCGGCCGCGGCTGCTGACCCCGGTGCCGGTTCGGTCGCCGGCACCAACCCGGCACCCGGCGGTCTCGCGGGCGCCGACCCATCCACCGGCGCGGCCACGGGCATCAACCCCACCGCCGGCGGTGTCGCGGGTGTCGACCCCTCCTCGAGCGCGGTCCCGGGCACCGGCCCCGTCGCGGCCGACCCCTCCGCCGGTGCGCAAGCCGCTCCCGACCCCGCCGCCGTTTCGGGTGGCGTTGCCGGGCACCCGATTCCGCTCGGTGCCCCGTCGCTTCCCGAGCAGGACGTCGTGATCCCCGGTGTCACCCCGACCCCGGCGCCGGTCGGCCCCGACGCCGCCACCGACGCGGCAGCCGACGGCTGGTCCGGTCAGCCGGACGACAGTGTCTGGGCCGGCGATGAGACCTCGGTGCCCGAGGGGCAGGTCTGGGCCGGGGAGGGCACCACCGCCGGTGGGGCGCCGCCGGTCGACTCCTTCCAGGCGCAGGATGACTGTGCGCCCGTCGAGGAGGAGGTGGCTGCGCCTGATCCCTACGCGCACGGTTACGGCGAGGGCTATGACGCCGGCTACGCCGAGGGTTACCAGGCCGCGCTCGCCGAGCATGGGCTGCTGGAGCAGGAGCAACACCAGGAGGACCACTCCTACCAGGAGCCGCAGCACGACGGGACCGAGTGGAGCGAGCCGCCGCAGCACGACGAGACCGACTGGAACGAGCCGCAGCAGTCCTACCAGGACGCTCCCGTGGTCCACGCCGAGCCCGTCACCGCCGCGCCCGCGCGGCCGGCGCGCAAGCCCGCCAAGCCCGTCCACGAGCCCGCTCCGGCCGAGCCCGTCGTGGTCGCGCCGCTCGACGGCTCCGCCGACGCAGGGCCCGCCCCGATGGACGCCGAGCCCTGGAGCGCGGACGCCACCGCCCAGCAGGAACCTGCGGCGGAACCCCAGGACCAGTCCACCATCAGCTGGATGCCGACCAGCGACGAGACGGCCCGCGACCAGGCGGCCGAGAAGCCGGCGAAGAAGGCCAAGGGCAGCACCACCAAGGCCGCCAAGGCCAAGACGACCAAGGCCAAGGCCAAGGCCAACGAAAACGCGAACGCCGACCCCGCGAGCTAGCACCCCACCGCCCCACACCCGCCGCCCGTGGCCCCGCGCCACGGGCGGCGGCGCGTCAAAACTCAGGCGGCCGGCGTCACCGCCACCTTGAGCCAGCCCGGGCTGCGCCGGTCGAACTCCCGGTACCCGGTCAGCACGTCGGTCAGCGGCTCGTGCCTGGTCACCACGGAGACCGGCGACCGCTCCACCATGGACAACAGCCGCGGGATGTAGCGCGGATGGTTCCCGTTCCCCATGTTGACTGTCAGGTTCCGGTTCATCGCCGTACCGATCGGGAAGTAGCGGTCCGTCGCCGGATAGACGCCGACGATCCCGAGCGTCCCGGCCTTGGCCAGGCTCTCGACCGCCCATTCTGTCGCCTGCGCGGGCGCGTCGCCCGGCCGCCACTGTCCATCGTGCTCGTTCGTCACCGGCGCGATCGTCCGCACCTCGTCGCGGTGCTCCGCGTCGTGCGCCCGCGCGTCGGCGGCGGCCGGCCCGGCCCGGGCGCTCTCCGCGTCGACACCCACCGCGTCGATCGCCCGGTCGGGCCCGGTGCCGAGCGTGAGCTCCAGCAGCGCCTCCACCGGGTCCTCCGCGTCGAAGTCGATGACCTCCGCGCCGAGATCCCGGGCCCGCTCCAGCCGGTCCGGATGGTGGTCGATCGCGATCACCCGGTTGGCACCGCGCTGGAACGCCGACAGCACCGCGAGTTGCCCGACCGGCCCGCAGCCGAACACGGACACCACGTCGCCGTCGGAGACCTCGGCGATCACCGCACCGAACCAGCCCGTCGGGTAGATGTCCGACAGCACGATCGCGTCGTCGTCGGAGACCGCGTCGGGCAGCGTGAACATGTTGGTGTGCGCACACGGCACCCGCACGTACTCGGCCTGGGTCCCGTCGAACGACCCCGTCGCCGCCGGCGACCCGTACGACGCCGTACCCGAGCGCCGCCCCGCGGGGTTGATCTCGTCGCACTGCGCGAACCGGCCGGCGCGACAGTAGCCGCACGAACCGCACCCGAGCACGGCCGAGAGCACCACCCGCTCGCCGGGCCGGTGGTTGCGCACGCCCCGGCCGACCTCCTCGACGACGCCGACACCCTCGTGCCCGAGGATCGTCCCCGGTCGCATGCCCGGCACGGTGCCGCGCACGAAGTGCAGGTCGGTGCCGCAGATCGCCGCCCGCGTGACCCGTACGATCGCGTCGGTCGAGGTCTCCAGCTTGGGCTCCGGCACGTTGTCGAGGCGGATGTCGCCCACGCCGTGGAACACGACGGCCTTCACCGCGCACCACCTCCGGAGACCGGCTGCCACCACCCGAGGGTGAGCCCGTCGGGGTCGTACCGGTCCCGGACCTGTTCGAGCCGCGCCCGGATGTCGTCGGGCCAGCAGGCGTCGACGCGGGCCGTCGTGATCGGCTGCGCGAGCACGTTCGGGTTGTTGACGTCGGAGATCCACGGCGCGGCCAGGCCGTCCCAGCGCTCCGCGGCGGCCGGCGCCGCGGTCGCGAACAGCTCGGGCTGGGCGCAGACCATGGCCGCGACGTAGTCCGAGCCGCGACCGCCCACCGCGGAGCCGCCCGGCACGTCCCGCCGGGTGGCGGCGCCGAGGTGCCGCATCTCGCCCACCATGAACGGCGAGTCGACGGCGTCCGGCCCGACCGTCTCCAGGAACGCGGTCGCCAGCCCCTGGTCGGCCCGGTCGAGCATCGTGCCGTGCACGTAGGCCGGCATCGGGTCCGGCGGGTCGTTGTGGATCGTGCCGAGCTGCGTCGTCGGCAGCTCCCCCAGCATGTCGAGATAGACCGGCGCCGCCCCACGCAGCGGCGCCACGAGCCGCTCGCCCTCCGGCGCGTCACCCGGGTACGCGAACCGCACACTCAGCAACCGCTTGCCCCGCAACGGCTCCGGCACCTGCGGCAGCGGCGGGAAGGCCGCGGCCTGGATGCTGGTCGTCACCAGGTCGCTGGCCCCGTCGGTCCAGTCGGTCCAGAACCGGACCATCCGCTCGATGTGCGGAGTGTCCACGAAGAACGATCCACCATAGACGGACGTCAGCGCGACGAGCCGGACGCGCATCTCGACCACCACGCCGAGTCCGAACTTGCCGCCCCGCAGCGCCCAGAACAGGTCCGGGTTCTGTTCGGCGTTGGCCTCGACGACCTCACCCGCGCCGGTCACGACGGTGAACCCCGTGGCGTAGTCGGAGCTGAAGCCGTGGCTGCGGGCCAGCGGCCCGACGCCGCCGCCGAGCAGGTAGCCGACGGCCCCGACCATCGGCGACGACCCGGTGACGGGGGTCAGCCCGTACGCGCTCGCGGCCGCGACCACCGCGTTCCAGCGCACGCCGGCGCCGATCGTCGCGGTCCGCGTCTCCGGGTCGACGCGCACCGTGTCGAGCCGGCTCGTGTCGAGCAGCAGCCCCGACTCGATCGGCGTCTCGGCGCCGTGCCCGGTGCTCTGCACGACCACCCGCAGGCCGGCCGTACGGGCGAAGCGCACCGCCTCCACGACGTCGGTGACGGACGTCGCGACCGCCACCAGGTCGGGTTCGTGCGCGAAGGCGAGGTTGAAGCCGGCCGCGGCGGCGGCGAAGCCGTCGTCACCGCGCTCGTAGACCGTTCCGCCGATGCGGTCGGCCAGGACTGACGTCATCGATCCCACTTCCCTTCCGTTACGCGTCACCGCGCGGCGCGCCCAGCAGGGCCAGCTCGGTCACGTCGAGCGACGCCTGCAGTTCGCGCATGACGATGTCGTCGATCTCGCGGCGGTCGCGCATCGCGGTCACCGCGAGCCGTTCGTGCTCCAGCACCCCGAGCCGCAGCCGGCGCTCGAGCTGCTCGGCGCTGGTCAGCTCGGAATGCCCGTCGCCGCGGCGAGCCTCCTCCGCCGCGGCCTCGTAGTCGGCCCGGACGCGGTCGGTCATGTACGCCGGCGCGTTCAGCGAGCGGGCCACCGCCGGCAGCGCCGCCAGGCCGGCCTCCGCGGCGCGTACCCGGGCGTGCCGGGCCTCGTCGATCCGGGCCCGGTCGCTGGCCAGCCCCGCCCAGCGGACCACCATCGGCAGCGTCAGGCCCTGCACCAGGATGGTCGTGAGGATCACGACCGAGGTCACGAAGACGATCAGGTCGCGGTCCGGGTACGCGGAGCCGTCGGCCAGCACCGACGGGACGGCCAGGGCGGCGGCCAGCGAGACCGCGCCGCGGAAGCCGGCCCAGCCGTACGCCGTGCGTACCTTCCAGTTGAGGCGCCGGGTCCGCTGGATCGCCCGGCGGTCGAAGAGGCGGATCAGGCCCGCCATGGCGTGGATCCAGAGCAGCCGGGTCAGGATCACGACGGCCGCGGCGGCGAAGGCGATGCCGACCGCCCGGCCCATCTGGTCGTTGTCGATCCGCTTGGCGGCCGCCGGGATCTGCAGGCCGACGAGGACGAAGAGGCTGCCGTTGACGACGAAGGTGGCGATGTTCCAGAAGGCGAACGCCTGCACCCGGGACTGGGCGCGGATGACCCGTGGCCCCGCGTACGAGAAGACGAGCCCGACCACCACGACCGCGACGACCCCGCTGGCGCGGATCAGGTCTCCCACGAAGAACGCGGCGAACGGCGTCAGCACCGACAACCCACCCTCGCGGAGCGGGTCGTTCATGCGCCGCCTGATCCAGATGAAGACGCCGCCGGTGGCCAGGCCGGCGATCACCCCGCCGACCGTCGACCAGATCAGGTCGCCGGTGATCGACAAAAGGCTCGGCGAGGCGCCGTTGAGCATGCCGACCGCGATCGCGAAGAGCACGAGCGCGGTGCCGTCGTTGATCAGGCTCTCGGCGCGCAGGGTGGTGAGGTTGCGCCGGGGCATCCGCTTGGCCAGCCCCGCCACGGCCGCGGCGTCCGTCGGGGCGAGCACGGCGCCGAGGATCCAGGCCGCGGCGGCGGCCACCCCGATCGCCTGCAGCGAGTACGACAGGACGACCATGGTTACGATGACCAGTCCGATCGCGGACAACAGGATGACCCGGATGTTCGCCCGGATCTCGCGCAGGCTGGTGTTGAGGCTCTCCCAGTAGAGGATGCCCGGCAGGAAGATCACCAGAACCGCCGCCGCGGGCAGGCGGATGTCGGAGAGCTGAGGGATGAGGGCCAGCAGGCCACCCATGATGATCAGGAGTACGGGCGGGGCGACACTGTACCGGCGGCCGATGGTGGTGCCCACGATGACCGTCGCGCCCAGCGTGACGACCACGAGCAACCCTTCCAACACCGCTTCTCCCCCCGTCGGAGCGTGCTGGACCACTCCAGAATGCCGCGAAGCGAACCATCACGAAATGTGATCTCGCACTAGCGGATATGCGGGTGGACGAATCTGAGGGAGAGCCAGGCCGTGCCGACGCCCACGATCACGCCGACCAGCGTGTCGATCAGGCGCAGGATCGGCTGCTGCCACGGGTCCAACGGGCTGATCTCGGCCACCACCAGCACCACGGCCGTGGTGATCGCGGCCGTGGTCGCGTCGCCCGGTCGGCCCAGCAGCAGCGCGGCCGCCGCGGAGATGCCGATGAGCAGGGCGTACGCCCAGAGGTTGAAGCCGAGGAAGACCAGGTAGACGAGGCAGATCACGAAGCTGATCCCGGTCGCGGACATCCGGGAGAGGCCCGCCGCGAGGCTCTCCCGGAACGAGGCCCGGCTGACGAAGATCGTCGCGAGCGTCGCCCACATGCCGCCGAGCAGGTCGCTGTCGCGGCTGTCGACGTAGACGCGGGTCAGCACGTCGCTGACCAACCAGAAGGTCAGCAGGCAGGACAGGCCCAGGACGGTGCTCTCCGTGACCGCCAGCCGCACCTCTCGGGGTGTCAGGGCCGGCATGTCCGGAAACTACCGTTGCGAACCTTTACGGGGTCAGCGTTTCCGGAATCTCGACGTCGACCGTCGTCTGCTCGCGCAGCGCGGTGCTGACCGTGCAGTGCCGCTCGTGCACCCGCTCCGCGACCGCCCGGAACACGGGTTCGGCCTCGGCGTCGTCCGGCGGTAGGGCCACGTCGTAGGTCATGGTGATCGCGCCCAGCCGGTTGGGCTTCACCTTCTCCGCATCGAGCACCGCCGCCAGCTTGGCCAGCCGGTGCCCGCGCTGCGCGGTCAGCGGCTCGACGGTGACGATGTTGCAGCCGCCGAGCGCCGCCAGCAGCAACTCGACGGGGGTGAAGTCGGCGCCGTCCGCGGTGCCGAAGCGGATCTCGGCGCCGCGCCCGTTGCGGGCGACGTATCCCCCGTCGTCGGTGCGCTCGACCTCTACGTGGTAACCCATCGGGTGATCATGTCACCCGTGCGCCTTGCCCCGACCGCCCGGGCCGGCCTTCTTGCGCGGCTTGACGGTCACCTCGACCGGGCTGCCCGCGAAGCCGAACTCCTCGCGCAGCTTGCGCTCGACGAAGCGCAGGTAACCGGCGTCGAGCGGGCCCGTGGTGAACAGCACGAAGCGCGGCGGCCGGGTGCCGGCCTGGGTGGCGAAGAGCACCCGCGGGGCCCGCCCACCGCGGACCGGGTGCGGGGTCTCCTGCACGAGCGCCGCCAGCCACTGGTTGAGCTGGCCGGTCGGCACCCGGGTCTCCCAGGACTCGAGCGCGCGGCGCAGCGCCGGGGCGAGCTTGTCGACGGCGCGGCCGGTCTTCGCGGAGATGTTGACCCGGATCGCCCACGGGATCCGTTTGAGCTCGCGGTCGATCTCCTTCTCGAGCTGGTAGCGGCGGTCGTCGTCGACGAGGTCCCACTTGTTGAACGCGATGACCAGGGCCCGGCCGGCCTCGACCACCATCGTCAGGATCCGCTGGTCCTGCTCGCTGATCGGCTCGGCCGCGTCGAGCAGCACGACCGCCACCTCGGCGGCCTCGATCGCGCCCGCCGTGCGCAGCGACGCGTAGTATTCGGTGCCGCTCGCGTGGCTGACCCGCTTGCGCAGGCCGGCCGTGTCGACGAGCTGCCAGGTCTCGCCGCCGATGCCGACCAGCGAGTCGACGGGGTCGACGGTGGTGCCCGCGACCGAGTCGACGACCGCGCGCTCCTCCTTGGCCAGCTTGTTGAGCAGCGAGGACTTGCCGACGTTGGGCCGGCCGACCAGGGCCACCCGGCGCGGGCCGCGCGGGCCGTCCTCGTCGACCCGCGGCGCCGGCTCCGGCATCGCGTCGAGGATCAGGTCGAGCAGGTCGCCGGAGCCCCGGCCGTGCAGGGCGGAGACCACGTGGGGCTCGCCGAGGCCGAGCGACCAGAGCGAGACGGCCTCCAGCTCGATCCGGCTGTTGTCGGCCTTGTTGGCGACCAGGATCACCGGCTTGTTGCTGCGGCGCAGCATCTTGACCGCGGCCTCGTCGACGTCGGTCGAGCCGACCGTCGCGTCGACCACGAACAGCACGACGTCGGCGGTCTGCACGGCGATCTCGGCCTGCATCGCGATCGCCTTCGCCCGGTCGCGGGCGTCGGGCTCCCAGCCGCCGGTGTCGACGACCGTGAACTGCCGGCCGTTCCACTGCGCGTCGTAGGGCACCCGGTCGCGGGTCACGCCCGGGGTGTCCTCGACGACGGCCTGGCGGCGGCCGATGATCCGGTTGACCAGCGTGGACTTGCCGACGTTGGGACGACCGACGACGGCGACCACGGGGACGGGACCGGTGTCCTCGACGTCCACGGCGGACATCTCGGGGATCATGCCGTCACCATGGCGCGCAGCCGGGCGACGACCTCGTCGATGCCCATCGCGGTGGTGTCGAGCTCGACCGCGTCGGCGGCCTGCTGCAGCGGGTCGGTCGCGCGGGTCGAGTCGAGCGTGTCGCGGCGCAGCAGGTCGGCGTGGGTGTCGTCGACGGACGCGGTGGTCTCCAGCGACCGGCGCCGGGCCCGGGCGTCCGCGGACGCGGTCAGGTAGACCTTGAGGTCGGCGTCGGGCGCCACGACCGCGCCGATGTCGCGGCCCTCGACCACGATCCGGCCGGCCTCGTCGATCAACTCACGCTGCCGGTCGACCAGGAGCTTGCGCACCGCGGGCACCGCCGCCACCGCGGACACCGCGGCGGTCACCTCGGGACCGCGGATGTCGACGTCGACGTCGACCCCGTCGGCCCGCACGTGCGGCGCCACCGGGTCGGTGCCGATCACCAGGTCGAGCTCACCCGCGACCTTGGCGATGCCCTCGACGTCGGTGAGATCCACGCCGTAGCGCAGCACCGCCCAGGTCACCGCCCGGTACATGGCCCCGGTGTCGAGGTACCGCGCGTTCAGCGCGGACGCCAATCGCCGGGAAACGGTGGATTTGCCGGAACCCGACGGTCCGTCCACGGCCACCACGCACCGACCGTTCGCCAACTCGTCTGCCACCGTTCCTCCTCGCGCCGTCAGCACCCATTCTGCCTGGTCGGCGGAATCAGTCTTCGACGGCCTTGAACAGAGCCGCGACCTCGGCGTTCGTGAGCCGCCGGGTGCGGCCCGGCTTGAGGTCGCCGAGCCGGATCGGGCCGATGGCGGTGCGGACGAGCCGGTTGACCGGGTGCCCGACGGCGTCCATCATCCGCCGGACGATCCGGTTGCGCCCCTCGTGGATCACGATCTCGATCTGGGCGGACCGGGCGAACGCGTCGACGAGCCGGAACTTGTCGACCTTGGCCGGGCCGTCCTCGAGCTCGACGCCGGACAGCAACTGGCGGCCGACCGCCCGCGGCAGCGGCCCCGGGATCTCCAGCACGTAGGTCTTCGGCACCCCGAACGAGGGATGCATCAGCTTGTGCGCGAGCGTGCCGTCGTTGGTCAGCAGCAGCAGGCCCTCGCTGTCGGTGTCGAGCCGCCCGACGTGGTAGACCCGCTGGTCCACCCGGTCGAGGAACTCGGCGAGCGCGGTCCGGCCCTTCTCGTCGGCCATGGTCGAGACCACGCCGCGGGGCTTGTTGAACGCGAGGTAGACCAGGTTCTGGTCGGCCACCACCCGCTGCCCGTCGACGTAGATCTCGGCCCTGACCGGGTCGACCTTGTCGCCGAGCTGGGCGACCTTGCCGTCGACCATGACCCGGCCCCGGAAGATCAGGTCCTCACAGGCCCGGCGGGACCCCACACCGGCGCTGGCCAGCACCTTCTGCAGGCGCTCCCGCTCAGCGTTCGCCATCTGCCACCTCGTCGACGTCGTCAGGAAGGAACGGCGCGAGGTCCGGAAGCTGGTCGACCGAGTCGAGCCCGAGCTTCTCCAGGAACAGCGCCGTCGTCCGGTAAAGGTACGCGCCCGTCTCGGGCTCCGTGCCGGCCTCCTGGATGAGGCCGCGCGAGGTGAGTGTGCGCACCACGCCGTCGCAGTTGACGCCCCGGATCGCGGAGATCCTGGAACGGGTCACCGGCTGCTTGTAGGCGATCACCGCGAGGGTCTCCAGCGCCGCCTGGGTGAGCCGCACCGACTGCCCGTCGAGGACGAACCGCTCGACGTAGTCCGCGTACCGCGGATGGGTGTAGAGCCGCCACCCGCCGGCGATCCGGCGCAGCTCGAACCCGTGCCCGGCCGCGGTGTAGCCGGCCGAGATCGTCTCCAGCGCCGCCGCCACGCGCTCGGTCGGCTGTTCCAGGATCTGCGCGAGCACGATCTCCTGGACGGGCTCGTCGACGACGAGCAGGATCGCCTCCAGAGCGCCGCGCAGCTCGTCGTCGTCGATGACAGCCAGCGGGGGTTCGTCATCCGGTTGATCGGGCGGGGGCGCGGCGGCACCGTCGTCCGGGGCGGCGTCCTCCGCACCCGGGTCGGCCTCCTCCGCGAGATCGACCAGGACGGCGTCCGGCGGCGCCTCGGCCACCTCGGCCGCCGCGTCGAGATCCTGCTCCTCGGGCTCGGCCGGTGCCGCTTCCGGGCGGGGGCGTTCCCACGGGGGCACCCACGACGCTGCCTGCTCTGCCAGGGACGACTCGCGGCCCGGGTCGGTGCCGCCGCGATCGCTCACTCTTCCTGCTCCTTGCCCTCTTCGGCCGGCTTCTCCGGGGTTCCCGCGTACTCGTCGACCTTGATCTCGCCCACCGCGTCCCCGCCGATCCAGCGGACGGTCAGCTCCCCCAGCGCCTGCACCTGCTCGAAGCCGATCAGGTTCTCGCGGTAGAGCTCCAACAGCGCCAGGAACCGGGCGACCACCTCGAGCGTGCTCTGGCAGTCGATGGTCAGCACCTGGAACGTCGCCGTGCCGGAGAGGCGGATCCGGTCGCGCAGGACGATCGCGTGCTCGCGCACGCTGACCTTGACGTCGTGGATGTGCGCGATCGACACCATCTGGGCCAGGGTCGGCTTGGGCGACATCGCCTTGATCGCGAGCTTCAGCAGCCGGGCCGGGCCGATGCCGAGGACGAGTTCGGGCAGCGCGTCCGCGTACCGCGCCTCCATGGTGACCGCCCGCGGCCAGCGCCGGGCGCCCTCCTGCTCGAGCACCTGGATGTGCGCGGCCGCCTCTTTGAACGCCTTGTATTGCAGGAGCCGGGCGAACAGCAGGTCGCGGGCCTCGAGCAGGGCCAGGTCCTCCTCGTTCTCGACCGCGGCGGCGGGCAGCAGCCGGGCCGCCTTGAGGTCGAGCAGCGTCGCCGCCACCACGAGGAACTCGCTGGCCTCGTCGAGCGGCCAGTCGTCGCCCATCGCCCGGATGTAGGCGATGAACTCGTCGGTGACCGTGCTCAGCGCCACCTCGGTGACGTCGAGCTTGTGCTTGCCGATGAGCTGCAGCAACAGGTCGAACGGCCCGGTGAAGTTGGCGAGCCGCACGGTGAAGCCGGTCGTGGGCGCCTCGTCGGTCGTCAGGGCGTCGACGGGCACGGACCCCTCGACGACGACGGATGCCGGATCGCCCCCGACAAGGGGTGACGATTCGGCCGCACCGGGTTCACTCACCGTTCGACCGTAGTCCACCGCCGGAACGGCGACGTTCACGCCCACACCTCAAACACCGTCAGCACCGGCAGCCCCGCCGGTGGGAATCAACAGATCAACGCTCGGCTTGCGCGGCGATGACCTCTCGGGCGAGCTGACGGTAGTTGCGGGCGCCGGACGAGGCCGGATCGAGCGTGGTGATCGGCGCGCCGGCCACCGTCGACTCGGGGAACTTCACCGTCTTGGTGATCACGGTCTGGTAGACCTTGTCGCCGAACGCCTCGACCACCCGCTGGAGCACCTGGCGGCAGTGGGTGGTGCGGCTGTCGTACATGGTCGCCAGGATGCCCTCGAGCTCGAGGTCGAAGTTGAGCCGCTCGCGCACCTTGTCGATGGTGTCGAGCAGCAGCGCGACACCCCGAAGGCTGAAGAACTCGCACTCCAGCGGGATCAGCACGCCGTGCGCCACCGTGAGCGCGTTGATCGCCAGCAGGCCGAGCGACGGCTGGCAGTCGATCAGGATGTAGTCGTATTCCTTGCGCACCGACCGCAGCACCCGGGCCAGCGCCATCTCGCGGGCGACCTCGTTGACGAGCTGGATCTCGGCGGCCGACAGGTCGATGTTGGCGGGCAGCAGGTGCAGCCCGGCGACGTCGGTCTTGATCAGCACGTCCTCGGCGTGGACGTCGTCCTGCATGAGCAGGTTGTAGACGGACAGGTCGAGGTTGTGCGGGTTGACGCCGAGGCCGACCGAGAGCGCGCCCTGGGGGTCGAAATCGACCAGCAGCACACGACGGCCGTATTCGGCGAGCGCCGCGCCCAGGTTGATGGTCGACGTGGTCTTGCCCACGCCGCCCTTCTGGTTGGCCAGGGCGATGATCCGCGCCGGGCCGTGCCGGTCCTGCGGCATCGGCTCGGGGATCGGCTTGCGCATCGTGTAGGCGGCCGGATCGGCCGGGCCGAGCTCGGCGCCGAGGTCAAGGGCGGACTGCTGCTCGCGGAGCTGCGAGGTCCATGCCTCGGCACGGTCACCGTTGCCAGCCATGTCCCTGCCTACCCCCTCCCGACGAACGTCCCGCGCCGGAGTCCCGACTGTACGCCACGTCCCACCGACCCCGGGTGCACCATATCGGCGTGTCGACACGCCAAGACGCGCGTGTCAGCTATGTGCCCGTGGATGAGCGGTGGCGTAGACCTCGCGCAGGCGTTCCACCGTGACCAACGTGTATACCTGCGTCGTGGTCACGGACGCGTGCCCGAGGAGTTCCTGGACCACCCGTACGTCGGCCCCGCCGTCGAGCAGATGGGTCGCGTACGAGTGCCGCAACGTGTGCGGCGAGACGGCCCGCGTGCCCTCGACCGGCAGCCCCGCGGCGCCCGCGGCCTTCCGCAGGATCGCCCACGCGCTCTGCCGCGACAGCGGCCCACCACGGGCGTTGAGGAACACCGCCGGCCCCCGCGCCGCCAGCGCCGGCCGGGCCCGCACCAGGTAGGCGTCCAGCGCCGCGCGGGCGTAGCCGCCCACCGGCACGATCCGCGTCCGCCCGCCCTTGCCGTGCAGGGTCACCGACCCGCCGGTCAGGTCGAGGTCGTCGACCGCCGCGCCGACGGCCTCGGAGATCCGGGCCCCGGTGCCGTAGAGGAACTCCAGCAGCGCTCGGTCCCGCAACTCCAGCGGCCCGTCGCCGCGCACCGACTCGAGCAGCCGCAGCACCTCGTCGACCTCGAGCGCCTTGGGCAGCCGGCGGGGCAGGCTCGGCGGCTTCACGTCACGGCTGGCGTCGTCGGCCACCAGTCCCTCGCGGACCGCGAACCGGTGCAGCCCGCGCACCGCCGAGGTGGCCCTGGCCGCGGACGCCGCCGACAGCGCCGGGTGGTCCGCGTCGCCGGTGCGCAGCGCGGCGACATGCCCCGCGATCTCGGCCGGCGTGGCGGCGGCCAGATCGCCGACTCCGCGCGCCGCCAGCGTGACCAGGTAGCGATCGAGATCACGACGGTAGGACGCGAGCGTGTTGCCGGACAGGCCCCGCTCGACGGTCAGGTGATCGAGATAACCACGGACCGCGCGCCGCAGCGCCGGCGACGGTTCGGGACCGTCGCCGGCGGCGGACGTCGCGGTCGGCGAGGTCAGGCCAGGGCCTCGGCCAGCGGGAGGTGCTTCATGCCGTGCGCCTCCGCGACCGGGCCGTAGGTGACCTGGCCGTCGAAGGTGTTCAGGCCCAGCGCGAGCGCCGGGTCGCGGCGCAGCGCGTCACGCCAGCCGCGGTTGGCCAGCTCCAGCGCGTACGGCAGCGTGACGTTGGTCAGCGCGTACGTGCTGGTGTGCGGGACGGCGCCGGGCATGTTGGCCACGCAGTAGAACATCGACTCGTGGACCTTGTAGGTCGGGTCCGCGTGCGTGGTCGGGCGCGAGTCCTCGAAGCAGCCGCCCTGGTCGATCGAGATGTCGACGAGCACGCTGCCCGGCTTCATCCGGCTGACCAGCTCGTTGGAGATCAGCGTCGGGGCCTTGGCGCCGGGCACCAGCACCGCGCCGATCACCATGTCGGCGTCGAGCACCGCCCGCTCGACCTCGTACGCGTTGGACGCGACGGTCTGCAGGTGGCCCTGGTAGATCGCGTCGGCCTGGCGGAGCTTGTTGATGTTGCGGTCGAGCAGCAGCACCTCGGCCTGCATGCCGAGCGCTATCGCGGCCGCGTTCATGCCGGAGACGCCGGCGCCGATCACGACGACCTTGGCCGCGTACACGCCGGAGACGCCGCCCATCAGGATGCCGCGGCCGCCGCCCTGGCGCATCAGGGTGTACGCGCCGACCTGCGGGGCGAGCCGGCCGGCCACCTCCGACATCGGGGCGAGCAGCGGGAGGGCGTGGTCGGCGGTCTCGACGGTCTCGTACGCGATGCCGGTGACCTTGCGCTCGATCAGCGCGTCGGTGCACTCCTTGGACGCGGCGAGGTGCAGGTAGGTGAAGAGCACCTGGCCTTCGCGCATCCGGTGGTGTTCCTCGGCGATCGGCTCCTTGACCTTGAGCACCAGGTCGGCGGTGTTCCAGACCTCGTCGGGCCCCGGCAGGATCGTGGCGCCGGCGGCCGCGAACTCCTCGTCGGTGATGGACGAGCCGAGACCGGCACCGGACTCGACGAAGACCTCGTGACCCGCGCGGGCGAACTCGTGGACGCCCGCCGGTGTGATCGCCACGCGGTACTCGTGGTTCTTCACCTCGCGTGGAATTCCGACCTTCACATTGACACCTTCTCTCCCGCCTGCGCCCGGTCACCGTTGACTGGGTCGTCAGCGTCGGCGGCGAGTCTAGGACGCCCGGGTCACGGGGCCGCATCCGCACGCCACAGACGCGATTTCAGTATCGCCCGGCGGCTCCGGTCAGGGCACGTGGCGCAGGCCCGCGACGAGGACCCCGACGAGCCGGCGGGGGTCGTAGCGGGGATCGTTGCCGGCGCCGATGCAGAGGTTGCCGACGCCGCGCAGGAACGCGTACGCGTCGAGATCGGTGCGGATCTCGCCCGCCGCGCCCGCCGCGTCGAGCAACTCGGCGCACACGGGTACCAACCGGTCCAGGAAGTACGCGTGCAGCGCGGCCAGGCCCGTGTCGTCGGAGCCCAGCGCGCCGGCGAGCCCGTGCTTGGTGACGAGGAAGTCGACGAACAGGTCGATCCACCGCGCGAGGGCGGTGTACGGGGTCGCGGCGGCGGCCAGCAGGTCCGGGCCGGCGGCGGCGCACGCGTCGACCTGGTGCCGGTAGACCGCGATGATCAGGTCGGCCCGGGCCGGGAAATGCCGGTAGATGGTGCCTACGCCGACGCCCGCCCGGGCGGCGATGTCGCGCACCGGCGCGTCCACGCCCGACGTCACGAACACGGCCGCGGCGGCGTCGAGCAGGGTCTCCCGGTTGCGCCGGGCGTCGGCCCGCTTCGTGCGCTCCGACACAGTCGCTCCTCCCCGATGGCAAGCGGAACAACGTTCCGTATCTTTAACGGAGCAACGTTCCGCTTTTATGATGCCAGACCGGAGGACCACCATGCAGTACCGCGTCCTGGGCCGCACAGGCGTGCGGGTCAGCTCCCTCGCGCTCGGAGCGATGAACTTCGGCGCCATCGGCCGCACCACCCAGGCGGAGGCGACCGCGATCGTCGACGCCGCGCTGGAGGGCGGGATCAACCTCGTCGACACCGCCGACGCGTACGGCGCGGGCGAGTCGGAGGAGCTCGTCGGCGCGGCGATCGCCGGCCGGCGTGACGACCTCGTGCTGGCGACGAAGGCGAGCCTGCCGATGGGTGACGAGCGCAACCACCGTGGCGGCTCGCGCCGCTGGCTGGTCACCGCCCTCGACGACAGCCTGCGCCGGCTCGGCGTCGACCACGTCGACCTGTTCCAGGTGCACCGCTGGGACCCGGACACCGGCGACGAGGAGACGCTGGCGGCGCTGACCGACCTGCGCCGGGCCGGCAAGATCCGTTACTTCGGCACGTCGACCTACCCGGCGTACCGGATCGTGCAGGCGCGGTGGGCGGCGGACGCGCACCACCTCGGCCGCTACGTCACCGAACAGCCGAGCTACTCGATCCTCCAGCGCGGGATCGAGGCCGACGTGCTGCCGGTGGCCCAGGAGTACGGCCTCGGCGTGCTGGCCTGGAGCCCGCTCGCCTCGGGCTGGCTCTCCGGCGCGATCCGGTCGGGCCGGGAGATCGCCACCAACCGCTCGACGTTCATGCCGGCCCGCTTCGACACCACCACTCCTGCCAACCAGACCCGGCTCGACGCGGTCGACCGGCTCGCCAAGCTCGCCGCCGACGCCGGCCTGACGATGATCCAGCTCGCGCTCGGGTTCGTCACCGCGCATCCCGGCGTGACCAGCGCGATCATCGGCCCCCGCACCCGGGACCACCTGGCGTCGCACCTGGCCGCCGCCGACACCGTGCTGACCGGCGACGTCCTCGACGCGATCGACGCGATCGTCGCGCCGGGCGTCGACCTGGCGCCGCACGAGAAGAACGACGCCCGACCGGCCCTGCTGGACGCGACGCTGCGGCGTCGTTGACGAACCAACTAGCGGACCAGGGGCGTCCCGGCGGCGCGCAGTGGGCGCCAGTCCTCGTCGCGGACGCGGGCCGCGGCGAGGACGCCGGCCACCGCGGCCGCGTTGGTGATCTCGCCGCGCAGCGCCATGGCCACCGCCGTGTCCAGCGGGACCCACTCGACGGTGATCTCCGCCTCCTCGTCGGAGCGCTCGAAGCGCTCCGCGTCCGGCACCGCCGACAGCCCGCGGGCGAGGAACAGCCGGATCAGCTCGTCCGAGAAGCCCGGCGAGGTGTGCAGGTCGACCAGCAGGTCGAGCCGCTCGCAGCGCAGGTCGGCCTCCTCGCGCAGCTCGCGGGCGGCGGTGTCGGCCGGCGGCTCGCCGGCCACGTCGACCAGGCCCGCCGGCAGCTCCCAGAGCACCTTGCCGATCGGGTGCCGGTACTGCCGGACCAGCAGCACGCTGCCGTCGTCGCGGAGCGGGACCACGCCGACCGCGCCCACGTGTCGCACGTAGTCGCGGTCGGCCTGGCCACCGCCGGGCATGGTGACCCGGTCGGTGACCACGCTGAACACCCGGCCGGAGAACCGCTCGACCCGGTCCAGCACCGCGTAGGCGTGCGCCCCGGTCACGAGGCGGCGCTCGCGCCGGCCCGCCCGTTGCCGGCCAGCTCGGGCTCGGCGGTGAGCTGGTCGACCGGGAGCTGGTCGGCCAGCGAGTAGTTGACCGCGGCCTTCACGAACGCGGCGAACAGCGGGTGTGGCCGGGTCGGCCGGCTCTTCAGCTCGGGGTGCGCCTGGGTCGCCACGAAGAACGGGTGCAGGTCCCGGTCGAGCTCGACGAACTCGACGAGCCGGCCGTCCGGCGACGTGCCGCTGATCTGCAGGCCGGCCTTGGTCAGCGCGTCCCGGTAGGCGTTGTTGACCTCGTACCGGTGGCGGTGCCGCTCGGAGACCTCGGTCGTGCCGTACGCCTCGGCGACCAGCGAGCCCGGGGTGAGCTTGGCCGGGTAGGCGCCGAGCCGCATCGTGCCGCCCATGTCGCCCTTCCCGGCGACGATCTGCTCCTGGTCGGCCATCGTCGCGATCACGGGGTGGCCCGCGGTGGCGTCGAACTCCAGCGAGTTGGCGTCGGCCAGGCCGGACATGTTGCGGGCGACGTCGATGGTCATGCACTGCAGCCCGAGGCAGAGGCCGAGGGTCGGGATGCCGTTCTCGCGGGCGAAGTGCGCCGCGCCGACCTTGCCTTCGATGCCGCGGACGCCGAAGCCGCCCGGGATCACGATGCCGTCGACACCGGCCAGCGCGGCCGCCGCGCCCTGCGGGGTCACGCAGTCGTCGCTGCGTACCCAGCGGATCTGCACGCGGGCCGTGTGGTGGAAGCCGGCTGCCCGGATCGCCTCGCTCACCGAGAGGTAGGCGTCGGGCAGGTCCACGTATTTGCCGACCAGGGCCACGGTCACCGTGTGCCGCGGGTGGTGCACCCGCTCCAGCAGGTCGTCCCAGGCGGTCCAGTCGACGTCACGGAACGACAGGCCCAGGCGGCGCACGACGTACGCGTCGAGACCCTCGCGGTGCAGCACCTTGGGGATGTCGTAGATGCTCGGCGCGTCCGGCGCGGCGATGACGGCCTCGCGGTCGACGTCGCAGTAGAGCGACAGCTTGTGCTTGAGCTTCTCGGGGATCTCCCGGTCGGAGCGGCAGACCAGCGCGTCGGGCTGGATACCGATGTTGCGCAGCGCCGCGACCGAGTGTTGGGTCGGCTTCGTCTTGAGCTCGCCCGACGGCGCCAGGTAGGGCACCAGCGAGACGTGCAGGTAGAAGCAGTTGTCCCGGCCGACCTCGTGGCGGACCTGGCGGATCGCCTCCAGGAAGGGCAGCGACTCGATGTCGCCGACCGTGCCGCCGACCTCGGTGATCACCACGTCCGGGGTGCGGCCCTCCTCGTCGGGGTCGCCCATCGCCCGGATCCGGGCCTTGATCTCGTTGGTGATGTGCGGGATCACCTGGACGGTGTCGCCGAGGTATTCGCCGCGCCGCTCCTTGGCGATCACGTCGGAGTAGACCTGGCCGGTGGTGACGTTCGCCTTGCCCGACAGGTCGCGGTCGAGGAACCGCTCGTAGTGGCCGACGTCGAGGTCGGTCTCGGCCCCGTCCTCGGTGACGAACACCTCACCGTGCTGGAACGGGTTCATCGTGCCGGGGTCGACGTTGAGATAGGGGTCCAGCTTCTGCATCACGACCCGGAGGCCGCGCGCGCTCAGCAGATTGCCGAGGCTGGAGGCGGTGAGGCCCTTCCCGAGTGAGGAGGCGACACCCCCGGTGACGAAGATGTGCTTGGTCAGCCGTCCTGAAGGGGCCAAGGCCTGCTCCCGTGGTCGTTTGTCAAGGTCGCGATCATGCGATCCACGGGATTCCACGGTAACACGTCTGTGCGGTCACCCCGCGCCGACACCCCTGGTGAGCGCCCCCTCGGCCGCCTCGGGTTCAGCCGGCCGGGTGAAGTCGCTCGCGTGGTCGAGCACCCGCAGCGCGGTCAACGCCGCCATCGGCATCGCGACGGCCGCGGCCGCGCCGGCCAACTCGAGCCCCGTGCCGCCCAGCAGCCCGCCGAGCAGCACCGCGACGCCGATCCCGATCGCACCGGCCCGCACCGACGGATACAGCCCGTACGCCCGGCGCAGGCCGCCCCAGTGCCGCAGCAGCACGACCCAGAGCAGCACCGCCCCGACCACGGCCAGCAGCGTCAGCGGGCTGTTGACCAGCGCGTCCATGCTCGCCTTGCTGGTCCGCTGCAGCGTGGTGCCGCCGGTGCCGTCGCCCAGCGCGGACACGAACCGGCCCAGGCTGCCGCGCTCGGCGGCCGGCCGGCGCGTCTCGATCCAGGCGAACACCGCGGTCACGGCGACGCCGGCCACCGACGCGGCCGCCAGCCGGCCGAGGGTGAGCCACCCCCCGGTGCTCAGCGCCGTGGCGATGCACACACCCGCGGTCAGCGCCACCGCGCCGATCGGGTCGGCGCCCAGGTAGGGGCTGCCGACGAGGAAGACGCCGATGCCGCCGGCGACGACCACGACGAACGGGCGCCACGAGCGGGCGAACCGCTGGGCCAGCGCGCCGGCGCCGAACAGGACGCCGGCGATGAAAACGCCCAGGCCGACGGTGCCGACGCCCGAGTACCGGTTGCCTTCCAGGACCGAGTAGCCGGCCACGCCGTTGAGCTGCAGCCGCGCGCCGGTGCACAGGTCGAGGCCGACGACGACGGCCGCCGCGCCGACCACCATGGCCAGCGGCCCGAGGGTCTGCCGCCAGGCGGGCGCGAGCCGGACCACGGCCGTCGAGGCGGCCAGCACGAAGACGAGGACGGCGGCGAACAGCCAGCCGGGGTGGCCGCCCCGCCACCAGGGCACCAGATCGGCGACGAGCGCGGCGGGGATCGCCAGGGCCGACGCGACCAGCAGGACCTCCACGACGCCGCTGATCGGCCTGCGGACCGCCTTGTCGTCGCCGACGTGCCGGCGTGCCCCGCGCAACAGCGGCACCACCGTGATCGCGAGCCCCAGTTGCACCAGGGCGAGGATGCCGAAGAACCAGGTCGCCACGTTCTGCTGCGCGCCGGCCTCCCGGTCGGCGTCGGCCGGGAAGACCACCGCCTCGGGCAGCTTCTCCGGCCTGCCCGGCACCGACGTCGCCGGCTGGCCGACGAACAGCCGCTCCGGGCGGGGCCGGTTGAGCGCGGTGAGCGCCGTCGGCGCGAGGTCGACGAGCTGGACGTAGCCGTCCCGCCCGGTGCCGGGCGAGGTCAGCCAGCCGCCGTCCCAGCCGGGCCCGTCGGCGATCGCCACGTGCAGCCGGCTCGCCTGATCGGTGTCGGCGAGCCCCGCGACCAGCACCAGCGAGTTCTTCGGGCGGGCGGCGAGCACCCGGGCCAGCACCGCGTCGGCGCGGGCGGCAGCCGTGCGGCGGACGGCCTCGTCGTCGCCGCTGACGGAGCCGAGGTCGACCATGCTGAGCGTGCAGCGGCCGAGCAGCGGCTCGGGGTTGGCGGGCAGCTCGGGCTCGTAGTTGTCGACCCGCCCGTACGGTCGGGCGGCCGCCACCGCCGCACCCGGCCCGATCGCGGACGTGCAGCGCACCGACTGCGGCAGCGCGCCCGGCACCGCGCCCCAGGTCTGCGACTGTTGGTTGTATTGGACGGCCTGGCGGTCGAGGTCGGGCAGGAACGCGCCGATGCCGTCGGGGCGTTCGATGTCGACGCTCAGCGGCGGGCAGGGCCCGGTGACCGGGGTCGTCCGCCGCCAGCCCGCGAAGTTGCCGGCGCCGAGCGTCAGCCACCCGTCGACGGGGCAGGTCGGCTTGAGCGCCGAGCGCACCGAGAGCGAGCCGATCGAGCCGTGCTCGGCCAGCCGCCACAGGTGGGGTGTGCCGTTCTGGGTGACGTCCTCCCAGCGCAGCCCGGGGATGCCCACCACGACCACGTAGTCGGCGGAGCGCTTCGTCTCCGCGGTCGCCGGCCGCATCGACAGCGCGGCCAGACCGCCGGCCAGGGACAGGACCACGAGGAGGTACGGGGTGAGCCGGCGGATCATGTCGGCGCGAGCTCCGCGTAGATGCGGTCGAGCTGGGTGACCGTGGCCTCCTCGGTCGGCCAGGTCTTGGCGCGCTGCAACCCGCGCGCCCGGTATTCGGCGCGCTTCGCCTCGTCGCCCAGCATCTCCCGGACCGCTTCCGCCACGGCCGCGACGTTACCCGGTGGGACCAGCACCGCCGCGTCCCCGACCAGGTCGGGCAGGCCGCCGACGGCGGTGGCGACCAGCGGGACGCCTGCCCGCAGCGCCTCCTGCGCGAACAGCTGCCGGGCCTCCCAGTCGCTGGTGACGACCGCCACGTCGGCGGCCTCGAGCAGGTCGGCGACGTCGCCGCGGTGCCCCAGCAGGGTGACCGGCGCGTGCGCGGTGGAGATCAGCGCCGCCAGCGGCAGGTAGGCGGGCCCGGAGCCGGCGACCAGCACGGCCGGCACGGGCCGGATGTCGCGCCAGGTCGCGGCCGCCTCGACCAGCACGTCGTAGCGCTTCTGCGGGTGCAGGCGACCGACCGAGAGCACCACGGCCTGGTCGCGGTGCAGGCCGAACTCGGCCCGGACGGCGGCCCGGCCCCGCCGGGGCTCGGGCAACTCGGGCGCGGCCACCGGGGCGAGCCGGGCGTCGCGGGCGCCCAGGGCCCGGGCGCGGGCGACCAGGTCCTCGGAGGCGCCCAGGCAGATGTCGGCGTTGCGGGCCACCATGCGCTCGGCGAGCCGGGACGCGTAGCCGCGCAGCCGGCGGGCCAGCACCGCGTTGTGCCAGGTGACGACGACGGGCTGGCGCGGCTTGGCCAGCACGGCGACCAGCCCGGCGCGCAGACCGTGGGCGTGCACCACGTCGACGTCCTCGCTCAAGGCGGCGCGCAGGGCGCCGATCGCCCGGCGGTCGTTGAGCGTCGGGCTGGCCGGGATCTCGACCGGCACGAACCGGGCAGCGCCGGCCGCCGTGAACTGGAACTGGGCCTCGGTGGCGGCCGGGCCGGCGACGGTGACCGTCGCGCCGGCGGCGCTCAGCCCGCGGACGAGCGAGGTCACGTGCTGACCGACCCCGCCGGTGCTGGAGGCCAGCACCAGGCAGACGGCACCCGTCCAGCGGTGCGCGTGCTCGGCGTCGGTCACGCCCCCACTCCCCTCCCCCGTGCGTCCCGCGCGGCAAGCCGTCCCGGGTCGTGCGGCGATGCTATCGGGACCTCGGCCACCGGCGGTGCCGATAAAGCGGGTCCGGCCGAATCGCTGTCACGCTTCGGTCATTCGTACGCGGCCCGCGGTTCATTCTCGGTGATGCGCATGTGCATGCCCATTCGGGTGGCGCGTCAACCGGTCGCGCGGCGCAGGCGACGGCGGATCGCGGCCACGGCGGGGCGCACGTCGTGGCGGTCCAGGGGGTACGCGACGGCGACGAAGACCATCGCGACCACGATGCCCGCGACGACACCGTGCCAGAGCGCGTTCGGCTTGCTCGCGACGCTGCCGCCGCTGAGCGTGTCGGCCACCGCCCACCCGGCGGCGGCCGCGGCGGCACCGGCGGTCAGGCCGACCAGCAGCGCCCGGCCGAAGCCGGCCAGCGCGGCGGTGCCGGCCCGGCGGTGCACGACCAGCACCAGCAGGGCGCCGAGGACCAGCATGCCGATCGAGTTGGCCAGCGTCAGGGCGACCAACCGGCGTTCGGTGGCGAAGCCCGCCGCGAGCGCCACGGCGGCGACAGAGACGACGGCCCAGCCGGCCGCGGTGGCGGCCGCGGCGGGCCTGGGCAGGCCGCGGGCGTAGAGGGCGCGGGTCAGGATGGCGAACAGGCCGTACCCGATCAGGCCCGGCGCGAAGCCGGCGACCGCACCGCCGAGGCCGGCCAGCGCGAAGAAGCCGGCGACCGGTTCGGCGACCGCGAACAGCGCGGCGGCACCGAGGCAGCTCAGCAGCAGCACGCCGCGCGCCGCCGGGGCGAGCCGGTCCCGGTAGCCCGGGTGGTCGCCGGTGCTGTGCGCGGCGGCCAGCGCCGGGTAGACGGCCGTCGCGACGGGCACGGCCAGGATGGCCCAGGGCAGCAGGTAGACGGCCTGGGCCACGGTGAACACCACCGCGGTGCCCTGTGGACCGTCGTTGGCCAGCCGGAGCGTGATCAGGACGGCGACCTGCTGGAGGCCGACGGTGACCACGCCGGCGCCCGCCAGGTGCAGCGCGGACCGGCCCGACCCGGCCGGGAACCGCCACGTCGGGCGCAGCCGCAGGCCCAGACCGCGGACCGGGACGACCAGGCAGAGCGAGAGCACCACGACCCCGAGCGTGGTGCCGACCGCGAGGATGAGCTGGCCCGCGACGCCGACCCCGGGCACGTCGGCCCGGACGCCCTCGACGGCGGCGAACAGGCCGTAGGTCGCGGCGACCACCACGCTGGACAGCAGCGGCGCGATGACCGGCCAGGCGAACCGGCGGTGTGACTGGAGCACGCCGGTGAGCACGATGCCGATGCCGTAGAGCGGTAGCTGCGGCGCGAAGACCCGCAGCATGAGCACGCCGGCGTCGCGGGCCGGAGCGGAGAGGTCGCCGGCGAGGCCGTCGATGATCGGGCCGGCCAGCAGGCCCACGACCACCGCCAGCGGCACGAGCGCCGTCAGCGTCCAGGTCAGCAGGGCCGCGACCGTGGTCGCCTCGGAGCGCCGGTCGCCGGCCGTCACCGCGCCGGCCAGCAGGGGCACGACCAACGCCGCCAGGGCACCGCCGGCGACGATCTCGAAGATGATGTTGGGGACGGTGTTCGCGGTGACGTACGCGGAGCCGAGCAGCGTCGAGCCGACCAGCCAGCCGAGCACGGCGGTGCGCCCGAAGCCGGCGAGCCGGCTCAGCACGGTCAGCCCGCCGATCAGGCCCGCGGCCCGCGCGACACGCGGGCCGGGCACCGGAGGGGGGACGGCGGTGCCGGGAGGGGTGGACACGCTCACGTCGTCAGGGGCGCCGTCCGAGGGCGTCGATCTCGCGCAGCCCCGGTGTCCGCTGGATGACCTGGGTGAAGCTGACCCGTTCGCTGGCCGCGGTGAGCCCGGCCAGGCCGGCGAGCAGCACGGCCCGCCCGACCCGGCCGCTGCGGGCGGCCAGGCCTACCCCGAGCAGCGCGCCGAGGGCGTTGGCGCCGGCGTCGCCGAGCATGACGCGCTCGCCGAGGTCGTCGGGGAGGATGCCGGCCGCGGCACCGACCGGACCGGCGACCAGACCACCGACCGGACCGGACGCCAACGGCGCCGCGACGATCGTGCCGGCCTTGATCGCCCGCCCGGGACGCAGGTCGAGCAGGTTGAACAGGTTGGCGGTGCCGGCGATCACCCCAGCACCGAGAGCGACGTCGACGACCGTGCCGAGGCGGCCACGGCGCGGACCGTCGGCGGCGAGCAGGGCGCTGGCGGCCAGGGCGGCCGCGCCGACCCCGGCGATCTTGATCAGGCCGCTGGTCACCCGGCCCTCGCGGAGTGCGCCGAGGTGGCCCGTGAAGCCCTTGGCCTTGTGCTCGGGGCGTCCGCCGACCACGTCGTCGTAGAAGCCGACCGCGCCGGAGCCGAGACCGGCGACCAGCGCCGCGCCGGCCCGGGGCAGGCTGCCCGCGCCGGCCGCCGCGCTGGTGGCGGCGCCGATCGCGAGGGCCGGGCCGGCGGCCAGGGAGACCGTGTGGCCGCGGAAGTTGGTGCGGTCGAGGTGCGACACGCCGCGCAGCGCCCGCAGCGTGGCCCGGGCGGCCAGCGCGCCCGCCGTGGAGAGGGCCAGGGACCGGAGGCTCACTGCGGCTGCTGCGGCATCATCGAGGCGGCTCCGGCGCCGAGGCCGTACTGCCCGGCCTTGTTGTCGTTGACCATCTCGGCCGTGGCCAGCGCGGTGACGACCTGGCCCTGGGTGGTGTTGGCGTTGTCGATCGTGCTGATCGACTTGACCAGCGCGCCGTCGCCGCGGATCGCCGCGACCACGTTGCCGTCGCTCGCGCCGTTGCCGGCCACGACCACCGAGCCCTGCTTGTCGAACTGGCTGACCATGGTCACGACCGCCTGGTCCTTCTGCGCCGAGTCCTTGTCGACGTAGGGCAGGCCGCTGACGATCACCACGGCCTGGGCGGGCTCGGTCACCTTGTCCTTGCCGGCGTCCGGGTAGCTGATGTATTTCGCCTTCTCGTACGCGGTCAGCAGCGCGGTCAGGTCGGTGGCGGCGGGCGGGGTGCCCTGGGTGCGGTCGAGGACGCCGCTGGCCAGCAGGGCGCTCGCCGTCTCCACGCCGTCGCTGTTGCTCGGCAGCCCGGTCACCGGGATCGACGGCTGCGCTGCCGACGCGGCCAGGTAGAGCAACTCCTGGGAGTTGGCCGGGAGGAAGAACGAGTCCTGCATCTCGATGCGGCCGGTGATCGTCGCCCCGGCCGTGGTCAGCATCGTGCGGATCTGGTCGGCCTGGTCGCGGCCGCTCGGCAGGGTCACCATCAGCACCTTGCGGCCCGTCAGCCGGCCCGGGAGGACCACCTGCGCCATCTCGGCGGCGAAGTCCTCCTCGCGCTTGACCTCTTCCTGAAGGCTGGAGACCGAGTCCCGTAGCTGGGTGTTGTCCTTTTTCAGCTCGGAGACACGCTGGTTGAGCGAGTCGGCGACCGGGCCGTTGAGCGCCGCGGTGCCGACCACCAGCCCGATGGCGAGGGCCAGGAACACCGCGGTGAGTGACACCACGTGGTACCGGAAATTGATCACGCTGTTTGCCTTCTGATTTCGGTGGGGAACGCCCCGCCGTTAGCTGAAGAGCTGTCCCAGTTGGAAGACCAAATTGTTCCACCACTCGGAAAGCACCCCGAGGTAGGCCTTGCCCACGGTGGAGACGGCGACCGCGGAAGCCATGGCGGAAACGGCGCTGAGCACCAGTAACAGCAGCGAGGAGCCCGAGATGCTCTGCCGGTAGAGGCGGCTGACGCCCTTGGCGTCGACCACCTTGCCACCGACCTTGAGACGGGTGAGGAACGTGGACGCCATCCCGCCGCGGCCCTTGTCGAGGAACTCGACGAGGTTGTTGTGCGTGCCGACCGCCACGATGAGCGTGGCGCCCTTCTCGTCGGCCAGCAGCATCGCGACGTCTTCGCTGGTCGCGGCGGCCGGGAAGGTCAGCGCGGAGAGCCCGAGCTGGTGCACCCGGGCCAGGCCCGGCGCGCGCCCGTCGGGGTAGGCGTGCACGATCACCTCGGCGCCGCAGCGCAGCACGTCGTCGGTGACGGAGTCCATGTCGCCGATGATCATGTCGGGCGTGTAGCCCGCCTCGACCAGCGCGTCGGCACCGCCGTCGACACCGATCAGGACCGGCTTGAACTCCCGGATGTAAGGCCGGAGCACGTCGAGGTCGTCCTTGTATTCGTAGCCCCGCACCACGATCAGGCAATGACGCCCGGCGATGCTGGTCTCGATCTCGGGGACCCCGACCCCGTCGAGCAGGAGGTCGCGCTCCTGCTTGAGGTATTCCATGGTGTTGGCGGCGAAGGCCTCGAGCTGGACGGAGAGGCCCTCGCGGGCGTCCGCCATCGCCTTCACGACCGTCTCGGTGTCCTGGCGGGTGCCGTGCGCGATCGGCTCGCCGCCGACGAACACGGTGTTGCCGTCGATCCGGACCTGGTCGCCCTCGCGGAGCTGCTGGAAGACGCTCTCCCCCAGGTCGTCGACGAGCGGGATGCCGGCCTTGACCAGCACCTCCGGCCCCAGGTTGGGGTAGCGGCCGGAGATCGAGGGCTTGGCGTTGAGCACCGCGGTGACGCCGACCGCCACGAGCGAGTCGGCGGCCACCCGGTCGAGGTCGACGTGATCGATGACGGCGACATCGCCCGGCCGCAACCGGCCGACCAGGCGCTTGGTCCGGCGGTCGAGGCGCGCGGTGCCGGTGATTGTGCCCGGTTCGGCGCTCCGGGTCCGGCGCAAGGTGGGTAGACGCATCGTGACCATCCTGGCATGTCCGGCGAACGAATTGCGGTCGCGACATGCCTGAGCAGGGGTGCTTGCTGTGGCACGCGGATATCTGGCCGGTGCGCGCCGCCTCTCAGCGAACCATGCGGGCGCCACCGGCGGCGGTGGCCCCCGTCACACCCTGCCCTACTTCGGTCGTCTCCGCCCACCCACGGCGTGCGACACCTGGGTCTAGTTGCGTCGTTCCCGGGCCGCTACCGCGAGCAACTCTTCCGCGTGCGCGATACCCAGATCCGAGTCGGGCAAACCCGCGAGCATGCGGGCCAGCTCCCGGGCACGCTCGGTGTCCTCGACGACGCGGACGCCGCTGGTGGTCACCGCGCCCCCGGTGTCCTTGGCGACCACGAGGTGCCGGTCGGCGAACGCGGCCACCTGGGGCAGGTGGGTCACCACCAGCACCTGGTGGGTGCGGGCCAGCCGGGCCAGCCGTCGGCCGATCTCGACCGCCGCCCGGCCGCCGACGCCCGCGTCGACCTCGTCGAAGACCAGGGTCGGCGGGCCGCCCGCGCCGGCGAAGACCACCTCGATCGCGAGCATCACCCGGGACAGCTCACCGCCCGAGGCGCCCTTCTGCAGGGGCAGGGCGGGTGCGCCGGGGTGGGCGAGCAGCCGTAGCTCGACGTCGTCGGCGCCCTCGGCGCTCGTGGCCGCGGCCGGGACCACCGCCACCTCGACCCGGGAGTGCGGCATCGCGAGCCCGGCCAGCTCGACGCTGACCTGCTCGGAGAACCGGCCGGCGGCCTCCTTGCGGGCCGCGGTGACCCGGAGGGCGAGCGCGTTGACCTCGTCCTCGAGCCGCTGGCGCTCGCGGTCGAGCTCGTCGAGCAGGTCGTCGGAGGTGTCCAGCTCGCCGAGCCGGCCGCGGGCCCGGTCGGCCCAGGCGATGACACCGTCGACGTCGTCGGCGTATTTGCGGGTGAGCGCGCGCAGGTCGGCCCGGCGCCCGTAGATCGTCTCCAGCCGGGCCGGGTCGGCGTCGAGGCTGTCGAGATAGGAGGAGAGCTCGGCGGTCACGTCGCCGATCAGGGTGGCGGCCTCGTCGAGGCGCGCGGCGAGGTCGCCCAGCTTGGCGTCGACGCCGGCCTGGCCCTCGAGCGAGCGCTTGGCCGAGCCGAGCAGCCCGACGGCGTGGGGTGCCTCGTCGGCGCCGTCACCGGCCACGGCCTGGTAGGCGGCGATCGCCGCGACCCGCAGCCCCTCGGCGTGCTCGAGGCGCTGGGCCTCGGCCTTGAGGTCGTCGTCCTCGCCCGGCTGGGGATCGACCCGGGTGATCTCGTCGAGACCGAGCCGGAGCAGGTCGGCCTCCTGGTTGCGCTCACGCGCGTTGCGCCGCCGGTCGGCGAGGTCGTCGGCGACCGCCCGCCACCGGCCGAACGTCTCGCGCATCTCGCCCAGCAGCTTCTCGTGCTCGGCGCCGGCGAACCGGTCGAGCGCGGCGCGCTGCTCGGCCGGGCGCAGCAATCGGAGCTGGTCGGACTGGCCGTGCACGGCGACCACCTGCTCGCCGATCTCAGAGAGCGTGGAGACCGGCATGGACCGGCCGCCGACGTGGGCCCGGGACCGCCCCTCGGCGGTGACCGTCCGGCTGAGCAGCAGGGACCCGTCGTCGTCGGGCTCGGCACCGGCGTCGGCGACCCGGGTGTGGACGGTGGTGGCGACGGCACCGGCGAGCCGCAGCCGGCCCTCGACCATCGCGCGCCCCGGGTCGGCCCGCACCCGGCCGGCGTCGGCCCGCCCGCCGAACAGCAGGCCCAGGCCCGTGACCACCATGGTCTTGCCCGCACCGGTCTCGCCGGTGATGACGTTCATGCCGCGGGCGAGCGGCAGCGTCGTGTCCTCGATGACCCCGAGGCCGGTAATCCGCAACTCATCCAGCACAGGACACGACAGTAGTAGCGGGGTCCGACAGTTGACCAGCCGCGCCCCGTTGTCGCCGAAAGTGGTAGCACGCTTTGCCGGTAAACCGTTTGGCAGCCGTTTCGTCACCCGCCGTTCGTCCGGCGCTCACGATCCTGCCCGGCGGGTTCCGGACGCTCTGTGGTCATGCCGCTGATCAGCGTGGTCGTCCCCGTCTACCGGGTCGAGGCCTACCTGGCCGACTGCCTCGACTCCGTGCTCGCGCAGCCGGGTGACATCGAGGTGGTGGCCGTCGACGACGCCTCCGACGACGGGTGCGCCGCGATCCTGGCCGGCTACGCGGCCCGCGACGACCGCGTCCGGGTGGTCACGCTGCCCCGCAACGCCGGCCTGGGTGCCGCCCGCAACGCCGGCGTGGCCGCCGCGACCGGCGAGTTCGTCTGGTTCGTCGACGGCGACGACTGGCTGCCGGCCGGCAGCGTCGCGGCCGCCGTCGACCGGCTCCGCGCCTTCGATCCCGACGTGCTGGTCCTCGGGTACGGGCGGGTCTACGCCGACGGCTCGGTGGAGCCGCACCTGCCGGGCGTGGAGACCGGCACGCCGACGGACCGCCCGGTCACCCTGGCCGAGGCACCGCGCCTGGTCGAGCACCTCTGGCTGGCCTGCACCAAGATCTTCCGCCGGTCGTTCCTGCCGGTCGATTTCCCGGCCGGCTGGTACGAGGACGTCGCCTTCGTCCTGCCCGCCCTGCTCGCCGCCGAGAAGATCGTGCTGCTCGACCGCGACTGCTACGCCTACCGCCAGCGTCCCCGGCAGATCACCCGTACGGTCGACGACCGGCACTTCGACGTCTTCCTCCAGTGGGACCGGGTGTTCGCGTTCATGAACGCCGATCCCACCCGGTACGCCGCCGTCCGCGCCGCGATGTTCCGCCGGATGATCTGGCACTGCCTCCAGGTCCTCGGTCACGAGGAACGCATCGCGCGCGGCCGCCGACGCGCGTATTTTCTCCGTGTGAGCGCGCAGTACCACCGTCATCAGCCGGCCGCCGGGGCACCCGTGCCCGGCGGCAACGAGGGCGTCAAGCAGCGGCTGGTCGCCGCCGGCGCCTACAACCTCTACGAGGGCCTGATGGCCGCCTGGAACGTGCGCAAGCGCCTCTCGGCCCGCTCGGCGCCGGCTCCCGTCGTCGCCCCGGCGCCGGCCGCGCCGTCCCTGGAGCGGGTCACCGGTTGATCCCCGCCGGCCTGCGCACCAGCGCGCCCGAACGGCTCGCCGGTGCGGTCGGCACCCGGGTCGTCCGGGTGGGCGACAGCGCGCTCGTCGTCGCCGGCTCCACCGACCATCTCCGCGACGTGGCGAGCGGCCCCTTCGCGGCCGAGCCGGCCCGCCGGGTCCGGGTCGTGGTCGCGTACTGGCGGCACACCCCCTGGTCGGTCCCGGTGGCCCCGGCCCCGCACCTGGTCCGCCACCGGGTCGCCCGCCCGCACCTGCGGCGCGGCTCGGCGGTCGTCTCGCTGCGCTACGCCCGCCCCGTGCCGCTGGGCGACGCGATCCGCAGCGCCCTGACCGCCCTCGCACCGACGACACCGTGGCCCACCGCCCCGCCCACGCCGGGGCCGGCCCGGTTCGACGCCACCCGGATCAACCCGCGCGGGCGGCGGCCGTGCGCGTACGGCCCGGACGCGCCCCGGCTCGTGCTCGACTCCCCCACCTTCGACGCGGCGTCGCTGGCCCGGCTGCGGGATGCCGCCGCGGCGACCGTGGGCCGGCACGCCGGGCCCGCCGCCGTGGCCGCGCTCTGCGCGACCGGCGTGCTGGTCGACGCGTCCGCGCTGGCGCCCGCCACCCGGGCGGCCTTGGCACCCGACCTGCTGGAGGTGCTCGACGCGCCACCGCCGGCGGCCGACCCGCTGGCGGTCGAGGCCCGTAGCGTCCGGCAGCGCCGGGCGGCGCTGCGCGCGCACGCGACGGGACTCGCGGCCGGCTCACCGCCGGCGGTCAGCGCGATCCTGGCGACCCGCCGCCCCGAGTTGCTCGGGCCGGTGCTGGCGATGCTCGCCGGGCAGACGTACCCGAATCTGGAGATCGTGGTCTGCCTGCACGGCGTGCCCGCGCCCGCGGACCTGGCGACGGCACTGGCCGGGCGGCCGCACCGGATCGTCGAGGTGCCTGGCGAGGTCAGCTTCGGCACGGCCCTCGGGCTGGCGACGGAGCGGGCGTCCGGCGCCCTGGTGACCAAGGTGGACGACGACGACACCTACGGCCCGGAGCATGTCTGGGACCTGGTGCTGGCCCGGCACTACTCGGGCGCGACGCTGGTCGGCAAGGGCAGCGAGCTGGTCTTCCTCGAGGACCGCGGCACGGTCCTGCGGCGCCGGTCCGGCACGCCCGAGGCGTTCGGCGAGATGGTCTCCGGCGGCACGATGCTGCTCGCCAAGGGCGACATCGAGGCGGTCGGCGGCTGGCGCCCGGTGCCCCGGTCGGTGGACCTCGGCCTGATCCAGCGGCTGGTCCGCGCGGGCGGCACGATCTACCGCACCCATCCGCTCGGCTACGTCTACCACCGCCGGGCGACCGGCCACACCTGGGACCCGGGCGAGGACTACTTCCTGCGCAACTCCTCGGCGACCTGGCCGTCGATCCCGCCCGACGCGCTCGCCTAGGCCCTAGATCCGGCCGCCGCGCCAGCCGTCGACCGGCAGGCCGAACTTGGCCACCAGGCGGTCGGTGAACGGACGGGGGCGCAGCCGGACGATCCGCACCGGCAGCGAGCCGCGCTGCACCGTCACCTGGGCGCCGGGCGGCAGCTCGTAGACGCGGCGGCCGTCGGCGCAGAGCACCGCGAACGTGGTGAACGGGTCGACCGTGATGGCGAACGTCGACGTCGGCGCGGTCACCAACGGCTTGCTGAACAGCGCGTGCGCGCTGATCGGGACCAGCAGCAGCGCCTCGACCTCGGGCCAGACCACGGGACCACCCGCGGAGAACGCGTACGCCGTGGAGCCGGTCGGGGTCGCGCAGACCACGCCGTCGCAGCCGTAGCGCGACAGCGGCCGCCCGTCGACGTCGACGAGCAGCTCCAGCATCCCGGCGCGCTGTCCCTTCTCGACACTCACCTCGTTGAGCGCCCACGACTCGACCACCTGGCCGCCCGGCGTCAGCTCCGCCCGCACGTCCAGGGTCAACCGCTCGTCCACCGTGTAGTCGCGGTTGACCACGTCCCGGACCGCCTGGTCCAGGTCGTCGATCTCGGCCTCCGCCAGGAAGCCGACCTTGCCGAGGTTGATGCCGAGCAGCGGCGCCTTCGCCGGCCGGGCAAGCTCCGCGGCGCGCAGGAACGTCCCGTCACCGCCGAGCGCGAACACGATCTCGGCGCCGTCGGCGGCGTCCAGGTCGCTGCGCGGCACCACGCCGGGCACCTCGAGGTCATCGGCCTCGTCGGCGACCACCCGCACCTCGAAACCGGCCCGGATCAGGTCGGTCGCGACGGTACGGGCGTGCTCGGTGCTGCGCCGCCGCCCCGTATGGGTGACGAGCAACGCCACGCGGCTCATGCCTAGACCGCCTCCTCGCGGACTGCCGCCGGGCCGGCGGCGACGGTCGCGCGCACCGCGTCGGGATCGACAGGCGGTGCGTCGCGCCGGAACCACACGAAGAATTCCACATTGCCGCTCGGGCCCGGCAGCGGGCTGGCGACGACGCCGGCCACCCCGAGACCCAGGTCCGCGCCGGCCGCGGCGACGTCGAGCACCGCCTCGACACGCAACTCCGGCTCACGGACCACACCGCCCTGTCCTACCCGCTCCTTGCCGACCTCGAACTGCGGTTTCACCATCAGCGCGAGGTCGCCATCGGGTTCGGTGCAGGCGGCCAGGGCCGGCAGCACGAGCCGCAACGAGATGAACGACAGGTCCGCGACGGTCAGGGCGACCGGGCCACCGATCAGGTCGGGTTCGAGGGTACGGACGTTGGTGCGCTCGAAGACGCGTACCCGGGGGTCGTTCCGCAGTGACCAGGCGAGCTGGCCGTAGCCGACGTCGACCGCGACCACCTCGGCCGCGCCGGAACGCAGCAGCACCTCCGTGAAGCCGCCGGTGGACGCGCCCGCGTCGAGGCAGCGCCGGCCGGTGACGGTCAGCCCTCGCGGGCCAAAGCCGGCGAGGGCGCCGAGCAGCTTGTGCGCACCCCGGGAGACCCAGGTCGGGTCGTCGCCGGTGACCAGCACCGGGTCGGCCGGGTCCACCATGGCGGCGGCCTTGCGGGCGATCACGCCACGGACCTTGACCCGGCCGGCGTCCACCAGCTCGGCGGCCTGCTCCCGGGACCGGGCCAGCCCGCGGCGGACCAGCTCGGTGTCGAGTCGGTTTCGACGAGCCATGTGCCGCGGTGGCTCAGGCCTGGTCGATGGTGGCGAGCGTCTCCCGCAGGGTGCGGTAGGCCGCCTCGTACTCGGCGATCTGGTCGGCCGGGGACAGCTCGGCCGCGTTGGTCATCGAGCGGATCGCCGCGTCGACGGCCGGGTGACCCGAGAGGCCGTCGGCGGGCGGCGTCAGCTCGACGGGCGGCGCGGATGGGGGCGCCGGGCGGGCGAACATGCCGGGGTTCGGGACGGGTGCCGTCACGACGTGCCACCCGCCTTCTTCGCGGGCGCCTTCTTGGCCGTCTTACGCGGGGCGGTCTTCTTGGCGACCGGGGCGGGGCTGTCGAGGTCGTCGGCGATCGACGCGGCGGACGGTGGCGCGGTCTTCTTGACGGCGGTCTTCTTGGCGACGGTCTTCTTGGCCGGCGTGGCCGTGGTCGGGTCCGGCGTCGCCGTGGTCGCGGCCGTGGCCTTCGTCGCGGCCTTCTTGGCCGGCGCGGCCTTCTCGGCGGGCGCGGCCTTCGTCGCGGCCTTCTTGGCGGGTGCGCTCTTGGCCGGCGGCACGGCGACCGCCTCGGCGGCGTCTGCGCGGGCCTTCTCGGTGCGCAGCTCGACCTCGAGGTCACGCACCCGGGTGTTGAGCTCGGCGACCTCGTCGGCGGTGGCCAGCCCCACCCGGCCGAGCGCCTTGTCGACCTCGAACCGGATCAGCTTCACGAGCGCCTCGCGGTTGGCGGCGCTGGTGGTGACCATCTCCTCGGCGATCGCGGTGAGCTGTGCCGCCGTCGCGCCGCCCTTGCCGACGAGCTTGCGGGCGACCTTCTCGGCCTTCTTCCGCGACGTCTCCGTCGCGCCCAGGGCCAGCTCCAGGTATGCCCGCCACGCGTCCTGCATCGTCTGCGTCCTCTCCCCAACGGTCCGGGCCCGCTCGCGGGCGTCGAACACGCCCGATCGGCTCCGGGTCCACGCTACCGGGCGCCGATGTCGGCCTTGTGCGGTACCGTGCCGGGAGATCACGTGGCGCGAGGGGAGAGCGGTTTGGCCACCGTCGACGAGTGCCGGGACGCGATGCACGAACTGGCCGCGAGGCTGGCGGGCAATGCCGATGCGCAGAGCCGGCTCGACCTCGAGCGCACCGTGGCGTGCCGGCTGACCGATCTCGACGCGGCGTTCCACGGCCGCCTGCACAACGGTCAGCTGATCGACATCGCCGACGGCGACGACCCCAAGGCGAAGATCGCGCTCAGCCTCAAGAGTGACGACTTCCTCGCCCTGGTCCGCGGCGACCTCGACGTCACCCGCGCGGTCGCCGCCGGTCAGATGCGCATCAAGGCCAACCCGTTCGACCTGCTCAAGCTGCGCAAGCTGCTCTAGTGTCG
>NZ_BONE01000044.1 GCF_016862555.1 Asanoa siamensis | reverse complement strand
TGTCGAGACAGAGCCTAGGCTCGCGCCCGTTGCCAAGCCGCGATGTGCACCTCGGCGCTGGACTCCCAGGTGAACTCCTTGGCGCGGTCGTGGCCTGCCTTGGCCAGCGCGGCGCGGCGGGGCTCGTCGTCGAGCAGGGCGGCCAGGTCGATCGCGATCTGGGCCGGATCTTCGCTCGTGTAGGCGACCGCCTCGCCGCCGACCTCGGGCAGCGAGAGCCGGGGCGTGGTCAGCACCGGCACCGCGCAGGCCATCGCCTCGAGGATCGGCAGGCCGAAACCCTCACCGAAGGAGGGGTACGCCGCGACGAGGGCGCCGCCGAGGAAGCCGGGCAGGTCGGCGTAGCGCAGGTAGCCCGGGCGTAGCAGGCGCAGGTGCCCGGGCACGTCGGCGACCGCGCGGTCGATGTCGTCGTCGTGGCCCTGGCCGCCGGCGATCACCAGCGCGGGCGGGTTGGGCCGGTCGTGCACCGCCTTGACCCACCCACGGATCAGGCTCGGCACATTTTTCCGCGGCTCCTTGGCGCCGAGGAAGGCGATGTAGCTGGTGCCGGCGAGCCCCAGGCGGGCGGCGACGCGGGCCTTCTCCTCGAGCGCCGGCGGGTGGAAGGCGGTCGGGTCGACGCCGTGGTAGGCCACGTCGACCCGGGTCGGGTCGGCGTCGAGCAGGCGGATCAGCTCGTCGCGGGTGGCCTTGCTCGGCACGATCACCCGGTGGGCGCGGCGCAGCGAGGTCTTGATCGCGCTGCGGAAGAACGTGCGCCGGGACTTGTCGTAGTGCTCCGGCTCCGTGAAGAACGTGGCGTCGTGGACGGTGACCGTGACCGGGCAGCCGGCCCGCAGCGGGCAGGTGTAGAAGGGCGAGTGCAGCACGTCGGCGCCGACCTGCTGGGCGAGCAGCGGCAGCCCTGTCTGCTCCCAGGCGAGCCGGGCCGGCCGGTGGGCGACCGCGGCGGGGGCGGCGACCACCTCGGCGGCGGGCAGCATCCGGCTGTAACGCTCCGCGTCGGTGCGCAGGCCCACCACCGCGAGCTCGACCTCGGATCCGATGACCTTGCCTAGCGCGCCGAGCAACCCGTCGACGTAACGGCCCACGCCGCCGCGGTCGGCGGGGACGCTGGTGGCGTCGACGAGGACGCGGGGCGGACCGGAAGTCACGGTGCGGGCTCCTCAGGGGTGCGATGTGTGCCAGGCCACTATGGCCCCAAGCCTACGCTGGGCTCCCGACAGGCCGGAGCCGGTGACACCGTCACGACACGGCGAACGATCGATGGCTAACCGGTAAGGTGCGACCGATGGTCGAGGAAAATACGGGCGAGATTGCCCGGATGTTCGCGGCAGCGATCCGGCGGGACCCGACAAGGCCGCTTTTGACCTGGTACGACGACGCGACGGGCGAACGCACCGAACTGTCCGGCGCCACGCTCGACAACTGGGTGCAGAAGACCGCCAACCTGCTCGTCGACGGCGGCGGGCTGGGTGACGGCGACCGCGCCGGCGTGCTGCTGCCCCCGCACTGGCAGACCGCGGCCGTGCTGCTCGGCTGCGCGGCGGCCGGCGTCGAGGTGGCCGGCGAGCCGGGCCCGGTCGACGTGCTGTTCGCCGCCGAGGCGCGGATCGCCGAGGCGGCCGACTGGCCCGCCGGTGACCGCTTCGCGCTCAACCTGCACCCGTTCGCGCTGCCGATGCGGGACGTGCCGGCCGGCTGGCAGGACTACACGGTCGCGGTCCGCGCGTTCGGGGACGTCTTCCCCGCGTACCCCCGGGGTGCGAGCAACGCGAAACCCGCCGATCCGTTCGGCCTGCTGCCGGGTGACCGGGTGCTGATCGACACGGCGACGCACCCGGACCCGCGCGACTGGCTGCTCGCCCCGCTGGGCGCCGGGGCCAGCATCGTGCTCTGCGGCAACCTCGACCGGGCGAAGGTGCCCGGCCGGATCGCCAGCGAGCAGGTCACCCGCGACCTCAGCTGACCCCCTCGCGGGCCAGCTTCTCGAACGCCGCCAACGACTCCGGGTTGGCCAGCGCGCCCTTGGCCGCCGCGGCCTCCACCGGCGCGCCGGTGAGGATCTTCTTGACCGGCACCTCGAGCTTCTTGCCGGACAGCGTGCGCGGCACGCCCGGGACGCGGTAGACGGAGTCGGGCACGTGGCGGGGCGACAGCGCCGTACGCAGCTCTTTGGCGATCTTGGCCGTCAGGTCGCCGTCGAGGTCGCGCCCGTCGGTGGTGACCACGAACAGCAGCAGCTCGCCGGCCCCGCCCTCGCTGTCCTCGAGGTGCACGACCAGCGAGTCGGCGATCTCCGGCAGCCCTTCGACCACCGAGTAGAACTCGGCCGTCCCGAGCCGCACGCCGCCCCGGTTGAGCGTGGCGTCCGAGCGGCCGGTGATCACGCAGCCGCCGTGGTCGTTGATCGTGATCCAGTCGCCGTGCCGCCAGACGCCGGGATAGACGTCGAAGTACGCCTCCCGGTAGCGGCTGCCGTCGGGGTCGTTCCAGAAGCCGACCGGCATGCTCGGCATCGGCTCGGTGATCACCAACTCGCCGAGCTGGTCGATCACCGGGGTGCCGTCCGGCGCGTACGCCTCGACCGCCGCACCCAGCGCCCGGCAGGCGATCTCGCCGGCGCGCACCGGCAGCAGCGGCACGCCGCCGACGAAGCCCGTGCACACGTCGGTGCCGCCGGACAGCGACTGGAGCTGCAGGGTGTCGCTGACGGCCGCGTACACCCAGGCGAAGCCTTCCGGCGGCAGCGGGGCGCCCGTCGAGCCGAGGCCGCGCAGGGCGCTCAGGTCGTGGCTCGCGCGCGGCACCATGCCGTCTTTCCGGCAGGCGAGCAGGAACGGCGCGGATGTTCCGAAATACGTCATTCGGGTGTCTTCCGCCAGCGCCCACAGCGTGTCGAGGCTCGGCGCGCCGGGGTTGCCGTCGAACAGCACGATGGTCGCGCCGACCGCCGGGCCGGAGACGAGGAAGTTCCACATCATCCAGCCGGTCGTGGTGAACCAGAAGAACCGGTCGGCCGGGCCCAGGTCGTGGTGCAGGGCCAGCATCTTGAGGTGCTCGAGCAGGATGCCGCCGTGCCCGTGCACGATCGGCTTCGGCAGGCCCGTGGTGCCCGACGAGTAGAGCACGTAGAGCGGGTGGTCGAACGGGACCGCGGCGAAGGTCAGCGGCTCGTCGGTGGGCGCCGTCAGGTCGGCCCAACCCGGGTCGGAGCCGGGCGTGAGGTAGTCGATCATGACCAGGTGCTCGACCGACGGCAGCGCCGCGCGGATCGCGGCCACCTCGGCGCGGCGATCGACCGGCTTGTCGCCGTAGCGGTAGCCGTCGACCGCGACCAGCACCTTGGGCTCGATCTGCTGCCAGCGGTCGCACACGCTGCGGGTGCCGAACTCGGGGGCGCACGACGAGAACAGGGCGCCCAGGCTGGCGGTCGCCAGCATCAGCACGTACGTCTCCGGGATGTTCGGCGCGTACGCCGCGACCCGGTCACCCGGGCCGACCCCGAGGCGGCGCAGGCCCGCGGCGCAGCGCCGTACCGCTTCGCGCAGTTCGTCCTTGGTCAGGGTGACCGGCGCGCGGGTCTGGCTGTGTGCGACCACGGCGGGATCGTCGCCGGCCCGACCGGGCATCCGCAGCACGTTTTCCGCGTAGTTGAGCGTCGCGCCCGGGAACCAGCGGGTGCCCGGCATGTGGCGGTCGGCGATGGTCGCGGTCGGTGGTGTGTGGCTGACCACCTCGAAGTAGTCCCAGATCGAGCCCCAGAAGGCCGGGAGGTCACGGACCGACCACTCCCGCACCGCCTCGTAGTCGGCGAACGCCAGCCCCCGCTCTCGTTCGAGCCACCGCAGGTAGTGGCCGATGCGGCTGGTCTGGCGTACGTCGGACGGCGGCGTCCACAACACCTCGTTGCTCATCCGGCCATCCTCCCTTATCAGGGCCGGTACGCATGTGGGTCCCACACACACATTCACGGGTAGAACTCGCTCCGGTACGGTGCTCGCGTGCGTCATCTGTGGAGCCTGCTCGCCGGCATCGTGGCCGCGCCGCTGGTCTGGATCCTGCTCGCACTCGGCCAGGACGGTTCGACCTCGACGATCACCACCTGGGCCGAGACCTCGGCTTTCAACACGGCCCGGCTGATCGAGCCCGCGGTCTACCTCGGCGCCGCCGGCATCGCCCTCGGCCTTCTCGCGACGCTGCGCTGGTCGCCGCTCGGTCCGCTGGTGGCCGGGCTGCTGCTGATGGCGCCGTACGTCGGCATGTTCATCGCGCCCCTGCGGGTGCGGTCGGCGGTCCCCGGCGGGTGGCGGCTGTTCGGCGACCCGCTGCCGCTGCGCCTGCCGCTCGACAACGGCACGCTGTTCTTCCTCGGCCTGGTGCTGGCGATGGCGGCGTTCAGCCTGCAGCGGTGGCGGCGCTGGCCCGTGGTGGCCGCGCCGGCTGCGTCCGGTGCTTCGTCCGGTGTGGACGACACCGACCCGGACCTGTTCGCAGGCGGCGGGTTCCCGAGCGATCCCGACAGCAAGCCGCCGACGCTCGCCTACCCGCCGGCCGACGTGCCCCGGCAGCAGCCGTTCGGCGGTGACACGCCGACCGCCGGCGGGTCGCCGTGGGCCTCGCCGCCGACGCCGTACCGGCCGCAGGGTAAGGCCGAATAGGCGACAGAACTCGCCGCCCAGGCGGGGTACGGTGCGCTGACCTACCCCGTCGGGAGGCGCGATGCGTCACCTCTGGTCGTTGGTCCTGGCGCTGGTGCTCGCACCGGCCGTCTGGGTGTTGTCCGGGTACGGGTCGAACGAGGTCGCGTCCGGCGCGGGGGGCTTCGACCTGCGGCTGATCGGCGGCTTCGCCGCCCTGGCCGCCGCCGGTGTGCTGCTGACCCTGCTCGTGCTGACCCGGCTGTCCCCGGTCGGCCCGGCCGTGGCCGGGGTCGCGTTCATCGCGACGAGCGTGTGGGCGTCGCAGAGTGCGGCGCTGTTCCGGGACCTGCTGTCCGTGTCCGTGTTCGAGCGGAACGCGGGCCTCGTCAACCCGGTGACCTCGATCGGGCCGGTGATCGGAACGCTGCTGCTGTTGACCGTGACGAGCCCGCGGCGCTGGCGGCAGCGCGAGGCGGCGGCGCCGGCTCCGGGTTATCCAAGTGTCGCCGCGCCGCCGGGCTATCCGCCGCCGCCGTATCCGACCTCGCCGGCGTTCGCGGCGGCGCCGGGTTCGCCGGCGGGTCCGTATTCGACGGGGGTGCTCTACGGGCCCGGGTACGGGTCGCCGGTCGCGCCCACATCCGGCACTCCGGCGCCGACCAGCGGGGTGCCGGCACCCACCTCTGCGCCGCCCGGCAGCCCGCCGCCGGTGTCCGCGCCGCCGTCGGGGGCACAGGCCGGGTCACCGCCGCCTGGGCCGGCGCATCTGCCGCCGCCACCGTTGGTCTCGCCGCGACCCGGGGCACAGGCTGGGTCACCGCCGCCGCGGCCCGAGCACTGGCCGCCGCCGTTGGCCACGCCGCCGCCCGGGGCGCAGGCCGGATCGCCGCCGCCCGGGCCTGAGCATCGGCCGCCGCCGGAGGCGCAGGCCGGGTCACCGCCGCCTAGGCCCGAGCACCGGCCGCCGCCGGGGCAGTTCCCCTTCGGCGTGCAGGGCCAGCTTCCGCCGCAGCGGCGGGACAGGCCGCTGCCGCCACCGCCGCCGCAGTTCACGCCGCACGTGCCGCGTCAGCCCGGTGCTGACGAGGTGCAGGACGCGGCGGAAGCCACGACCCGGCTGGGTCCGAGCGCGCCGGCACCGACGGACGAGACGACGCGCCTCGTGAACCCGCCGCCGGACGACGCCACGACCAGACTCGGCGCCCCCGCGGAGGACGAGACGACGTTGCTCTCCGGCCCGGCGCGGGACGACCCGACAACGCGGCCGGGAGACGAGACCACGCGACTCACGGCGCCGCCGCCGGACGAGGCGACCACCCGGCTCACCAGACCGACCCCGGACGACAACGCGACCCCGCCGGGACCGCCACCAGACGACCGGACCACTCGACTGTCCGCCCCGGCGCCAGACGATACCACCACCGGGTCCGGACCGGCGCCGGAAGGCGAGACCACGCGGCTCACGAGGCCTGCCGGGGCCGGGGGCGGGGAGCCGGGCGGTGAGGGCGGCGGCGTCACCGACGGTGATGACGAGCAGACGACGGTGTTGCGGTCCGGGGATGAGGAGGAGACCACCGTCCTGCGGCCCGGTGGGGTCGAGGACGGGGGCACGCGGTCGTTGCGGGGCGAGCCGCCGCCGGCCGCCGCCTACCCGCCGCCCGGGCATGCCACCCCGACCGCGCCGCCGACGGATCCGGACGAGACCCGTCGGCGGGGGTGAGCGGTCAGCGGGTCAGCAGCTGGCGGGCCATCACCACGCGCTGGACCTGGTTGGTGCCCTCGTAGATCTGCGTGATCTTGGCGTCCCGCATCATCCGCTCGAGCGGGTAGTCGCGGGTGTAGCCGTACCCGCCGAGAAGCTGGACCGCGTCCGTGGTGATCTCCATGGCCGCGTCGGAGGCGAAGCACTTCGCGGCCGCACCGAAGTAGGTGAGGTCGGCGTCGCCGCGCTCGGACCGGCCGGCCGCCGCATAGGTGATCTCCCGCGCCGCGGTCAGCTTCATCCCCATGTCGGCGAGCATGAACTGCACGCCCTGGAAGTCGGCGATCGGCTTGCCGAACTGGTGCCGCTCCTTGACGTAACCGAGCGCGTAGTCGAGCGCACCCTGCGCGATCCCCACGGCCTGCGCGGCGATCGTGACCCGGGTGTGGTCGAGCGTCCGCATCGCGGTCGCGAAGCCGGTCCCCGGCTCGCCGATAAGCCGCGAATCCGGAATATGCACATTGTCGAAGTAAACTTCGCGGGTCGGCGAGCCCTTGATGCCCAACTTCTTCTCCGGTGCGCCGAACGACACACCGGCATCCGACTTGGACACCACGAACGCCGAGATCCCCCGCGACCGCGCGCCGGGCTCGGTGACCGCGAAGACCGTGTAGAAGTCCGACACCCCGGCGTTGGTGATCCAGCGCTTGACCCCGTTCAGGATCCAGCCGCCGTCGGGTGCCCGCTCTGCCCGGGTCGTCATCGACACGGCGTCACTGCCCGCCTCGGGCTCGGACAGACAGTACGAGAACATCGCCTCGCCGCGCGCGACGGGCGGCAGGAACTCGGCCTTGACCGCGTCGGAACCCGCGAGCAGCAACGGCATCGTGCCGAGCTTGTTGACGGCCGGGATCAGCGACGACGCCGCACAGGCCCGGGCCACCTCCTCGATCACGATCGCGGTGGCGAGGGCGTCCGCACCGGCACCGCCGTATTCCACCGGGATGTGCGGCGCGTGGAAGTCGGCCGCGCGCAACGCCTCGTACGACGCCTTCGGGAACTCGCCCGTCTCGTCCGCGTCCGCGGCGTTCGGCGCGACCTTGGCGTCGCAGACTTCGCGCACCGCCGCGCGGATGGTCGCGTGCTCTTCGGGTATTTGGTAAACGTCGAACGAACCGTCTGTCATGATTGCGGCCCTCCCCTTGGCCGGCGGTGAGCGCCACCGGTAGCGTGCGTCGGGCATGCTTCTATCCGGCCCTGTGCCGAGGGTACCGACCGGTAACGTCGGCTCGGGTGCGCGGTGGGTAGGCTCACGCACTATCCTTCGCCTGCGCGGCGGGCGCAGCCCACCGTAAGCGGAACAAAGAACAAGTGTCCTAACTGACGCGCCGTGCGGGCGCGGCCAGCCCCGGCAACCCGACGTGGCGCACAGTGGCGCCGCCGAGTGCGAGCGGAGAACCAAGGCGTGACGATCCCGTACCCGAACACCCAGCCCATGCCGGCGATCGCGGCGGTGACGCCCCCGTCCGGAGCCGCCCGCCCGCGGCTGACCTTCCTCGGCACCGGTTACCTGGGTGCGACGTACGCCATCTGCTACGCGGAGCTCGGCTACGAGGTGCTCGGCGTCGACGTCGACGAGCAGAAGATCGCGGGCCTGGCCTCCGGCACGGTCCCGTTCCACGAGCCCGGCCTCGACGAGCTGCTCAAGCGGAACCTGGCCGCGGGCCGGCTGCGCTTCTCGACCGACTACAAGGAAGCCGCCGACTTCGGCGACGTCCACTTCATCTGCGTCGGCACCCCGCAGCGGGGCGACGGCATGGGCGCCGACCTGACCTACGTCGAGAGCGCGGTCGTCAACCTCTCGCAGCACCTGACCCGCAAGGCGCTGATCGTCGGCAAGTCCACCGTCCCGGTCGGCACCGCCGAGTGGATCGAGCAGCTCGTCGGCAAGCACGTCGCCCCCGAGCTGGGCGTCGAGGTCGCCTGGAGCCCCGAGTTCCTGCAGGAGGGCTTCGCCGTCGAGGACGTGCTGCGCCCCAACCGCATCGTGGTCGGCGTGAAGAGCGACTGGTCCAACGGCCTGCTCTACTCGGCCCACAAGGGCGTCTTCGACCTGGCCGCCACCGAGGACCGCGAGGTCCCGCTGGTCATCACCGACTTCTCCACCGCCGAGCTGGTCAAGGTCGCCGCCAACGCGTTCCTGGCCACCAAGATCTCGTTCATCAACGCGATGGCCGAGGTCTGCGAGGTCGCCGGCGGCGACGTCACCCAGCTCGCCCGCGCGATCGGCTACGACCCGCGCATCGGCAACCGCTTCCTGCAGGCCGGCGTCGGCTTCGGCGGTGGCTGCCTGCCCAAGGACATCCGCGCGTTCCAGGCGCGGGCCCAGGAGCTGGGCGCCGGCGAGGCGCTGCGGTTCCTGCACGAGGTCGACCTGATCAACCTGCGCCGGCGCACCCGGGTGCTCAACCTGGCCGCCGAGCTGCTCGGCCGGCGCTCCGGCCCGGCCGGTCCCGACCTGTCCGGCGCCAAGATCGCCGTGCTGGGCGCGACCTTCAAGCCCAACTCCGACGACATCCGCGACGCGCCGTCGCTGGCGGTCGCCGGGCTGCTCCTCAAGGCCGGCGCCGACGTGCGGGTCTACGACCCAGAGGGCATGGACAACGCCAAGAAGGCGTCGCCCGACCTGACCTACGAGCCGAGCCTCAACGACGCCGTACGCGACGCGGACCTGGTCTGCGTGCTGACCGAGTGGGCCGACTTCCGCAACGCCGACCCGGTGGCCCTGGCCGACCTGGTCAAGGGCAAGAAGGTCATCGACGGCCGCAACTGCCTCGACCCGGCGCTGTGGACCCAGGCCGGCTGGGAGTACCGCGGCATGGGCCGCCCGTAACAAGTCCGTTCTGCCGAAGGGCGCTTCCGGGGTTCCAAACCCCGGGGCGCCCTTTCACATTGGAGGGACGTCACCGATTTCGGGTGTCGCGTCCGGACACGCCCAAAGGGACTGTTCAATCGACGTCCGGTATGGGCATGCTTCGGTATAGGCGTCACTGTCCTGCCGCGGAGAGGTGCGATGGAAAGGTATCCGTGTCCCTCCTGCGGCCGGGAGATCGATCCCGCGCCCCGGTGCCCGCACTGCAACGCTGAGCAGGGCAGATGGGCCGACGAGGTGGCGCGCATCGAGCGCGAGATCGCCGAGATCCGGCGCGAGGACATCCGGGTCGCCCGCGAGCAGCGGCTCCTCGCCCAGCGGATGCAGGCCGCGCAGTTCCAGCGGGACATCCTGTCCGCCGCCAACCAGGAACGGCTCAAGGAGCAGCTCAAGAAGCCGCGCCGGGTGCTGCGCCGGCGGGTCGCGCGCCGGCCGCCGACGGCCGACCCGACCGGGCCGCGGATCCCGCGCCAGCAGCCCGCCGCGGCGCCGCCGCCCGAGCCGCCTCCGCCGCCCCTGATCCAGGACCTCGACGACGAGGGTGTACGCCCCGAGGCTTCGCCGCGCGAGATCCAGAACGTCTACCTCGGCCTCGGTGCGCTGCTGCTCGGCGTCGCCGCCGTGGTGTTCGCCGGCGTCACGCCGTACGCGATTCCCCGGCTCGTGATCCTGGCCGGTGCGACCGCCCTGATGCTGGGCGTGGCGCCGTTCATCCGGGCCCGGCGGCTGAGCTCGACCGCCGAGACCATCTCCGCCGTCGGCCTGATCCTCGTGCCGCTCATCGGCTACGCCCTCTACCTGGTGCCCGACGTGCGCGGCGGGCCCGTGCCGGGAGACGTGTTCGCCGGCATCGTGTTCGCGCTGACGGCTGGCATCGCCGCGATCTACGCGAGCGCGACCGGGCTCAGCGTGCCCCGGTACGCGACGGTGCTCGCGCTGCAGCCCGTCATCCCCCTGCTCACCCACCGCTGGATCGAGGGTCCGACCGGCTGGGCGTTCTCGCTGGCGGCGGTGGCCGCGCTCGACATCTGGCTGGGGCGGCAGTACGCGGCCTTCGGTGCCCTGGTCCCGCCGGCCTGGTCGGTCCGGCTGGTCCCACCGCCCCCCACCGAAGCACCGGCCGGCGAGACCGCGACCAGCGAGACGAAGGTCGAGACGGACGCCCCGAAGGTCTCCCGGATCGTCTCGACGCCGCCCCGGCAGCGCACCGAGCCCGATCTGGAGGGGCCCGACGCCCCGACCCGCCCGGAGAGCCAGAGCCAGAGCCGACCCGAGTCCGCCGCCGAGGAAGCCGACGTGGCCGTCGACGCGGGCGAGCCGGACGCGCCCGTTTCCGGGCCGCCGCGGCAGACCGAGGTCGCCGCCCGCTGGCTGCGGGAGATGTCCTGGGTGCTGTTCGGCGTGGCGATCGGCGCCGCGCTCATCTACGCCGTCGCCGGGCTCGTCGACGCGCGCACGCTGCCGGCCGCCACCGTCGCGGGCATCGCGCTCGTGGTCGCCGCCGGCGTGGGCCTGGTCGGCTCGCTCTCGCTGCGCCGCCGTCCGCTGCCCGACGTGGCCGGCGGCATCATGACGCTGGCCATCATCGGCGCGGCCGGCCGGGTCGCCTCGGTCGCGCTGCCCGGCCACGCGCTGGTCGTGATCGCCGCGATCATCGCGCTGATCGGCCTCGCCCTGCGCGCGCTGCCCGACGACTCCCGCCGCGGGCCGCAGATCGCGTCCACCGCGGCGCTGCTCGTGATCGGCATGGTCATCGCCGGCAACACGCTGCGCGCCGCGATCGCGCCGATCGACGCCGCGCTGCCGATGTGGCAGGCCGACCTGACCGTCTACGACGAGCGCCTGGCAGCGGCCCTCGGCACCGCGCAGTGGCAGCTGGCGGTCGCGGCCGCCCTGCTCACGGTCGCCGCCGTGCTGGCCGCGCCGACGGAGATCCGCCGCGAGCTCGCGGTGGCCGGCGCCGCCCTGACCGCGCTGGCCGCGCCCGCGTCGTTCAACCTCGGCTGGGCCGCCGCGCCGTGGCCCCCGGCGATCGCCGCGATCGCCATCGGCGTGGCCGGTCTGTGGGCCCGCACCACCCGGGCCGGCATCGCCCACGCCGCCGGTGCCGCGCTGGTCGGGCTGGCCGCCGCGGGAGCCGGCGCGGCCCGCCCGGGTCTCAGCGCCGCCGTGCTGTTCGTGATCGCCGCCAGCGGCGCGCTGATCGCCGCGGCCGCGCGGACCGCCGCCGTCCGCGACAACGCCGGCGCCGAGCCGGTCGGCGAGTGGGCGGCCGGCGGCGCCGCGCTCGCCTTCCCCGGCGCCGTCGCGAGCTTCGTCGCTGCGACCGTGCCGGCCGACGCCGCGACCGTGCCGGTGCTGGCCACCGCCTTCCTCGCGGTCTGCGCGACCCTCAGCTTCGCGGCGCTCAACCAGGTCGCCGAACGGCATCTGAGCATCCCCCTGACCGTGGGCACCGGGCTGGGCGCGATGGTCGTCGCGATCGCCGCGTTCTCGGCCGGCCAGGCCACGACGGCCGACAAGCTCGTCGGCGCGCTGATGCTGGTCGCGGCCGTCCTGCTGTTCCTGGCGCCGTCGATCGACCACGGCCGGCGGGCCGACCGGATGCTCGACGGTGCCGACTTCGCGTCGGCCGCCGCCACCACCGCGCTGATCGGCGCCCTGGCCCGGATCGCGGCGATCCTCGCGCCCGGCGGTGAGATCGCCACCGTGGCCGCGATGATCCTGCTCGTCGCGATCGTGGTCCGGGCGCTGCCGGAGGACTGGCGCCGGGGCCCGGCGCTCGGCATCGCGGTCGGCGGGGGCGTGATCGCGCTGATCGCCGGCTACCAGTCGCTGGCCGGCGGGCTGCGCATCCTGGCGACCCCGGGGGCCCTGTGGGAGGCGGATCTCAGCCAGTGGCCCGGCAGCACGGGTACGGCCGGCGCCTGGCAGGCCCCGGTCGCCCTGGTGCTGCTCGCCGGCGCGGCCGCGATCGTGCTGCCCCGCCCGTGGTCCTACGACGTCGCCGGCGTCTTCGTCGGCCTGGCCACGATCGGCGCGCCGGCGGCCCTCGGCCTCCCCTGGTACTCGCCGATCGTCGTCGGTGGCGCCGTCGCCACCGTCTACGGCGTGACCGCGGTGATGGCCACCGACCCGCGGGCCGGGCTCGCCCGGATCTGGGTCGCCGCCGCGGTCGCCCTGCACGCGGTCGGCGCCAGCGTCGTGCGGCCGTGGACGACGGCGGCCGCGCTCGCGATCATCGTGCTGATCGGCGTGGTGGTGGCCGCCCTGGCCGGCACGGTCGTGGCCGGCCCGCCCGGCGACGCGGAGCCGGACGACGAGCCCCGCCGCGCGACCACCGAGTCGTCCGGCTACCCCGACGCTGAATCGGCACCCCCGGTCGGCGGCTTCGCGACGACCGGCGCGGCGGCCGGCGCCGGCGGCGGCGGCGGAGAAAGGATCACCGTGCCCGCGGGCGCGCCGATGGGTGCCCCCGCCGGCGGTGGCACCGCGACCGCGACCATGCCGCGCCCCCGCCCGGCCGCGACCGCCGAGCGCCTCGACGAACCCGCCGAGTTCGCCGCCCCCCACCTCAACACCATCGGCGGCCTCGCCCTGGGCGGCGCGCTGCTGGCGCTCCCCGGCGCGCTCGCCGGCTTCGCCGCGTCGGTCGGCAGTTCCGCCGTCGTGGTCCTGACCGCCGCCCTGGCCGGCTCCAGCCTCGGCATGGCCCTGCTGGCCTGGTCCCGCGCCCGGATGGCGCCGTTCCTGTCCTACGCCTCGGTCGGCCTCGCCGGCGGCGCCACGGTCACCGCCGGCACCGCCCTGGCCACCGGCGTCTCCCCGGGCGTCTACGCGGCCGCCGCCGCCATGCTCGGCATCCTCGCCGAACTGCTGCGTTCCACCGTCTCGCCCGGCGGCGAGGAGGAGCAGGTCCGCCGCTGGAGCGCGCGGGGCCCCGGGCAGTGGCGCCGGCTGTCGGGCGCCTCCGGGCGACGGTGGTCGCTCGACCCGTCGACGGGTGCGCTGCTGCTGGCCGTACCCGGTGCGCTCTTCGCCCTCTATGCCCTCGGCCCGGCGCTGGTCGCGGCCCTGATCGACCCGCTACAGGTGGTCAACCACGTCTGGGAGGGTCCGCCGCCCGCGCTGCTCGATCCGCCGGCGGGCGCCGTCGAGCCGTCCAACGTGCTCGCCGCCCTGCTGCTCACCGTCGCCGCCGGTCTCGCGGCGCTGGCGTTCTCCGGCGGCCGCACCGCCCGGGCCATTCCCGTCGTGCTGCCCGGCCTCGCCGTGACCATCCTGATCACCCCGGTGTCGCTCGGGTTCGGCTGGCCGCACAGCACGCAGGCGGCCCTGGCCGTCTTCGCGATCTGCATGCTCGGGCTCGCGCTGACCCCGCCGCCACCCGAGTCGGAGCTGGCCCAGTCGCTGCGCTCCGCCCGGATCGCCGCCTTCGTGGTCGGCCTCGCCGCCGGCAACGCCGGCCTGGCCGGCAGCCTCGCCACCCGCTGGCTGACGCTCTTCACGCTGGGCAGCGCGGTGCTGGTCGGCGCGACCGCCGCGCTCTACGGCAGGACCGAGCGGTCCCGCATCCTCGGCTGGCTGTTCGCCGCGATCATGGGTCAGGCCTTCGTCCTGACGCTCGGGCTGGTCGGCGGCCTGCCGCGCACCTCGTCCGCGTTCGGTGTGCTCGCGGTCGGCGCCCTGCTGCTGATCGGCGCGGCCCTGCTGCCGCGGCTGCGCCGCCCCGAGGCGATGCGCGAGGCGACCACGGTGGAGTGGAGCGGCTACGCGGCCGGCCTGATCGCCTTCGCGCTCGCCTTCGACTCGCGACCGCACCTCGCCGGCCTGCTCGCCGCCTGGGGCGCCGTGCTCAGCGTGGCGGCCGGGCGGCCCGGGCGCCGGGCGTCCCGCCGCCGGGTCATCTTCTACACGGGCCTGGGCTGCGAGGTGGCCGCCTGGTGGCTGCTGATGGACCTGGCCGACGTGCGGCTGCTGGAGGCGTACACCCTGCCCTTCGCCGCGGTCGCCCTGGTGGCCGGCGTGATCGAGCTGCGCCAGCGCCCGTCGCTCGGAAGCTGGGTGGCGTACGGCCCGGCCCTGGTGGCGGCGTTCCTGCCGACCACGGTGCTGGTGCTCGCCCGCGACACCAACGACACCCGCGAGCTGCTCCTGCTCGTCGGCGCGGCGGCGACGCTCGTCTTCGGCTCGATGGTCAAGCAGCAGGCGCCGTTCATCGTGGGCGCGGTGGTCACCGCCGTCTCGGCGATCCACTTCACCGTGACCCGGGTCGGCCCGTACTACGTCGTGCTGCCGATCGGCGTCATCCTGCTGATCCTGGGCGCCAGCAACGAGAACCGCCGCCGGGCCCAGGAACGGATCCGCAGCCTACGCGGGATGCGCTAGGTCAGGCCGACGGCGCGGCGCGTCAGGCCGGCCGCAGCGATGCCTTGAGCGCGGCTTCCTTCTCGGCCACCAGCACTTCCAGGCCCGCCTGGAAGTCGATCATCCGCTGCCGCAACGCCGGGTCGGCGGCGGCGAGCACGCGGACCGCGAGCAGCCCCGCGTTGCGGGCACCGCCGATCGAGACGGTGGCCACCGGCACGCCGGCCGGCATCTGCACGATGGACAGCAGGGAGTCCATGCCGTCGAGGTATTTCAACGGCACGGGCACGCCGATCACCGGCAGCGGGGTGGCCGAGGCGACCATGCCCGGCAGGTGCGCGGCGCCGCCGGCACCGGCGATGATCACCTTCAGGCCGCGGTCGGCGGCCGTCCGGGCGTACGCGATCATCTTGTCCGGGGTCCGGTGCGCCGAGACGACGCCGACCTCGTAGGCGACGCCGAACTCGTCGAGTGCCTCCGCCGCGGCGCGCATCGTCGCCCAGTCGGAGTCGCTGCCCATGATCAGGCCGACGTCGGTCACTCGTGTGTCCCTTCGCGGAGCCACCAGGCCGCGCGGGCGGCGCGGGCGCGCAGTGTTTCGAGGTCGTCGCCCAGCACCGTCACGTGGCCGATCTTGCGGCCGGGCCGGGTCTGCTTGCCGTAGAGGTGCACCCGGGCGCCCGGGTCCTCGGCGAACAGGTGGTGCATCCGCTCGTCGATCGACATGCCGCCGGGCGGCCCGCCGAGCACGTTGGCCGACACCACGACCGGCGCGGCCAGCGCGGTGTCGCCCAGCGGGTAGTCGAGCACGGCGCGCAGGTGCTGCTCGAACTGCGACGTCCGGGCGCCCTCGATCGTCCAGTGCCCGGAGTTGTGCGGGCGCATCGCCAACTCGTTGACCACGAGCCCGGCCGGCGTCTCGAACAGCTCGACCGCGAGCAGGCCGACCACGTCGAGCGCGGTCGCCAGGTCGATGGCCAGCTTCTGCGCCTCGACCGCCAGATCCTCGGGCAGCAGCGGCGCCGGGGCCAGCACCTCGACGTTGATGCCGTCGCGCTGCACGGTCTCGACGACCGGGTACGCCGCCACCTGACCGAACGGCGACCGCGCCACCTGCACCGCCAGCTCGCGGCGCAGCGTGACCAGCTCCTCGGCGATCAGCTCGGTGCCGCTGGCCAGCACCTCGGCGGCCGCGTCGAGCGAGTCGACGACCCAGACACCGCGCCCGTCGTAGCCGCCCCGGGCCGCCTTGAGCACGAGCGGCCAGCCGGTCCGCGCGCCGAACGCCGTCAGGTCGGCCGGCGACGCGATCGGCGTCCAGCGCGGCACCGGTGCGCCCAGCTCCGACAGCCGCTCGCGCATCCGGCGCTTGTCCTGCGCGTACACCAAGGCGTCGGCGGACGGGAAGATCTTCACGCCGTCGGCGGCCAGGGCGCGGATGTGCGCCTCCGGCACGTGCTCGTGGTCGAACGTGACGACGTCGCAGGCCTTGGCGAAGGTGCGCAGCGCGGCCAGGTCGGTGTGCGCGCCGATCTGCACGTCGGCGGCGACCAGGGCCGCGCCGTCGTCGGGATGAGCGGCGAGCACGCGCAACGACTGGCCGAGGGCGATGGCGGCCTGGTGGGTCATCCGGGCGAGCTGGCCCGCCCCCACCATGCCGACGACAGGCAGTCCGGTCCTGGAGTCCATAGCGCCACAAACCCTATAGCCGGGTCACCGGCGGGCGAGCTGCGCGGTGAGATCCGCCACCGCCGTGGTCGGGCGGTCACAGACGAAACCGCGGCAGACGTACGCGGTGGGCGCGCCGTCGAGCAGCGGGCGATCCGCCAACAGGGGTACGCCCGGCGCGTCCGGTGGGCCGACGAGCACGACGGCGCCGGGCGGGGCCAGCTCGTACGCGGTCGCGACCAGCGGGTCACCGGTCGGGTCGGCCGTCGTGGCGATGACGACCTCGTACGGCCCGGACAGCAGCGCCTCCCCCGTGGCCGCCGCGTAGCCGCTGAACCGCGGATGCTGCCCCACGATCGGCGCGACCGTGCCGAGCGCCGCCTCCGCCGCCTCGCGGTAGCGCGGCTCCCCGCGCAGCGCCGTGTAGGTCGTCAGCGCCGCCGCCAGCGTCGACAGCCCGGACGGCGTCGCGTTGTCGGTCGGGTCCGCCGGCCGGGTGATCAGCCGCTCCGCGTCGTCGGCGGTGTCGTAGTAGCCCCCGTTGCCGGTCGGGAAGTGGGCCAGCGCGGCGTCGAGCAGCGTGCCGGCCAGGTCGAGCCAGCGCCCGTCCAGCGTCGCCTGGTGCACGGCGCAGAACGCCTCCGCGACCGCCCCGTAGTCCTCGAGCACGCCCGGCGGGTCGCCGACCACACCGTCGCGGGACACCCGGCGCAGCCGGCCGTCGACCACGTGCCGGTCGGCCAGCAGGGTGGCCGCCCGGACAGCCGCCTCCAGCGACTCGGCGCCGCCGGTGGCGAAGTAGTGGTCGACCAGCCCGGTGATCGCCAGGCCGTTCCAGGCGGCGACCACCTTGTCGTCCCGGGCCGGCTGGGGACGCTGGTCGCGCGCGGCCAGCAGCCGGGCCCGCACGTCGCTCCAGCGGTCGACCACGGGCGGGTTGGCGTCGTCCATGTCCCGGGCCAGCCGCAGCACGCTGGTGCCCTTCTCGAACGTGCCGGCCGCGGTCACCTCGAAGACGTCGGCGGCGTACGGGCCGTCCTCGGGCCCCAGGGCCTCGGTGAGCTGCCCGGGCGTCCAGGCGTAGGTCAGGCCCTCCACCCCGTCGGTGTCGGCGTCCAGCGACGACGCGAAGCCGCCCTCGGGCGTACCCAGGTCGCGGATGATGAACCGGGCCGTCTCGTCGGCGATCCGCCGCGCCAGCGGGTCACCGGTCAGCCGCCACAGGTGCGTGTAGACGCGCACGAGCAGGCCGTTGTCGTACAACATCTTCTCGAAATGCGGCACGATCCAGCGCGCGTCGACGCTGTAGCGCGCGAAACCGCCGGCGAGCTGGTCGTAGATCCCGCCGCGGGCCATCGCCTCGCAGGTGTGCCGCACGATTTCGAGCGCCTGCGCGTTGCCGGTGCGCTGGTAGTGGCGGAGCAGGAACAGCAGGTTCATCTGTGGCGGGAACTTGGGCGCGCCCCCGAACCCGCCGCTCTCGCTGTCGTAGTCGGTGGCCAGCTTCGCCGCGGCGGCGTCGAGCAGGTCGGCGGTGAGCGGCGAGCTGGCGCCACCGAGCGCCTGTGCCCCGCCGATGGCCTCGACGACCGCGGCGCCCTGCCGCATGACCGCCTCGCGCTGGTCGCGCCAGGCGTCGGTGACCGACCGCAACAGGTTGGTGAAGTTGGCCTTGGGAAAGTAGGTGCCGCAGAAGAACGGCGTGCCGTCGGGCGCCGCGAACACCGTCATCGGCCAGCCACCCTGCCCGGTCATGGCCTGGGTCGCGGTCATGTAGACGGCGTCGACGTCGGGCCGCTCCTCGCGGTCGACCTTGACGCTGACGAAGCCCTCGTTCATCAGCTTCGCCACACCGGCATCTTCGAACGACTCGTGCGCCATCACGTGACACCAGTGGCAGCTCGAATACCCGACCGAGACCAAAATCGGGACATCTCGCCGCCTCGCCTCCTCGAACGCCTCAGAGCACCACGGCCACCAGTCCACCGGGTTCTCGGCATGCTGGAGCAGATACGGCGAGGTCGCAGAGCCCAATCGGTTCACATCGGCCAGCGTCTCACATCGGGAGGAGCGAATATCCGGATTCGGAAGCCGCCCCATGGCCATACGATTTGGACGCTACCCACTCACGCGCCATCACGTGGACCCGCCCACCGGGATCCGTCTCTACGCTGGCCCTGAAACCTTCCTTCCGGAGCGGCGGCAAAAGGGGGTGGCGCTTGGTTCCGGTCGTTGACCGCGTGCGTGTCGCTCGACCAGCAGCTGAGGATGGATAGTGCGTCGTGGCTGGCGCTGCCCGTGGGCGCGGTGTAAGTGACGAGCGTTTGATCAGCTGTTGCGCACAGTCGCAGGGCCTGCCAGTCGAGGTCGACGGTTCCGATCAGGGGATGGTGCAGGCGTTTGCGGCCGGCGCTGGTGATGCGAACGTCATGGCCCGCCCACCACCGTCGGAAGTCATCGTCTTGGAGGCAGAGTTCGCCGACGAGTTGGGCCAGTTGCGGGTCGTTGGGGGTGTGGACGGCGTCCATGCGCAGGCGGGCAACGGCTTCGGCGGCGACCCGCTTCCAATCGGCATAGAGGTCACGGACTCGGGGCTCGAGGAAAACCAGGCGGACGAGGTTGCGGTGTTGTCGCGGCAGGACCGCAAAGTCGAGGAACAATGCGGTGGCGGCGGTGTTCCAGGCGAGGAGGTCGGTGCGGCGCCCCAACAGGAGCGCGGGCGTGGGGCCGAGTGCGTCGAGCAAGTCTTGGACGGGTGCGGCGACTTGGGCTGATCGGGAAGCAGGGCGACGTCGGCTGTCGGGCTGGGTAAGTAACCTCAGGTACGCGTGTTCGTCGTCAGTCAGCTTGAGGGCGCGAGCAAGTCCGTCGAGGATGTTATTGGAGGCTGTGGTTACCCGGCCTTGTTCGAGGCGGGTGTAGTGGTCGGCGCTAACGGCAGCGAGGTAGGCGACCTCCTCGCGGCGAAGGCCTACCACCCGTCGTGGGTTGCCGATCGCCGGCAGACCGACGTCTTCCGGCCTGATGGCCGCTCGCTTGGCTTTCAAAAAGTGTCCGAGCTCGCTCACGCCGCCCAGTGTCACATCCGTGTCTCGCCTGTTCCTGGGGTGCTGCTCCCCAGGAACACGGTGGCCGGTCACCACACGCCTCTGGCTGCTGCGACGAGCTGGGCTGACGCTTGTCGGGAACTGATCGCACCACTTCTCCGGAGGTACTCCATGTCCGCGCTGACTCTTGAAGCTGCTGACCGTATCGCCGCCGCAGGTCGAAAGGCAGCGGCTGAGAACGGCACCGCGATGAACATCGCCATTGTCGATGGCGGCGGCCATCTGGTGTATTTCTCGCGTATGGACCAGGCTTGGCTCGGCTCGATCGACCTTGCCCTGAAAAAGGCGAAAACCTCAGTCCTGTTTTGTATGCCCAGCTCCGTGCTCGGTGAGATGTCGCAGCCGGGTGGTCCCGTCTACGGCATCGAGTGGAGCAACGACGGCTTGGTTTCCTTCGGCGGCGGCCTGCCTCTCACCGCCGTGGACGGCAGTATCGTCGGCGCGGTCGGCGTCTCTGGCGGTACCGCTGAACAGGACGTGCAGATCGCTCAAGCATGCGTCCAAGCCCTGTAGCGAACGCCTAATGCCGATGATGACGGACCGCCGGCCAGGCGCCGGCGGCTGTCATCGCTCCCGCGATGTCTCCGCAGCCGCGGCCAGAAACTGCGTCGGGCGGGAAGCGGACGACCGCGCATACTGGCCGTGGCCGAAGGGCGACTCGACGCACGCTGCAGCAACGCGTTTGCGTCGATCGCAGGATGGACCTCCAGCGCGAACGGGTCGCGTTCGCCGACCGCGCAAAGTCGCCACCCAGGATTTCGGTAGGTAGAGGGCGGTATCGAGCATCGCGTGAGCCGTCTGGGCGGCCTCGACATCGCCGAGATACTCACGGCTCGGGCCAGCCGAAACGCTGTCCGACCGTCAACATCAGCTAATCCAACAACGCCCCGCCACCGTCGGGCGTCGACCCTCTAGCCGGCCCGCCCCTAGCTGCCGCCAGTTCGGGTGGCACTCGCGCACCTGGGTGGTCCGCCAGCAACGCGCGCCGCTACGACGGCTGCGAAGGCATGCGACACCGCGGCTGTGCCACTTCGGTCACCGGATACTCTCGCGACGCGGACTCGCGGAGGAGGAGGACCTGGAGGGGCCGCCATGGCCTCGTCCCCGAGTTCCGGTGCCTGTTCGAGCGAACCGCAACCCAGCGATCGATCTCCTCGTCGACCGTGTCGTCGTACGCGATCATCTGCGACCTCGCTGGCGCCAGCCCCAGCAGATCCACTACTGGTTTGACGAGTTCACTGACACCAGTGGCAGGCGGCGTAACCGACGGAGATCAGCACGGGCACGTCGCGCCGGGCAGCCTCGGCGAACGCCTCCGCTCCCCACGGCCACCAGTCGACCGGGTTGTCGGCGTGCTGCAGGAGGTAGGGCGAGGTGGCGCTGGCGAGCCTGTTCACGGTTCCTAGCCTGTCACAGCGGACGCCCCGTAACTCGTTTGCGTCGCGCGGCGTCGCTCGGCAGCATTGCCCGCCGACCTTGGAGGCGGGATGGCGCGGGAGTTCCTGCGGGGCGACGAGCTTCGCGACCTGGTGGCCGAGCAGTTCGGCACCGCACGTCGGCTGCTCGACGTGCGGCGGCTGGCCGGGGGCAGCAGGAAGGGCGTCTACCGGCTGCGGCTGGACGACGGGACCTCGGCGGTGCTCTACCGGTGGACGGACGACGAGGACTACTGGCCGGCGCCGCCGGTGGTGCCGGGCGACCCGTTCGTCAACGCGTCCGGCCCGGCACTGTTCGCGGCGAGCCATGCCGCGCTCACCGCGGCGGGCGTGCGGGTGCCGCGACTGATCACGACGGACGGTGCGGTCGCGCTGCTCGAGGACGCGGGCGGCACGACGCTGGAGACCCTGTTGGAGCGTGATCCGGCGGCCGCTGCGGCGCCGCTGGCCGCTCTCGGCGACGCGGTGCGCCGGATGCACACGACGTTCGGTCCGCGCTACGGAAAGCTCGAGGAGATCGACCACACCGCGGCCCAGCGGCCCGCGCAGGACGTGATCCTCGACCGTGCGCTCGTCCACCTCGACGCCGCGGCCGCCCGCGACGACCGGATGGCCGCGGCGCGCGAGCCGATCGCGGCGCACGCGCGCCGGCTGCACGGCGCTGTCCGGCCCCGCCACGAGTTCGCGTTGATCCACGCCGAGTTGGGCCCGGACCACGTGCTCGTCACGGCCGACGGCGAGCCGGTCCTGATCGACATCGAGGGCGTGTCCTATTTCGACGTGGAGTGGGAGCACGCGTTCCTCCAGCTCCGCTTCGGTGCCGCGTACCCGGCCCTCGGACCTGTCGCGTGTGACCCGGCGCGGCTGGCGTTCTACCGCTACGCCCAGGTGCTCGCGCTGGTCGAGGGCCCGCTGCGGATCGCCACGACCGACTTCCCGCAGCGGCGGTGGATGCTCGACCTGGCCGACCTCAACATCACCAAGGCCTGCCGCGAGGCGGCCGCCTAGCCCGCCCGCGCGGCGAGGTCGTACGAGACGCCGGTCAACCGCTCCGAGGCCGTCCAGAGACGCGTACGCGTCGACGGGTCCTGCGCGGCGGCCGGGATCCTGGCCGGCGCGGGGAGGCCGCGGCCCTCGCCGAAGCCGCGCGGCGCGTAGTAGGCGCCGCTGGAAGCCGTGGGGTCGGTCGCGGCGAACAGGCTCGGCCGGGCAGCGTCCTCGACGCTCTGCCCCAACAGGGCGACGACCCGGTCGGCGAGGAACCGGAGCGGGCCCGAGACGTGCCGCTGGATGCCCGTGGGCGCGGTCCCGGGATGCACGGCGATGCTGCGCAGCCCGTCGGCGCGCGCGGCGAGTTCGAGTGCGAACGCCACGTTGGCCAGCTTGGCCGCGCTGTAGGCGCGCATCGGGCGATAGCCGGTGCGCAGGTCGAGGTTCTCGAAGTCCAGCCGGCCCCGGCGGGCGATCACGGCGCTCACGGTCACCACCCGCGGCGCGTCGGCGGCGAGCAGGGCCGGCAGCAGCAGGCCCGTGAGCGCGAAGTGCCCGAGGTGGTTGGTGCCGAAGGTGAGCTCGAAGCCGTCGGCGGTCAGCCGCCGCTCCGGCACGGCCATCACGCCGGCGTTGTTGACCAGCAGGTCGACGCGGGGGTGGTCGACCAGGATCCGGCCGGCGAACGCGCGCACGGACGTCAGGTCGGCGAGGTCCAGCTCGCCGGTGGAGACGGTGCTGTAGGGGTACGCGGCGCGGATCCGGGCGGCGGCGGCTCGCAGCGCTTCCGGCCGCCGGCCGGCGATGACGACGTGCCGCCCCAGCCGGGCCAGCTCGGCGGCCGTCACGTACCCGATCCCGCCGGTGCTCCCCGTGACGATGGCGATCTTCATGGTCGTACCCCTCCTCGCTCGGTCGTTGACTAACTAGATAGTCAACCTGCGGAGGCCCGATTGTCAACTAACCGGTTAGTCAAGTAATCTCAGCGACATGCCGCCGACCGGAGACGCCCAGGAAACCCGCCGCCGCCTGGTGGAGGCCGCCTATCGCGAGTTCGCCGCCCACGGCATCGCCGGAGCGCGCGTCGACCGCATCGCGGCCGCGGCCGGTGCCAACAAGGCGCTCATCTACTTTCACTTCGGCAACAAGGACGGCCTGTTCACGGCGGTCTTCGAGATGATCGTGAGCCAGGCGCTGGCCGAGGCCCCGATCGACGCCGCCGATCTCCCGGAATACGCCGGTCGCCTCTTCGACGCGTCCGAGGCCCATCCCGACGCGCTGCGCCTGGCCACCTGGCACCGCCTGGAGCGTGCCGCCGACCAGCCGCCGATCCAGGCGGTGCTCGACGCCAACCAGGCCAAGGTCGACACGATCGCGCGGGCCCAGGCCGCCGGCCTGATCACGACCCGCTACACGGCGGCGGAGATCCTGGCCCTCGTGCTGACCATCGCCAACATGTGGTCGGTGCTGTCGCCCGAGATGCACGTGACGGCCCCGCAGGACCGCGCCACCCGCCGCGCCTTGGTCGTCTCAGCGGTCACGACGCTGATCCAGCCCTAGGAACTAGGCCGATCCGTCGGCCCGCAGCGGGAAGACCTTGGCCCGCGCCGAGTCGGTGAGCTGGCTCAACACCGCCACGATCTTGTCGGCCGGCATCGGCTTGAAGAAGTGGTAGCCCTGCGCCGCCGCGCACCCGAGGTTTTCCAACGCGGCGCGCTGGGCGGCCGTCTCGACGCCCTCGGCCACGACCCGTAGCCCGAGTTCCTGGCCGAGCCCGATGGTGAAGCGGACGATCGCGGCGGCCTGGGGCGACTCGGCCATCCGCATGACGAACGAGCGGTCGACCTTGACCTCGTCGACCGGCACCCGGGCCAGGAAGGCCAGCGACGAGTAGCCGGTGCCGAAGTCGTCGAGCGCGATCCGCACGCCCAGGTTCCGCAGGCCCGCGAGCACCTCGTCGATGATCTCCTGGTCGCTCATCACCACGGTCTCGGTGATCTCCAGGACGAGCCGTTCGGGCCCGACGCCGTGCTGGCGGAGCAACTCGGCGACGGCGTTGGGCAGGTGCTGGTCGAGCAGGTTGTGCGCCGACAGGTTGACCGCGATCGGCACGTCCATGCCGTGCGCGGCCACGTCGGCCGCGACCCGCAGCGCGCGGTCGATCACGTAGAGGGTGAAGGCGCCCAGCAGGTCGCTCTCCTCGGCGGCCCGGACGAAGTCGCCGGGCTTGAGGACGCCGCGGCGCGGGTGGCGCCAGCGGATCAGGGCCTCGACGCCGGTGGGGGCGCCGGTGGTCAGGTCGACGGCGGGCTGCAGCGCCAGCACGAGCTGGTCCTCGGCCTCCAGGGCCTCGCGCAGCTCGGCCAGCAGGGTGAGCTGGTCGGTGCTGCTCTCGTCGCGGCTCGGGTCGTAGCAGGCGGTGTTGGCGCCGCCGTCCTGCTTGGCGTAGCGCAGCGCGATGTCGGCCCTGCGCAGCAGCTCGGCCACGTTGGCACTGCCGGCGGCGGCCACGACCACGCCCGCGGAGGCCTCGACCGCGAGCTGGATGCTCTGCACCTCGGTCGGCGTCGCCACGGCCTCGACCATCTCCGCGGCCCGGTCCAGCGCCCGCGACGTGGTCATCCGCTCGGGCCCGGCGAGCAGCAGCGCGAACTGGTCGCCGCCGAGCCGGCCGAGCAGCTCGCCGGGGCCGGTCAGCGTGTTCATCCGCGCGGCGGTCGCGGCCAGCAACTCGTCGCCGGCCGCGTGGCCGAGCGTGTCGTTGACGGTGCGGAACTGCTTGATGTCGACGACGAGCAGGGCGATCGGATGGTCGCGGCCCAGCCGGCGCAGGGCGGCGTCACCCTGGGCGACCACGGCGGTCCGGTCGAGCAGCCCGGTCGTCCGGTCGTGCACGGCGTCGTACGAGGAGCGTTCGCGCAGCAGCGCCCAGGCGCGGTGGGTGACCGCGTCGTGCAGGGCCACCGCCAGGGTGTCGCCGAACGAGCGGAGCGCGAACTCGTCGCGGGCCGACGGCAGCGTGGGGCGCGGCAACGCGACCCGGATCTGGCCGACGAGCTGGCCGCGGACAGTCAGCTCGCGGACGAGGGTGGACTCGTCGCCTTCGGTGGCGGGCCGTTCGTCGAGGTCGGCGGCTCCCCCACCGCCGTCGGCGTCGCCGTGGTAGCGCCGCCAGCCGCCGTCCATCCGGATCACGTCGAGGTCGACCCGCTCGGCGACCAGCAGGCGCAGCGCGCCCGCGACACCGGCCGTGGCCACCTCGTCCTCGTCGAGCTTCTTGAGCGCGCTGGTGGCGCCGGCGAACTCCTCCCAGGCGCGCCGCTCGTCGGCGGCCCGCAGGCGCTGCCCGTAGGTCTGGTGGAGCAGCCAGAGCACCGGCGGGAGCAGCAGCAGCCAGCGGGGGTCGCTGTCGACCATCGCGACCACCGCGAGGCCGACCAGGACGTTGCCGACGACCATCAGCATCTTGTCGCGCAGCGCGCGGAGCAGCGTCGCGAACACCGGGACGCCGTGGACGAGGCGGAGGAAGACCACCGCGAGCAGCGCGCCGACGAGCAGGTAGGTGAGCGCGCCCAGGACCAGGGCGCCGGCCAGCGGCGGGGTGAGCGGTGCGCCGATCGGGTCCGAGAGGCGGCAGGCGACGGTGACCGCGGCCGCGACCGCGACGGTCTGGCTGGCCGCGATGTGCACGACCTCGATCGGGGTGCGGAGCTTCGCGAAGACCGCGAGGAGGAGCCAGGCGGCGAAGGCGCCGGCGAACGTGGCGGCGGCCAGCCAGCCGGATGGTGCGACGTAGAGGCCGATGATCAGCGCGGCCTCGCCCCAGGTGACGGATAGTCGCCCGGAGCCGATGCGTAGTCGGAGGCTGGCGAGCTGGGCCAGGGCCATCACGCCGCAGGCGATGCCGAACCGGGCGGCGGGCGGCAGCGGGTCATCGGTCGGGATCGTCGCCGGCCAGAGGAGCCCGACGATGGTGACGACGACCGCGCCGACGATGAGGAAGCCGGTGAAGGCGTGCGCCCGCGCCGGCACGTCCCCGGCGCCGCGGGCGACCCGACCCAGGCCGGCCCGCAGAGCGCTCATCGCCGACTCCCGCCCACGGGACCGCGCACGGCACGCTGACGATGATCGTCATGCGACCGGTCGCGCCAGGAGCGGCCGGTGATGCCCATCGGCGGCCCCCTTCCCGCGCACGCCACGGAAACCCGCACGGGTCCCCACGGCGGAAGGCTAAGCCAAACGGAGTGGGCGCAACAGGGGGCAGACGTCTGGTTTGGTGGTCAATGGATGCCGTCGTGCCTGGTCAGCACCAGATTGCCCAGTCTGGAACGAATCCAGAGCTGGTCAGGAACGGTCATTCGGGTCAATGGGTTTCGCCGCGACAGATTTCGTCGCGGTCGGATCCGCGACACTGTCGTCCTGCGCGGGGAAACGCTCCGGCAACCGCTTGAGCCGACCGTTCATGTTGCGGATCAACAGAACGGTCGCGGTGCCCAGCAGAATGATCAGCAGCAGCCCCATCGGGCCGGCCAGGCCGCCCTCCCGGGTGTCGCCGAAGTTGTTGACCGCGAGCACGTCGACGACCGTCAGCATGGCGGCACACTCCTTCTCACCGGGGGCTCGTCACCGAGGGGGCGGGGACGGCCCTTCACGCTACGCCCGCCCGCTCAGCGGGCGTGCACCGCCTCCCGAATGCCCGCGAACAGGTCGGACTCGGGCACCGGGCTGTCGACGAGCGACTTGACCAACTCGAAGTCTTCGGTCGGCCAGACCTTGCGCTGCAGCTCCAGCGGCACCCGGAACCAGGCGCCGTCGGGGTCGACCTGCGTGGCGTGGGCGCGCAGGGCGTCGTCGCGGGTCTCGAAGTATTCGCCGCACTCGACCCGGGTGGTGACCCGGTCGCCCTTGTCCTCGCGCTTGTCCCACTCCTTGATCCAGTCGGTGTAGGGCGACTCGAGGCCCGCCGCCAGCATCGCCTCGTGGGTCGCGAGCAGCCGGCCCCGGCTCCAGCCCATGTTGTAGTAGAGCTTCAGCGGCTGCCAAGGCTCGCCCTGGTCGGGGTAGCGCTCCGGGTCGCCGGCGGCGTCGAAGGCCGCGACGCTGACCTTGTGGCACATGATGTGGTCGGGGTGCGGGTAGCCGCCGTTCTCGTCATAGGTCGTGACGACGTGCGGGCGGAACTCGCGCATCAGGCGCACCAGCGGCGCCGTGGCCACCTCGAGCGGCTCAAGCGCGAAGCAGCCCTCGGGCAGCGGCGGCAGCGGGTCGCCCTCGGGCAGGCCCGAGTCGACGAAGCCCAGCCAGGCCTGCCGGATGCCGAGGATCGCGCGGGCCTCGTCCATCTCGGCGCGGCGGATCTCGGCGATGTTCTCCCAGACGTCGGGGCGGTCGAGCTTGGGGTTGAGCACGCTGCCGCGCTCGCCGCCGGTGCAGGTGACGACCAGGACGTCGACACCCTCCGCGACGTAGCGCGCGGCCGACGCGGCGCCCTTGCTCGACTCGTCGTCGGGATGTGCGTGCACGGCCATCAGACGCAACTGCTCTGCCACGGAGTGCTCCCCCTCGTCCCTGCCTCGGGCCTGGTCATCCTCGGCTGCGAGGATGGAACCCTGCCATTCTGGCCGATCGCACCGACAGGAATTCCGTCGGGACCAACCGCAGAGGTGCCCCCGTTGACCGAGACGCCGACATCAACAACACCGGCCACGCCGGTGTTCCCGCCCGGCCGCTACGGCCACCGGCGCGACGCGCGCCGGCGCCGGCCCTGGCTGGTCGCCGGACTGGCCGTGGTCACCCTGATCGTCGGGGCCCTCGTGTCGGTCCGGCTCTACAAAAACTACGGCGACCCGGCGTACGACGCCCAGGTAGTCAACTTCACCGATATCGCCGACGACGGGCTGACTCTCAGGTTCCGGGTCACGATCCCAGATGGTGGACAGGCGACCTGCGTGCTGCGGGCGCGGGCCAAGGACGGGGCGACGGTCGGCACCCAGGAGCTGCCGGTCAGCGACCAGCCCGGTGACGGGGCCACCGCGGTCACGCATCGCCTGGTCACGACCGCCAAGCCGTTCATCGGCGAAGTGCTGCGCTGCCGGCCGGCGGGATAACGGGTGTTTCGGGCGCGACAACTGATGGTCTATCGCTGGTAAGTTGGAAGTTCGTACCTGTCACCCGCCACCCAAGGAGATCGTCTGTGTCCACGACCGACCGCGGGGCTCCCGTCACATGGTTGTCCCAGGACGCGCATGACCGGCTCCAGGCGGAGCTCGACGAGCTGATCGCGGCCCGCCCCGTGATCGCCGCCGAGATCAACGCCCGCCGCGAGGAGGGCGACCTGCGCGAGAACGGGGGCTACCACGCCGCCCGCGAGGAGCAGGGCAAGCAGGAGCACCGCATCAGCTACCTCAAGGAACTGCTGCGCACCGCGCAGGTCGGCGACGCCCCCACGGCCGACGCCGTCGCGCCCGGCACCGTCGTGACGATCCACTTCGACGACGACGCCGCCGACACCGAGACGTTCCTGCTCGGCTCGCGGGAGATCGCGGCGACGACCGACCTGACCGTCTACAGCCCCGAGTCGGCGCTCGGCAAGGCCATCCTCGGCGCGCACAACGGCGACACCGTGACCTACACGGCCCCCAGCGGCGCCGACATCAAGGTCACCGTCGTCACCTTCGCGCCGTTCGAGGGCTGACCTCGCCGCAGGCTCAGGCGAACGAGACGATGTAGCCGCACGCGCGCAGGGCACCCACCACCTGGTCGGAGTGTTCCGAGCCGCGCGTCTCGACCGAGAGCGCGACCTCGACCTCGCCGAGCCGCAGGTGCGGGTTCTGCCGCTGGTGCACGACGTCGACGACGTTGGCGTGCTGGTCGGCGATCTGCCGGAGCAGGTTGGCGAGCTGGCCAGGCCGGTCGGCACAGCGCACCGTGAACCTCAGGTAGCGGCCGGCCGCCGCCAGCCCGTGCTCGATCACCCGCATCAGCAGCAGCGGGTCGATGTTGCCGCCCGAGAGCACGGCGACGGTCGGCGGCTCGGCCTCGACCACGCCGGCCAGCAGGGCGGCGACGCCGACCGCGCCGGCCGGCTCGACGACCAGCTTGCCGCGTTCGAGCAGCATCAGCAGCGCCCGGGAGATGTCCTCCTCGGTCACCGTGACGACCTCGTCGACCAGCTTCTCGACGTGCGCGAAGGTGAGGTCGCCGGGGCAGCCGACCGCGATGCCGTCGGCGATCGTCGAGTAGCTGGCCAGCCGGGTCGGCGAGCCCGCGATCAGCGAGGGCGGGAACGCCGCGGCGTTGGCGGCCTGCACCCCGACCACGCGTACGTGCGGGTTGAGCGCCTTGGCCGCCACCGCCAGACCGGAGACGAGCCCACCGCCGCCGACCCCGGTGACGATCGTGCGGACCTGCGGGAGCTGCTCGAGGATCTCCAACGCAACGGTGCCCTGCCCGGCGATCACGTCGGGGTGGTCGAACGGGTGGATGAAGATCGCGCCCGTCCGGTCGGCGAACTCCTGCGCCGCGACCAGCGACTCGTCGACGGTCGCGCCGACCAGCTCGATCGCCGCGCCGTAGCCCTTGGTGGCCGCCACCTTAGGCAGCGGCGCGCCCTCGGGCATGAAGACGGTGGCGCTCGCACCGAGCATCTCGGCGGCGAGGGCGACGCCCTGGGCGTGGTTGCCGGCGCTGGCCGCGACCACGCCGCGGGCGCGCTCCGCGTCGGTCAGCCGGGCGATCCGCACGTACGCGCCGCGAACCTTGTACGAGCCGGCACGCTGCAGGTTCTCGCACTTGAGCCAGGCCGGGCCGCCGAGCCGGGCGCTCAGCGGCCGGGATGGTTCCAGCGGCGTGGTGCGTACGACTCCGGCCAGCAGCTCGCGGGCCGCCTCGACGTCGGCCAGCCCGACAAGGTCCGTCATGCCCCGATCGTCGCACTCCCGGCGGCGTCCGGCGCGTCGGGTGCCGCTGTTACACCCGTCACCCCGCCCTGCCCGGCCCGGATGCGGGCCTCCTGCGCCGCGCAGACGCGCAGCACCACCGGGACGAACGCGGCGGCCGCGAGCAGCCCCAGGACGGCGGCCGCTCCCTCGATCCGGGTGGCCAGCAGGTAGGCGTCGGACTTCTCGATCCTCTCATCGATGAAGGGGTTGAGCGTGACCACGAACGCGATCCGGTCCAGTGCGGTCGAGCCGACCAGCGTGAGCCACCAGAAGACGGCGACGCGGCGCGCCCATGGCGCGGTGACGCTCTCCCGGGTCACGTTGTGCACCATCCGGCCGGGAAGGTAGAGGTTGGCGCCCGGCACGAACCAGCCGCCGATCGCCCAGCCGGGGCCGAGGGTCACCTCGGTGTAGGGGAACGCGTCGACGTTCTTGCGCGCCCGCCACAGCCAGACGATCGTCGCCGCCAGCGCGAGGAGTTGCACCGCGTTGACCGCGAGGCTGGCCGCCGGGATCTGCTCCTCGGCACGGACCGCCCGGTCGAGGTCGCCGACCCAGAGGCCGTCCGACACCGTCCAGGCCAGCACCGGGTTGACCAGGTACGCCAGCGCCGCCAGCCAGACCAGGACGATGGCGATGACGCCGACGGCCCGTACGCGATAGGTCCTGTGTCCTTCGTAGACGAACTCGTTCTTCATGCCCACTCCCCGTGATCTTGGACCGGATGATTCTGCGGTGCGCACGGGGAATCGAGATCAACCGGACGGGTGGATATCGACGCCGATCAGGCCGTCCCGGCCGGGTCGGCGACGCGCGGCCAGGAGCGGGCGTAGCGCGGCCACGGCGCCGCCACCTCGAACTGCCCCGCGATCGCGAGCAGCGACATCTCGCTGCCGGGCGGGCCGACCAGCTGCACGCCCAGCGGCAGGCCCTCGGGACGCATGCCGACCGGCACGACCAGGGCGGGCAGACCGGCGAGGTTCCAGGGCGCCGCGAAGGGGGCGTACCGCAGGCTCGTCAGCAGGTTGGCCCGCCACGACCGGGTCGACCACCGGTCGGCCGGCGGGGGTGCCGCGGCCAGCGCGGGGGTGACCAGCACGTCGACGTGGTGGTCGGTGAAGAAGTCGATGGACCGCTGCCGCCACGCCTCACGGTCGGCCGCCTTGACGTAGCCGCGCCTGGTGACCCAGTCGCCGAGCGCCGCGTGCCGCCGGCTGCGGGGCTGCAGCGCGCCGCGGTCGAGCGCGTCGAAGTCGGCGTCGCTGGAGGCCGCGGCGAACCAGTGCGCCATGCCCTTGAGCCCGAGCGACATCGGATAGGCCGGGTCGACGGTGGCGACGTCGTGCCCGGCGTCGACCAGCAGCTTCGACGCGGTGGTGACGGCGTCGCGGTTGGGTCCGTCGACGCGGACCCCGGCCACCGGCGAGCGGGTCGACACCGCGAACCGCAGCCGGGCCGGCTCGACCAGCTTCTCGGGGTTGCGGCCGGCGAGCACCGCGAAGACCAGGGCCGCGTCGGCCACGGCGGTCGCGAACACGCCGTGCTCGCTCAGCCCGAACCACCCGTCGGCACCCAACTCGCGGGGCACGACGTCACGGCCCGGCTTGAGCCCGATCAGGCCGCAGCAGGCGGCCGGGATGCGCACCGAGCCGAGCCCGTCGGTGCCGTGCGCGACCGGCACCATGCCGCTGGCGACCGCGGCCGCGGCGCCGCCCGACGAGCCACCGGGCGTGCGGTCGGTGCGCCACGGGTTGCGGGTCACGGCGGTCTCGTCGTCGGTCATGCCGAACAGCGCGAGCTCCGGCATCCGGGTGATGCCGACCGCGACCGCGCCGGCGCCACGCAGCCGGCGGACCACCTCGTGGTCCTCGGCCGCCACCGGCGTACGCGCGGCGGCGGAACCGTTCCAGATCGGCACGCCGGCGATCGCCGTGTTCTCCTTGATCGCGACCGGCACGCCGGCCAGCGGGAGGCTCGACAGGTCCTCGAGGACGTCGACCTCCTCGGCCTCGACGATCGCCGCGCCGGCCCGGACGGTCCGGAACGCGGACACGACCGGGTCGGCGACGGCGATGTGGTCGAGATGGTCGGCGACCACCCGGGTCGCGGTGGTGTCACCACGCCGCACGGCGCGGGCGATCTGGCGCGCGGTGGCGCCAACCCAACTCTCTGGCACGGGCCACCCTCCCCATCGGGCCGCATTGACCGCGCCAGTGTCTCAATAGGTCAGCCGAGCGCGCGCTCCAGGTCCGCCAGGAGATCGTCGGCCGTCTCGATGCCGACAGACAGGCGGACCAGATCGCCGGGCACCTCGAGCGGCGAACCGGCGGCGCTGGCGTGGGTCATCCGGCCCGGGTGCTCGATCAGCGATTCCACCCCACCGAGCGACTCGGCCAGGATGAACAGCTTCGTGCGCTCGCAGATGCGTACCGCCGCGTCCTCGCCGCCCGCGGCGCGGAACGAGACCATGCCGCCGAACCGCTTCATCTGCTTCGCGGCGGTCTCGTGCCCCGGGTGGGTGGGCAGGCCCGGGTAGAGCACTTCGGACACCGCCTGGTGGTGGCGTAGGTAGTCGACCACGCGCTCGGCGTTGTCGCAGTGCCGGTCCATCCGTACGCCCAGGGTCCGGATGCCCCGCATGGTCAGCCAGGCGTCGAACGGCCCGTTGACGGAACCCATCGCGTTCTGGTGGTACGCGAGCCGCTCACCGAGCTCGTCGTCGTTGACGATCAGCGCGCCGCCGACGACGTCGGAGTGGCCGCCGAGGTATTTGGTCGTCGAGTGGACCACCACGTCGGCGCCGAGGCTGAGCGGCTGCTGCAGGTAGGGCGAGGCGAACGTGTTGTCGACGACCAGCAGTGCTTGTGCGTCCCGCGCCAGCGCGGCGGTCGCGGCGATGTCGTTGACGCCGAGCAGCGGGTTCGACGGTGTCTCGACCCAGATGACCTTGGTCTGCCCCGGCCGGATCGCCGCGCGCATCGTGTCGAGGTGGTGGATGCTCGCCGCCGTCCAGGTCAGCCCCCAGCGCTCCGCCACCTTGGCGAAGAGCCGGAACGTGCCGCCGTACGCGTCGTCGGGGATGACCACGTGGTCGCCGGGCTGGCAGACGGTGCGCAGCAGCGTGTCCTCGGCGGCGAGCCCACTCGCGAACGCGAGGCCGCGACGGCCGCCTTCCAGCGCGCGCAGGCACTCCTGCAGGGCATCCCGGGTGGGGTTGCCGGAGCGGCTGTACTCGTAGCCTTCCCGCGGTTGGCCGACCCCGTCCTGGGCGTACGTGCTGGTCTGGAAGATCGGCGGGACGACCGACCCGGTGCGCGCCTCCGGATCCTGGCCGGCGTGGATGGCGAGCGTGTCGAAACCGTAGGTCATCTGATGGAGGCTAGTCGCCTTTGCTTCCGGTGCGCTGGGCGAGGTGCCCGCTTTGCCGTTTTCCCGCCATGGTGCGCCGGCTTTTCGGCGCTGTAGTTTCTGCGGAATGACAACACGCGTCGTCGTCACGGGCGGCAGCGGCAAGCTGGGCCGCGCCGTCGTGCGAGATCTGCTTTCACACGGGTACGAGGTTCACAATGTCGACCGGGTGCCGTCGCCGGACCCGGTGGCGGGTTTCACCCGCATCGACCTGGGTGACTATGGGCAGGTCGTCGAGGCGCTGTCGGGGATCGAGGACCGCTACTCGTCGGTCGACGCGGTGGTCCACCTGGCCGCCATCCCGGCTCCCGGCCTGACCGGAAACGCGGCGACGTTCACGCACAACATCACGGCGACCCACCACGTCTTCGCGGCGGCCCGGGCCGCGGGGATCACGAACGTGGTGTGGGCGAGCAGCGAGACACTGCTGGGCCTGCCGTTCCTCGAGTGCCCGCCGCCGTACCTGCCGGTGGACGAGGAGTATCCGGCGCGCCCGCAGTCGTCGTACGCGCTGGCGAAGCATCTGGAAGAGAAGATGGCGGAACAGTTCTGCCGCTTGAATCCGGCGATGAAGATAATCGGGCTGCGCTTCTCGAACGTGATGGAGCCGGCGGACTACGCGGCGTTCCCGTCGTACGCGGCGGACCCGCGCCTACGAAGCTGGAACGCCTGGTCCTACATCGACGCCCGCGACGGCGCCCAGGCGGTGCGGCTGTCCCTGGAACTGGACGCGACGGGCATGGACATCTTCATCATCGCCAACGCGGACACGGTGATGCCGCAGAAGTCCGCCGACCTGGCGGCGGAGGTCTTCCCGAACATCCCGCTGACCCACGACGTGGGCGACCACGGCACGTTCCTGTCGATCGAAAAAGCCCGACGGGTCCTGGGCTACGAACCCGAATTCACCTGGCGATCCTGACTAGTCGCCGATCGCGGCGGCGATGTCGGTGATCTTCTGGACCAGCCGAAGCGAGGACGGGATCTCGCGGAAGCCGTGGTGGGCGTAGAACGACTGGGCGGCGCGATCGATCGCGTCGACGACGACGTAGCGGGCGGCGACCGTCCTGGTGGCGGCCACGACCCGGGCGAGCGAGTCGGCCAGCAGCGCGCCGCCCAGGCCCTGCCCCTGGAGCGACTTGTCGAGCGCCAGCCGGGCGAGCAGCACCGCGGGGATCTGCGTCGGGTTGCCGCGCCCGATCGAGCGCGGCAGGCCTTCGCGCACGATCAGGTGGGCCGCGAGGGTGTAGTAGCCCACCACGCGGCCGTTGTCGTGCCAGACGAAGGTGCGCCCCGTGCGGCGGGCCTCGACGGTCAGGGCGTGCGCGCGAAGCCAGCCGTCCAGCTCGGGCTTGCCGCTCTCGAAGCGATCGCGATCGTGTCGGTCATGCAGCGGTTCTCCCGCGAAGGGCACGTCAGCGTCCCTCCACAGCGGAGCGCGCCCGCCGGGCGGCGGCCTGCAGCGCGGGGTTGGGTCGGGCGGGCGCGTCGAGCGCGCGCAGCAACTCGTCGAAGAAGTCGGCGGGCACGACCGTCGCCGACTCGTGCTCGTGGAGCACACGCTCGGCCCGTTCCTCGGTCGCAGTCCGCGCGAAGTCTGACGTGGTCTCGTTGACCAACTCGGCGGCGCGCTCGATCCGGCTCTTGACCTCGGGACGTAGCCGGAACTCGAACCGCGCTGACGCTGCAGTCGCCATCTGTCGTCCCTCCGTCGCTGTACGGACAATCGTACGGACGAAGGGGCGGAGAACGCCAGCCTTATTCGACATCCGTCACACCTCCGCCGCGGAGTGTGACAGCCCTCGCCCAGACCCGTTGGCGCGTGCGCGCCGAACTGCGCGGAAGATTGACATGCGTAGGCTGCGGTCCGTGGGCGCGGACCTGGCTTCGTTGTTGCCCGAGCGGGCTCGAGGCTGGCGGCCTGCCGTCACGCTGCCCCCGGGGCACGTCGTGGTCGCGGCGATGCCTCGGCGCCCGGTCGCGGAGGAGCGCTGGGCGAGCCGGGAATGGCCGACATACGCGGCCAAGCCGGCGACCATGTACGACGGCCTGCCGCACCCGCCGGTCTGTTGGCTCACCGACGGGCCGGTCTCCGCCGGGCTCTGGAGCCACCTGCGGGCCGAGCATCATCGCTCCGGGCTGTGGCCGTTGCTGGTGTTCCGTGGAGCCGGCGGGTTCGGCTGGTACGCGGAGGACGAGTCATCGCTGGCGCGGCTCGATCCCATGGCACTGATGGCGGGATGGTGGGCGAGCAGCGGCGTACGCCTGACCAAGGTCGACCGCCGCGTCCTGGGAACCGCCGCCTGGCCCGGCCCGGCGTCGCCCGGCAGGACGCGGGTCGACCCGGACGTGCTGGCCGACCAGATCGCCGAAGAACGGGTGGCGCGGGAACCGGCGGGAATCGCCCTGGTCCCGGCCACGCGCAGCGCCGACGCGATCGGCCTCGCGGGTTGGACGGCGACCGACTACGAGCCGTATTCACCCGGAGCGCTCTCGGCGGTGCTCCGCACCTGGGAGGACCGCTTCGGCGCCCGCGTGCTCGGTGTCGGTTCGGGCACCCTCTGGGTGAGCGTGGCCGCACCCCCGACCACCCTCGACCACGCGGCGCGCGTCGCGGTGGAGCACTTCGCCTTCTGCCCCGAGGTCGAACCGCCGGAAGAACGCTCCGACCAGCCCTCAGATTTCCTGCACTACGCCGCGACCATCATGCACCGCCCCCTCTGGCGCTTCTGGTGGGACTGAGCCGGGCACGCCCTTCGGGTTCTTCGAAGCTGCTTTGACCTCGTAGTTCGTGATGCGCCGCGCCTGCTCGGCCTCCCGGCTGTGCGGCACGAAGCAGGGCAGGCCGACTTCAGCCAACGCTTGCTCGAGCAGATCTTCGACGTCGCGATCATCGAGCGTACGGAGAGGCAACGCGGCCAGCATCGAGAGTGCCCGCCCGTCGTCGCCGCTCACCAGGACATCGCAGGCGGCGAGGACGACGGGTTCCGGGCCGTCGAAGCCGGCACTCCACATCGCCGCCGCGTCATGCAGGCGAGCCAACGCATCAGTACGGTTCATCGGACAATCCTGCGGGCCGGCCCGTCGACACGCTCGTAGTTTTCGCGCTCAACGCGCCTGGCGCGCATTCTTGGCCACGCCGACCGGGCAGGTCATGCCGTTCGGGCCGTGGTTGCAGTAGCCGTAAGGATTCTTCGCGTCCGAGAGGTACTGCTGGTGGTAGTCCTCCGCGTAGTAGAAATCGCTCAGCTTCGCGACCTCTGTCGTGATCTCGCCGCGGCCCGTCGCACGGACGATCGGGGCGAACGACTCGCGCGAGGACTCCGCCGCCACCCGCTGCTCGTCCGTCGTCACATAGATCGTCGAGCGGTACTGCGTGCCCACGTCGTTGCCCTGGCGCATCCCTTGCGTCGGGTCGTGGTTCTCCCAGAAGACCTTGAGCAGGTCCTCGTAGTCGATCCGCGCCGGGTCGTAGACCACCTGGACCACCTCCGCGTGGCCCGTGCCTCCCGAGCAGACCTCCTCGTACGTGGGATTACGAGTCTGGCCACCCGCGTAGCCGGCCGCCGTCGAGATCACCCCCGGCAGCGTCCAGAACAGCCGTTCCGCGCCCCAGAAACAGCCCATGCCAAAGACGGCTACCCGCGCGCCCGACGGCCACGGCCCGGTCATCGGCGTGCCCAGCACCACGTGCCGGTCGGCCACCGGCATGCGCAGCGGGCGGCCCGGCAGCGCCGCGCCCGGGGCGGGCAGGTCCGACTTCATTCGACGCAGGAACACGGTGGACTCCTCTCGCTCCGCCATGTGTAACACCGCAGAACGAAGGGGCCCACCCAGGACGGAAATGGGCCCCTTCGTCCGAAGCGGTCGGGCGGGCAGCGATCAGCTGCGCGACCACTTCTGGTTGGCACCGCCGGTGCAGTCCCAGATCTGCAACCTGGTGCCGTTGGCCGAACTGTTGCCCGTGGCGTCCATGCACTTGTTGGACTGCGGGTTGACGATGTCGTTGGCGCCTGTGAAGGTCCAGCGTTGCGCCCCGCTGCCGTTGCAGTCCCAGAGCTGCAGCTTCGCGCCGTTGGCCGTCGAACCCGACGGCACGTCGAGGCACTTGCCCAGCGCGCGGACCGAACCGTCGGCGGCCCAGGTCCACTGTTGCGCACCCGTGCCGTTGCAGTCCCAGAGCTGCACCGCGGTGCCGTTGGCCGGGTTGGCGCCCGAGACGTCGACGCACTTGCCGCCGACGCCCGTGATCCGGTTGCCACCGGTCGGCGGCGGCGGGTTGGTGCCACCCGGCGGCGCGTACGCCCGCACGTAGTCGACGGTCATCGACTGCGGGAAGGTGGTCGAGCCGTCCGGATAGCCGGGCCAGTAGCCACCGACCGCCACGTTCATGATCATGAAGAAGTTGTGGTCGAAGACCCAGCGGTCACCACCAAGATCGGCAGGTGTACGGCGCTGGTACTCGTTGCCGTCCACGTACCAGATGATCAGGTTGGGCGACCAGTCGACGGCGAAGGTGTGGAACGCGTCCGCGAACGCCCCGCCGATCGTGTAGGCGGCGCCGATGCCCTCGCCACCCGAGTAGCCGGGGCCGTGGATCGTGCCGTGCACGATGTTCGGCTCGCGGCCGATGTTCTCCATGATGTCGATCTCGCCGCTGGTCGGCCAGTTGACCGGGGCGCCGAGCATCCAGAACGCCGGCCAGATGCCCTGCCCGCGCGGCACCTTCAACCGGGCCTCGAACCGCCCGTACGTGCGGCTGAAGGTGGCCGCGGTCAGCAGCCGGGCCGACGTGTACTGGCAGGTGCCGTAGTGGCACTGGTAGTTGGCCGGGTTCTCGCGGCGCGCGGTGATGACCAGGTTGCCGGCGCCGTCCATCGAGGCGTTGCGGGTGCTGTTGGTGTAGTACTGCTGCTCGTTGTTGCCCCAGCCGCTGCCGCCGATGTCGAAGCGCCACTTCGACTGGTCGACGGCACTGCCGGCGGGCCCGTTGAACTCGTCGGACCAGACCAGTGGCCCGGGTGGTGGTGCCGCGCTGGCCGGGCTGGCGGCCAGCGGGATGGTCAGCGCGGTGGCCACCAGCATGGCGCTCGCCGCGGCTGCGATCAAAGTGCGGGGACGGCGCACGACGATCACCTCTTCAGGCATGAGATAGAGACGGACGTAACTATCTGGAAACCTGTCAGATAGACGAACGTCGTGTCAAGAGAGCGCTCTCAGCCAGAACGGAAAATTTCGGCCCCGGACCCCGAGAGGATCAGCCGTGCAGGCCGCCCGCCGCGACGTGGATGAACACCGCCGACACCTCGCTGGCCGTCGCCAGCGTGTCGACGTACCCCTGCGCCGGCTCCAGCGCCTTCTCGAGCTCCGCCGACGAGCCCTTGGTCGCCTCGGCGTCACCGAACACGACGACGCTCAGGCTCACCGGCCGCTCCTCGTCGGCAAGCGCCGCGAGCTGCGCGGTCAGGCCCGGCAGGGTGAGCTTCGAGCCGGCGTCCTGGTTGCGGCCGTCGGTGAAGATCAACACCCGGTTGGGTACGTCCTTGCGGGCGTTGTCCTGCGCGCTCTTGTAGGCGGCGAGGATCGTCTCGTACAACTTCGTGCCGTTGGAATGGGTCTTGAGCCCGTCGCACACCTCGGCCGTGGCCTTGCGATGCGACGCCGTCAGCGACTCCGCCGGCAGCAGCTCGCGGTGGTCGCGCGGCGGGTCGAGCTGCGCGCCGAACTCCCAGACGCCCAGCCGGCTGTCGTCGGGCAGCAGGTTCTCCAGTTGCGCGCAGCCTTCGGCGACGAGCCGGATCAGCGACTGGTCGGAGCCCGGCGCCGGGTCGTCCATCGAGCCCGACACGTCGACCACGACGAGCAGGTCGGTCTGCCGATCCTCGGCGTACCAGGTGGCCAGCACGTGGTCGACGTGGTGCGCGCCGAGGTACGGCATCTGCTTGCCGGCCAGCGCCGGCAGTTGCTCGGCGCCCGGCGGCGGCTCGTCGGGCTCGTCGGAGCGGGGGGTGCGCAGGCCGGCGGCGGCGATCGCGGCCGAACCGTCCTGCGTGGCCAGCGCGTCGAGCAGCCGGCCCAGCGCCGCGGCCCGGCCCTCGTCGGCCAGCGCGGCATTGGTCGGGAACCAGGTGTAGCGCAGCGACACCCGCCAGTCCGTGCCCGCCAGCACCGCGCCGTCCGGGCCGAGCTTGCTCAGCTGCGGCACCAGGGCGTACTCGGCGACCAGGCCGACCTCGCCGGGCTTCTCCGGCAGCGCGAGCGCACCGCCGCGCACGGTGCGGGTCTTGGTGTACGCCCGGGACAGCACCTGGGCCGAGGCGTCCATGCCCTGGCCCTCCCAGATCGTCTCGGCCATCGAGCCCGCGCCGACCATGCCGTCGCCGGAGGTGCCGGGCTCGCGCACGGCCAGCCGTACCCCCGGATCGGTGTCCAGGAGATTGGCCAGGGCGAGCCAGGAGTCGCCGGCGGCGCGCAGCTTCGTCGCCGTCGGCGCGTCGGTGACCATGTAGATGGGGCTGTCGGCGACCACGGTGCCGGCGCCGCCCACGCCGATCGTGTTCTCGGGGCCGAGCCGCGCCAGGTCGAGATCGGGCGCGGTGCCGACCCACGAGGTGTCGTCGGGGATCCACAGGTCGGCGCTCGTCTGCCGGACCGTGTCGGGCGCGGCGCGGCCGTCGGCCACCACGATGTCCATCCGGACGCACTCGTCGGCCTTGGCGAGGTCGGGCGCCAGGGCCGCGAGCACCGGGGCGAACGACGAGGCGGCCACCACCTTGATCTTCTGGCCGCAGGCCGCGCGGCCGGGAGCCAGCGCCGACCAGCCGTCGCCGCGGACCACCACGATGCCGGCCGCGACCAGAGCGGGCAGGCCGAGCAGGAGGAAGGCGAACACGGCCGGCCGGGCGACCCCACGGCGGGCCGCGTGCTTACCCATCACGTCGTGCGTTCCCCCCTCGACGCCGACCGATCCGTCCCCCGCGAACCGGTCAGATCCGCCGTCAACCCGCCGTTGCCCAGAAATTTCGATCTCTGTGTTGCCGCCAAAGTGGCATATGACCCAGAAAAAACCGTTGCTCGGCACCTCTTCGCGTGGATAGCGTGGCCGTACACGGGAAAGGAGGTGGTCCAGCTTTGTATAGCACTGGGACTCGTGAGGTGGCTGCCCGCTAGCCGCTGTCCTTGACAGTTTCCGTTCGTCGAGACCGTGTGGCAGCGGCGCGGCGAAACTCAAGCAGCCACCCGACCCCCGAGGTGCCGGCCATAGTCCAGCCGGCCCGTGCTCACGCACGGCCATCCCTCGGGGGTCGAACCCTATTCGGGGTCATTCCAGGGGTTTATCCCGGCCCGCAAAGGCGACCCATCCGGACGACCAACTTCGATCCGATCAGACAATCGGCTGACAGCCGTTATGGAGCCATTTCCGTGACGCTCTCGCTACGTCCCGCACAGGCCGCGGACATCGACGCGATTGGCACCTTGCACTACGACTCCCGGATTGCCGCCTATCGAGACTTCGTGCCGATTGCCGGGCTCCAGGCGCTCTCCCCGGAAATGCTGTCCGCCTGGTGGCGAGAACGATTCACCTATGAGGCGGAGACGCACCGGCTGACGGTCGCGGAGGTCGACGGGCGGACGGTCGGCTTCAGCTACGTCGGCCCCGAGGAGGAGCACACCGCCGGGGTCGGCCAGCTGTACGCGATCCATCTCGACCCGGCGACGCAGGGGCGTGGCTTCGGGCGGGCGCTGATGACCGACGCCCTGGCCGCGATGCGCGACCAGGGCTGTGGCAGTGCGGTGCTCTGGGTGCTCGACGGCAACGCGCACGCCCGGCGCTTCTACGAGCGGGGCGGCTGGCGGCCCGACGGCCGGGAGCGCGAGGAGTTGATGGGTGCGGCGCCCACCCGCCAGCTTCGCTATGCGCGGGGCTGGCTGGGCGAGAGTGCGTGACCGAGATATGCGGGGGAACCGATTGGTCACGCACCCTCGCCCGCCGTACCCAACCGTTGCCCGGTGATGCCTGGCCGGAGGCATCGTGACCGGCGGAGGCTAGCCGGTCCGGACCGCGGGTGGGTGTTTGCGGGATTGCCGCTGTGCTGGCGGAGCACGCGACGGTCACCGCGGGTGCGGAGGTCTTCAGTTGAACGACAGGGCGGCGCGCACGCTGTTGAGGTCGTGCCGGGCCGTCCAGCCTTCACGCCATGACCGGCGGGAGGCCGCCAGGGCGTGCTCGGCGACGCGCCGGGAGTGACAGGGCCAGGCCCCGCCGCACCCGTCGCAGCCACCGTCACTGCGGGGTCGTGCGTGCCGCCCGAGAATCTCCCGGGCGTCTTGCCAGAGGAGCCGGTCGACAACGTCTTCCGGCGCGGTTTCGCGGCCCGAACTGGCCCGCACGGTATGGTCGACGCTGACCATCGGTCCCCCTCGTTCGCGGCGGCCCGCCGGCCGCCGTACGCATATGGAACCGTCTCGTGGTCGCCCGCAATCGGACAGTCTGTGCGACTTCCCGGAATAATCCGCTTTGAGGCCCTTCACAGCCTGGCGTTAGATGCGCGACAACCCACCGGTAACCCGTAAACGGCTCACATAATTGCGCCATGACCAGCGCAGAGGCGCCGCTGCTGCGGCTGATCCGCGAGAGCGTGATCGGCGACGACCAGGTGATGTGGGGCCCGTACGGGCCGCGCCGGGTGACCTACGCGGACTACACGGCCTCGGGACGCTCCCTCGGCTTCGTGGAGGACTTCATCCGCGCCGAGGTGCTCCCCCGCTACGCCAACACGCACACGGAGTCGTCCGGCACCGGCCGGCAGACCACCCGGCTGCGCGAGGACGCCCGCGCGGTGATCCGGGACGCGGTCGGCGGCGACGACGACACCGTGGTGATCTTCGCGGGCTCCGGCGCCACGGGCGCGATCGACAAGCTGGTCCGGATCCTCGGCATCCGGATCCCGGCAGAGCTCGACGACGTGTACGGGTTCCGCGAGATGATCCCCGCCGACCAGCGGCCGGTGATCTTCATCGGGCCCTACGAGCACCACTCCAACGAGCTCCCCTGGCGCGAGTCGATCGCCGACGTCGTGGTCGTCCCGGAGGACGCCGACGGCCACGTCGACCAGGAAACCCTGGCCACGGAGCTCGCGCGGTACGCCGACCGCCCGCTCAAGATCGGCTCGTTCTCGGCGGCCTCCAACGTCACCGGGATCATCACCGACGTCGCCGCGATCTCCGCGCTGCTGCGCGCGCACGGCGCCCTCGCCTGCTGGGACTTCGCCGCCGCCGGCCCGTACGTCGACATCGACATAGCCGGCAAGGACGCGATCTTCCTCTCCCCGCACAAGTTCGTCGGCGGTCCCGGCACGCCGGGCGTGCTGGTGATCCGCCGGCACCTGCTGCGCAACCGGGTGCCCACCGTGCCCGGCGGCGGCACCGTCGACTACGTCAACGCGACCGAGCACCACTACCTGAGCGACCCCGCGCACCGCGAGGAGGGCGGCACGCCGGCGATCGTCGAGTCGATCCGCGCGGGCATGGTCTTCAAGCTCAAGCGGGCTGTCGGCACCGACCTGATCCGCGCGCAGGAGGAGCGCTTCCGCCGCGTCGCGATGGAGGCCTGGGCGGCGAACCCGGCGATCGAGGTGCTCGGCAACCCGCGCGCCGACCGGCTCTCCATCCTTTCCTTCGTCGTCCGCCGGCCCGGCGACCGCTACCTGCACCACAACTTCGTCGTGGCGCTGCTCAACGACCTGTTCGGCATCCAGTCCCGGGGTGGCTGCTCGTGCGCCGGGCCGTACGGGCATCGGCTGCTCGGCATCGACCTCGACCACTCGCACCGGTTCGAGCGGGAGGTGGTGGCGGGCGGCTGCGAGGGGATCAAGCCCGGCTGGGTACGGGTCAGCTTCAACTACTTCCTGACCGACGCCGTCTGCCGTTACATCGTGGACGCGGTCGACCTGATCGCCCGGGAGGGCTGGAAGCTGCTGCCCGACTACCGGTTCGACCCCTACTCGGGGCTGTGGCGGCACCACCGCGGGCCGGCCGAGCCGGCGCTGCGGCTGACCGGGCTGACCTTCGACGGCGGCGGGGTCCGCTGGGCGGACGCGGCGCCCGCCGAACGCGCGCCCGAGGAGGCGCTGCGCGGCTATCTGGAGCAGGCCAGGACGATCTTCCAGGGGTACGACGGCAGCGGGTCGGCCGAAGGCGACGGCGGGCATGCCGTTTCGCCCGGTTTTGAGGCGTTGCGCTGGTTCGACCTGCCGGCGGTCTGCCTGGAGCCGGTGGCGCCCGTGTCGCCGGTCGCGCCGGCCGCTTGATCGACCCCGCCCGTTCGCTCTGAGCGAATCTCGCCGTTCCGCGGCATTCGCGCTGGCCACGGCGTGTTGTGGGAGGCGTGGATACCGAACGGACCGAACCAGAGCGCGACGAGGCTGCCGCGCTCGACGCGTACTCGCGGGTCGTCACGACGGTGGCCGCACAGATCCTGCCCAGCGTGGCCGCGGTCTCGGTGCGTACGAGCCGCGGCGCCGGCGCGGGATCGGCGGTGACCTTCACCGACGACGGATTCCTGCTCACCAGCGCCCACGTGGTCGAGGGCGCGTCCGGCGGCACGGCCACCTTCGGCGACGGGGCCGAGGCCGGCTTCGACGTCGTCGGCCGGGACCCGCTCTCCGACCTCGCCGTGCTCCGGGTACGCAACCCGGGCGCCCGCCCGGCCCCCCTCGGCGACGCCGACCAGCTCAAGATCGGGCAGCTCGTCGTGGCCGTCGGCAACCCGATGGGCCTCGCCGGCTCGGTCACCGCGGGCGTGGTCTCGGGCCTCGGCCGGTCGCTGCCGGCCCGGGAGGGTCGCGCGATCCGCCTCATCGACGACGTCATCCAGACCGACGCGGCGCTCAACCCCGGCAACTCCGGCGGCGCACTGGTCAACTCCGCCGGCCAGGTGATCGGGGTCAACACCGCGGTCGCCGGGTACGGGCTCGGCCTCGCCGTGCCCATCAACCGCAACACACGGCAGATCATCGGCGACCTGATCCAGGACGGCCGGGTACGCCGCGCCTGGCTCGGCGTCGCCGGCGTGCCCGTGCCGCTGCCGCCGCAGGTGGCGGCCCGCACGGGCCAGCGCACGGGCCTGCGGGTCGTTGAGGTGGTGCCGGGCAGCCCGGCCGGCGTGGCCGGGATCTACCTGGGCGACATCCTGCTGACGGCGGGCGGCCAGCAGATCCAGAGCGTCCAGTCGCTGCAGCGCCTGATGCTGGGCCCAGCAATCGGCAACCGCCTCCCGGTCACCCTCCTACGCCGCAACGCCTTCGTCGACGTGGTCGCGGTCCCCGCGGAGCTGAGCACCCGGTAGAGCCCGTCCGGGGGCCCGTGGGGCCGTGCGCCCCGGCGAGGTCCCGGGACGGGGGTGGTGGCGGGGTGGGTCGGATACTGGTGTCGTGTCGACCCACCCCTGCCGGCGGGCGGTCGCCACCCGAGCCGGGCGGCCCCACCCTCCCCCGGTCCCGGTTTGCCATGTCCGACCCGCCTCGGCGGGCGGGTCGATCGCCATCCGGACCGGGCGGGCCTGCCCCGGACGTGGTCGAGCCGGCTCCCCCTGCCGAAGGGAGCCGGCTCGGCCGGTGCGGTGCGGGTCAGAGTGCGTGGCGGCGCTTGCGGCGCCGGCCCAGCAGGAGCAGTGCGGTGCTGACGACCAGGATGGACAGGCCGGCGATGAGCAGCCGGACGTTGGACGGGCGGTTGAGCGCCTCGCCGCCCTCGGCGGCGCCCTGGCCCGGCAGCGGGCCGTAGTTGGCGACCACCGCGGGCTCGGTGCTGCCCGACGGCGTGGCCGCGGGACTCGCCGAGGTGCTCGCCGCCGCGCTCGCCGAGATCGACGGATCCGCGGACGGGAAGAACGGCAGGTCGCCGCCGTCACCCGCCGGCTCGCCACCGACGGCCGGGTCGTCACCCGCCGCCGGCTGCTCGCCTGCCGCAGGGTCCCCACCGGCGGGGTCACCAGCCGCCGGGTCACCGCCGGACGGGTCACCGCCGGACGGATTGCCGCCAGCAGGGTTGCCGCCCGCGGGTTCGCCCCCCGCCGGCTCGCCGCCGGCCGGCTGCCCGGCGTCACCCGGCTGCGCGGCCGTGTCACCCGGCTGCGCCGGCGCGGACCCCGGCTGCCCCGAGGTCGTGCCGCCCGCCGGCCGGCTGGGCTCCGCCGCCACCGGCGCCGAGGCCGACGGTGCGCCCGGCAGGTAGTGCGGCTCGCTCGGCCACGTCCACGGGAACTTGCTGTCCAGCGGCTCCGGCTCCTCGCCCGCCGGCGAGGCCGTCGGCCGCGCCGCGGCCGGGCGTGACGCGGGCGCGCTCGCAGGGGTCACCACCGTCGACGCGGCCGCCGCCGGCAGCGTCCGGGCCGGGCCGCTCGCCGCCGGCATCGGGTCGGCCGCACCGCACCGCAGCGTGGTGTTGAAGGCCAGGTCGTGCGTCTCGCCCCCGTTGGTCGCCGCGCTGCCGTGGGTGTACCTGCGCACCACCAGGTTGCCCTCGTTGTTGGCGGTGTTGACGTCGGTGAACGCCGCCTTCGGCGCGTAGATGGTGCCCTCCGCGGTGTCGGCACCGACCTGGGTGAGGGACGTGGCGTTCGGGAAGTTCATCAGGATGAACGGCGCCTGGTTGTCGCTGATCCCGGCGAAGTTCGCGGTGCGCCACTCGTACGCGGCCGCGGTGTCCACGTTGACCAGCAGCGGCGTCGCGGCGCTGGGCTGCGTGTTGAACGTCAGGTCGGACAGGTTGTTGAACTCCGCGCCGGTCAGGTTGAGCACGTTGGTCTGGTTGGGCGTCAGCGACACGTACGCCTTGGTGTCCGGTGTGCTGATCGGCCGCGCCAACTCCCCGCCGCCCGAGTTTCGCAGCGTCACCGTCTCGGTGCACGTGCCGAACCGCTCCGAGCGCTCCCGGAACGTGGCGAACACGCCGGCGAAGTCGATGGCGTCCTGTGCCGCCAGGCTGGCCTTGCGTTTGTTGCCCGGCAGCGCGCGCGGCGGGTCTTCGGCCCGGATGACACCGTCGGCGTCGAGCACCTTGGCGTCGACGACCGGCGGCGCCCCGATCAGCGCCCGCCCGCCGATCACCAGCGGGCTGTCGCCGGCGCCGACGCGTACGTTCCGCTCGGAAGCGATCCGATAGGCGGAGCCGAAGGTCAGGTCACCGCCGACCGCCAGCGGACCTTCGCTCTCGGTGGCGGTCAGCGTGGCATCGCCCTCGACGAGCACGAGGAAACCGAGGCCGCCCTCGACCGGGTTCACCGGCCCGGTCGCGGCCGCCGGCGTCAACATCCACAGCGATGCGCCGGCCGCGACGGCTCCCACCGCCGTCGCGGCCATCCATCGAGCTTTCCTGGCCATGCGAAAACCGCCCCCCGAAGCGAATAAACCTCCAAGAGGTAGTATTCACCTGGAATGGGACAGAGTTCGCGTTTTGCCCTAACTGCCTTAAACCGGAGAAATGTTCAGCGCGCGCCGAGGTGCGCGAGCAGGTCCTGCCGCGTGATCACGCCCTTGGGCTTGCCGTCGATCAGCACCAGCGCCGCGTCCGACGTCTCCATCAGCGCGACCGCCTCGCTCACCGGCTGGCCACCGCCGATCATCGGCAGCGGGGCGTGCATGTGCTTCTCGACCATGTCGTGCAGGTGCGCCTGTCCGGTGAACAGCGCGTCGAGCAGCTCCTTCTCGACGATCGAGCCGGCCACCTCGCCGGTCACCACGGGCGGCTCCGCCTTGAGGACGGGCACCTGGGAAACGCCGTACTCCCGCATGCGGTCGATCGCCTCGCGGACCGGATCGGTCGGGTGCACGTGCACGAGCTCGGGCATCTCGCCACCCTTGCCGGCGAGCACGTGCGCCACGGTGGGCTCGGCGCCGCCGGTGGTCAGGAAGCCGTACCGGGCCATCCAGTCGTCGTTGAAGATCTTCGACAGGTAGCCACGGCCGCCGTCGGGCAGCAGCACGACGATCACGTCGTCGGGGCCGGCGCGGTGCGCCACCTCGAGCGCGGCCGCGACGGCCATGCCGCACGAGCCGCCGACCAGCAGGCCCTCCTCGCGGGCCAGCCGCCGGGTGATGTCGAACGAGGTCTTGTCGGACACCTCGACGATCTCGTCGCAGATCGAGCGGTCGTAGGTCTCGGGCCAGAAGTCCTCGCCGACGCCCTCGACCAGGTACGGCCGGCCGGTGCCGCCGGAGTAGACGGAGCCCTCCGGGTCAGCGCCGATCACCCGCACTGAACCAGCTGAGGCCTCCTTGAGGTAGCGCCCGACGCCGGAGATCGTGCCGCCGGTGCCGACGCCCGCCACGAAGTGCGTCACCCGGCCACCGGTCTGCTCCCAGACCTCGGGACCCGTCGTCTCGTAGTGCGAGCGCGGGTTCTCCTGGTTCGCGTACTGGTTGGGCTTCCAGGCACCCGGGATCTCGCGGGCGAGCCGGTCGGAGACGTTGTAGTAGGACCGCGGGTCCTCGGGCGCGACGGCGGTCGGGCAGACCACCACCTCGGCGCCGTACGCCCGCAGCACGTTGCGCTTGTCCTCGCTGACCTTGTCGGGGCAGACGAAGACGCAGCGGTAGCCCTTGAGCTGGGCGACGAGCGCCAGCCCGACGCCGGTGTTGCCGCTGGTGGGCTCGACGATCGTGCCACCGGCCTGGAGCAGGCCGGCCTTCTCGGCCGCCTCGACCATCCGTACCGCGATGCGGTCCTTGACCGAGCCGCCCGGGTTGAAATATTCGACCTTGGCCAGCACCGTCGCGTCGATGCCGGCGGCGACGTTGCGCAGCCGGACGAGCGGCGTGTTACCGATGAGGTCGACGACGTTGTCGTAGTAGCGCACGGCGTTGTGCCCTTCTGGGTCCAGCCCCGCCGGGTCGGCGGGTCGATCCCAGCCTACGTGCGCAGGTCAGGGAAGCACGGTGCCGGGTATCACGCCCTTCTGGCGGGCCTCCCAGGCCAGGAAGCGCTCGGTCTCCGCCAGCACGGCGCCCGCGAGCCAGGTCGCCGCGACCACGTCGTCGACCAGCCCGAAAATCGCCAGGAACGCCTCGGGTACGAAGTCGAGCGGGGAGATCACGTAGATCGTCGCGGCCGTCATCATGGCCAGCCGCAGCCCACCGTCGTACTCGCCGCTCGCTGTTGCCTTGATCATCCGGGGCAGGGCCGCGAGCCGCGTGCCCAGCCCGGGGCCGCCGCGGGCGCCGGCGGTGAGGGCCCGGCCCAGAGCGGCGAACGCCGCGGTGCGCTTCAACGTCTTCGCCATCGCGTATCGACCTCCTCCGCACCATGATGCCCAGAACGCGCCACCCCCAATCGCCGCGAGGTTTCGGCCCTCCGGAGCGGGGAGCACCTTTTCGAGCGTGACGGCGTTAGCCTCGTAGCCGAAACATCACACATGGGGGGCACGCCAATGGGGGCAGCCGAGGCAGCGGCCTGGCGCACCGCCGCCCGGACGGTCGCGCGGTTCACGGCCGTCGGCGCGGGGGTCACGGCGTTCGGAGCGGTGGCCGGCGCCGCGCTCATCGTCGGTCAGGCCGAGCAGGCCCGTCGGCGCATCCCGCAGGCGCAGGAGCCACCGCCACGCGGTGACGGTGTCTACGGCACCCGCTACCCCGGCAGGCCGATCGAGATGGTCGTGGTCGGTGACTCGTCCGCCGCCGGCTACGGCGTGCACAAGCCCCGCGAGACCCCCGGCGCCCTGCTCGCGACCGGCGTCTCCCGCCGCCTGCAGCGGCCCGTCCGGCTGCACCGCCACGCCGTCGTCGGCGCGCTCTCGGCGGGCCTGCCGCACCAGGTCGAGGCCGCGCTAGAGCGCACGCCGCACCCCGACCTGGCCGTGATCATCATCGGCGGCAACGACGTCACGCACCGCACGAGCACCCACATCGCGGTGCGCCACCTGGTCAACGCCGTCCGCAAGTTCCGCGCCGCGGGCGCCCGGGTCGTCGTCGGCACCTGTCCCGACCTCGGCACGATCCAGCCGATCCAGCCGCCGCTGCGCTGGCTCGCCGGCCGCTGGAGCCGCCAACTCGCCGCCGCGCAGACCGTGGCCAGCGTCGAGGCGGGCGCCTCGACGGTCTCCCTCGGCGACCTGCTCGGCCCCCGGTTCGCGGCCGAGCCCGCGCGGATGTTCAGCCTCGACCGGTTCCACCCGTCCGCCGAGGGCTACGCGCTGGCCGCCGCGGCGATGCTGCCCACCGTGCTGGCCGCACTCGGCGCGCCCGAGGAGCGGGTCGCGCTGCGCGCCGGCGAGGGCGTGCGGTCGCTGCCGCAGGCCGCGCAGGAGGCCGCCCGCCAGCCCGGCACCGAGGTCAGCGGCACCCAGGTCGCAGGCCGCGACCGTGGCCCCGCGGGCCGTTGGGCCCAGCTCCGCCGTCGCCCGGCCGCGTGGTTCAACCCCGGCCCGGGTGGCGCTCGTCGCCTGTTCGGGAACCTCCGCGGAGCCGCGCCGACGTTACCCTTGGAGCCGGCCCGCGACGACGCGGAGCCGTCCACGGTGGAGGAGTTGGCATGACGTCTCGCGGTCTCGTCGGCCGGATTGGCCGCACGGCCGCGATGACCCTGTTCGCCGGCACGCTCGCGAGCGCGGCCCTGCTGGCCGGCGAGTTCGTCGCCGCCCGCAACCGGCGCTACGCGCAGCCGCAGCTCGGGCTCGCGCTGCGCACCGCGGTCGGCCGCGAGGGCGCCCCCGAGCTGCGGATGGTGCTGCTCGGCGACTCCACATCGCTCGGTGTCGGCGTCGACGACGTCGACGACACGGTCGGCGGCCAGCTCGCCCGCCTCCTGGCCGAGGACGCCGGGCTGCGGGTGCGGCTGTCCTCGGTCGGCGTCTCCGGTTCGCGGTCGACGGACCTGGCCACCCAGGTGGCCCGCGCACTGCTCGGCGAGCGGCCCGACCTGGCCGTGATCCTGATCGGCGCCAACGACGCGACCGCGCTGCGCCGCCCCGGCGAGTCGGCGGCCTACCTGGCGGCCGCGGTCCGCCGGCTGCGCGACGCGGGGGTCGAGGTGGTCGTGGGCACGTGCCCCGACCTTGGCGCGGCCCGGGCGATCGAGCAGCCGCTACGGGAGATCGCGGGCTGGTGGGGCCGGCAGACGGCGGCCGCCCAGGGCCGGGCGGTCCGGGCCGCCGGCGGCGCCGTGGTCGACCTGGCCGCCGAGACCGGCGCGGTCTTCCGCGCCGACGCGGGCACGCTCTGCTTCGACGGCTTCCACCCGTCCGCCGACGGCTACCGGGTGTGGGCACACGCGCTGCTACCGGCCGTTTCGTCACTCGCGGGGCTGGGGCGCTCACCGGCGTCGTAACACACCGGAGATTGAGACCAATCGCATTCTCACGTGCGGTTCACGTCGGGTTAACGTTTGTTATGGCCATCCAGTCGGACCGCGACGCCGTCATCGTCGCCACCGCTCGCTCGCCCATCGGTCGGGCTGTCAAGGGTTCGCTGCGGGAGCTGCGGGCCGACGACCTGACGACCACGATCGTCCGGGCCGCGCTCGACAAGGTCCCCGAACTGGACCCGACCACGATCGACGACCTCTACCTCGGCTGCGGCCTGCCCGGCGGCGAGCAGGGCTTCAACATGGCGCGCGTGGTCGCCACCATGCTCGACCTCGACGGCCTGCCCGGCGCCACGATCACGCGCTACTGCTCGTCGTCGCTGCAGACCACGCGGATGGCGTTCCACGCGATCCGCGCGGGCGAGGGCGACGTGTTCATCTCGGCCGGCGTCGAGTGCGTGTCGCGGTTCGCCCGCGGCTCGTCGGACTCGCTCCCGCCGGAGGTGCAGGAGCAGGTCGGCGGCCGCTGGGAGAACCCGCGCTTCGCCCCGGCCCGGTCGCGCTCTGTCGCGCGGGCGGCCGGCGGCGCCGACGTCTGGCACGACCCGCGCGGCGACGGCCTGCTCCCCGACATCTACCTGGCGATGGGCCAGACCGCGGAAAACCTGGCACAGGTCAAGGGCGTGAGCCGCGAGGAGATGGACGAGTTCGGCGTACGCAGCCAGAACCTCGCCGAGAAGGCCATCGCCGACGGCTTCTGGGCCCGCGAGATCACCCCGGTGACCACCCCGAGCGGCACGGTGGTCTCCCAGGACGACGGCCCCCGCGCGGGCGTGACGGTCGAGGGCGTGGCGGGCCTGAAGCCGGTGTTCCGCCCGGACGGCCGCATCACGGCGGGCAACTGCTGCCCCCTCAACGACGGCGCGGCAGCGGTCATCGTGATGAGCGCGGGCCGCGCCCGCGATTTGGGCATCACCCCCCTGGCCCGCATCGTCTCGACGGGCGTGACGGCACTCTCCCCCGAGATCATGGGCCTGGGCCCGGTGGGCGCGTCACTGCAGGCATTGAAGCGGGCCGGCATGACGATGGCCGACGTCGACCTGGTCGAGATCAACGAAGCGTTCGCGGCGCAGGTGATCCCGTCCTACCAGGACCTGGACATCCCGATCGAAAAGCTCAACGTGATGGGCGGCGCGATCGCGGTCGGCCACCCGTTCGGCATGACGGGCGCCCGCATCACCGGCACCCTGATCAACTCGCTGGACTGGAACGACAAGACCATCGGCTTGGAAACGATGTGCGTCGGCGGCGGGCAAGGGATGGCCATGGTCTTGGAGCGGTTGAGCTAAGCGACGATTTGGCGGGCTCGGGTTCGCGGTGGGGGCGACCGTCGCTCCCGCCAGGCACCGCTCCGCTTCGCTCCGCTGCCAGGTCCGCGCTGGGCCGCGCTCACCCCACATCGGACCCGGCCCGGTGCCGGGTCCGATCGGCCGCGTCGCTGGCCATCTCCGAGGCAACGCCGCAGGCAGGACGGACCCGACCGCGCCTCGGCTCTGATCCGCCACGTCGTTGGCCGGCCCAAGGCAACGCCGCAGGCGGGACGAATCCGACCGCGCCCCATACCGAGCCTGATCCAGCACATCGTCGGCTGGCGCCAAGGCAACGCCGGCAGTAGGACGGATCGGGCCTGGCCCCGTGTCGGGTCTGATCGGACGCGACGCTGGCCGATCCCGAGGCAACGCCGCACGCAGGACGGATCCAATCGGGCCCCCGGGCCAGGACCGATCCGGCACGTCGCTGGCCGATCCCAAGGCAACGCCACAGACGGGACGGATCCAACCGGGCCCCGGACCGGGTCTGATCCGGCACCTCGCTGGCTGACGCCGAGCCAACGCCGGCGGTGGGACGGATCCGACGTGGCCCTCTGTCGGGTCTGATCGGGCGCGTCGTTGGCCGGTGCCTACGGAACGTAGGTGATGGGTCGGCGTCAGGCCGCGCGGGCGATGTGGTTCGGCGGTGGGGTCGGGACCGCGGTGGGGTGGAGGATCGCGGCCATGGCCTCGACGCCGTCGATCAGGCGGCGGCCCGGGCGGACGACGAGGGCGTCCGCGTCGATCGCCCAGATCGGCGTGCCCGGGAAGAGCGGCGCGAGGGCCGTCGCCTGGGCGGTCGCGCCCGCGAGGTCGTAGCCGCAGGGAGCCACGACGACCACGTCCGGTTTCGCCTGCTGGAAGGTTGACCACGTGGTCGGAGTCGAGCGGGCCCCGGGGTGGGCCGCCACGGCGGTGCCGCCGGCGGCCGTCACGAGGTCGGGGATCCAATGGCCCGGGCCGAAGGGTGGGTCGGTCCACTCGATCACCGCTACCCGCGGGCGGGGGCGACCGGCCACCGCCGCCTCGACCGCCGCGAGTCGATCGTCGAGAGCGCGCACCAGCGTCGCGGCCGCGTCGGGCGCGCCCGCACGGGTGCCGACCAGCGTGATCGAGTCGAGCACCTCACCCAGGGTGTGCGGGTCCAGGGTGACGACGTCCGCGCGGCACCCCAGGTGGTCCAAGGCGTCCGCGACGCGACCCGACGGCAGCGCGCATACCCGGCACAGGTCCTGCGTCAGGATCAGGTCGGGCCGCAGGTCCGCCAACGCGTCGGCATGCAGCGTGTAGAGATCCGCCCCGGACGCCGCCGCCGAGCGGACGTAGGCGTCGATCTCCGCCGGGGTCATGCGCCGCGTGTCGCGCCCACCGACCACGACCGCCGGGCCGAGGGCCGGCGCGGTCGGAACCGGGGCCGCCGGAGCCGATGCCGGGCCGGTCACGGTCGAGGCCGGCGCCGTCGGGACCGAGGCCGCCGGGAGCGACGCCGGAGCGGTTAAGGCCGAGGCCAGCGCCGTCGGAGCCGAGGCCGCCGGGAGCGACGCCGGTGCGGTTGAAAGCGAGGGCGGCGCGGTCGGCACGAGGCCCGCGGCCGCCGGAGGCGACGACGGTGGGATCGTGCACTCGAAGGTCACGCCGACCAGGTCGGGGCCCAGGCCGAGGGCGTAGACGATCTCCGTGGCCGATGGGAGGAGCGAGACGATGCGCAGGTCAGCCGACCTTCCACGTCGTCACGTCCGCGATGCGCTTGCCTGGACCGAGAAGCTGCTCCAGCGTCGTGCGGAGCGTGGCCTCGTTGACCGTGCCGTCGGCCAGAACTACGCACTCCGCCTTCCAGAAGGCGAAGTCCTCGCGCGCCTGGGCCCGTTGGAAGTCGCCGATGCCCGGCACCACGCCCTCGGTGGCCGCCTGTTTGAAGAGCACCGACGTCGGCTGTGAGTAGGTGCCCATCGACGCCGTGCCGTCGGCGCCGTAGGGCGCGATGAAGAAGCCCTCCGGGATGGCGAACGCCGCGTCCGCCGCCGCCGACCAGCGCATCGGCCATGGCTCCTTCGGGGTCGCCGGTGGCACCGGGATCATCACCCCACCCGGTGAGACGCACTCGCGCCAGTGGCCGCCGCTGATGAACTCCGGGACCGGGGCCCGGTCGACGGCCGGCAGCGGCTTCGGGAACAGCGGCAGCAGGGCGATCGCGACAAGGGCCGGCACCAGGATGCGGCCCGGCTGCCAGTCGAGCTTGCGGGCCGCGTCGATCGCGACCACCAGCACCGTCGCGATCAGTGGGATCAGCGCCAGCGCGAACCGCATCGGCAGCGCGCCGTCGACCACCGGCAGGCCCAGCAGGAGCCGATAGGGTCCCCAGACCGAGGTGCGGACGCCGTCGACGACGATCTGCGGGCCGAGCGAGAGCACCGCCATCACGACTGCCGCGATCGTGCACGCCAGCACCAGCGGGCGGCGAATCAGCCACGCCGCGCAGCCGATCGCCACGAGGATCAGCGGCCAGCCGAGGAACGTGTTGTATTCGGCCGGGCCGGTGCTCAACCGGGCCGCCTCGTCGCGGCCGAACAGCGAGAGCGGCGACACCGTCTTGAAGCTCGCCAGGTCGGCCGAGAAGAAGTGCGGGCTGAACACCCCGTTGGGCACGCTCTGTGGCCCCTTGAACTGGAACCACAGAGGGTACGCCAGGGCCAGCACCGACAGCCCGACCGCGATGCCGAGGCCGGCCGCCGCGCCGCCCAGCACCCGGCGGGCCAACGCCGGCTGCGCACCCGCGTACACCAGGGTCATGATCACCAGGGTCAGCGCGCTGAGGAACAGGACCTCCTCGCCGATGAACACCTGGATCGTCACCGTGACCGCGAGGACGACGCCGAACACGATGATCCGGCGCCAGCCGCGGCGGCCGTCGCGGCCCGCGTTGACCGGGTCCTCCGGATCCGCGGCCCGGACGATCCCGATCACGGCCCAGACCAGCACCGGCACCAGCCACAGCGCCGTCATGTGCAGGTGGCTGTTGTTCTGGGAGATCATGCCAGGCGCGAAACCGCAGAACCCGCCGCCGATCGCCGCCGCCAGCCGGCTGGCCCGCAGGACCCGGCGGAACAGCAGGTAGAACGCGACCGCGGTGCCGCCGAGGGTCAGCGTGGCCAGCAGCGCGAACGTGACCGGCGCGCCGAACAGCAGCGTGACCGGCGAGAACAGGGCGCCCAGCGCGATGACCGTCGTGTTGGCCATCAGGTTGACCCCGTCCGGCGCGTTGAGCCGGTCGGTGAGCAGCGAGAAGTCGCCGTGCAGGATCCGCGAGTCGACGGCCAGGAACCACTCGTAGAGGGTCTGGTCCTCGGGGTTGAGGCCGAGCACTCGGCCGGTCGGCGACGGCCACAGCCCGTGCATGACCCAGCCGGCGATCAGCAGGAGGCCGAGGCAGATCCCCAGGTCGGGCAGGCCCGGACGGATCCGGTCGGCCAACCGGCGTGCGACCCGCCCCGAGGCCGGTGGCGGGTCGGCGGGGTCGGCCTGCTGCGCGGCACGGGCAGTGCTGGTCACGCGCTAGACCCTAGTATGCGAAGTGACGGCGGAGGTGCCGCCTCCACGGTAGCCGGCCACCGGTTACCGTGACAGGCGGTCACCGTCCCACAAACGTTGATCGTCAGGAACATGCCCGGATGGTGAAATGGCAGACACGGCTGCCTTAAAAGCGGCTGCCGAAAGGCGTGCGGGTTCGAGTCCCGCTCCGGGCACCGGCCACTGAGGATCAGACGAGCAAGGCGTTCGGCGGCAGGCCCAGCCGGGTCCGCCCGGCGAGTTCGTAGTGCGCCGCCGACATGTTGGCGTGCTGGGCCGCCGCCATCCCGTCCCGGAAGATCCGCCCGAGCCGGCTCGACCCGTAGAGCGGGTCGGAGCTGCCGGCCTCGTACATCGCGGTCAGCACGGACCGCGCGGTCTCGGCCGCGTACGAGATCGCCCCGCGCAACTCGCCCCGCTGCGCCTCGGTGGTGGCCACACCGGCCCGGTCGAGCTCGGCGGCGCAGGACAGCAGCAGCGCCCGCGCCGCGCCCACCTGTGCGCCGGCCCGGCCGACCGCCGCCTGCAGCCGCGGCTGCTCGGCCAGCGGCACGCCGTCCATCCCGACCTTTCGCCCGGCCAGCGCGGCCACCTCGTCGACCGCCGCCCGCGCCATGCCGAGCAGCACCGCGGCACAACCCGGAAAAACCAGGTGCACCAGCGGTGCGCGGTACGCCGGCCGGTCGATCCGCGGCGTCACGGAGAGCGGGACGACCAGGTCCGCCGGCACCGTCAGGTCCGCGACGACCACAGTGTTGCTGTTGGTGCCCCGCATCCCGACGACCTGCCAGGTGTCGCGCACCGTCACCGCGGAGCGCGGCACCCAGACGATCCGGACATCCGGGCCGGCCGGCGTCATCCGGGGCTGGTCGCCCTCGAACACGATCGCCAGCAGCGCGGCCCAGTCGGCCGACTCGATGCCGCTGACGATCTTCCAGGCGCCGGACAGCCGCCAGTCGGCGCCGTCCGCCACCAACCGGCCCGGCTGGCCGGAGTTCGCGATCAACGCGTCGGCCCCGATCCGGGCGAACCCCGACGGCGGCAGGATGGCCGCGCTGAAGCCCCAGTTCAGGTTCCAGACCACCCAGGCCGTCGGCCCGTCGATCCGCCCTAGCCGCTCGTACAGGTCGAGCACGGACGCGAGCGGCAACTCGAACCCGCCGGTCTCGCGTGGGGCGTTGAGCCGGAACGCGCCGGCGGTACGCAGTTCGTCGAGCAGCCCGGCGGGCATCCGCCGGGTCTCGTCGGCCTCGTCGCGGTACTTCTCGATCGCCGGCCGGAGCAGCTCCGGAAGCTGGTCAGCGGTGATGTCGGACATGTCAACGTTCCCCCGTTGCGTCGTTGTGCCAGATCCAGTTCTGCCGGGCGTACCGGACGCGCAGCCTGGCCCGCTCGAGGTTGGTCAGGGACGGGTTGGTCGCGCCCGCGGCGGGCTTGCCGGTCTCGGCGACCAGCCACCGGCAGCCGGCGGCCCGGGCGGCCTCGGCCCGGACCGCGATCAGCGCCGACTGCGCCCCCAGGTTCCGATGGCCGGGCAGGATCGCCGCGCCGTTCAGGACGGCAACCGGGCCGTCGACGAAGAGATTCCCCACCCCGACCAGGTCGTCGCCGTCCCACACGCCGAAGGGCCGGAAGGCCGGGTTCGCCAGCCCGTCCGTGATCATCTGGTCCAGACCCTCGGTCGGCATGCCGAAGCCGCGGAGCAGGACCAGCGCCCACGCCGCCCGGTCCGCGGGCGAGACGGCGGCGACCCGCAGCGCGGTGCGACCGGTGGCGCGGACCTCGTCCAGCGGCGCCGCCAGCTTCACCCAGGGCGAACCCGAGACCAGGCCGTACGCGGACCTGATCTCCGCCCAGTCAGCAGGCAACGCCGCCGGGGCGATTTGGATCGTGGCCCGCGGCGTCCCCTCGTCCCGGTAGAACCCTACGACCCGGTCGATCAGGTCGCGGGTGACCGGTTCGGTGAAGCCGAACCCGAGTGCCTTGCTCCAGTACCCGGACGGGTCGTGCCGCACGGACAGCACGACCCCGCCCCCGATCCGGGCGGCCGCGGCGCCGAGCGAAGGCGGCGCCGCGGCCTCGTACGCGAACATCGATTCCGCCTCGGCCCCCTCGACCAAGGCGGTCACATCAATCGTCACGTGACCAAGATGGCGGCCCGTGAAGAGAAGTTCGGTCGTGGCAGCGTGGCGCCGGTCACGCGGCGAGGGCGACCTCGGGAGCGGGGCGCGGGGAGTTGTACAGCCAGCACCGCCGCACCAGGCCCTGCTCGACCTGCTGCACCCAGACGGCGCCCGGCGGGCAGTGCTCCGGGTTCTCCGGCGGGTTGACCAGGTCGAGCTCCCAGATGTTCAGGTCCTGGCTCGCCACCACGTTGGTCAGCCGGTGTGCGACACCGGCCGTCAGGTCCGACGCGAGGCCGCGGATCAGGAACCCGTGACCGGTCGCGCGGACGCCGCGCGGCCAGTTCGACTCGACGGTCGGCGACCAGTACTGGGTCAGCGCCGACCCGATCTCACCGCGGTCCGCGGCCGCCAGGGTCTCCTCGGCCTCGCGGCGGCGCGCGGCGGTCAGCGTGGTCACGTCGTCGTGCGCGCCGTCGGCGGTGGCCAGCAGCGCGGCCGCGAGCTTCCGGCGGCCCTCGTTGAGCCGGCTGCGGACCGTGCCGACGGGCACACCGCAGACGTCGGCGATGTCGGCGTAGCTGGTCACCCCGGTGAAGTGCCGCAGCATCAGCACCAGGCGCAACGAGGGCGACAGCTCGCCGAGCGCGTGCCAGACCCAGTCCCGGCCGGCCTGCCGGTCGAGCAGGTCCGCCGGGTCCGGCTCCGTCGAGGGCAGGGCCGCGACGAGCCCGTCCTCCAGCGGTGCGTCGACCGGGCCCCGCAGCCGCATCCGGCAGGCGTTGCGGACCACCATCCGCAGCCAGGCGCCGACGGCGGCCGGATCACGCACGTCCCCGATCCGCCGCAGGGCCACCACCGCCGCTTCCTGGACGGCGTCCTCCGCGTCGGGGGTGTGCCCGAGAATCGCGTACGCGACGGCGAGCTGAGCCGGTCGATGCCGGGTGAGCAGGGTCCCGAGGGAGCCGATGTCGCCGGCCTGTGCCGAGCGGACGAGGTCAGCGTCCGTGAGTGCCATTCGCACCAACGTACGCGGCGGGCGGAGCGCTGCGAATGTGATTCCCCACTTAGCGGCGCCCATCCCTTACCCTTTGAGCACCTAATTCGTCCTCAGGGAGGCGTGACTGTGAAGACGTCCAACCCGGTGCTGGCGGGCCTGGGCCGCGAGGCCGCCCAGCCCGGGTACGCGCAGCCGTACCCGGCGGGTACGGGGGCCTACCCGGCCGCACCGCCCGCCGTACGACCGATGTCGATCGACGACGTCGTTATCAAGACCGTCGCACTGCTCGCGATCGTCGGCGTCGCCGCCACGGCCGCGTGGAACCTGATCCCCGACTCGCTGCTCGGCCCGGCCTGGATCGGTTCCGCGATCGTCGGCCTGGTCCTCGGCCTGGTCATCTCGTTCATGCGCATGGCCAACCCGGCGCTGATCGTCACCTACGCGGTGGTCGAAGGCGTGTTCGTCGGCCTCGTCAGCAAGTTCTTCGAATCGTTCAAAGACGGCATCGTCCTGCAGGCCGTCGTCGCCACGTTCGGCCTGTTCTTCGTGATGGCCGCGCTCTACAAGCTCAAGGTCATCCGGGCCACCCCCAGGTTCGTCAAGTTCATCGTCGCGGCGATGGCCGGCATCTTCGCGATCATCCTGATCAACCTGGTGCTCTCGCTGTTCGGCTTCAGCACCGGGCTGCGCGACAACGGCGCGCTGGGCATCGGCTTCAGCCTGGTCTGCATCGTGATCGCGTCGCTGAGCTTCGTGCTCAGCTTCCACGAGGTCGAAGAGGGCGTCCGGATGGGCCTGCCCGAGCGCTACTCGTGGGTCGCCGCGTTCGGCATCCTGGTCAGCCTGATCTGGCTCTACCTCGAGGTGCTGCGCCTGCTCAGCTTCCTGCAGGGCGACGACTGACCCGATTGACCGCGCGAAGCGCCCCCGACGTCGAGCAGACGCGGGGGCGCTTCCGCTTTAGGCAGATATGGTCGAAGCCGGGGGTACGCCATGCAGAGTTCGAACCCGGTCCTGACCCACCTGGACGACACCGCCCGCACCGAGCGCCAGGTCCTCGGCCAGGCTCCGGTCGACCGCGCGATGACCGTCGACGACGTGGTCGTCCGCACGGTGGCCCTGATCGTGCTGACCGCCGCCGTCGCCGCGGTCGCCTGGTTCACCATCGAGAGCGGCCCGGCGCTGCGCTTCGCCATCATCGGCGGCTCGATCGCCGGCGTCGTGCTGGCCCTCGTGATCAGCTTCCGGCGGATCACCAACCCGGCGGTGATCAGCCTGTACGCGATCCTCCAGGGCGTGCTGCTCGGCGTGGCCAGCCGCGGCTTCGAGGAGTTGTATCCGGGGATCGTCATCCAGGCGGTGGTCGGCACGCTCGGGGTGTTCCTCGGCATGGGTGTGCTCTACCGGGCCCGGATCATCCGGGCCACACCCCGGTTCACCCGCTTCGTGATCGGCGCGCTGATCGGCGTGGTGGTGCTCGGCTTCACCAACCTGATCATCTTCTGGGTCAGCGGCCGGCAGGGCCTGGAGGTCTACACGCAGTCCGGCGAAGTCGGCTGGATCCCGTACGTCTTCGCGGTGATCTGCATCGGCGTCGGCGCGCTGACCTTCATCCTCGATTTCGCCGCCGTGGAGCAGGGCGTCCGCTACGGGCTGCCGCGCCGCTACGCCTGGTACTGCGCGTTCGGCATGCTGGTCGGCCTGATCTTCCTCTACTGGCAGATCCTCCGCCTGCTCAGCTACATCCGGCGATAGGTTGGCGGGCGTGACGGATCAGGATGATCTCGGGCGGGTCGTCGACCTGCTCACCCGGCAGGTCTCGCACTGGCAGGCACCCCGATGGTCGGCACCGGCCGCGGCGGGCGACGGCACCCGGGGCGACGCGGTCCACCGCCTGGTCCAGCGCCTCGCCGACCTGGCCGCCGACGTGGAGGGCCGGGTCCGCCAGGAAGTGCCCCGCCTCGACAACGACACGTCGCTGCCCGACCAACTCCGGGTGGTGGCCGCGGATCTGGTCGCCGCCGGCCCGTCCCCCGAGGTGCTGGTCGCCGCGGCCGGCGACGTCGCCGGCGTCCGGGCCGTCCTCTAGACCTTCGGTAGGCGAACTACCTCGTTCTTGACACTACCTCGCATTGCGAAGTAGCTTCTTCCACCGTGGACACCACCCAGTTGCTCAAGGGGGTGCTCGACCTCGCCGTGCTGGCCGTGCTCAAGGACGAGGACGGTTACGGCTACGACATCCTGCGCCGGCTCCGGACGGCCGGGCTCGAAGAGGTCGGCGACGCCTCCGTCTACGGCACCTTGCGCCGGCTCTTCCAGGCCGGGCTCCTCAACACCTACGTCGTGCCGAGCGAGGAAGGGCCGCACCGCAAGTACTACGGCCTGAACGCCGCCGGTCGCGACCAACTCAACCGCGCCGGCAAGACCTGGCGTGGCTTCGCGTCCACCATGGACGCCCTGCTCGACGAACGGGGGGTGGCGGCGTGAACGTCGCGACTGAGCAGGAGGCTTACCTCGAGGCCGTCAAGCGCGCGCTCGCCGATCTCGACCCGACCACGCGCGAGGAGCTGCTCGAGGACCTGCCCGAGCACCTGGCCGAGGTGGCCGCCGAGGGCGAGGGGTCACTCGCGGAACGGCTCGGGCCGCCCGACGCGTACGCGGCCGAACTGCGCCTGGCCGCCGGGCTCGGGGCGGCGACCACGCCCGCCCGCGGGCTCGACGACCGGATCGCCGTCGCTGTCCGCCGGGTCCGCGGGGCACTCGGCGTCGCCGACCGCAAGGCGGGGCCGGTCCTCGGCTACGGCAAGGCCAGCGAGTTCCTGCGGCTGCTGCTGCCCGCCTGGTGGGTGCTCCGCGGCTACCTGGTGGCGATGGCGATCACCGTGCTGACCACGAGCCAGTTCGGCCTGCTGCCCCGGCTCGGTGGGAGCACGCTGGCCGCGGTGCTGATGCTGACGGTCTGCGTGCTGGCGTCGATCTGGCTGGGCCGCCGCGAAGCCCGGCTGCGGCCGGTGGTGCGGGTCGGCCTCGGCCTGGCCGGCGTGGGCCTGGTGCTGTTCGGCCTGGTCGGCTTCGACAAGGCCGACCAGTACGGCACCGTCTACATCGACCAGACCTACTCCACCAACCAGTACGAGTACGTCCAGGACGTCTACGCGTACGACGAGAACGGCAACCCGCTGTCCAACGTGCGGCTCTTCGACCAGGACGGCAACCCGATCCAACTCGGCGACCCGTACCGCTGCCTGAACGTCGACGACTACCAGGCGAAGGTCGACGCGACCGGTCCCACCTATCCCCACTGCCCGAACCGGCTGCCGTACCTGATCGCGCCGCAGCCCGGCCTGCGCGTGCCCGACCGCGGCGCGGTCGTCACGCCGACGCCGGACGGCCCGACCGAGGCGCCCCCGACGGCGTCTCCCGTGCCGGAACCGAGCGCCACCGCGGCGCCGACCGGCACCCCGGGGGCGACCCCGACCAACTGATCGACCGTCATCGAGGGCGACGTGGCGTGCACCGAGCGCGAAAAGCGAGGTGTATGCCACGTCGCCGTCGTCTTTCGTTCGCCTTGACGGCATGGCAAGGTTTTGACACCGCTACCCGCGGACCGCAAGAGGCAGCCGACGACGTCTGACCCCGACAGGAGAGGCCCATGGGTACGAACATCAGCTACCCGAGCAACGGAGACACCGCCGAGGCCTACCTCGCCCTTCCCGGCGTGGCCGGCGCCCCCGGCGTGATCGTGTTGCACGAGTGGTGGGGCCTCACGCCGCACATCACCGCGATCGCCGACCGGTTCGCCGAGGCCGGCTTCGTCGCCGTCGCCCCCGACCTCTACCGCGGCGAGTCGACCGCCAACCCCGAGACGGCCGCCCGGCTCAAGGAGGCGCTGCCGCTCGACCGGGCCGCCGGCGACATCGCCGGCGCCGCCGACCTCCTGGCCGCGCACCCCGACGTCACCGGCGAGATCGGTGCCGTCGGCTTCAGCATCGGCGGCAGCCTCGCGCTCTGGGCGCCGACGCTCTCCGACCGCATCACCGCCGGCGTCGGCTTCTACCCGTCGATCCGCTGGTCGGCGCTGCGCCCCGACTGGTCCCGCTACGCGGGCAAGCACGCGGTGATCCACTGCTGCGAGGAGGACGGCACCTCGTCGGCCGAGGAGGTGCGGGCGGCCGCGAGCGCGATCGAGGGCGCCGGCGGCACCGTCAAGCTCTACGACTACCCCGGCAGCCGGCACTCGTTCTTCAACGACGACCACCCGCAGAGCTACGACCGCGTCGACGCGGTGACCGCGTGGGCGCGCACGATCGAGACCGTCCGGAGGCTCGCGCCCACCGTGGTGTAAGAACGGGTGGTGGTGCACTCCCCCGCCGAGGTCGCGCGATACGCGGCCGGCGCGGCCGACCTGGCCGGTCTCGACGCCGGCATCGTCGACTGCTTCGCCTGCCCCCGCCTGGTCGCCTGGCGCGAGGAGGTGGCGGCGACGAAGCGGGCCGCGTTCCGCGACCAGGTCTACTGGGGACGGCCCGTGCCCGGCTTCGGCGTCGCGGACGCGCGGATCGGGATCCTCGGGCTGGCGCCGGCGGCGCACGGCGGCAACCGCACCGGCCGGATCTTCACGGGTGACCGCTCCGGTGACGTGCTGTTCGCGGCACTGCACCGGGCGGGCCTGGCCAACCAGCCGACCAGCGTGGCGGCCGACGACGGGCTCGCCCTGCACGATCTGCGGATCTTCGCGTCGGTCCGGTGCGCGCCGCCGGACAACAAGCCCACGCCGATCGAGCGCGACACCTGCGCGCCCTGGCTCTGGCGCGAGCTCGAGCTGATAAAACCGACAGTGCGCGTCGTGGTCGCGCTGGGTGCGTTCGCCTGGGCCGCGTGGTGGCCGGCCATGAGCAGGGTGTACGGCCGGACCCCGCCCAGTCCGCGCCCCGCGTTCGGCCATGGGGCACACTGGACGAGCCCGGACGGTGGAGTACCCCACCTGCTCGGGTGTTACCACGTCAGCCAGCAGAACACCTTCACCGGCCGGCTGACACCCACGATGCTCGACGAGGTCTTCGCTCGGGCGAAGGAGCTGGCCAGGGGGGCTTGAGCATGGATCTCGGATCCCTGCGCCGCTGGTGGCCGCTCGCGCTGGTGGTGGGCCTCCTCGGCCTCGCCGCGCTGGCCGCGGGCCACTCGTCGCTGCAGATCGGTCAGGCCGAGCCCCGCCCGGTGAGCACGCCGGCGGCCGGTGCGCAGGAAGACTTCAGCACGCCGATCGCCCCGACGTTCCCGCCGGAGCCCGAGGAGGTCGCCGCGGCCGAGCCCCGCGAGCTGCCCGGCTGGCTGGCGCCGGCCGCGATGGTGCTCTGCGCCGCGGTCGCGCTCGCGGTCGTCGTCGTGGTCATCTGGATCCTGGTCCGCGACGGTCTGCGCCGGCTGCGCCGCCGCCCGGTGCGCTACGCCGACGAGCCCGCAGCCGTGCCCGACGCCGCCCAGGTGGTCGCGGCCGTCGACGCCGGCCTGACCGACCTGTCGGACACCGACGGCGACCCGCGCCGCGCCGTGATCGCCTGCTGGCTCCGGCTCGAACAGGCGGCGGCCGCGGCCGGCACGCCCCGGCAGGTCGGCGACAGCCCGACCGACCTGGTCGCCCGTCTGCTGCACGCCCACCAGGTCAGCGCCGACGTGCTGGCCGCGTTCGCCGACGTCTACCGCGAGGCGCGGTACGCCACCCACGCGGTCGACGACCGGATGCGCGCCCAGGCCCGGTCCGCGCTACAGCGCATCCGCACCGAGCTCACCACCAGCGAGGTGCCGGCATGACCACGACCCAGGCCGGCGCCGACTACGACGACGACCTCGACGGTCGGGTCGACGACGAGACCCTGATCGACGACCTCTTCGCGTTCGAGGAGGACGACGAGCCGGGCCCGCTCACCGCCCGCGCCGGCACCGGCCTGCGCTGGTGGATCAAGGCGACCCTGGCAGGCGCGGCAGGCGCCGCCGTCGTGGTGTTCGGCCTGCGGATCTTCGGTTACACGGTGCCCGTGGCGGCGGTCGTCGGCGTCATCGTCGCGCTGATCGGCCTGCGCCGGGTGACCAGCCTGCTGCGCCCGCCCCAGCTCACCCGCAACCGGCGGCGCGCCGGGGCGACGGCCGAAGACGGCTCCTACAACTTCGCCGACCGCGACGCGCTGCGCACGGTGGTCGGCCGGTGGGAGCGGTTGTTGCAGCGGGCCGGCAACGACAACGGCTCCGCCCGCGCGGTGCACCGCACGCTGGTCGAGGTCGTCGACGAGCGGCTGCGCCAGCGGCACGGCCTGACCCGGGCCGGCGACCCCGACCGCGCCCGCGACCTGCTCGGCGAACAGCTCTGGGCCTACCTGGCCACCCCGCCCACCCGCAACCTGGCGCCGCGCGACGCGGCGGCGTACATCCAGTCATTGGAGAGGCTATGAAGGACCTGGTCCCCGTACCCGTCTACGAGGTCGGCCGGATGGCGCGGGCGGTGCTCGACTCGGTCGGCAGCGTGGTGGTCGGCAAGCGGGACGCGCTGGAGCTGGTCCTGGCCGGCATCCTGGCCGGCGGTCACGTGCTGCTCGAAGACCTGCCGGGTCTCGGCAAGACGCTGACCGCCCGGTCGTTCGCGCAGGCCCTGGGCCTCGACTTCCGCCGGCTGCAGTTCACCCCCGACCTGCTGCCGGCCGACGTCACGGGCTCGTTCCTCTACGACCAGCGGCGCGCGGACTTCAGCTTCCGGGCCGGCCCGGTGTTCACCAACCTGCTGCTCGCCGACGAGATCAACCGGACGCCGCCGAAGACCCAGTCGGCGCTGCTGGAGGCCATGCAGGAGAAGCAGGTCTCTGTCGAAGGCGTCACCTACCGGCTCGACCCGCCGTTCCACGTGCTCGCGACCGCGAACCCGATCGAGTACGAAGGCACCTACCCCCTGCCGGAGGCGCAGCTCGACCGGTTCCTGCTCCGGGTGTCGTTCGGCTACCCCAACCGCGACGAGGAGTGGGAGGTGCTGCAGCGCCGGATGTCCCGCCGGCGCGAGGAGGCCGAGCTGGAGCCCGTGGTCGACGCCGGCACGCTGCGCGGCATGCAGGCCGCGATCGAGGACGTCGCGGTCGAGGACTCGATCGGCCGCTACATCGTCGACCTGACGGCCGCCACCCGCGAGCACGCCTCGGTGCTGGTCGGCGCGTCGCCGCGGGGCTCGCTGGCGCTGCTGCTGCTGGCCCGGGCCAAGGCGGTGCTCGCCGGCCGCGACTACGTCGTGCCCGAGGACGTCAAGGAGGTGGCCGTGCCGGCGCTGGCCCACCGGATCACGCTGCGGCCCGAGATGTGGCTGCGCCGGGTCGACCCGTCGTTCGTCGTCTCCGAGGTCCTGGCCCAGACGCCGGCCCCGGCCAGCGGCGCGCTGCCCAGCTACAACGCGCTGACCGACACCAACCCCGGGGTCCGCCTGGCCGAGGTGCCGGCGCCATCACGGCACGCTTCGCAATGACCCTTCTCGAGGAACGGCCCGTCGTCGAGTCGCCGGTCGAGGAGCAGACCGAGCCGCAGTGGGTGCCGACCCGTGCGCTCGGGCGGGCGGTGCTGCTCACCGGCCTGCTGCTGATCGCCGGCGTGCTGCTCGGCCGGGTCGACCTCGTCGTGCTCGCGACGCCGTTCGCGATCGGCACCGCGTTCGCCCTGCGCCGTCGCCCCGTCGCGGTGCCCAAGGCGCGCCTCGGCACCGACGACACCCACCACGTCGAGGGCGCCGCGCTGACCGCGGGCGTACAGGTCGTCAACCGCGACACCGTGGGGTACGACCTGGTGGTCGTGCGTACCCTCGTCTCGCCCTGGCTCGCCGTGGAGAAGGCCGACCGCCCGCACGTCGTCACCGTGCCCCGCGGCGGCACCAAGGAGATCGAGCTCGACGGCGAGGCGCTGCGCTGGGGCCGGCACCCGCTGGGCCCGGCCTCCGCCCGGATCACCGCCTGCGACGGCCTGATCGCCGGCCGGCCGGTGGTCAGCAGCGCCCGCAACGTCCGGGTCTACCCGATGACCGAGCCGTTCGACGCCGACGAGGCCATGCCCCGCGCGGCGGGCCTGGTCGGCGGCCACCGCTCCCGGCGCCCCGGCGAGGGCGGCGAGCTGGCCGGCGTGCGGATCTTCGGCCCCGGCGACCGGCTGCGCCGCATCGACTGGCGGGTCTCGCTGCGCACCGAGCGCCTGCACGTGGCCGCGACACTCTCCGACCGCGACGCCGAGGTCGTGCTGCTGCTCGACGTGCTCAACGAGGCCGGCCGCTCCGGCGGGGTCAAGGGCTCCGCCTCGGTCATCGACACGACGGTCCGCTCGGCGGCCGCCATCGCCGAGCACTACCTGCACCGCGGCGACCGGGTCTCGCTGCTCGAATATGGTCCGATCGCCCGCCGCCTGCGCCCCGCCACCGGCCGCCGGCAATACCTCACGGTGCTGGAATGGCTGCTGGACGTGAAGGTCTACCCGGCCGAGTTCCAGCCCTACGACACGGTCTTCGGCTCCCAGGTGCTCTCCCACAACGCGCTGGTCGTCGTGCTCACCCCGCTGATCGACAACCGCTCGGCGGAGATGCTGGCCAAGCTGGCCCGGTCCGGCCGGTACGTGGTCGCCGTCGACACCCTGCCCGCCAAGGCCGCCCCGCCCGCCCGCGGGCCGTGGACCGAGATCGCCCACGGGGTCTGGCGGCTGGAGCGGGACAACATGATCGGCCAGCTTCGCGAGCACGGCGTCCCCGTCGTCGCCTGGGCCGGCGCCGGCAGCCTCGACATGGTGCTGCGCGACGTCGCCCGGCTGGCCTCCGCACCGAAGGCGGTGGGCCGATGATCGGCGCGATGACCGGGTCCCTCCGCCGCCTGCACACCAAGATCAGTCGGGCCACGCTGATCCCGCTGCTGGTCCGAGTCGCGATCTTCGCCGCGTTCCTGGCCGCGATGGGGTTCGCGTTCCCGCCCGCGCTGTTCTTCGGGCGTACCGTCGCCGCCCTGGTCGTGGTCGCGGTCCTGCCGGCGCTGGCCCCGCGCGGGGTGACCACCACGCTGCTGATCGTGGCTATCGTGGTCGGCTGGGTCGCGGTGACGGCGCAGTCGGTCGACGGCATCCAACTCTGGCGGCTGCTCGGGCTCTCCACCTCGCTCTACCTGGCGCACACCCTGGCCGCCCTGGCGGCGGCGCTGCCCAGCGACGCGGTGGTCGCGACCGAGGTGCTGGCCCGCTGGGTGGCCCGGGCGGCGGCGGTCGTGCTGGCCGCGGCGGTCTGCGGCGTGCTGCTGGTCTCGATCGCCGGATCCGGCGACGGCGAGGTGCTCACGGTGGCCGCGCTGGGCGGTCTGGTGGTGGCCGTCACGATCGCCGCGCTGCTCGGTTGGCTGGTCAAGCGCCGGGCGTGACAGTAGTGGAGGTCACATGGTTGTCCTCCATCACAAATCGCCCTTCTGAGTGCGCGTTTCATCCTTGACAAGAGGATCGTTGTCGTCGTGAGACCTCAACGGATTCTTGTGGTCGGTGCCGGGCACGTCGGGCTCTACGCGGCTCTTCGCATGCAGAAGAAGCTCCGCTCCCGTGAGGCCGAGGTGATCGTCGTCGATCCTCAGCCGCACATGACCTACCAGCCGTTCCTGCCTGAGGCCTCGGCGGGCAACATCTCCCCCCGGCACTCCGTGGTGCCGCTGCGCCGGGAGCTCAAGCACTGCACGATCGTGGCCGGGACCGTCACCGACGTCTCCCACGCCCGCAAGGTCGCCACGGTGCAGCCGATCGTGGGCCCGCCGCGCGAGATCGAGTACGACCACATCGTGCTCGCGCCGGGCTCGGTCTCCCGCACGCTGCCGATCCCGGGCCTGCGCGAGCACGGCATCGGCTTCAAGACCATCGGCGAGGCCACGTTCCTCCGCAACCACGTGCTCGACCAGCTCGACGTCGCGGCCGCGACCACGGACCCGGAGGTCCGCAAGCGCGCGCTCACCTTCGTGTTCGTCGGCGGCGGCTACGCCGGCATCGAGGCGCTGGCCGAGATGGAGGACATGGCCCGCGACGCCGCGAAGCGCTACTACCCGGAGATCGCCAAGGGCGAGATGCACTGGGTGCTGGTCGAGGCGACCAACCGGGTGCTGCCCGAGGTCGACCGCGACATGGGCGCGTACACCGTGCAGCAGTTGCTCAAGCGCAAGCTCGACATCCGGCTCGGCACCCGCCTCGAGTCGTGCGTCGACGGCGTCGTCAAGCTCTCCGACGGCGACAGCTTCCCGGCCGACACGATCGTCTGGACCGCGGGCGTCAAGCCGTCGCCGATGCTCGACTTCGTCGACCTCCCGCGTGACCAGCGCGGCCGCCTGACGGCCAACGCCGCCCTGCAGATCGTCGACGGCGACGAGGTCGTCGAGGGCGCCTGGACGGCCGGCGACTGCGCCGCGGTGCCGGACCTGACCAGCACGGTGCCGGGTGCGACCTGCTCGCCGAGCGCCCAGCACGCGGTGCGGCAGGCCAACCGGCTCGCCGACAACATCCGCGCGGTGATCCGGGGCCGCAAGCCCGTCGACTACCGCCACAAGCACGTCGGCAGCGTCGCGAGCCTGGGCCTGCACAAGGGCGTGGCCCAGGTGTACGGCATCAAGCTCACCGGCCCGCTGGCCTGGCTGATGCACCGCGCGTACCACCTCAGCCGGATCCCGTCCTTCGACCGCAAGGTCCGGGTGCTGTTCGACTGGGTGCTGGCGTTCTTCCTGCGCCGCGAGGCGGTCTCGTTGGGCCAGTTGCACGCGCCGAAGGACGAGTTCTTCGACGTGACACCGCACATCGACCCGCCGCCGTCGGTGCCGCTGCCACCGAAACACGACCGGGAACCGGTGACAGCCGGCCGCAGATGACGAAAGGGGCGCCCCCGCCGGGGGGCGCCCCTTTTCGCTCAGGCGTAGAGCGCGCGCAACGCGCGGGCGATCTCCGGGACCTCGGTCATCGCGCCGCTGGCCACCGCCATGACCAGCGCCTCGGCCTCGTCCACGTCGACGTCCCGGACCGGCACCGCGTTCAGCGCCAGGTAGACCCGGGCGGCCACCCAGGCGAGCCGCTTGTTGCCGTCGATCAGGGCGTGGTTCATGCAGATCGAATGCAGCAGCGCGGCGGTCTTGGTCCACAGGTCGGTGTAGGCCTCCTGGCCGAACGCGACCGTGCCAGGGCGTACGGCGGCCGACGAGAGCAGCCCGAGGTCGCGGATCTGCGGTTCCTCGCCCAGCATGATGCCGGCGATCGCGACGAGATCGTCGACCTCGAGGTACGTGTTCACTGGGCCAGCCGCCGCAACAACTCCGCGTCCCGCTCGACCACGTCGGCGGCGAGCGCGCGGACGCGCCCGGGACCGGTGTCGGCCGGCACCAGGCTGTACGCGATGCCGTCGAGGATGTCGTGCTCCGAGGCGATCACCGAGGTCATGCCGGCACGTTCCATGATGATGCGGAGCACCAGGGCGCCCGCGCCGATCACGTCGGCCCGGCCCGGGTGCATGATCGGCAGTTCCATCCGCTCCGCCGGCGTCTGGGCCAGCAGGTCCGCGGTCACCTTGGCCACGTCGTCGTACGAGACCCGGGCGTGGTGGATCCGGGCCGGGTCGTAGCCCGGCAGGTCCAGGGCGATCCCGACCACCGTGGTGACCGAGCCCGCCAGGCCGACCAGCGTTGCCGCGTCCCGGCCGGGCACCGCTTCCAGAGCGCGGTCCACCGCCGCGGCGATGTCGGCCTCCGCCGCCGCCACCTCGGCGGCCGTGGGCGGCGTGCTGTGCAGGTGGCGCTCGGTCATCCGGACGCAGCCGATGTCGACCGAGATCGCCGCGTCCGGGCCGGCGGCGGACGAGCCCGTGACGAACTCCGTCGAGCCGCCGCCGATGTCGACGATCAGGAACGGTGCCGGCGCCACCAGGCCGCGCACCGCGCCCGTGTAGGACAGCCGCGCCTCCTCGTCGCCCGTCACGACCTCCGGGGCCACGCCGAGGGTGGTCAGCACCATCCCGGTGAAGTCGGCGGCGTTGGCCGCGTCGCGGGAGGCGGAGGTGGCGCACATCCGTACCCGGGATGCCCCCAACGCTCTGATCTGCGCCGTGTAGTCGGCGAGCGCGACCCTGGTGCGCTCGATGGCCTCCGGCGCCAGCCGGCCGGTCTGGTCGACACCCTGGCCCAGCCGGACGATCTCCATCCGGCGGGTCACGTCGGTCAGGCGCCCGTCGTCGCCGACGTCCGCGACGAGCAGACGGATGGAGTTGGTCCCACAGTCGATGGCAGCTACCCGCGTCACAAGGTCGACACTACGAGAGGTGCAACAGCATCCGGGTGTTGCCCAGGGTGTTGGGTTTCACCCGTTCGAGGTCGAGGAACTCCGCGACACCCTCGTCGTACGAGCGCAGGAGCTGCTCGTAGACGGTCGGCGGCACCGGGGCGCCGTCGATCTCGCGGAAGCCGAACCGGCCGAAGAACTCGGTCTCGAACGTGAGCACGAACACGCGGCGGACGCCGATCTCGCGCGCGGCGGCCAGCAGCGCGGTCACCAGCTCGTAGCCGATCTTGCGGCCCTGGTGGGCCGGGTCGACCGCGACCGTGCGGATCTCCGCCAGGTCCTCCCACATCACGTGCAGGGCGCCGCAGCCGACCACGGTCTCGCCGTCGACGGCGACCCAGAACTCCAGCACGTCTTCGTACAGCGTGACCGTCGCCTTGCTGAGCAGCCGGCCGCCGGTGCTGAACGCGTCGATCAACCGGCGGATGGCCCGCACGTCACCGGTGCGGGCCCGGCGGACGACGATGTCGGCCATCAGTCGGCGACCTCGACACAGGGGCCGCCGTCCCACCACGAGCCGATCTGGGCCAGCGCCTCGTCGCCGAACGGGTTGACGCCCGGGCCGACGGCGAGCGCGTGCGCGACCAGCACGTGCAGGCACTTGACCCGGCCGGGCATGCCGCCGGCCGAGATGCCGTCGATCTCCTCGACGTGCGCGACCGCCTCGCGCCGGGCGAGGTAGTCCTCGTGCGCGGCCCGGTAGTGCGCGGCCAACTCCGGGTCCTCCGCGAGCCGCGCGGCCATCTCCTTCATCAGCCCGGCCGACTCCAGCCGGCTGCACGCCGCCGTGGTCCGCGGGCAGGTCAGGTAGAACAGGGTCGGGAACGGGGTGCCGTCGGCCAGCCGGGGCGTCGTCTCCACGACGTCGGGCAGCCCGCACGGGCAGCGGTGCGCGACCGACCGGATCGCCCGTGGCGGACGGCCGAGCTGCGCCGCGACGGCGGCCCGGTCGCGCTGCGAGGCCTCTTCGCGGACAGGTGGGGGGATCATCCGGCACGCTCCGAGTTGGCGGCCTCGACGCTCGACCAGAGCGTGTCGTACCAGGGGTCGGGCTCGGGCGGGGTGGCGCTCGGCGGCGGCAGGCCCGCGTCGCGGGCGGCGCCGTCCGGGTCGGAGAGCAGGATCAACAGCTCTTCGCCGGGGAGGACCATGAAGAAGCGGCTCCTCGCCTGGGTCTTGATGTAGTTCGGGTCTTTCCAGAGCTCGGCCTCGGCCTGCAGGCGCTTGATCGTCTCGCGCTGTGCGGCCTGCGCCGACTCGAGCTCGGCGATGTCGGACTGCTGGTTGAGATAAACCCTGATCGGGTACGTGTACGCCAGCGCGAGCGCGATCAACACCGCCACCAGCACGGTCGCCCGGCCGGTGAGCCGGCGCGGCTGCGGTGCGGCGGTGCGGCGGGCGGTGCCCGACTCGGTGCCCCCGCTGGTGCGCCGGGTGGCGACCGGGCGGGTGGCCTTGCGGGGCGCGTTGCCCGTGCGAGCCGGCGCGGCGGCGGTCTCCCGGGTGGTCGCCCGACCGGTTGCGCGGCCCGCGGTGCCCCGGGCACCACCGCTGCTCGGGCGACGGGAGGGCCCCTGCCCGCTCGGCATTCGCCGCTGCGTCACAACCCGACACCCCCTCCCCCGAGGTCCCGGCGCGCCGGGGCCTCCGTGGAGGCCCCGGACACACGCGGGGTCAGCTAGCCGAACGGTACCTCGGGAACGCCCCGGCACCGGCGTAGCGCGCCGCGTCCGCGAGTTCCTCTTCGATCCGGAGGAGCTGGTTGTATTTCGCGACCCGGTCGGACCGGGCGGGCGCGCCGGTCTTGATCTGGCCGGAGCCGACCGCGACGGCCAGGTCGGCGATCGTGGTGTCCTCGGTCTCGCCGGAGCGGTGGCTCATCATCGTCGAGAAGCCGGCGCGGTGGGCCAGGTCGACCGCGTCGAACGTCTCGGTCAGCGAGCCGATCTGGTTGACCTTGACGAGCACCGCGTTGGCGGAGCGCTCGGCGATGCCGCGGGCGATCCGCTGCGGGTTGGTGACGAACAGGTCGTCGCCGACGATCTGCACGCGGTCGCCGACGCGGGCGGTGAACCCGGTCCAGCCGGCCCAGTCGTCCTCGGCCAGCGGGTCCTCGATCGACACGATCGGGTAGTCCGCGACGAGCTTCTCGTAGTAGGCGCTCATCTCGTCGGAGCTGCGCTTCTCGCCCTCGAACGTGTAGACGCCGTCGGCGAAGAACTCGGTCGCGGCCACGTCGAGCGCGAGCACGATGTCGGTGCCCAGCCGGTAGCCGGCCTTCTCGACCGCCTCGGCGATCAGGTCCAGCGCGGCGGCGTTGGTCGGCAGGTTCGGGGCGAAGCCGCCCTCGTCGCCCAGGCCGGTCGACAGGCCCTTGGCCTTCAGCACCGTCTTGAGCGCGTGGTAGACCTCGGCGCCCGAGCGAACGGCCTCGCGGAAGGTCGGCGCGCCGATCGGGGCGATCATGAACTCCTGCACGTCGACGTTCGAGTCGGCGTGGGCGCCACCGTTGAGGATGTTCATCATCGGCACCGGCAGCAGGTGCGCGTTGGGCCCGCCCAGGTAGCGGAAGAGGCTCAGCTCCGCCGAGTCGGCGGCGGCCTTGGCGACGGCGAGCGAGACGCCGAGGATGGCGTTCGCGCCGAGCTGCGACTTGTCGGGCGTACCGTCGATGTCCAGCATCTTCTGGTCGATCAGCCGCTGCTCGCTGGCCTCGTAGCCCAGGAGCTGGTCGACGATCCGGTCCTCGATGTTGGCGACGGCCTTCTCGACGCCCTTGCCGTTGTAGCGGCTCTTGTCGCCGTCACGCAGTTCCAGCGCCTCGAACGCGCCGGTCGACGCACCCGACGGCACCGCGGCCCGCGCGATCGTGCCGTCGTCGAGCCCGACCTCGACCTCGACGGTGGGGTTGCCGCGCGAGTCCAGGATCTCCCGGGCGACGATTCCCTCAATGGTGGCCACTGTTCCGACTCCTACCGTGTGTTGATGGTCGTGGTCTCGCGGCCGCGACGTTGCGTCCCCTGGGGCTGTCGCTGTCGCGACACCGCTTCCCCACGTAGGAGCGTATCGGGCGCTACGGTGGGCTCCGTGAGCCGGTTCGTGCCTGACGCCGTGGCCGTGGTGCCGCCCAGTCCGTCCGACCACTGCGTGCTCGTCGCCGGTCGCCGGCTGTTGACCCCGTTCCCGCGCCACGCCGACCTGTCCGCGCTCGGCGACGACGTGACCTGGGTGCCGCTGGGCGCGCTCGACGGCGTACGGGTCTGGGCGGCCGGGCTGCCCGAGAAGATCGACACGCTGGGCCGGTGGCGGCCCTGGCCGGCGGTCGCGGCGACCCTGGCCGAGCCACTGGCCGCGCTGGCCGGTCGGGCGCTACAGATCGTGACGTGGCGCCGGAGCCACCGCTACTGCGGAGCGTGCGCGACGGAGCTCGCCGACGTGCCCGGCGAGCACGCGCGCCGGTGCCCCGGTTGCGACCTGTATGTGCCGATGCAGCTCTCCCCCGCGGTGCTGACCGCGATCCGCCGCGGCGAGGAGATCCTGCTGGTCAAGCACACCTACGGGCCGACCGAGCTGTGGGCGCTGGTGGCCGGCTTCGTCGAGGCCGGCGAGTCGTTGGAGGAGGCGGTGCACCGCGAGGTCGCCGAGGAGGTCGGGCTCACGGTCTCCGACCTGCGCTACTTCGGCAGCCAGCCGTGGGCGATGTCCGGCCCCGGCGTCGTGCTGACCGGCTTCCTGGCCACGGCCGCGCCCGACGCCGAGCCGGTGATCGACGGCAAGGAGCTCGCCGAGGCCCGCTGGTGGCCGCTGCGCGAGCTGCCCGACGCGCTGCCGCCGGCCTACTCGATCTCCCGCTGGCTGATCGACGCGGCGGCCAAGGCGGTCTAGA